>NZ_JBIARX010000014.1:0-165428 GCF_042890265.1 Streptomyces sp. NPDC002209 | reverse complement strand
GTCGTCAAAGTAGCGTCGTCCGCCCGTGAGGGCGGGGTCGGCGGGGTCTGGTGCGTGTGATCGCAAGGCGGAGGAGGGAGGCGACGCTCGCGTCGTCGACCGACGACAACGCGGCGAGCGCGCGTGCCAGACCCCGCCGACCAGACGGGACTTTGACGACACCCCCTAGGCTCCGCGGATGACTCTCGATGAGCTGGACCGGAGCAAATACGTCAGCCTCACCACGTTCCGCAAGGACGGCACGCCCGTCGCGACGCCCGTGTGGGCGGTGGCGGACGGCGGTGAGCTGTACGTCTGGACGCGCAGCGATTCCTGGAAGGTGAAGCGGATCCGCAACAACGGGCGGGTCACGGTCAGCGCCTGCGACGTGCGGGGGCGGGTCGCGGAAGGGGCGCCCGTGCTCGAGGGCGAGGCGCGGCTGCTGGACGAGGCCGGCCTGAAGCGGGTGCGCAAGCTGATGCTGCGGAAGTACACCTGGCAGTTCTGGGGGGTCGACGTGCCGGCGGCGGTGTTCCGGCTCGGGAAGCGTCCGCACACCGCGATCGCCGTCAAGCTTTGAGATTCCCGTAGCCCGCCCGTAACACCGGTGGGATCCAATGCGGGCATGGAGACCGCGACTTCGCTGGTGATCGGTCAACTCTCGGGCTACTTGCGCGGGTTGACGCAGAGACTCGATCCGGGGGCAGGTTGGTACGGGGAGTTCCTGCGCCGGGATCCGGAGGGTCTGCGGGCCTGCCTGGACGGGGCCGCGATGCCGCCGTGGGACGTGCTGGAGTCGCTGCTCGGCGACCTCGCGGGGGCCAGGGGCGCCGAATCCGCGCAGCGGGAGAGCCAGTACGCGGCCCGGCTGCGGGCCGCGGCCGTCACGGTGTGGGACCGGCTGCCGGGCGGCGCGGAGGAACTGCGGACCCTGCTGGCGGCGGCCGCCGACCAGCGAGCCGTCTCGGAGGCGGCGACGCGCGCCCTGACGGCCCGCCTGGCCGCGACCGCGGACCGCACCGAAGCGGAAGCACTGACCCGGGAACTCGCCTGGACCCGCGACGACGCGGCCAGGGCCGCAGCCCGCCAGCAGGACCTGACCTCCCGCCTGACGGCCCTGTCGGCGCCCGCCCCGGAGCCGGCCGGGCAGCCCGCCGCCTCCTGGCCCGGCACCACCCCGCCCGAACCGAGCCGGTCCGAATCCCCCTGGCCCGCCGAGGGCGCTGCGGCCGGTGCGGGTCGGCCCGGCGGCTCCTGGCCCGCCGAGGGCGAGGTCGAGGCCGATGCCGAAGCCACGGAAACGGCGCAGGCGCCCGGGGCGTGGGCCGGGGTCGGGGACGGCGGGCCGTTGCCCGGGGTGCCGCGGCAGCGGGAGTCGGGGGAGGACCGGGCGGAGCCGCCCGTCGGGCAGGCCGAGGGGCGGTGGCTGCGCGGAGCGCGGCGGGCCGGCGGGGCCCGCTACGCAGGCGCCGCGGCCCCGGAGGCCGCCGCCTCCTTCACCCCGCCGCCCGGGCTCCCGGACGCGGCCGGCGCTCCGCCCCGCGGCGCCCGCTTCGGCCGCCCCGGCGCCGAGCCCGCAGCTCCCGGCCGGACGATCGGCCGGGCCCGCTTCGCGCCGCCGCGGCCGGCTGCACCCGCCGCCGACGGGAGCCCCTCCTCGGCCACCGGGCCGGACGTACGGGCCGGGGCCGCAGACCGCCCCGCGCAGCCGCAATCGCAGCCGCAGTACGCGGGCGGCCCCCGTTTAGCCCCGCCCGGTGCGCAGGCGCAGTCCGCCGCCCGGGGCCACTTCGCCCCGCCGGGGCCACAGGAGCACTCCGCTGCGGACGAGCCGGGCCGGCGCTCCGGCGAGGGGATCACGGGAGTGGTGGGGCAGTTGGCGGCCCTGCGGGCCCAGGGGCGGAGCGGGGAGGCGCATGCGGTGCTCTGCGAGGCCGCCGCCGGGCCCGCCGAGTGGCTGCCCGGGTTCGCCGCCGAGCTGGTCCGTGCCGGGCTCGGTGCGGACTGGGCCACGCTGCTGTGGGAGGCGGCCTCGCTGCCGCCCGAGCGGCTCGCCGCGGCCGCCGCCGTCCTCGGCGAAGCCGGCCGGCACGCCGACTGCGAGGCCCTGCTGCGCCAGGGCGCGGCCCGCCCCGCCGCCGAGATCGCCGACGCCGCCCTGGCCCTGGCCGCCGCCGGCCGGACCCGCGAGGCCGACGCCCTGCTCGGCGCCTTCGTCAAGGTCCGCACCGCGGAGGAGGCGGTCCGGCTCGCGCGCCGCGATCCGCAGTGGTTCACCCCCCGGCTGCTCCGGGCCGCCGAGGCCCTGTCCGGCACGCATCACCGTGACCTCGTACACGCCCTGCGGGTTGCGAAACCGCCCGTCCATTGAGCGGATTCGACCGCCCGTTGTCATAACTTGATCGACTCACCCAACCGTGCACGGCGGTCTTGCCCCACGGTGTGACGAGGCCTACGTTCTACTCCCTACGCATATCGTCTACGTGCGTAGAACTCGGCGTTCCCGTCGCGAGGAGCAGCTCATGGCCCAAGTCGTCCGCGCCGCACTCGTCCAGGCCACCTGGACCGGAGACACCGAGTCGATGATCGCCAAGCACGAGGAGCACGCCCGCCGGGCCGCCGCCCAGGGTGCGCAGATCATCGGCTTCCAGGAGGTGTTCAACGCCCCGTACTTCTGCCAGGTCCAGGATCCCGAGCACTACCGCTGGGCCGAGCCCGTCCCCGACGGCCCCACCGTCCAGCGCATGCAGGCGCTCGCCCGCGAGACCGGCATGGTCGTCGTCGTGCCGGTCTTCGAGCTCGAGTCCGAGGGCTTCTACTACAACACCGCCGCCGTCATCGACGCCGACGGCAGCTACCTCGGCAAGTACCGCAAACACCACATCCCCCAGGTCAAAGGCTTCTGGGAGAAGTACTACTTCCGCCCGGGCAACCTCGGCTGGCCCGTCTTCGACACCGCCGTCGGCCGCGTCGGCGTCTACATCTGCTACGACCGCCACTTCCCCGAGGGCTGGCGCGCCCTGGGCCTGGCCGGGGCCCAGCTGGTCTACAACCCCTCCGCCACCCACCGCGGCCTGTCCTCCTACCTCTGGAAGCTGGAACAGCCCGCCGCGGCCGTCGCCAACGAGTACTTCGTCGCCGCGATCAACCGCGTCGGCCAGGAGGAGTACGGCGACAACGACTTCTACGGCACCAGCTACTTCGTCGACCCCCGCGGCCAGTTCGTCGGTGAGGTCGCCAGCGGCAAGGACGAGGAACTCCTCGTCCGGGACCTCGACTTCGACCTGATCAAGGAGGTCCGCGACCAGTGGGCCTTCTACCGCGACCGCCGCCCCGACGCCTACGGAGGGCTCGTACAGCCGTGACCGACCCGATCCCCCTGCACAGCCGCCACCAGGCCGTCATGCCCGACTGGCTCGCGCTCTACTACCGCCGCCCCATCGAGCTCACGCACGGTGAGGGCCGCCACGTCTGGGACGCCGACGGCAACCGCTACCTCGACTTCTTCGGCGGCATCCTCACCACGATGACCGCCCACGCCCTGCCCGAGGTCACCAAGGCCGTCTCCGAGCAGGCCGGCCGGCTCATCCACTCCTCCACCCTGTACCTCGACCGCCCGATGATCGAGCTGGCCGAACGGGTCGCCGCCCTGTCCGGCATCCCCGAGGCGAGGGTCTTCTTCACCACCTCCGGCACCGAGGCCAACGACACCGCCCTGCTGCTGGCGACCGCGTACCGCCGCTCCAACCAGATCCTGGCGATGCGCAACAGCTACCACGGCCGCTCCTTCTCCGCCGTCGGCATCACCGGCAACCGCGGCTGGTCCCCGACCAGCCTCTCGCCGCTCCAGACGTACTACGTCCACGGGGCCGTGCGCTCCCGCGGCCCCTTCGCGCACCTGAACGACGCCGAGTTCACCGCCGCCGCCGTCGCCGACCTCGAGGACGTGCTCGGCCAGGCCCGCGGTGGCGTCGCCGCCCTCATCGCGGAACCCGTCCAGGGCGTCGGCGGGTTCACCGCCCCGCCCGACGGGCTGTACGGGGCCTTCCGCCGGGTCCTCGACCGGCACGGCATCCTCTGGATCAGCGACGAGGTGCAGACCGGCTGGGGCCGTACGGGAGAGCACTTCTGGGGCTGGCAGGCCCACGCCCAGAACGGGCCGCCGGACATCCTCACCTTCGCCAAGGGCATCGGCAACGGCATGTCCATCGGCGGGGTCGTGGCCCGCGCCGAGGTGATGAACTGCATCGACACCAACTCCATCTCCACCTTCGGCGGATCCCCGGTCACCATGGCGGCCGGCGTCGCCAACCTCGCGTACCTGCTGGAGCACGACCTCCAGGGCAACGCCCGCCGCGTCGGCGGCCTGCTCCTGGAGCGGCTGCGCGCCATCGCCGCCACCGTGCCCGCCGTACGGGAGGTCCGCGGCCGGGGCCTGATGGCGGGACTCGAGCTGACGAAACCCGGCACCGGCGAGGCCGATCCGGACGCGGCCGCCGCCGTCCTGGAGGCCGCCCGCGAAGGCGGTCTGCTGATCGGCAAGGGCGGCGGGCACGACACCAGCGTGCTGCGCATCGCGCCGCCGCTCTCCCTCACCGTCGCCGAGGCGGAAGAGGGCGCCGACATCCTCGAACGGGCCCTGCGCAGCATCGTGTAACCGGGAGGCGCCGCACATGTCCATCCGCACCCTCATCCGCGGCGGCCTCGTCGTCACGGCCGCCGACGAACTCCATGCCGACGTCCTGGTCGAGGACGGCCGCGTCGCCGCCCTCGCGGCCCACGGCTCGGCGGCCGCCGAGGTCTGGACCGCCGACCGCACGATCGACGCGAGCGGGAAGTACGTCATCCCCGGCGGGGTCGACGCCCACACTCACATGGAGCTGCCCTTCGGCGGGACCGCCGCCTCGGACACCTTCGAGACCGGCACCCGGGCCGCCGCCTGGGGCGGCACCACCACCATCGTCGACTTCGCCGTGCAGAGCATGGGCCAGGCCCTGCGCCAGGGGCTCGACACCTGGTACGACAAGGCCGACGGCAAGTGCTCCATCGACTACGCCTTCCACATGATCCTCTCGGACGTCAACGAGGGGACCCTGAAGGAGATGGACCACCTGATCGGGGAGGGAGTCACCTCCTTCAAGCTGTTCATGGCCTACCCGGGCGTCTTCTACAGCGACGACGGGCAGATCCTGCGGGCCATGCAGCGTGCCTCCGGCAACGGCGGGCTGATCATGATGCACGCCGAGAACGGCATCGCGATCGACGTCCTCGTCGAACAGGCCCTGGCCCGCGGGGAGACCGATCCCCGCCACCACGGCGAGGTCCGCAAGGTCCTCCTCGAGGCCGAGGCCACGCACCGGGCGATCCAGCTCGCGCGGGTGGCCGGCTCCCCGCTGTACGTGGTCCACGTCTCGGCGCAGGAGGCCGTCGCCGAGCTCGCCGCCGCCCGCGACAAGGGCCTGCCGGTGTTCGGGGAGACCTGCCCGCAGTACCTGTTCCTGTCCACCGACAACCTCGCCGAGCCCGATTTCCAGGGCGCCAAGTACGTCTGCTCCACCCCGCTGCGGCCGCGCGAGCACCAGGCCGCGCTGTGGCGGGGCCTGCGGACCGACGACCTCCAGGTGGTCTCCACCGACCACTGCCCGTTCTGCTTCCGCGGCCAGAAGGAGCTCGGCCGCGGCGACTTCTCGAAGATCCCGAACGGGCTGCCGGGCGTGGAGAACCGGATGGACCTCCTCCACCAGGCCGTCCTGGACGGGCACATCAGCCGCCGCCGCTGGATCGACATCGCCTGCGCGAGCCCGGCCCGGATGTTCGGCCTCTACCCGCAGAAGGGCACCATCGCGCCCGGCTCCGACGCCGACATCGTCCTCTACGATCCGCACGCCGAGCAGGTCATCTCCGCCGAGACGCACCACATGAACGTGGACTACTCGGCGTACGAGGGCAAGCGGATCACCGGACGCGTCGACACGGTGCTCTCGCGCGGCGAACTCGTCATCGACCGGCGCGAGTACACCGGCCGGGCCGGCCACGGGGTGTACATCCCCCGCTCCACCTGCCAGTACCTCTAAGGAACAGTGATGGACTTCGGCCTCGTCCTCCAGACCGACCCGCCCGCCTCACAGGTGATCAGCCTGATGAAGCGCGCCGAGCGCAACGGCTTCCGCTACGGCTGGACCTTCGACTCCGCCGTGCTGTGGCAGGAACCGTTCGTCATCTACAGCCAGATCCTCGCGAACACGCAGAAGCTGCACATCGGCCCGATGGTCACCAACCCCGGCACCCGCACCTGGGAGGTCACCGCCTCCACCTTCGCCACCCTCAACGACATGTACGGCAACCGCACGGTGTGCGGGATCGGCCGCGGCGACTCCGCGATGCGGGTCGCCGGGCGCAAACCGAACACCCTGGCCCGGCTCGGGGAGGCCATCGACGTCATCCGCGACCTCGCGGAGGGCCGGGAGGCCGAGGTCGACGGGAACCTCCTGCGGCTGCCGTGGATCCGGGACGGGAAGCTCCCCGTGTGGATGGCCGCGTACGGGCCGAAGGCGCTGGCCCTGGCAGGCGAGAAGGCGGACGGGTTCATCCTCCAGCTCGCCGACCCCTACCTCACCGAGTGGATGGTCGGCTCGGTCAGGGAGGCCGCCGAACGGGCCGGCCGCGACCCGGGAGCGGTCACGATCTGCGTGGCGGCGCCGGCGTACGTGGGCGAGGACCTGGCCCACGCCCGCGACCAGTGCCGCTGGTTCGGCGGGATGGTCGGCAACCACGTCGCGGACCTCGTCGGCCGCTACGGCGAGCACTCCGGCATGGTGCCGGACGCCCTCACCGAGTACATCAAGGCCCGCCAGGGCTACGACTACAGCCACCACGGCCGCGCCGGGAACCCGTCCGCCGACTTCGTGCCGGACGAGATCGTGGACCGCTTCTGCCTGCTCGGCCCGCCCGAGGCCCACATCGAGAAGCTGCGGACCCTGCGCGACCTGGGCGTCGACCAGTTCGCCCTGTACGACATGCACGACGCGAAGGAGGACACCATCGACGCGTACGGGCAGCACGTCATCCCGGCGGTCAACGGCTGAGGGCCCGGCCCGCGTCCCCCGGACCCACTCCGAACGCCCCCTGCACCGTCACCTGTGCCCCAGGTGACGGTGCAGGGGGCGCCGCCGTGAGGTGTGAGGCGCACAACAATTGCTTTGTGCGCGACGGCACCCGGATGTTTGATCACGGGGACGAGTGATCCAGTCCCGGGCGATCCCCGGGACGCCTCCGGGAGGAAACGTGAGTACAGCCACCGAGCCCCGCCACCGCACGGGCTTAGGCACGGACGGCATCCGCTACGTCCACACACTCGGCCCGCACGGGACGAACCTCGAAGCCGCCGCCCATGAATGGCTGCGCCGCCGGGGGGCACCGGGGGAGGTCGAACTCCACGCGTCGCTCGAGGAAGCCCTCGAAGCGGTGCCCGACGACGGCGAGCACGCACTCGCGGCCTGCGCCGTCTATCCGGCGTTGCACACCCTGACCTTCGGGAACCTGCACCGCCTGCACATGGTCGACAGCTTCATCATGCCGACGCACAACATGGTCCTGGCCGGCACGGGGGTGGACGCTCCGCTGACCGTCTCCACGCACCCCGCCCCGGTGGGACTGGTCCCGCCGCAGGCCGAACCCCGGCTGGTGCTCAGCAATTCCCAGGCCGCCATCGACTGCGCCGCCGGCTTGAGCGAGGGATGCATCACCACGATCGTCGCCGCCGAGCGGCACGGGCTGCGCGTTCTGCGGGACTTCGGCCCGGTGCCCATGGTCTTCACCATCCACCAGGTGCTCGCAGCGGCCGACGGGCCCGACGCCGCGGGAGCGGTGCTGTGACGACCGGAGCCCAGACCAGTGCCCGGACCAGTGCCAGGACCAGAGCCCCGATCAGTGCCCCGATCAGTGCCGCCTCGCGCGCCGAGGCGAAGGACCTCACCGGATCCCTCGTCCCCAAGGTCAACCGGTTCCGCCTGCGCCAGGCCGACGACGGTACGGTGACGGCACCTCAGACAGCCGATCGCGCACTTCTCGCCGAGATCCGGGACGAAGCCACCGCCTGGTACCGCCGCAACGGCCGGGACCGCCAGGCCGATGCCCTGGCGGCGGACGTGGACGGCTGGATCGCCGCCGGCCTGGACACGGCGCCCGACTTCGCCCGCTCCCGGGACGCGCTCGAGCCCCCTGCGGACGGTGAGCACGTGTTCTTCCTGGCTCCCGCGCAGACCACCAACAGCGTGCCGCCCGTCGGCAAGCGCCTGGACTGCTTCTTCGCCCTGCGCAAGGAGCCCGACGCGCTGCCGCGGCTGGCCACGTCCTTCCCGCATCCCAAGAACAACTGCCAGTCCCTGGTGCTCATCGCGGGCAGCCACGGGTTCGCCCACGGCAACTGCATCGTGTTCTTCCCCGAGAACGTGGCCGCGCCCGACAAGGTCGAGGACCAGCCGTACGCGATGTTCTTCTACAACAAGATGCGGAAGATCCACGAGACCTACGCCCTGCCGGGAGCCGAGGCGGTCCTCACCGCCGAGTCCGTACCGCGGGCCTCGTCCGGCCTGCCCCCGGAAGTCTGCTTCGAGGCCCGTGCGATCTGGGGATACCTGCACGACTCCATGCACTACCAGGGCCGCTGGCCGTTCGATCAGCACATCATGCTGAAGATGAACTGGTTCGTCGGGCTCCTGGAGGAGACCAAGGTCGACGCCAAGACCGTCCTCGCCTGCGCGGACGGCGGGGTCCCCTTCGCGCAGGAACAGATCGCCATGATCCTGCTGGAGCGGGTCTTCCGGTACCCGCAGGCCGACGACGCCACGCGCAACTTCGATTCGGGCACCGGCGTCTTCCTCTACTCCTGGCTGCGCGCCCACGACGCGCTGACCGGGTCGCCCGAAGCCGGCGGCCTGCTCCACCTGGACTGGGACAAGACCCTCCACGCCCTGCGCGAGTACGTCGCCACCGTCGAGCGCCTCGAGGACCGCGTACGCACCGACGACGAGTACCGGGCCGCGGCCAGGGAACTCGTCCGCGCGTACCTGCCCGCCGGTGAGGCGAAGCAGCGGTTCCGCTTCACCGAGGACCAGAGCGTCCTGCTGCGGGCCAAGCGGACGCTCGCGGGGCTGGCGCCGCTGCGGTTCGCGGACGCGGAGTGGTGAGCCCGCGCCATGAGCGGTGAGCGTCGCGCGAGGGGCGGCCTCGGCACCCCGGCCCTGTCCTGCCTGATGGTGCTGCTGCTGGCGACGGGATGGGTGGTCTCCGGCAAGCTGGTCAGCGGCACCCCGCCGCTCGCGGTGGCGGCCGGCCGCACCGCGGCCAGCTTCGTCGTCCTCAGCGCGATCTCCGCGCTGCGGCCCCGGACGTGGACGGCGATCAAGGTCACCGGCGGCCGCCGCGGGGCCGTCGTGCTGCTCGCGTTCCTGGGCTTCTTCGCCTACTACACGGGCACCCTGCTGGGCATCGACCGGATGGGCGCCTCCCGGGTGGGCCTCGTGGTCTCCCTCCTCCCCTGCATCACCTTCGTGATCGGCATCGTCGCCTTCCGGGAACAGGCGGGCACCCGCCGGGTCCTGGGAACCCTGCTCGCCGTCGCGGCGGCCCTCGGCTACGCGCTGGAGGACGGCCCGGCGCGCGGCGACGCCGGAACCGGAGTACTCGTCGCCGGGGTCCTCTTCGCCCTCGCGGGCACGTTCGCGTACGCCCTGTACGGCTACGTCTACCGCAAGCACATGTCCGACGTCCCGCCGCTCGCCGCCCTTCCGGCGGTCACCGGCGCGGGCACGGTCATGCTCGGGCTGGCCGCGGCCGTCTGCGTGTCGCCGGGCGACATCAGCGTCACCCAGTGGGCCGGAGTCGCCGTGCTCGGCGCGGTACTGACGGCGCCCGTCTTCGTCATCTCCCATGAACTGATCCTGCGCAAGGGCCCCCTGTTCACCTCCTCCGTCGCACTGGTCGTGCCTTTCCTGGTGCGCCTGGGGGAGTGGGCATGGGGTGAGGCGGACGCTCCCGGGCCCGCCTCGCTCCTCTTCCTCGCACTCTGCTCGGCGGGCGTGTGGATGACCGTCGCCCCGGTCCGGGCGCCGGCCACGGAGGAAGACCGGCCCCTGAACCCGACCCAGACCGAAAGAAGCACACCGTGACAGAGCCACACCCCGAGCCGCACCCCGCACGCCCCACCGTCGTCCTGGTCTACCAGCGCACGTCGCTGCCCTGGATCTTCGAGGGCGCGCAACGGGCCGGCATCGACATCGTCCTGGTCCCGCGCCCCGACGAGTCCGTGTCCCCGGACCGTCTGCCACCCGCCGTGGTGGAGCTGCTCCCCCTGGACGTGGAGGGGGATCCGGCCAAGGCCCTGAGCATCCTGAAGCAGCGCCACGAGAGCGCCCCGTTCGACGGCATCACCACGCTCTACGACCCCGCGGTGCCCTTCGTCGCCGACGTGGCCGGGGCACTCGGCCTTCCGGGTCTGGGCCGGGAGACGGCCCGGGCCGTACAGGACAAGCGGGTCATGCGGCGCCGGCTGGCCGAAGCGGGCCTGAACGTACCCGGCTTCGTCGCCGTGGACGACCCGGGCGCCTGGAGCGAGGCCACCCGCCTCACGTTCCCGGTGGTGGTCAAGCCGGCCAACGGCTTCTCCAGCCTCGGCGTGACCAAGGCCGACGGCCCGCAGCAGCTCGCCGCCGTGGTCGACGAGGTCTGGCAGGTCTGCCAGAACACCCTGAACCACGTTGCGGGTCTCGTCGTCGAGGAGTACCTCGACGGCCCGGAATTCGCCGTGGAGTCCCTCGCACACCGCGGCGAGGTCCAGGTGCTGTCCATCGGCTACAAGGGCGAGCCCGTCGGCCCGCACTTCGAAGAGGGCGTCTACCGGGCCCCCGCCGCGCTCCCGCCCCACGTCCAGGAGGCCGTGGTGCGCGAGGTCGTCGCCGCCCACGCCGCCCTCGGGGTGACCGACGGCCCGACCCACACCGAACTGCGGCTGCGCGGCGGTGAGCGGCCCTACCTGCTGGAACTCGGCGCGCGCATCGGCGGCTCCGGCGTCTCCCACTACATCGCCGGACACGTCACCGGAGCCGATCTGGCCGCCGACGCCCTGCGCGTGGCCGCCGGGCTCGGCCCCGCCCCCCTGCCCGGCCCGTCGGCGCAGCCGGCCCGGGCGATCGGTGCGGCCGCCAACTACATCGTGCCCTGCGGCGGCTCCGGACGGATCACCGCGATCCAGGGCCTGGACGAACTGGCCGAGGACCCCCGGGTGGACCACGTCGTCCAGATGCTGCATCCGGGTGACGTCGTACGGCCCTATCCCGAGTTCACCGGCTATCCGGCGTTCGTCCTGTCCCACCACCCCTCCACCGAGGACGCCGAGGCGTTCCACCGCACCATCGAGCAGAGCGTCCGCATCACGTACGCACCGGTGGAGGACGCCCGGTGACCGCTCCGGCTCTCGACGACCGTGACGGGCACATCTGGCTGGACGGCCGGTTCGTTCCCTGGCGGGACGCCCGCCTGCACGTGCTCACCCATGGCCTCCACTACGGCGGCGGGGTCTTCGAAGGAGAACGCGTCTACGACGGCCACGTCTTCAAACTGACCGAGCACTCGCAGCGGCTGCACGACTCGGCGCGCGAACTGGGCTTCCACATCCCCTTCTCCGTCGCCGAGCTGGACGAGGCGACGCTCGAACTCGTCGCCCGGCAGGGCATCGGCGACGGCTACGTCCGCCCGGTGGCATGGCGCGGCAGCGAGCAGCTCGGCGTGGCCGGTGCGGGCGCCTCCGTCCACGTCGCGATCGCCACGTGGGAGTGGCCGCACCTCTTCCCGGCCGACGCCAAGAGCAGCGGCATCCGGCTGGGGACCTCGCGCTGGCGGCGCCCGGCGCCGGACACCGCACCCGTCCGGGCCAAAGCGGCTTCCCTGTACAACATCTGCACCCTGGCACGGGACGCCGCCGACGCCGCCGGCTTCGACGACGCGCTGCTCCTGGACTACCGCGGCCACGTCGCGGAGGCCACGGGAGCCAACATCTTCTTCGTGGCGGGGGAAGAACTGCACACTCCCACCGCGGACTGCTTCCTCGCCGGCATCACCCGGGCGACCGTGCTCGACCTGGCGCGGGAGCTCGCAATCCGCGTCGTCGAACGTCATGTCCGGCCCGAGGAGCTCGGCGGGTTCGACGAGTGCTTCCTCACGGGCACCGCCTACGAGGTGCAGCCCGTCCGGTCGATCGACGCGCACGCGTACACGGTGGGCAAGGCGACGACCGCGTTGATGGAGGCGTACACCGGGCTGGTCCGCTCGACGCACCGGACCGCCGCCCTGCGCTGAGCGGTGGCCGGGGCAGCCGCGGCGTCAGGCACCGCGTTCGCGCAGCACGCGCGTACGACCCCGCACCTGACGCCGCGGCGTCCGCGGCGCGGCGGCCCCGGCGAGGCCGCCGCCCGCGCGGCGCGGGCCGCTTCCCGGCCGGCCGCGATCACGCCCGTGCGGTGCGTCGTCGGCGGGAACGGCGTGCCACACCGCGGCACGCGGACCGGCATGGGCCACACTCGAGGGCGCACGGCCCGCCGGCCGAGGAGGCGCAGCGGTCGCGGATCGCCCGGCGAATACATCGAGACCCGCCGGGGGTATGACTACAGCCACCGCGCCTGCGGGGCGCGCCGCGGCGCGACGTGAGGGAGGCCACCATCGACGCCCACGGGCAGCACACGATCCCGGCGCTCAGAACCTGACCCAGACCCCCACCCGACCTGAAGGGGCGTGCGCACATGCCGGACCACACGATCGGCGACACCGCGGACCGCGTCGAGCTCGCTCCCGGCGAGGTCCCCTCCGACGGCCGTTTCGCCAACCCCGACCTGCTGCCCGTACCCGTCGAGGCCAGGCGCTGGACGACGTACAACTTCACGGCCCTGTGGGTCGGCATGGCGCACAACATCCCCTCCTGGCTGCTCGCCTCCGGGCTGGTGGCCCTGGGGATGGACTGGAAACAGGCCGTCTTCACCATCGCGCTGGCCAACCTCATCGTGCTGGTGCCCATGCTGCTCACCGGGCACGCCGGCCCCAAGTACGGGATCCCGTTCCCGGTGCTGGCCCGGGCCTCGTTCGGGATGCGCGGAGCCAATCTGGCCGCGCTGATCCGGGCGGCCGTGGCCTGCGCCTGGTTCGGGATCCAGACCTGGATCGGCGGGTCCGGCATCTACGTCCTGCTCGGCGAGATCTTCGGGGGCTGGGAGGACGCGGGGAAGATCGCCGGGCAGCCCTGGCCGCTGTGGCTGTGCTTCATCCTCTTCTGGGTCCTCGAACTCGCCATCATCTACCGGGGGATGGAGGCCCTGAGGCGCTTCGAGAACTGGGCCGCGCCCTTCGTCATCGTCGGCGCGCTCGCCCTGCTGGTGTGGATCGGGGTGAAGGCGGGCGGCTTCGGCGAGCTGCTCGACCAGCCGTCCAAGCTCGGCTGGGGCGAGGACTTCTGGCCGGTCTTCTTCCCGTCGCTGATGGGGATGATCGCCTTCTGGTCGACGCTCTCGCTCAACATCCCGGACTTCACCCGCTTCGGCGCCGGCCAGCGCTCCCAGATCCTCGGACAGACGCTGGGGCTGCCGACCACGATGACCCTCTTCGCGCTGCTGTCCGTGTTCGTCACCTCCGGCTCGGAGGCGGTGTACGGGACCCCGATCTGGGACCCGGTGGAGCTGGTCGCCAAGGCCGACAGCGTCTTCGGGCTGCTCTACGCCCTGGTCACGGTGCTCGTGGCGACGATCTCGGTGAACATCGCGGCGAACGTGGTCTCCCCGGCGTACGACCTGGCCAACCTGGCCCCCCGCCTGATCAACTTCCGCAGGGGTGCACTGATCACGGGCGTGGTCGGCGTACTGATCATGCCGTGGAAGCTGACCTCCACCCCCGAGCTGTACATCTTCACCTGGCTCGGCCTGGTCGGCGGCCTGCTCGGCACGGTCGCCGGCATCCTCATCGCTGACTACTGGATGGTGCGGCGCACCCGGCTCTCGCTGCCCGACCTGTACCGGGCGGGCGGGCCGTACTGGTACACGGGCGGCTGGAACTTCCGGGCGCTGGCGGCGTTCCTGGTCGGCGGGGTGCTGGCCATCGGCGGATCGCACTCGGCCCCCGGCCAGGGCCCCTTCCCCGAGGAGGGCCTGATCCCCGTCCTGAAGCCCCTGGCGAACTACGGCTGGGCGGTCGGCGTGGCCTCCTCCTTCCTCCTGTACGCAGCCCTCATGACCCGCGAGCGCCCCGACCGCTGACGCCGGGCCCCGCGCCCGCACCGCCCCGGCGGAGCGGTCCGCCGGCGGTCCGGCGCCCGCGCCGCCCTCGCCCGTGGCACCCGGAGTCCACCTGGAGTCCAACCGGCGGACGCCGATTGTCGGTGGGGTTTGTCAGCCGGGCGTGGTGTGATGGGGGCATGATCGAAGAGTTCCTGGACCAAAACCTGTCCGCGGTGGAAGAAGCGGTCCGCAAGGCGGCGGCGATCGAGATCATGCCGAGATTCCGGCAGCTCGCCGAGCACGAGGTGGACCAGAAGAGCGGCCCGCACGACCTGGTGACCGTCGCCGACCGCAAGGCCGAGGAGCACCTCACGGCCTCGCTGACGCACCTGCTGCCCGGCTCCGCCGTGGTCGGCGAGGAGGCCGTGCACGCCGACCCGACCGTGTACGGGGCGCTGCGCGCCGACGCGCCGGTCTGGATCGTCGACCCCGTCGACGGCACCCGGCAGTTCGTCGCCGGCGACCCGGCCTTCTGCACCCTGGTGGCCCTGGCCCACCGCGGGGAGATCCTCGCCTCCTGGACCTTCGCCCCGGCGCTGGACGAGCTGGCGACCGCCGTGCGCGGGCAGGGCGCGTACGTCAACGGCGAGCGGATCCACAGCGGTTCGCCGGAGCCGGGCGCCGCGCTGCGCGTCGCCATGGCCCACCCGCTGTACACCTCCGACCAGGACAAGGCGACCCTGGCCCGCCTCGACGTGCCCGGGGTCGCGGCCCGGCCCTGCGGCTCCGCCGGCCTGGAGTACCTGAAGGTGGCCCGCGGCGAGATGGACGGCCTCGCCTTCACCTGGCCCTCGGCGTGGGACCACGCGGCCGGTCTGCTGCTGGTCGCCGAGGCGGGCGGAGCGCAGAGCACCGTCGCCGGAGTCCCCTTCCGGGTGGACCGGGACAACGAGCTGCCGTTCGCCGTGGGCCGCGACGAGGCCACGGCCGTACGGATCCGCGACCTGCTCCGCGGCGCGTAGGACGGTCCGACCGGGCCGGGGCCGGGGCCCTCGTGGACGGGCCGAATATCCTGGGAGCGCAGCCGCCGCCGGACGAAGGAGTCTCAAGGTGCCGTCGATTCTCGATGCGGTCGTGGTGGGGGCGGGGCCCAACGGGCTGACGGCCGCCGTGGAGCTGGCCCGGCGCGGCTTCTCGGTGGCCGTGTTCGAGGCCGCGGAAGCGGTGGGCGGTGGGGCCCGTACCGAGGAGCTCACCCTCCCCGGCTTCCGGCACGACCCCTGCTCGGCCGTGCACCCGCTCGGCATCGGCTCACCGGTGTTCGCCACCATGCCGCTGAAGCGGTACGGGCTGGAGTGGCTGCACGCCCCGCTGCCCATGGCGCACCCCTTCGACGACGGCACGGCCGCCGTGCTCTCGCGCTCCGTCTCCGAGACGGCCGCCTCCCTCGGGCCGCGCGACGCGGGCACGTACCGCCGGCTGGTGCAGCCGTTCCTCGGCAAGTGGGACACCCTCGCCCGGGACTTCATGTCCCTGCCGTCGACCGCCCTGCCCCGGGACCCCGTCACCCTGGCCCGCTTCGGTCTCGCCGGACTGCCGCCCTCCACCTGGCTGCTGAACCGCTTCCAGGACGAGCGGGCGCGGGCGCTGTTCGCCGGGCTCGTCGCGCACGTCATCGCCCCGCTGGGCGGGATCGCCACGAGCGCCGTCGGCCTGGTCTTCGCCCTGGCCGCACACGCCAACGGCTGGCCGATGCCGCGCGGCGGCTCGCAGTCGATCTCGGACGCCCTCGCCGGGTACCTGCGCGACCTCGGAGGCACGGTCCACACCGGTTTCGAGGTCAAGCGCCTCGACGACCTGCCGCCGGCCCGGGCGTACGTCTTCGACACCTCGCCGACCGCGCTGGCCCGGATCGCCCGGCTGGGACGCGCGTACGACGGCTACAGGTACGGCGCCGGCGTGTTCAAGCTCGACTACGCCCTGTCCGGCCCCGTGCCCTGGACCGCCGACGCGCCCCGGCGGGCCGGCACGGTCCAGATCGGCCCGCGCGCCCGCGACATCGACGCCGCCCTCCAGCTGGCCACGAGCGGGCGCGCCCCCCGCAACCCCTTCCTGATCACCGCCCAGCCCAGCCTGGCCGACCCCGGCCGGGCGCCCGAGGGCAAGCACGTGTTCTGGGCGTACGGGCACGTCCCCGCGGGCTGGGGCGGCAACCTCACTGACGCCGTCGAGCGCCAGATCGAGCGCTTCGCCCCCGGCTTCCGCGACCTGGTGCTGGCCCGCGCCACCGCGGGCCCGCCGGAACTGGCCGCCCGCAACCCCAACTACGTCGGCGGCGACATCGCCTGCGGCGCCGCCTCCGGGATCCAGCTGCTGCTGCGGCCCAAACTGTCCCTGTTCCCGTACGCGACGGCCCACCCGGCCGTGTTCCTCTGCTCCTCGGCCACCCCGCCCGGCCCCGGTGTCCACGGCATGTCCGGGCACAACGCGGCCAAGGCCGTCTGGCGCCACCTGCGAAAGGCCTCCTGATGGTGCGCATCACCCTCGTGCAGGGCGACATCACCGCCGAGCACGCGGACGCGATCGTCAACGCGGCGAACTCCTCCCTGCTCGGCGGCGGGGGAGTGGACGGCGCCATCCACCGGCGCGGCGGCCCCGAGATCCTGGACGCCTGCCGGGCGCTGCGCGCCTCCCGGTACGGCAAGGGCCTCCCGACGGGCCGGGCCGTGGCCACGACGGCGGGCCGGCTCCCCGCCGAGTGGGTGATCCACACGGTGGGCCCGGTCTGGTCCCGGGACGAGGACCGCTCGGAGCTGCTGGCCTCCTGCTACCGCGAGTCCCTGCGGGTCGCCGCCGAGCTGGGCGCCCGTACGGTCGCCTTCCCGGCCATCTCCACCGGCATCTTCGGCTGGCCGATGGACGACGGCGCCCGGATCGCGGTGGAAACGGCCCGCGCGACCGCGACGCCGCCCGTGGAGGAGGTCCGCTTCGTCCTCTTCGACGAGAAGGCGTACGCGGTCTTCCAGGCGGCGCTGACGTAGCGGGTGCCCGGGGGGCAGGGCCGGGGATGCGGCGGAAGCGGTCGGGGGTGTCGGTGGGGGTCGCTAGGCTTCTGGGATGAGCCTTGTCGACGCGCCCACCGAGACCCCCGATGCCCTGCAGGTGCTGCACCGCGTCTTCGGATACGACTCCTTCCGCGGCGAGCAGCAGCAGATCATCGAGCACGTGGCCGGCGGCGGCGACGCGCTGGTCCTGATGCCGACCGGCGGCGGCAAATCGCTCTGCTACCAGATCCCGGCGCTGGTCAGAGCCGGTACGGGAGTGGTGATCTCGCCGCTCATCGCGCTCATGCAGGACCAGGTGGACGCCCTGACCGCCCTCGGGGTGCGGGCCGGCTTCCTCAACTCGACCCAGGACCCGTACGAGCGCCAGGCCGTCGAGCAGGCCTTCCTCGCCGGCGAGCTCGACCTGCTGTACCTGGCGCCCGAGCGGCTGCGCACCGAGGGCACGCAGCGGCTGCTCGACCGGGGCACGGTGTCGCTGTTCGCGATCGACGAGGCGCACTGCGTCGCCCAGTGGGGCCACGACTTCCGGCCCGACTACCTCGCGCTGTCCATGCTGCACGAGCGCTGGCCCAAGGTGCCGCGGATCGCGCTGACCGCGACGGCCACCGAGGCCACGCACGCCGAGATCGCGGCCCGGCTGGGGCTGGCGGAGAGCGGCGGGGCCCGGCATTTCGTGGCCAGTTTCGACCGGCCCAACATCCAGTACCGGATCGCCCCCAAGAACAACCCGACGCGGCAGCTGCTGGAACTGATCCGCACCGAGCACGAAGGCGACGCCGGGGTCGTCTACTGCCTGTCGCGGGCCTCCGTGGAGAAGACGGCCGCGTTCCTGGTGGAGAACGGCATCGACGCGGTCGCGTACCACGCGGGCATGGACTCCCGCACGCGGGCGGCGAACCAGGCGCGCTTCCTGCGGGAGGACGGGGTCGTGGTGGTGGCCACGATCGCGTTCGGCATGGGCATCGACAAGCCGGACGTGCGCTTCGTGGCGCACCTGGACCTGCCCAAGTCGGTCGAGGGCTACTACCAGGAGACCGGCCGCGCCGGCCGCGACGGCGAGCCGGCCACGGCCTGGCTCGCGTACGGCCTCCAGGACGTGGTGCAGCAGCGCAAGATGATCGACGGCTCCGAGGGCGACGAGGCGCACCGCCGCTCGCTGGCCGCGCACCTCGACGCGATGCTCGCGCTGTGCGAGACGGTCGACTGCCGCCGCGTGCGGCTGCTGGCCTACTTCGGGCAGGCGGCCGCCGGGCCGTGCGGCAACTGCGACACCTGCCTGACACCGGCCGAGTCCTGGGACGGCACGGTCGCGGCGCAGAAGCTGCTGTCCACGGTGTGGCGGCTGGCCAAGGAACGCCGCCAGAAGTTCGGCGCCGGCCAGATCATCGACATCCTCCAGGGCAAGAAGACGGCCAAGGTCATCCAGTTCGACCACGACGCCCTGTCGGTCTTCGGGGTCGGCGCGGACCTGAGCACCGCGGAATGGCGCAGCGTCGTACGCCAGCTGCTGGCCTCGGCGCTGCTGGCGGTCGAGGGCGACTACGGGACGCTGGTGCTCACGGACGCCAGCGGCGAGGTGCTGGGCGGCCGCCGCAGCGTTCCGATGCGCAAGGAGGCGGCGCCGGCCGCGGCGTCCCGCAAGTCGTCCGGCTCGGGCTCCGGCTCCGGGAAGGCCGGGCGCGTCCCGGTCGACCTCCCGGCGGCGGCCGTTCCGGTCTTCGAGGCCCTGCGCGCCTGGCGGGCGGCGACCGCGAAGGAGCAGGGCGTGCCGGCGTACGTGGTCTTCCACGACGCGACGCTGCGGGAGATCGCGACCCGGCTGCCCGCCACTGCCCCGGAGCTGGGCACGATCAGCGGCGTCGGCGAGGCGAAGCTCGCCAAGTACGCCGAAGGGATCCTCGAGACCCTGGCCGGGACCGGCGGCGCCCCCGAGCCCGCGTCCGCGCCGGCGTCCGTGCCCTCCCCGGCGGCGCCGCCGGAGCCCGACGCCCCGCATGCCGACGAGGAACCGCCCTTCGACTTCGACGAGACCGACCCGCCCTGGGACGACTGGGAGTAGCCCGAGCCGCAGGCCGGGGGAGGGCCCGGGGACTACGCCGCGTCGGCGGTGCGGTCCTCGTCCGGGTCCTCCTCCTCGGCCTCGTCGGGGTGCGCCGCGCACGGGGGGCACAGGCGCGCGTACTCCGCCATCACCTCCTCGACCGTCTCCTTCTGCTTGCGCTCGCACGCCTTCTTCCGCGACTCCTCCTTGCAGACGAGCTCGGCGCGGGCGCCCTCCAGTACGGCGATCGCCTGCCAGCCCTTGAGCACGCACAGCAGCGCCTTGCACAGGCAGTCGACGAACTCGGAGACCGTCTCGAAGCCCTGCCAGGCCTCCGTGATGCGGCGCAGCAGCACCAGCAGGCGCGCGTAGAGGCGTACGACGTCCTTGCCCAGGACCGCGTCGCAGACGTCCGCGAGCAGCTGGGCCGCCTCCGTCTTGATCTTCGCCGCGCGTTCGGGCAGCGCCGTCAGCTCGCCGTCCAGGTCGGTGAAGCAGGCCGCGGCCTTCAGGGTGTCCGCCGTGTACCGGGCGATGCGCGCCGAGAGCGTGGCGACCGTGTCGTCCCTTCCGACCGTGTCGTCGAACTCGCACCCGCAGTCGTCCACGCAGCAGCCCCAACCGCCCCGGCACCTGCGGATGTCTTCGAAGACCTTGTCGACGGCCTGCTGCAGACAGTGGCGCTGCTCGTGCGTGACCCGGCAGCGGATCTGCTCGCGGACCTTGCCGAGCGTCGCCGCCGCCTCGTCCAGATCGGTCCGGGCGGCCAGCCGCGCCTTCGTGTACTGGGTCCGGGCGCCGTTGAACTTCTCCTGGAACTCCCTCAGCTGGGGCAGGTGCTCCTGGGTGACCTCGGCCCGGCGCTGGATGCCCGCGGCGACGCAGGCGAGTTCGTCGATCGCGCCGGGATCGCAGCCGCCGCCTGTGCTGCTGCCGGCCGGGTGGTGGTGCGAGGTGCTGCTCATGGTGGGCTCTCCTGGGTGAGGGGGCAGGCGCCCCCCGAGTGTGGGCCGGGCGGTGTCACCGGCTCGTCGCCCGGCCATCGCCGCGGCCCGCGCCCCGGACGTCGCGGCGCCGCGCCCCGGCCGTCGCGGGCGCCGGGCCCCGGGGGCTGCGCAACGCCCCCGTGACGGGAGGAGCCGCAGCATCGGCCCATGGCTGGATACCGGGCACTCGCCGCCGTGGGGCGCAGCGTCGTCGCGCTGCTCAACCGGCGCTTCGCCGAGGAGATCCCGGCGGGGCGCCGCCCGGAGGCCGTGCTCGCCGGGCCCGTCGACTTCGACAAGGTGGACACCCCGGGCTCCGTCATCCGCAACCCGGCGGTGTCCGTCTACTGCTACCGGCTGAGCATCGACCGCGAGACCCGGCCCGCGCTGGCGGCGATGGCGGCCCAGGACGGGCTGCCCCGGCTGCCGCTGCGGATGCACCTGATGATCGCCGCCTGGGACCAGTTCGTGGAGGCGGAGCTCGAATGGCTGGGGCTGGTCGCCCGGGTCCTGGAGGGCGAGGGCCTGCTCACCGGGCCCCTGCTGCACCCGAGCGGGGACTGGCTCGCCGGGGACTCGGTGCAGATCGTCCCGGACGAGCTGGCGATGGACTCGATGAGCGAGGCCTTCCAGGCGATGACCACCGACTACCGGCTCTGCCTGCCGTACGTCGCCCGGGTCATCCGGATCGACGGGCCGGCCGGGCCCGCCCCGGGCGAGGTCACCGTCGTCACCGCCGGGACGGCGCCGGAGCCGCTGCGATGACGCCGGGCGGGCCGATGGCGCCCGGCGGGCCGGCCGGGCGGATCACCGTGGAGGCCGGCCGGGTCGACGTACTGCACCGCCTCGCGCTGGCCGTCCGGCCCCTCGACGCCAGGAGCCGCGCCGCCGCCGGGCCGGGGCTGCGCGTGGGGTACGAGGAGCACCCCGTCCCCGGGCGCCGACAGCGCGGGCAGGACCTCGTCCGGCCCCTCGAGGGACACGGCGCCACCGGATTCGTACTGCGCCACGCCACCACGGGCAGCCTCCCCGCCGCCGTCACCGTCCGCATCGACGACCCCGCCCGGCGCTGGATCCCGCGCCGGTTTTCCGTACCGCTGTGGACCCGGGCCGAACTCTCCGGCTCCGACGAGCAACCGCCCACCGCACCCCATGTCCGCGCCGACGCCCGGCTGTTGATCCCCTGGCTGCTGCCCGGCCCCGCTCACCCCGTACCCCAGGGCACGACCGGCCTCCGGTTCCGCATCACGCGCCCGGACGCCGCCTCCACCCCCGTACGCTGGCCGCGGGTGGACGTCTTCGGGCCCGGCGGCGTCCCCCTCGGCTGGGCCCACGGCGACGAGCACGGCCAGGTGCTGCTGCTGATCGACGGGGCCGGGGCGCTCCCGTACCCGGCGCCCTCCCGGTTCCCCGTCGCGCTGCGCACGCACGCCCCCGACCCGCCGGCCGACCCCGACGCGGACACGGCGGCCGGTCCGCTGGCCGGCCTCGTCGCCGAGCCGGTCGTCCGCAGCGCCAACCCGCCCCGCCCGCAGGACCTCGACAACGAGGTGCTGCGCGGTACCTCCCGCCCTGCCGGGTACCGCACCGCCGCCGCGGACACCGTCCGCACCCTCACCGTCGGCCGGGTCGTACGCGCCGCCGATCTGCCGCACATCCCCGCCTGACCCGTGACCGAGGAGACCCGTACATGCCCGAGTACCTGACCCCCGGCGTCTACGTCGAGGAGACCAGCTTCCGCTCACGGTCCATCGAGGGCGTGCCGACCAGCACGTTCGCCATGGCGGGGCGGACCGCGTACGGACCCGTGCCCTACATCCTGCCGGGCGGCCCCACCGTGCTGCCCCCACCGGCGCTGGTCACCAGCTTCACCGAGTACGAACGGGCCTTCGGCGGGCTGAAGATCGGCGAGGACGACTGCCAGCTCGCCCTCGCCGCACGCGCCTTCTTCGCCAACGGCGGGCGCCGGCTCTACGTGTCCAGGGTCTTCCCGTTCGTCCGCGCGAGCGCCGCCGAGGACGCGCCGCCCGCCGTCGACGCCAACTTCGCCTCCCTCGCCGTCCCCGCGCAGGGCACCCCGCTGCTGTACTGGCGGGCCCGCTGGCCGGGCTCGGCGGGCGCCGGGATCTCCGTCGCGGTGACGTTCCGGCGCGGCAAGAACATCCTCGTCGCCGGCAGCGGAGGCGTGCCCCGGCTCACCGGGGTGCAGCAGGGCGCCGCCGTGGAGGTCGTCCAGCTGAGCGGCGGGGCTGCGCCGTCCCTCCCCGACGACACGCCGCCGGTGTCGGACAAGGTCAGGACCGTCATCCGGCGCGCCGACGGGGTCCTCGGATATCTCAAGGGCCAGGGCGACTTCGAGCCCGTTGCGGCCGGAACCGCCGCCTTCCACCTGACGCTCGCCGTCACCGTACGCCTGGACGACCGCGTCGACGTCTACAACGAGCTGGAGCTCGACGACCGGCACCCGCGCTCGGTGGGCAACGTACTCCAGGCCGCCGACCCGGCCGACGAGTTCTCCCTCGTCTGGCTGGACACCGTGAAGCCCGCGGCCGGAGCGCCCCCGCCGACCCCCGGCGCCCGGCTCACCGCGCTCCTCTCCCCCGGGCAGCCCGGCGCCCACCTGGTCCACGGCGGCGACGGGCTCGAGCTGTCGGCGCAGGACCTGGGCGGCAAGGAGGCCAACCCGGACAGCCTCACCGACCCCGCGCGCGGGCTCGGCGCGCTCGCCGAGATCGACGACATCGCCATCGTCGCCCTCCCGGACACCGTCACCCTGGACCCCGCCGCACAGAAGACCGCGGTGGACCTCCTCATCGGACACTGCGAGCGGCTGCGCTACCGGATGGCGATCGTCGACCCGCCCCGCGACAGCTCGATCTCCGAAGTGCGCCGGTTCCGCGCCCAGTTCGACACCAAGTACGCCGCCCTCTACTACCCGTGGGTCCGGATCACCGACCCGAGCCGCCGCCCCGACCCGGGAGCACCGCCGCCGGTCCTGGAGGTGCCGCCCTCCGGGTACGTCGCCGGCATCTACGCCCGCAGTGACGTCGAGCGCGGTGTGCACAAGGCCCCGGCCAACGAAGTCCTCCTCGGCATCAACGACTTCACCGCCAACGTGACCTACGACCGGCAGGCCGTCCTCAACCCGGAGGGCATCAACGCCCTGCGCTTCTTCGAGGGGCGGGCCCGGCGCGTGTGGGGCGCCCGGACGATGAGCTCGGACCCGGAGTGGAAGTACGTCAACGTGCGCAGGCTCTTCATCTACCTGGAGCACTCCATCGAGAAGTCCACCCAGTGGGCGGTCTTCGAGCCGAACAACGAGCGGCTGTGGGCCTCCGTCCGGCAGACCGTCGAGGACTTCCTCATCGCCGTCTGGCGGACCGGCGCCCTGCTCGGCACCAAGCCCGAGGAGGCCTTCTTCGTCCGCTGCGACCGCACCACCATGACCCAGAACGACCTCGACAACGGGCGGCTGATCTGCCTGATCGGCGTGGCACCCACCTACCCCGCCGAGTTCGTCGTGTTCCGCATCGGACAGTTCACGGCCGACGCGCAGCGCAGCTGACGCCCGCAGAACGGGAGGTACCCCCATGGCCACGCGCAACAACCCCTACGGAGCCTTCAACTTCCTCGTCAAACTCGGCGACACCGGAGGCGAGGACCAGATCGCCGGCGGCTTCTCCGACTTCAGCGGAGCCGGCAACGAGGTGAAGTACTCCGAGTACCGCAACGGCAACGACCCCGAGAACCACGTCCGCAAGATCGCCAACACCAATACGACGAACGACGTCACCCTCAAGCGCGGGATCATCGGCGACCTGCGCCTCTTCAACTGGATCAAGGCCACCCGGGAGGGCGCGTACGACGCCCGCACCGTCACCGTCACCCTGCACGACGAGGGACGCCAGCCGGTCTGCGCCTGGGTGCTGCGCGCCGCCCAGCCCAAGAAGTGGGTCGGCCCCACCCTCACGGGCAAGGGCGGCGGAGAGGTCGCGATGGAGGAGCTCCACCTCGTCGCCGAACGCATCGACTTCCAGTCGCTTTGAAACCTCCCCGCCCTGAGGGGCGGGGATTCCTAGCTCGCTTTGCCCGGCCCCTGGCAGGGGGCGGGTTTTACAAGGTCAGCACCAGCCGGGTTGAGACCAGCCCGGACGTGGGGGCACCTCCCAGCGGTAGCTGGGGGACATGACGCGGGCGGAGTTCTTGTCCCTGGGGGACGAGACTCCGCATGCGGTGCACGTGTACGTCCTTTCGGAAAGGGGGAGTGCGTGCTTGGTTCTCGCTCCGCACTGTGCGCAGTCCATGGTGGTATGCGCGGGGTGCACAAGGTGCAGCATCCGGCCGTGCTTGCGCGCCTGCTCGATCAGCGCCGTCTTCGTGGCGCCGATCGCGGCGTCGGCCGCCTTGCGGGCCATGGAGGACTTCGTGAGGAAGCGCGGCCGGAAGTCCTCCACGGCAAGGTGGTCGAAGTCCCGGACGATCGCCTTGGCCCACTTTCGGGCGGTGTCCTGCCGCTGACGGGCGATCTTCTTCGACACCTTGGCCGCAGCCTTCCGGGCCTTGCGGTACCCGGCAGTGTCGGGCCGGTTCTTGGGCGTCGCGCGGCGGGCCGTCATCCGCTGGTAGCGGGCCAGCTTCGAGGCCGCCGTCTTCCCGTGCTCGGCGTGCGGGAGGTCGTGGGCGTCGGAGGTGGTGGTCGCGGTCTCCTTCACGCCCCAGTCCACACCGACCACCGCTCCTGTCTCCGGCAGCGGTTGCGTCTGGGCCGTCACGACGAACGACGCGTACCAGTGCCCGAGGCTGTCGCGGTACACACGCACACTGGTGGGGTCGGACGGCAGGTCACGCGACCACACGACCGTCAGTACGATCCCGCCCGCCAGATGCAGACGACCGTGCTTGATCGAGAACCCGCGCCGCGTGTAGTTCAGCGACGGCGCGGCCTCCCGCTTCCGCTTGATCCGGGGCATCCCGGCCCGCTGCCGCATCGGCAGCTTCGACTTGATGTCCTTCACTGCCTTGGCACGGGACTTCGCGAAGTCCCGGATGGTCTGCTGCTGCGGTACCGAAGCCCCCTCACGCAGCCAGGCCACCGACCGGCGGGCCTCGGTCAACATCCTGTCGAGCTGCGCCGGACCGCACGTGACCTTCCCTTTCGCGCCCTTGTTGAGCGCGTGGACCTTGCGGGACATCGCCACGCACTCGTTCCACACCCACCGGCACCGCGCCCACTCGGCTTCGAGCCGGGTCAGCGCGGTCGACGAGATGCGCAGCCGGTACGTGTAACGGGCGCGCCCGGTCACGTCATCGGCCAGCGGTGGCGTCGCCGTGATCGCAACATAACAGCCCCCACTGACAACGGAAGAGAGAGCAGGTCAGAGCGGACATGCAGAGCAGTCCGCAGCTTCGCGGCTCCGCTCGAAGGGGCCATTTCGCCCCGACCTGAAGGCCGGGACGTCCCAGGAGGAAACAGGTGAGCCCCGCCGGATTCGCCGGACTGCGTCTCGGGGCGCCCGGGGTGTACCGCGGCGCGCGGCCGCCCGCGGCCTCGCTGCGGCCGGTGCGCCTGGACATCGCCGGGTTCGTCGGCGTGGCACCCCGCGGGCCCGTCGACGAGCCCGTCGCCGTCGACCGCTGGACCGACTACCAGCGGTACTTCGGCGGCTTCGAGGGGCCCGGGCTGCTGCCCTACGCGGTACGGGCCTTCTTCGCCCAGGGCGGTGCACGGGCCCATGTCCTGCGGGTGGCGCCGCTGCCGCGAGCCCCGCATCCCGCGGCCGAGGAGGCCTGCGCCCTGCACCGGATCACCCTGGCCCGCGCGGACGCCCCCGGCGCCGACCCCGGCAGCGGGGCGCCCTGCGAGATCGGGCTGCGCGCCCGGAACGAGGGGGGCTGGGGCGGGCGGCTGTCGGTGCGCTGGGAGTTCACGGGCGCCGGGCAGTTCGAGGCCGCCGTGACGGGCCGGGACCTGGCGCTGCCCGAGGGGCGCACCCCGCCGGCCGGCTCCGTGCTGCGTGTCCGGGGCGCCGGGCTGCCGCCCGCGGGGAGCTTCTTCCGCATCCTCGAACTGGCCGAGCGCCAGGACGCCTCCGGGCGGCGCAGCCGGATCGCGGTCCTGGACCGGCCGCCGGGCGGCGGCAGCGGCAGCGGCGGTGGCGCCCGGCCGCCGACCGTCGAGGCCGAGCCCGTCACCGCCACCGTCACCGTGGCCGACGGCGACCCCGCCCACCCCCGCCAGGAGCGGTTCGCGGGGCTCGGCCTGGGCCCCGCACACCCCCGGTACGCCGCCTCCGTCCTGGCCGCCGAATCCCTGCTGGTCGCCCCCGACGGGCCGTGGCCCCCGGGGCTGCTCCCGCCGGACGCCTTCCTCGGCTCCGTCTCCTCCCGGCCCGTCCGCCCGGGCGCCGACCGCTACGAGGGCATCGGCGCCGACAGCTTCCACGGGCCGGGCCCGGTGGAACTGCTGCCCGTCGGCGGCGCCGAGAGCGTCGAGGACCCCGGATCCGCCGGGGCCGCCGGCATGGACCGGATGGCACTGGTTCCCGAG
Source organism: Streptomyces sp. NPDC002209 (assembly GCF_042890265.1). Taxonomy (NCBI): domain Bacteria; kingdom Bacillati; phylum Actinomycetota; class Actinomycetes; order Kitasatosporales; family Streptomycetaceae; genus Streptomyces; species Streptomyces sp. NPDC002209. The sequence continues at coordinate 138,555 of NZ_JBIARX010000014.1, read as the reverse complement.
GTCGCGCTGCTCTGCGTACCCGATCTGCTCTGGCAGTACGGCGAGGTCCTGCCCACCACCGAGACCCCGCCGCGGGACGTCGGCGCCCGCTTCGCGCCCTGCCCGCCGGCGCTCGCGCCCATGACCCTGCACCCGGCCCGGCCGCGCGCCCTGCACCTGGACAGCGCCGCCCAGCTGCCCGAGATCCTGCGCCGCCAGCAGCGGCTCGTCGCCCTGGCGGAGCGCCAACGGCGGTTCGTCGCCCTCCTCGACGTGCCGCCGGGACTCCCCGTCCGGGCCGTCGCCCGCTGGCGGGCCGCCTTCGACAGCTCGTACGCCGCCGCCTACCACCCCTGGCTCGGGGTCGTCGCGCCCGAGGACCCCCAGGGCGCGGCCGTGCACGTCCCGCCCTCCGGGTTCGCCGCCGGCATCATCGCCGAGCGCGAGCGGAGCCTCGCACTGCCCTGGGGCCCGGCCAACGCCCTGGCCGCCGGCGCCGTGACCGCGGTGCAGCGGCTCGGCGACGCCGACTGCGACGAACTGCACCTGCTCGGCATCGACGTGTTCCGCGCCGAACGCGACGGCCACCGGCTCGCCTCGGCCCGCACCCTCTCCCGGGACCCCGACTACGTGCAGCTCAGCGTGCGCCGGCTGATGACCATGCTGCGGCTCGTCCTGGACCGGCAGGCGCAGGGGCTGGCCTTCGAACCGCACACCCCGCAGCTGCGCGAGGAACTGCGCGGAGCCGCCGTCCGGCTGCTGCGCGGGCTGTACCGCAGCGGCGCGTTCGTGGGCGACAGCGAGGACGAGGCCTTCTTCGTACGCTGCGACGAGCGCCTCAACCCCGCCTGGTCGCAGGGGCTCGGACGGCTGGTGGCCGAGATCGGCGTGGCTCCCGCGCACCCCCTGGAATACCTCGTCCTGCGGATCGCGCAGGACGCCGACGGCGCCGTGGCGGTGACATGAGGTGAGCGTGCCCGAGCTCGTGCAGACCTTCAGATTCCGGGTGCGGCTCACGCGTACCGCCACGCCCGGCCGGACAGCCGAGCCCCCTCCCGTCATCCCGCGGCCGCCGTCCGAGGCCGGCGCGCCCGGCCCCGCGGCGGTCGGCGCCGGCGCGGCGGACCGGGCTCCCGACCGGCTCGGCGACGGCGGGTTCCAGGAGTGCGCCGGGCTGGCCCTGGAGGCCGACGTCCGCGAGTACCTGCAGGGCGGCGCGAACGACGAAGTGGTGCGCCGGGTGGGACGGGTCAGGCTCCAGCCGCTCGTCCTCAAACGGGGCATGCTCGTCGCCGCCGACGGGGGGAGCGCCGACACGTGCCTGTGGGACTGGCTGCACGGCATGGTCGCCGGCGGCGCCCCCGTGCCCCGGTACGACGGCGACGTGGAGGTGCTCGACCCCGCGGGCGGGCGCGTGGTCGCGCACTGGACGTTCGTCCGCGGACTGCCGCTGAAGATCACCGGACCGACGCTCAACGCCCGTACGGGGGAGATCGCCGTGGAGGAACTGCACATCGCCCACGAGGGCCTGCGCCTGGAGCGGACCCCGTGACGGCCCTGGTCCACGCCACCCTGCAGCGGCTCACGGTGACCGCCCAGCCGGGAAAGGACCAGCCGCCCCTGGTCAAGGAGGCCGAGGGCAGCCGGCCCCTCCCCGTGCAGTTCAACCCGGCCACCCTGCGGATCAGCCGCAACAACAACGTCGACCGGGGCGGGGCGACCACGCGGAGCCAGAAGGTCCAGCATCCCGCCCAGGAGGGCTCGACCCTCACCTTCGACCTCGAATTCGACACCGCCGAACAGCGCGGCGGCGGTCAGTACGTCGACGTACGCCGCTGGACCGCCCTGGTACGGCAGTTCGTCGAACCCCCGGCGAAGGCCTCCGACCCGCCGCCCGCCGTCCGCTTCGTCTGGGGCACGCTCCGCTACAACGGCATCGTCACGCAGGTCAACGAGGAGCTCGACCACTTCGCGCCCGACGGGACCCCGCTGCGGGCCAAGGTCGCGGTGACCATCGTCGAGCAGAACTTCGCGTACCAGGCGCACGCCGAGGGGCCCGCCACCCGCGACGCCCGGACCGCCACCGAGGCCGGCGACCAGCGGACCGGAGCCGCGCCCGGTACCGCCGGCACGAACCGGCCCCGGCAGGTCGTCCAGGCCCAGGACGGGGAGTCCGCCCAGCAGCTGCTGTCCCGGCTGGGGCTCGACCCGGCGGCCTGGCGCGGTGCGATGAGCGGGCTCGACAGCCCGCTGGCCCTGGTGGCGGGGGCCTCCGTCCAGCTCGGCGCGGAGGTCTCCGCGGGGTTCGCGGCCGCGGCCGGGATCAGCCTTTCGGCGGGCTTCGCCGGGGACGCCGCGCCGACCTCCGTCGGGGGCCTGGCCGCGGCGCTGGGCACCACCGGCGCCGGGCCCCGGGCGGATCCGGCGCTGGCCGGCTTCGTCCTCAGCGCCGGGGGCGGGATCGCCGCGTCGGCGGACATCGTGGCGGGCGCCGCAGCCGACTCGGCCACCGAGCGGGCCCGGCAGAGCTTCGAGGTCCCGCCCGCGGCAGCGGACCCGCCGGGGGGCACGGCCCCGGCCCGCCCGCCCGTACGCGAACCGGCCCGGCCCGCAGGACCGGCCGGGTACGCCCCGCCGCCGGCCCCCGACCGGCGCTCCCTCGGCTACGGCCGGGGCATACCGCTGCGGGCCCGCGCCGATCCCGCGACCCTCGCCGAGGTCCGGGCCGGCGGCGGCCGCAGCCTCGCCGACCGGGCCCGGCGCGAGGAGATCCTGCCGCCCGACCCCGCCGCCGCCCCCTGGGAGCGGCTGCCGCCCGCCGCACCCGGCCGGGCCGCCGCCGACTGCGAGCAACGCGGCCGTGACGCGGGCCCGACCACCCTGAGGTGGACACCGCGAGGAGGCCCGCCATGAGCGTGTACATCGGAGAGCTGCACACCGACGTCGTGCCCACGGGCGGCGCCGCCCCGCCGGCCGCCGGCCAGGACCGGGCCGGCGGGAAGTGGGCCGCCGCCGAGCACCACCGGGAGGCCTGCGAACGGGCCGCCTGGCTCGCCGCCCGCACTGCGGCGGAGGGCTTCGATGACTGAGCCGGCGATCGCGGTCGTCTCGCCCGTCTTCGAAGTGGGTGGCTCCCTGGTCAGGGACCTCGCGCGGGACTGCGTACGCCTGGAGGTCGCCGAGGGCGTCGAGGGACTGCGCACCCTACGCGCGCACTTCCTCGCCGTCGGCGCCGGGGCCAAGGGTCCCCAGGACCGGCTGCGGCACCTCGACGGGTCCACCGTCGACCTCGGCAGTGGCCTCAAGGTCGCCCTCGGCCCGCCCTCCCGCCAGCGGTACGTCTTCGAGGGCGTCGTCTCCGGCCTGGAACTCGTCCTCGGCGACGGCGAACCGCCCCTGGTCCTCGTCCACGCCGAGGACGCGCTGATGCGGCTGCGGATGACCCGCCGGATGCGCACGTACCACGACACCACCGACGCGGGAATCGCCGAGGAAGTGGCGCGCGAGCACGGGCTCGGCGCCGACGCGGACGTCCCCGGGCCCCGCTACGACGTCGTACAGCAGCTCAACCAGAGCGACCTGGCCTTCCTGCGCGAACGGGCCCGGCTCGTCCAGGCCGAGCTGTGGGCCGGCGGCCGCACCCTGCACTTCCGCCCCCGCGGCAGCCGCGGCACGACCCCGCAGACCCTCGTCTACGGCGGCGAGCTGATGTCGGTCCGGCTCGCCGCCGACCTGGCCCACCAGCGCAGCGAGGTCGTCGTCACCGGCTACGACGCCGACCGGCGCGAGGTCGTCGACGAGCGCGCCGGCCCCGAGGTCGTCGAGGCGGAGACGGCCGGCGGCCGTACCGGGGCCGGACTCCTGGCCCGGGCGCTGGGGCCCGGCGCCAGCCTGCGCGTGCGCGAGGCCGCCCTGACCGCCGAGGAGGCCGGGAGCTGGGCCCGCGCCGAAATGCTGCGCCGCGGCCGCCGGTTCGTGACCGTCGCGGGCATCACCAACGGCAGCCCCGATCTCGTCGTCGGCGGCAGGCTCACCCTGCGCTCGGTCGGCGCGCCGTTCGAGGGGGAGGGGTACCACGTCACCCGCATCCGGCACACCTTCGACGCGGACCACGGCTTCCGCACCCGCTTCGACGCCGAACGCTCCAGCCTGAACGAGGTGGTGTGATGTCCCTGCCCGCTCCCGCGGACGGTTCCGCCCCCGGATACTTCGGCGTCTACCCGGCGTTCGTCACCGACATCGTGGACGACAAGCGGCTCGGCCGGGTCGAGGTCCGCTTCCCCTGGCTCGGCAGGGACGGGGACCGGGACGTACGCGCCTGGGCCACCCTCTGCTCCCCGTACGCCGACGACGAGCAGGGCCTGCTGGTGCTGCCCGAGGTGGGCAGCCAGGTCGTCGTCGCCTTCGAGGCGGGCAATCCGCGCCGCCCGTACGTGCTCGGCGCGGCCTGGAACGGCCGCACCGCCCTGCCGCACGAGCCGCAGGACGCCAACAACCTGCGCGCCCTGCGGTCGAGGGCGGACAGCCGGCTGGAGTTCGACGACACCCGGGGCGCGGCCAAGGTGAGGATCACCATGGCCTCCGGCCACGAGGTGACCCTCGACGACGCCGCCCAGCAGGTGACGATCCGGCACAGCGGCGGCTGCGTCGTGCGGCTGACGCCGACGGCCGTGGAGGTCCAGGCGAACGTCTCCGTCGACGTCAAGGCGCCCGTGGTCGCGGTCAACGCCCCGCTGTCCACCTTCAGCGGCCTGGTGAAGTGCGGAACGCTGGTCACCGAGCAAGTGGTGATCTCCCCGGCCTACACCCCCGGCGCCGGGAACATCTGGTGAGCGCCGCAGCCGCAGGAGCAGCTGCCGCCGCCGACGGGCACGGCTTCAAGGTCCTCGCCCCCTGGTACACCTGCGAGCGCGGGCGCTTCGACCGCTTCGACCCGTCGGCACACGCCCCGGCGCTCCAGAAGTACGCCTCGGCCGAGTTCGTCCGGGCGCTGGTGGCGGATCCGCGCGACTCGCTGCAGTTCGACCCCGACGAGGACGTCTGGTCGTACCCGGTACCCGTCGACCTCGCCGACCGCGGCCCGGGACGGGCCCGCTTCGCCACCCACCGGCTGGTGCGCACCCGGCTGCGCAAGCTCTACCAGCCCAGCCACGAGCGGTTCTACGCCGTCGTCGTCGAGCTCTTCTGCGACCGGCCCGGGCTGCCGCGGCCGCAGTCCGCGGAGGGCCTCGAGGTGGGTTTCGTGATGCGCCGGCGCCACGTGGACATGTGCGCCCCGCCGAAGGTGCTGCGCACGCTCTCCCGCAGGCTGACGTCGGACCTGCTCGCGGCCGGGGACCAGGCCGGCGCGGACGCGGGCCCGTACCTGTCGGAGACCCGGGACGTGCTGTGGGCCGACCTGGCGCACCGTACGGCCTTCGAGGAGGAGAACCGCGAACTCCTGGGCCGGGTCGACCTGAAGAAGGAGACCCAGGCGTGGATGGCCGGAGCCGCGGGAGGGCAGTGGCGCACGCTCGGCGAGCCGCCGCCGGCGGGCCGGCCCGAGGACCGGGAGCAGGAGCTGCCGATGTGGCGGCTGCCCGCGCGCTCGGGTGACTGCGGGCACGGAGCGCCGCCGGAGCGGTCGCTGTGGTTCGGGGTGGTGCCGACCGCCTCCGCCGACCACGACGACGGGGGCGCCCCGAAGCTCGACGGCCGCTCCGTCTACGAACTGCGCTGCTTCGTACGGCGCACCCCGCGGGCGGGGCACGAGCACTGCCCGCCGCAGATCTCCTGGAGCAAGCCCACCGAGCCCTTCCGGCTGGCCCCGTTCTTCGACCCCGAGGGCACCAAGAACCGGAAGATCTCCATCACCATGCCCGACTTCCGGGCGGTGGCCGCCCGGGCCGCCGCGCCGCCCGGCCCCGGCGGGGTCGCGATCACCAGCCCGCCCGGCTCGCAGATGTCCTTCGATCCGGGCGGGGGCACGCCGAGCGGCGGTTCGGTGGCCGGTGCCGTCCCGCGGACCTGCACGTTCGCCCTCGAGATCTTCATGATCGTGGCGTTCTTCCTGTTCAGCATGTTCCTGCCGATCGTGGTGTTCCTCTTCCAGCTGTGGTGGCTGCTCGCCCTGCGCTTCTGCCTGCCGCCCTCGCTGGATGCGGCCGCCGCGCTGAAGGCCTTCTTCGACGGCAGCAAGACCCTGGCCGACATGGGACGGGCGGAGACGGACGCCTTCGACGAACTCCTCGGCGCCAAGGGCGCGGGCGCCCGCCTCAGGGACGCGAGCGGCTCCTTCGCCCAGGACGACCTGGACGACCTGGTGGACCTGGTCACACCGCCCGCCACCGCCCCGGTCCCGGCGGCGCCGCGGCCGGAGCCGCCGGTCGACGACCCGCTGTGCGAGGGGGGATGAGATGGCCGCCCCGGCCCCCGCGGCCCGGGAACCGGCCCGCGCTCCCGTCCCCGCCGCACCCGTACCGGCCGCCCCCGTACCGGCCCCCGCGGGCCCCGCGCCCGCCACCGCGCCGGGCAGGCTCGCCGACGAGCTGTCCCGCGTGGTCGTCGCGCCCGAGGTCCCCAGGGAGGAACTGGCCCTGCAGGGCGGGGCGGCGCTCGCCGTGCCCGCCCCGGTCGAGGAGTACCTGGCGCGCAAGGGGGCCGGGGGCGGGCCCGTACGGGTCCGCCTCGGCCAGGTCGCGGCCGGGACCCTCCACCTCCGCAAGACCGATCAGGGGATCGTCACCGGACCCGGGAGCGGCTTCCAGGCGGTCCCGCTGCTGCACCCGCTGCTGCTGCCGCTGCGCACCCGGGGCATCGAGCCGGTGCTCGCCCTGCGCGTGCGCGACGGAGTGCTGGAGGGGCACGCCTCCGCGAAGGTGAAGGGCGTTCTGCTCGACGGTGCGCGGGGCCTGTTCGACACCCTCCAGGACTCCGCCGGGGCGCTGGGCTGGCACGGCGTGGGCGGTCTGCGCCTGGCGGGCGTGGAGAACGAACTGCGGGGCGCGACGCTCGTGGTGAAGGCCGGCGGCATGTCCTTCACGCTGGGCGGCTTCCTCAGCGCCTCCGGGAGCCTCGGACTCGCGAACGAACTGGTCACCTTCGACGCCGTCGCGAAGGGCACGGTGGCCGGGCTCGGGTCGGTGGAGGTGCCGGTGCTGCGCGGGCCGGACGGGACACTGTCCGGGAAGGCGATCGTGGACGTGGCGCTGCGCGGGTTCACCGGGCAGGTGACGGCCGCCTTCGCGGCGGGGACCGTCGACGTACGCGGAACCGTGCGCTACGCCAACGACAGGTTCGAGGGCCAGGTGACGCTGCTGGCGACCGACGCCAAGGCGGCGAAGGAGCTGACGGACAGCCAACTCCCCGAGCAGGTCACCTCCGCGAAGGCGGTGACCGGGGAGGCGGCCGGTGCGGACGCGGCGCCCGCCACGGCGGAGCCGGCGGGCCCGCGGCCCGGCCCCCGGGTGGTGGCCGGCTGGGGAACGGTCCACGTCCGGCTGGCGGACTGGCTGCGCGGCGAGGCGCTGGTGGTCGTCGACCACCACGGCGACGTCACGGTCGTGGGCAGGATCCTGCCGAAGATGGACAAGCCGCTCTTCGAACCGAAGGACTCCACCAAGCAGCTCGCCAGGTTCGAGGTCCGCGCGGCCTACGGCATCCCGCTGGTCGGCAACGTCTTCCTGTTCGCCAACATCGGCCTCGAAGCGGTCGCGCAGATCGGCCCCGCGACGCTCGACCGGATGGAGCTGACCGGCACCTGGTCGACCAAGCCCGAGGTGCTCAAGAGCTTCGGCCTGACCGGCACCCTCAACGTCCCCGCCTACGCGGGCCTGCGGCTCAAGGCCGAGGGCGGCGCGGGCGTCCAGCTCGTGGGCCACGACATCAAGGCGGGCATCGCCCTCAGCGCGCTCGCCGGGATCCGCGGCTACGTCGAGGCCACGCCGGTGATCGGCTACCGGGAGGTCGCCGATCCGAAGGCGGGCAAGCACGGGGAGTTCTTCCTGGCCGGGCACATGGAGATCGCGGCCCAGCCCTTCCTGGCGCTCGGCGGCGAGCTCTTCGTCGAACTGGACAGCCCCTGGTGGTCCCCGGCGCCGGACCAGCGCTGGAACTGGCCGCTGGGCCGGCTGGAATATCCGCTTCCGGGGGAGTTCGGCATCGGGGCGGACGTCGAGCACGTCCTGGGATCGGGGAAGGTCCCCGAGATCACCTTCGGCGAGGTGAACTTCGATCCGGACAAGTTCCTGACGGACCTGGTCGGCGACCACGTCCCGGCCAAGTCGGCCAAGGACGAACAGAAGAAGGGCGCCTGGAAGGACCCCGCCGCCGGCCCCGCGGTCCCCGCGAAGGCCCCGGCCAAGGCTCCCGCGAAGGCCCCTGCGAAAGCCCCCGCCAAGGCGGCCCCCGCACCCGCCGCTGCCCCGGGCAAGCCGGCCAAGGGCGCCGCCGCAGTGCCGTCACAGGAGAAGGGGGAACGCTGGCTGGCCGGTCTCCAGGCGCTGGGCGCCCTTGCCGAGCGCTCGCACAAGGACCCGTACGACGAGACCGAGCTGCGGGACGCGCTGGCCGGGATCAGGAAGAAGCACGGCTTCACCGTCCTCGAAGCCGAGTTGGAGGCGGACAAGTGGCAGATCACGGCCGGGATGAGTCCCGAGACGAAGGCCGCGAAGGTCGACGCCGCGCCGAAGAAGGCCCCGAAGGAACCGGGTGAGGAGGGCGTCGACCGGCGCGTGCAGAGCAAGAGCCATCCGCTGTACAAGTCGGACTACCTGGCCGCGTTCGAGGGAGGCCTGCACAAGGACTTGCGGAACAAACTGACGAAGAGGAACTTCGCGGGCACGGAGATCAACCACATTCCGCCGTACGGCGTCTACTCCAAGATCAGCGACCTCGCGTTCGGCGACGGACCGGCGATCCAGATGGACAAGATGGACCACCGGGGGCTGAAGGACCGCTGGGGCGAGTGGACCGACCATCCGCGCGTCCTGAGCACCGGCTCCTGGGACGAGTCCAAGGAGCACCGGGCGGACCAGCTGCGCCTGATGAAGCGCAAGAAGTTCAACGCGGCCGTGGAGAAGGACATCGACGACATCGCGTCGAAGTTCGGCAAGAAGTACGACGGGGCCGTCGAGCAGTTGAAGTCCAAACTCCGCGACAGGGGCTGGTGGAAGTGACCGCCGCAGGCGAGACGCCCCGGTGACGGTCCCTGCGGACCATGGACGCCATGGCAGCATCTGACGCCCTGACATCCGCCCCCGGCGGCCGCGGCCCGGGAGCCCTGTCCGCCGGCGAGGCCCGGCTCGGGACCGGGCTGCGGTTCCCGTTCCGGCCCGGAAACGGAGGCGGAGGCGGGCTCGGGTGGGTCGCGGGAGCCGCCGCGGTCCGGCAGTCCGTCGAGACGATCCTGGACACCGAGCCCGGGGAGCGCATCATGCGCCCCACCTTCGGCTGCGGACTGCGCCGCCACCTCATGGCCCCCAACACCCCCGCCACCCGCACCGCGATCGCCGCCGAGATCGCCGAGGCGCTCACCGCCTGGGAGCCCCGGATCCGGGTCACCGAGGTCGCCGTGACCCCGGGGGAGGAGCCGACCCTGGTGTGGATCGACATCGCCTACGTACACCTGCTCGACCTGCGCCCGGCCAACCTCGTCTACCCCTTCTACCTGCGGTAGAGGCCGGGTGACGACGGTATGCCGCTGATCGGCCCCATCCTCGACGACCGCACCTTCGAACAGCTCCGGGACGAGCTGGTCAAACGGATCCCGGTCTACGCGCCCGAATGGACCGACCACAACACGGGCGATCCCGGCATCGCCCTGCTCGAACTCTTCGCGCACCTCGGCGAGTCACTGCTCTTCCGCTTCAACCAGATCCCCGACGCCACGAAGGTCGCCTTCCTGCGGCTGCTCGGCGTCCGGCCGCGCCCCGCGCTCACCGCACGCACCCTCCTCGTCCTGGAGACCGAACGCCCCGAGGGCGTGCAGGTGCTGCGCGGCGCCGAGGCCCGGGCCGGCGCGGTCGCGTTCGAGACCGACAACGAGGTCGTCGCCTGGCCCCTGGAGACCCTCGCCGTCGGCAAGACGCCCGCCCCCGAGGCCCCCGGCTCCGCCGAGAGCCGGCGCCGGCAGAACGCGGTCGAGGCCCTGCCGAAGGACGAGCGCAAGCGGGTCGCCTCCGGGGCTCCCGTCTCCTTCTACGTCACCACCGCCGTCCCCGCCGACCCGCTGGACCCCGACCAGCAGCCCCTCGACGTCAGCACCACCCTCGACCGGTCCCTGTGGATCGCCCTGCTCGCCAAGAACACCACCGACCCCCGCCTGCTCGCCGGCCGGACCCTCTTCGTCGGCGTGGTCCCCGACGAGCAGCTCCCGCGCCCCTACGACCTGCGCGCCCGCGACCCGCACGACCCCACCCGGCTGCGGGCCGGCGACCTCGTGAGCGCCCCGCCCGGCTTCCTCTGGGAGCTGTGGAACGGCCCCGAGGCCCGCACCGCCTTCACCCCCCTCGCCGTGCTCGGCGACACCAGCCGCGGGCTCACCACCACCGGCGTGGTCTCCGTCGCGCTGCCCGCCGGCTTCCCCGCACATCCCCGGGGCCGCACCGGCAGCGGCGGCCTGCACAGCCCGCCGCCCCTCGACGACGAGAAGACCGCCGCCCGGGTCCTGGGCTGGCTGCGCGTGCGCCGGCCCGCCGACGAGAACGACGCCATCCACCGCATCCGCTGGGTCGGCGTCAACGCCGTCGGCGCCGTCCAGGCCCGCACCGCCGCACCCGAACTCCTCGGCACCGGCACCGCCGACGCCGGCCAGGTACTGCGCCTGACCCGGCACCCCGTCCTCGCGGGCAGCGTCCGGCTGGAGGTCGAGGAGCCCGACGGCTGGCAGCCCTGGACCGAGGTCGAGGACTTCGCCGCCGACGGACCCTTCGACCGGCACTACACCCTCGACGCCGACGCCGGACTCGTCCGCTTCGGCACCCGCTGCCGGCTGCCCCAGATCGGCGAACGCATCCGCGTCCTCGCCTACCGTTACGGCGGCGGCTCCGCCGGCAACGTCCCGGCGGGCGCGATCGGCGCACTCACCGGCGTCTCCGGCGTCAAGGTCACCAACCCGCTCCCCGCGTACGGCGGCGCCGACGCGGCCTCCCTCGCCGACGCCCTCGACGCCCTGCCCGCCGAAGTGCACCGGCGCGACCGGGCCGTCACCTCCGACGACTTCCGCTCCCTCGCCCTCGAAGTCCCCGGAGTGCGGCGCGCCGAGACCCTGCCCCTGCTGCACCCCGACACGCCCACCCAGCCCGCCGCCGGCGTCGTCAGCGTGCTCGTCTTCCCCACCGAGGACCTGCGCGACCCCGGCGCCCCGCTGCCCGACCTCGCCCTGCTGCGCCAGGTGGCCGCGTACCTCGCCCCCCGGCGCCTGGTCACCACCGAGCTGTACGTCATCCCGCCCACCTACGTGGACATCGCCGTCTCCGTGGGCATCCGGACCCGGGACGGCTACCAGCCCGACGCGGTGCGCCGCTGGGCCGAGCTGATCCTGCGCCAGTACCTCGCCCCGCTGCCGCCGTACGGGCCCGAGGGCGCGGGCTGGCCGCTGGGCCGGGCCGTGCGGCGCGCCGAACTCGAGGCCGTCGCCGTCCAGGTGGAGGGCCTGGAGTACCTCGAGGACGAACTGCTGCTGGCCCGGCGCGCCGCCGGCGGATGGACCCCGCTGCCGCTCGTCCCGCTGAACCCGTGGGAGGTGCCGCGGCTCGCCGAGATCACCGTCGTCACCGGCAGCCCGCTGCCCGTCGGCGCCGGCTACGGCTCCCCGCCACCGCCCCCCGGCGACCCGGTCGTCGTACCGCTGCCCCCGGAGGTGTGCTGATGTACGGCGACCGCGCGATCGGCGTCCTGGCCGACCCCGACCAATGGCTGCGCTGCCGCCACGAGTCCACCGCCCTCCTCGACGAGGGCGGGGTCTGCCTCGCCTGGGAACCCGAGCCGGAGGCGGGGCCGGACCCCGCTGCGGCCGGCCACGGACCCGCCGGGCTCGCCTTCGACCGCTGGGGCCGCGCCTACCGCTCGTACCCGCGCGCCGGACGCGTGGAGGTCGTCCCGCCCGGTGGCGGCGGCGAGGGCGCACCCCACCACCGGCCGGGCACCCTGTGCGTCCCGCGCGGCCTCGCCGTGGACGCCGCCCAGCGGCTGTTCGTCGCCGAGTCCGGCGCCGGCGCCGTCCACGTCGTCGACCTGTGGGGCGAGCGGCTGCTGCGCCGGGTCCCCGTCCGCAGTGCGGACCGGCCGCACCGCCGGCCCCTCGACGTCACCGCCCACTGCGGGGCGGTGGCCGTGCTCGTCACCCGGCCCGCCGGAATCCTGCTGCTCCGGGGCCGCCGCGGCCCGCTGCGCGGGCCCGTGCTGCGCCGCCCGCCCGGCACCGACGGCCTGCGCCCCACCCGGATCGCCGACCACGCCGGGCACCTCCACGTCCTGTGGACCGGGGCGGCCGGCGGGCGCGCCGTCGTCGCCCGCGCCGACGCCACCAGGCCGCTGGTCGTGGACGACGCCACCGACCTCGATCTGACCGCCGACGGGGCACTGGTCGTGGCCCGGGCGCCCGGGCAGCCGTTCCGGCGCTTCCGCTACGCCCCGGCAGCCCAGGCCGCGGACTGGGCCGAGATCGAACCCCTGCGCGCCCCCGGCTACGACGGCGGCGCCATGACCGTCGACCCCGACGGCCGCGTCTCCTTCACCACCGCCGACGGCCTCGCCCGTACCGCCGGGCCCGCCGCCCGGTACACGCCCGCCGGGAGCGTCATCGGCTACCGCCTCGACGCCGGGGAGTACCGCACCCGCTGGGGCCGGCTGTTCCTCGACGCCTGCATCCCGCCCGGCACCGAGGTCCGCGTGAGCTTCCTGACCACGGACGAGGACACCGTCCCCGACCCGCTGCCCTGGTCGCCGCCCGTCCGCGGCCCCCGCTCCGTGCGCCATGGCGAGCACACCCCGCCGCTGCCGCCCCGCGCCCTCTACGCCGACCGGCTGCCGCCCTCCGCATCCCTGTTCCGGCGTCCGACCGGCCGCGAACTGCCCTGGGCGCAGATCGACCCCGAGGACGGGTTCGAGACGTACGAGGCCCCCGTGCAGGCCCCGCCCGGCCGCTACCTGTGGATCGTGCTCCGGCTCGCCGGCACCCTGCGCGTGAGCCCCCGCATCCGGGGCCTGCGCGTGGAGCGGCCCGGACACCGGCTGCCCGCGGCGCTCCCCGGGGCCTGGAGCCGGGACGAGGCCGACGCCGCGTTCCTGCAGCGCTTCCTCGCCCCCGCCGAAGGCCTGCTGCACGAACTGGACTCCCGCGCCGCCCTGCGCACCCTCCTGCTCGACCCCCGGGCCACCCCGCAGGAGGCCCTCGGCTGGCTGGCCGGACTGCTCGGCCTGGCCCTGGACCGGCGCTGGCCGGTGGCCGCCCGCCGCGAGCTGATCGCCCAGGCGTACGACCTGTTCCGCATCCGGGGCACCGCGGCCTGCCTCGAACGCATCCTGCGGCTCTACCTCCCGCTGCCCATCAGCGTGGTGGAGCACTGGCGGCTGCGCGGACTCGGCGGAGCGGTGCTCGGCGCCGGACCCGGCGGGGCCCCCGCACCGGCCGTCGGCGGCGCGGCGGGCACCTCCGGCGCGCTGGGCCGGTTCACCGTCGGCGGCACCCGGCCCGGAGAGGACGGCTACACCGCCACCGCCCACCGGTTCAGCGTGCTCATCCCCGCCGATCCGAGCGCCGGGCAACTCGACGTGGTCCGCGCCATCGTGGAGGCCAACAAACCGGCCCACACCCGCGTGGACATCTGCCCGCTCGGCGCGGGCATGCGGATCGGCCGCACCCTGCACCTCGGACTCACCTCCGTCGTCGGCCCGGGCGCGGCCTGGGGGCCCGCGGTCGTCGGCCGGGTACGGGTCGGCGAGGACGGCATCGTGGGCGTGCCCGCCGCCGGCTCCCGCGTCGGCGAGAGCACCATCGCCGGGGCGGTGCGCGTCGGATGAGCGGCCCCACCGTGGTCATCGACCGGCTGTCGGCGACCCTGCGCCACGACCCCGCCGAGCCGCCGCCCGCCGCGGACCGGCTGCGCGGACCGCTGGGCCACGCCGTCGGCGGCGCCCTGGAGGCGGCCCTGCGCGCCCTGGTCCTGCCGCCCGGGCACTGGTGCCTGGCCCGGCTCGACCTGACCCTGGGCCTCGACCTGGCCCGCCCCGATCCGGCGCTCGCGCGCGACTGGTCCGAGGCGGTCGCCGCCGCGATCGAACGGACCGTGCGCGAGGGCCGCGCCGCTGCGCCGGGCGCTCTGGTGCACTACCGGCACGACGTGGAACTGCTCGCCGACGCGGTCGCCGGCCTTGCCGCCGGGCGCCGCGAACGGCTGTGGGCCTGGCGGCAGACCGGCATCCTCCGCCCCGGCGACCCCGCCCCGGACGCGGCGCCCGGCCCGGTGCTGCTCGCCGCCCTGGAACGCCGTCCGCAGCACGCCGCGGCCGCCGTGCTCCGCGCAGCCGGGGACTGCGGGCTCGCCGCGCTGGACCGGGCCTGGGGGCAGGGCGGCTGGCAGTGCCTGGCCGCCCTCGTCTCCGGCCGGGACGCTGCCGCCGAGGAGGCCGCCGGACCGGCGCCCGACCCCGGTACCCGCGCGCTCGCCCGGGCCCTGCTCGCCGGATCGCGGCTGGCCTCGCTGGTCCGCGAGAGCCGGCTGCGCCCCGCCGGACCGACCCTGGCCGCATGGGCCGTTCTGGTCCTCGCCGAAACCGACCCGGCATCGCTGCGCCGGACCTCCGCCCGCCCCGGGCTGCGCCGGCTGCTGGCGGACGGCCTGCGGACCGCGGGCGGCGCCCCCGCGCCGCCCGGTCTCGAACAGGCCGCGCAACCGCGGGAGGTGCGGGACACCGGCGCCGCCGAGCCCGCCGACTCCGGTGGGCGGGCCCCGGCGCCCGCCGACCACCCCGAGGCACCGCCCGGCCGGGACGCGCCGCCGCAGCAGCCCCCTGGCGCGATCCCGCCCCGCGCCGATGCGTCCGGGGCCGGTCCCGCCCCGGACGCCCCCGCGGCCGCTGACCCCGGTGCGCGCGACCCCGCAGGGGCGCCCGGGCAGGACGGCCGGCCGGCCGAGGAGCCGGCCGCCGGTTCGGCGGGCGGCGCGGCCACCGGCTGGGCCGGGCTGCCGTTCCTGCTCGCCACGGCGGCCGAGACCGGACTCCCGGACCGCGCCCTCGACGAACCGGCCCTCGCCGCACGGCCGTTGCCCTGGGTGCTGCACGCCGCCGCCCGCGCCCTCGCCCCCGGCATCGCGCCCGGTGACCCGGCGGCCCTCGCCCTCGCCGGGCTCGGCCCCGACCGCGCCGGCGCCCTCCTGCGCGCCGCCGCGGCGACCCCGCCCGAGCAGGACGCCGTGAGCGCGCTCGCCGCCGACTGGGCCCGGGCCACCGCCGCCCGCCTCGGCGACGAGCGGTACGCGGACGACCCGTTCGGCGCCGTCGCCGCCGTCGCCCGCCGCCCCGGCCGGATCACCGCCGAGACCGGCTGGATCGAGGTGCACCTCGCCTTCGCCGACACCGACCTGGCGGTCCGCCGCGCCGGGCTGGACCTCGACCCGGGCTGGGTGGGCTGGCTCGGCGCGGTGGTGAGGTACCGCTATGTCTGAGCGCATCAGCCGCGACCTCTCCCGGCGGGCCGCCGCCGTCGCCGTCCGGGTGGCCGAGCTGCTCGAGACCCTGTGCAGCGAGGAGGCCGGCGGCGGATCCGCCGCGTTCCTGCGCGACTGGGCCGAGAGCGCCGCGCACCGTGCCGCAGCCGCCCCCGGCACGCGACCTCCCGCCTTCACCCCGCTCGACCGGCTCGTGCACCGGTTCGGACTCGGCTCCCTGGAGACCGAGCTCGTGCTGTTCGCCGGACTCCCCGACGAACACGAGGGCCTGGCCCGGACGTTCCGCACGATGAACCCCGGCGGCGCCCCGCACCCCAGCGTGGGCCTCGCGGGCCTGCTGATCGACTGCGCGGCCCGCACCGGAGCCGGGGGCGGCGCACCAGGGCACGCTCCGGACCGGGTCGCCCTGCGCCGGCTGCTCCACGAAGGCCCGGCCGTACGGGCGGGCGTGCTCGCCCTCACCGGCGACGGCCCCTTCCACGAACGCTCCCTGACCCTCGCGGACGGGCTGTGGGAGGCCCTGCACGGCTATCCCGCCCGGCCCGCAGCGCTGGAGGAGGCCGACCCCGGCCCGCCGGTCGCCGGACTCGACGGCTGGCTCGAACTCCCCGAAAGCGTGCGGGCCGTCGCCGCGCTGCGCTCGCGCGAGCCCCGCATCCTGCTGGTCTGCGCCCGGGACGAGACCGTCGCCCTCAGCCGCTGCGCGGCCCTCGCCCGCGCCGCCGGACTCGGCCTGCTCGCCGCCCGGACCCGCCCCGAAGACCCCGGCGCCATGGGGCTGCTGGGCCTGCACGCCGCCGTACGGGACGCCGTGCCGCTGCTGGTGGTGCCGGCCCCCGGCGCCGGGGCGGGCCCGGTCACCCCCGCCGTCGGCCGGATCCCCGGCCCGCTGCTCGTCTGCGCGGCGCCGGGCACCGTACGCCCCGGGCCGCAGCGGCCCGTACTCACCGTGCCGGTCGGGCCGATCGGCACGTCGGACCGGCGTACCGCCTGGCGGGCGGCGCTGCCCGAAGCGCCGCAGCACGCCCCGGAACTGGCGGCGCGCCACCCCCTCGACCCGGCGCTCACCGCGCAGGTGGCCCTCGACGTGCACGGCCGCGCCGGGCTGGCCCCCGACGCGGAGGAGGAGGGGGCCGGCCCGGACGTCTCCGGAGCCATCCGGGCCCGCGCCGGGGCGCTGCTGCCCTCGGGCGTCGACCTGGTCAGCCCGGACGCCCGCTGGCCGCGGCTCGTCCTCGGCGGGGAGGCCGACGACCAGCTGCGCGACGCGGTGGCGCGGCTGCGCCACCAGGCGCTGGTCCTGGACGACTGGAGGCTGCGGGAGGCCGCCCGGGCCGCCCGCGGCGTACGGCTGCTGCTCACCGGGCCGCCCGGGACCGGGAAGTCGCTGGCCGCCGAGGTACTGGCGACCGAGGCGGGCCGGGACCTGCTGGTGGTGGACGGGTCCGAGCTGGTCTCGAAGTACATCGGCGAGACGGAGAAGAACCTCGCCGCCTGCTTCGAAGTGGCCGAGCGCACGCAGGCGGTGTTCCTCCTCGACGAGGCCGACGCCCTGTTCGCCACCCGTACGGAGGTCTCCGAGGCCAACGACCGGTTCGCGAACATGGAGACGGCCTACCTGCTCCAGCGGCTCGACCGGTTCGACGGGCTGGCCGTGCTGACGACCAACCTGCGGCAGAACATCGACGCCGCGTTCATCCGCCGGATGGACTTCGTCGTGGAGTTCCCGCTCCCCGACGAGGCGGGCCGGCACCGGATGTGGGAGCTGCACCTGCCCCGCGCCCTGCTGCACGCCGACGTGGACCTGGCGGGGCTCGCGCAGTACTACCCGGTGCCCGGCGGCTGGATCCGCAACGCCGCGATCGGCGCGGCCTTCCGGGCGGCGGACGACGGGGGAGCGGTCCGCCAGGGCCACCTCGTCGACGCGATGCGGCGCGAGTACGGGAAGGCGGGCCGCCCCTTCCCCGGGGAACCGGCCCGGCCGGGCGGCGCCGCGGCGGACCGGCGGGCCGCGCGGGCCCTCGACTCGGCCCCCGGCTCCGCGCTCGACCCGGCCGCCGGCTCCCCGTCCCCCTCCGCCCCCTTGGTGATCGACAGGCGTACCCAGAAGGAGAGCTCATGACGGCGCTCGGCTCCGGCAGCACCCCGTGCGGCTGTGGCGGCGGGTCCGCCCCGGACCTGCCCACCGACCCCGGGCACGGGGGCGGGCCGTGCGGTCCCGGCCCCTGCGGCGGGGACGAGCTGCCCGTCAATCCGTTCCTCGCGCTGCGCGTGGCCTTCGGGATGCTGCTCGGCGAGGACGACTTCCGCGTCCTGATGGGCAATCCGCGCGGCAAACTCATGCTGCACAACGCCTGGCTGCACGGCCCCGGCGTCGTCCGGGGGCTCGGCGTCGCCCGCGACGGCGACGAGCTCAGGGTGCTGCCCGGGCTGGCCGTCGACGGGCTCGGCCGCGAACTCGCCCTGGAAGCGGCCTGGTGCGTGTCCCTGACCGCATGGGCGCGGGACTGGATCGAAGCGCACCCGCTGCAGGAGGGCCCGCAGACGGCAGCCTCGCCCGTGGCCGAGCCCGCAGCCGGGGACGCAGAACCCGACCCTCCCCGGCGGCGCACCGTCGAGGCCTGGATCCTCGCGGAGTTCGCGTCCTGCCAGGACCGGCCGGTACCCGCCCTCGCCGACCCGTGCGACGTCACGCGCCGGCACGACGACTTCTCCCGGATCGTGGAGACCGCGCGGATCACCATCGGTTCCACCGCCCCGGCGCCCTGGCGCCCGTACCACCGCGTACGGGTCCTCCTCGGCCTCGACGAGGCCGCCCCGGGGGACACCGCCGGCCAGGAGGCGCTGCGGGAGGCCGCCGAGGTGGCCCGGGTCCCGGCGCACCTGCGGGCGCCGGCCCTGCTCGCCGCGTTCCGCCGGCTGGCCGCCGCGGACGCCACCGCACTGGAGCCGGAGCGGGAGGAGGGCGACGTGTGCCCGCCGTGGGCGCCGGTGACGGAGGACCACGCCCCCGTCGTCCTCGCCCGCCTCACCGTCGAACTCACCGAGTACGACGGGTGCGTACGCGTGGAGGAGGTGCGGGCCGACCAGTCCGTCCGCACCGCGATCCTGCCCACCACCACCGTCCAGGAGCTGGTGTGCGGCCTGGCGCCCGGGATCATCGGCGCCGCCGCCGAGGCGGACGCCGGAGGCCCGCGCCTGATCCGCGGCTCCCTCGCCTGGAGCCGTGAGCACACCGTGCTGAGCTTCGAGGTCACCGCCCCGCTCGCGCCGGGATCCGCCGAACCGGAGGGCATCGAGATCACCTCGCTCTCCGACGCAGGCCGGGGCTGGGCGACCGACGAGGTCGCCGGGATCCGGGTGTCGGCCGACGGCCGCCGGGTCAAGGTGGACCTCGACCAGCGGCCCGCGTACGAGACGGTCCGCATCCGCGTCCGCGGCACCGGGCCCAAGCCGCTGTACGGCGAGCACCCGCGCGCGCCCTTCGCGGGCCTGGAAGGCGGCCCTCCGGGCACCGCCGACGAGGGGAACGACGCCGTCGTCACCGTCCATCTGCCGCGCCAGGCGGCCCCCGGGAGGACCGAGGAATGACGATCAGCGAAGGCACCGCCGCACCGGCCCCGCCCGCCGACCCGCCCACGGGGCCGCCCGCCACCCCGTCCGCGACCGCCGACGGCGGGATCGACCGGCTCAACCCGTTCGACGGGCTGTTCCTGCGCGCCGAACACCTCGACCGCATGCAGGGCTACGCCCGCGAACTCGCCCTGGCCGTCGGCGCGGCGGGCGGACCCGGCGTGGTCGAGGGCTACGAGGTCAGCGTGCAGGACGGCACCCTGCGCGTCGGCGGCGGCCTCGCCGTCTCCCCGGAGGGGCGCCCGCTGCGCTCGCAGCGCCTCGTCACGATCCCGCTCACGGGCCTGAAGCCCGGGCCCGACGGGTTCTGGTGGGTCGAAGTGGCGCCCGACTCCCGGCCCTACGGCGATGCCCCGGTACAGGGCAGCTACTGCGACGACCCGTGCGCGGGTACGGGCACCACCCGGCGCCCGTACGTCTCGGAAGGCGTGCGGATCCGGCTGACGGAGGGCGCCGAGCGGGGACTGGACAACCAACTGCCCGCCTCCCGGCGCAACTTCCTCGCCTCGCGGATCTTCGCAGCCGAACGCACGGAGCACTCCCCGTGGCCGTACGGGTCCCGCAGCGCCCACCTGCCGCCCTCCTGGACCCCGCCGTCGGCGAGTCCCGGACAGCCCAAGGCCGTCCGGCTCGCGGTGCTCCTGCGCGACCCCGGCCGGCCCGACGGGTGGGAGGCCGACATCTGGGCGGCCCGCCGCGACCGGGCCGCGGCCCCGCCGTACCGGTACTGGCAGGCACGGCTCGGCATGCGGCCCTGGGACGCGTACACGGCCCAGATCCTCCAGTTCCAGGACCAGTTGGCGCAGGTGCTGGGAGCCGCGGAGGCGCCCTCGGCGGATCTGGGGCCGCTGCTGGAACAGCTGGCCCTCATCGGCGAACAGCAGTTCCTCAAGAGCCACACCAAGGACCAGCTCGGCCGGGAGGTCGCGCGGCTCATCACGGGCATCGGCGAGGGCGCCCTGATCAGGCCGGCGGCCGCGGGCCCCGGCCCGTACACCCTGGAGCAGCTGGGCATCGCGGAACTGCCGCCCGCCGGGTACCTGCCGTTCACGCCCGAGCCGGAGCAGCGCGCCGCCCTCGGCGGGATCCGGACGCTCCTGGGGCAGCAGGTGGACCTGAGGTACTGCTCGTGCGCGCTCGCCGATGTCGCCCGGGCCGTGGAGGAGGCGCAGCACCGGGACCGCATCCGGCTGGCCGAGCCCGTCGGGGTGGACATCCTGCTGCCCGTCGACGACCGGCAGGCGCCGGTCGGCAACTGGGTCGCGTTCGTCAGGCGGGAGCAGCGCCACTGCTACGAGCCCGGGGACGGCAGCGACCGGCTGTACGCGCAGCGGGAGGAGAGCGCAGAGAGCGCAGAGAGCGGAGAGAGCGGAGAGAGCGGGGAGACGGATGAAAAATAGCACTCGGTGACTGATCGGTGACGGTGCGCGCATAGCATATGCGGTCGGACTTCTATGCAGGAGGACCGCCTATGAACCAGCAGTTCCTCGAGTCACCGGTCCGTGTCCCCGGGCAGGGGGAGGCGCCGGCCCTCCACCTCCTCGGCGGCCCGCGCGTCGTCCATCAGGGGAGATGGCTGGACGTGCCGGAAGGGGGCAAGCGCCTGCTCGCGTTCGTCGCGCTCAACGGCGGCCGGGTCGAGCGCCGGCACGCCGCGGGCACGCTGTGGCCGTCCGGCGACGACCTGAGGGCGGCGGGGAACCTGCGGTCCGCGCTGTGGCGGCTCAAGGCCGCCGGCATCGACCTGCTCGACTCCGACAAGTGCTCGCTCGCCGTGCGCGAGCACACGGTGGTCGACCTGTACGTCCTGTACGGCTGGGCCGGGCGGCTCATCGGCGGCACCGCCACCAGCCAGGACCTCTCGGTGCTGAAATGGCGTACCGACGCGCTCGATCTGCTGCCCGGCTGGTACGACGACTGGGTGCTGCTGGAGCGCGAACGCGTCCGCCAGCGGCTGCTGCACGCGCTGGAGGCGCTGAGCCGCGAGCTGGCCCGCGTCGGCCGGCACGCCGAAGCGGTGGAATCCGCGCTGGTCGCGGTGAGCGCCGAACCGCTGCGCGAAAGCGCCCAGCGGGCCCTGATCGAGGCCCACTTGGCGGAAGGCAACCTGATCGAGGCGATGCGCACCTACGACACGTACCGCGACCTCGTGAAACGCGAACTCGGCGTGGAACCGGGATGTGAACTCTCCGGACTGATACGCAACTTCTGTCACTCGGCCACCCGCACCCGCGAGGTGGTGGCCGCCCGGGTGCGCCACGCCTGATCCAGGGCCAAGCTGGAGGCATGAGCGACGACCGGCCGGGCCGGCGCAGTACGGAACTGCGGCTGGCCCTCGCGATGCGCGGCGGGGTCAGTCTCGCCGTATGGACGGGCGGGGCCTGTTGCGAGACGGCGGCGCTCCGGGCGGCGGCGGGGCGGCAACCCGCCCCGGAAGCGGGCGTCTACGCAGGGCTGCTGGACACGTGCGGATACGAGGACGTCGACATCGACGTCCTCGTCGCAGCGAGTGCAGGGGGGATCAACGGCGTCCTGCTGGCCTGCCACCTCGTGTACGGGATGCCCTTCGGCCGGGGTGTGCGCGACCTGTGGCTGCGCCTGGGCGACCTCGAAGGGCTGCTGCGCCGCTCCACCCCCTTCCACGTACCGGCCTCGCTGATGCGCGGGGACGAGGTCTTCTACAAGGAGCTGCGCGGTGCGCTGGGCCGGCTCCTCGACGAGGCTCCGCCGGACCGGCGCCCGCCCGTCTCGCTGCGGCTGTTCCTGACGGCCACCCGATTGCGGCCCCGCGGGGACCTGGTCCGGCCCGCCCTCGGACGGCCGCTTCCGGTCGGGCGCTCCCGGGCCTACTTCCGCTTCCGGCACCGCGGCGCCCTGACGGACTTCCCCGACGACGTCACGGGCGCGGCCCGGGAGACGGCGCTGGACCGGCTGGCGTACGCGGCGCGGACCTCCTCGTCCTTTCCGGGAGCCTTCGAGCCGGGCCGGGTGTACGTCGGCAACGGCGCGCAGCCCGTGGAGGACCCGCCCCGGGTGGACATGCGCGGTGTCAGCAGCGAGAGCGGCCACCCCGATGAGGACCTGAACGGCTGCGCCGAACTCATGGACGGCGGGCTGCTGGACGACATCCCCGTCGCCTGGGCCGTACGGGCGGTCGCCGGGTCCCCCGTGGCCCGCAAGGCCGACCGCCGGCTGCTGTTCCTCCAGCCGGTGCCCCCGTTCCCGCCGCCCCCCGAGCCGGGCGGCAGCCGGTGCGTCACCCGCCTGGTGCGGATGGCCGCGAAGTCCCTGGCCGTGAAGACCGGCTCGGAGTCCCTGCGCGACGACGCCCTCGAACTGGGCGCCGCCGAGGCCGCGGCCGAGCAGCGGCGGGCCGTCCTCGGGGTGCTGCCCCCGACCCTCACCGAGCTGTACGACGCGGCGATGGCCCGGCTGGACCCGTACGCCCGCTCGGCCGGCCGCGCGGAGGCGCGCCGGCTGATCCGGCTGCTGGCGGACCCGGCGGAGGTGACCGGCCCGGACGCGCTGCCGCTGCCCGCGGGCCCCGGGCCGCTGGAGGCGCTGGACGAGAGCGCCGCGGAGGGCTCGGCGGTCCTCTTCGCCCGGCTGCGCCGGGCGGCGGACGGCCTGGCGGTGGGGCCCGGCACGCTGCCCGGCCCCGGGTACTCGCCGCTGGCCCTCGCGCGTGCCGTACGGCTCCTCATGGACTGGCTGGGGGCGTACGAGTCCGGCGCCGGGCCGGTGGAGGCGGCGTTGGTGGAGGCCTACCGGACGCGGCTGTTCGCGTGCCGCTCCGCCGTCGCCGCCCTGAACGCCGCCCGCGACCGGCTGCTGCTCGGCCGCTACCGGGCCGCCCTGTCCCCCGGACTGATGCCCGCCGACGCCACGGCCCCGTACGGCGAGGCGACCCGCCTGCTGGGCGCGCTCATGCCGCCCGTGCCCCCGCCCGAGGCCGCTCCCGCGCACTGGGAGACCTGGGCGGCGAACCTCGCGACGGCGGTCTGCTCCGGCTCCCTGCCGGAGGTCCCCGCGGCCGGCCCGGCGGCGGTCCCGGAGGGCTTCGGGCACCTGTGGGAACGCCTGGCGGACCTGGGCCAGGAGATCGGCCTGGACCTGAGCCCCGACGTCGACGGCTACGAGGCCCTCCACGCCGCCGCCCGCGGAGCCGGCCCGCCCATGACCGAGGCGCTGGCGTACGCCGAGGTGCTGCTCGGCCCGCTGCGTCCCGACCCGCTGGCCGAGGCCACCGACCTCGACTTCCACACCGTTTCGGCGGCCGACACCAGTTGGGCCACCCGCACGGTGCTGCCGCAGGTGGCCCCGGACTCCCCGCAGGACATGGTCAGGGCCAAGCTCAGCGGGAATGGGCTGAACAACTTCGCCGCGTTCCTCAGCGCCCGGTGGCGGATGAGCGACTGGACCTGGGGCCGCCTCGACGGGGCCGCGGCCCTCGTGTCGCTCGTCGCCACCGACGAGCGTCTGCACGACGCGTTCGGGGATCCCGCGGACCTCACCGCGCTCGGCGAGGAGATCGCCGGCGAGATGGCGCTCGGCCCGCGGTTCCCGGAGCTCTGGGCGCAGGACGTCACCACCCGGCCGGACGTGGCCCCCTGGGACCGGGTGCGGGACGTGCTCACCGCGGTCCGCCAGAACGAGATCCTCCACGAGGAGCTGCCGCTCCTGGCCGAGCTGCACCGCAAGGGCTTCCGGAGCGGCAACCGGCCCCCCGACTCCCCGCCGAACCCCCCGGGCCTGCCCACACGGGCCGCGTTCGACGCGGCCCTGGCGTCCTTCGGCGAGATCGGCGCCGAGGAGGCCGGCCGGCTGCTGCGCGCGCGGGATCCGCGCCGGACGGCCCTGCGGACCGGGCTCCTCGCCTGGCCGGCGCTCCAGCCCACCGGCAGGGCCGGGGCCCGCCCGGTACGGGGCCTCCTCGGCGCGCTGAAGCCACTGGTCTGCCTCCCGGTGCTGGTCGGGGTGGTGGCAGCGGTACCGGCCCTGTGCGCGGCCGTGCTGATGTGGACGGGCATCGCCTTCTCCACCGGCGACTGGTCCTCGCTCCCCGGCCACGTCCCGGTCTGCCTGTACGCCATGGTCGCCCTCGCGGCCCTCGTCCGGCAGCGGGTCCGGCCCGCCCGGCTGCGCGCTGCCGCCCTGCCGATCGCGGTGGCCGGACCACCCGTCGCCCTGTGGCAGCTGCGCGGCCTGCCCACCCCGGACGTCGGCGACGGGGCCCGCACGGTGATCGTCGCAGCCGCGTTCGCCCTCGCCGCCGCGGCCGTGCTGTACGTCGGCACGGACCGCCGGGCGCTGCTGCCGGGGGCCGCGGCGGTCGCCGGAGCGATCGCCGGCCTCGTCCAGTTCGGCCGCCCCGGGCTCGGCGGCTGGTGGGCCGCCCTCATCCTCTACGCCGTCCTCTCCTGGGTCACCTCCGTCCTCCCCTGGCTGTACCCGAGGCCGCACCCGCCCGTGTCCGGGGCCGCCGGCCGCACCGACCGGCGCAGCGCCCCGCGCCGATCGCTCGGATAGGGTGAATCGGTAGGAATCGGACCCCCCGGGGTGAGGTCGGTGCGGTGGACACATACCAGTCGACGAGCGAGGTCCCGGATCAGCCGGCCGCGGCTGTCGGGTACGCCGGTGTGCTCCGCGAACTGCTGCCGATCGCCCTGTGGCGGGAGGACGCCGACGGACTCATCGTCGAATGGTCGCTCGCCGCCCAGGACCTGCTCGGCCACCGCCCCGAGGACATCCTCGGCCTCCCCGGCACGTCCGTCCTCGTCCCCGAGACCAACCACGAGCTCGCCGAAGACCTGACCCGGCGCGTCCAGGCGGGTGAGACGGTGGTCGGCACCCTCCCCGTACGCCACCGCGACGGGCACCGCGTCACCATGGAGATGTGGATCGTCCCCGCCATCGACCCGCAGGGCCGTACGGGGGCCATGCTGATCGCCGTGGAGACCTCCGAGGTCCTGCGCATGCGGGACTCGCTCGCCGCCCTCCAGAGCCTCTTCACCCAGTCGCCCATCGGGCTCGCCACCCTCGGCCCCGACCTGCGCTTCCTGCGCGTCAACGACGCACTGGCCCGGATGAACGGCGTCTCGGCCGCCGACCACCTCGGCAAACGGCTCACCGAGGTCGTGCCCGGCGTCAACGCCGTCGCGCTCGAGGCGACGATGCAGCAGGTCATGGACCGGGGCACCGCCGTCGTCGACGTCCGCCGCACCGGCCGCACCCCGGCCGACCCCGAGCACGACCACACCTGGTCCTGCTCGTACGCCCCGCTGCTCGACGGCTCCGGCCGCCCGCTCGGCGTGATCGCCTCCCTCATCGACATCACCGAGAGCCAGCAGGCCCAGGTCGACGCCGAGCGGGCCCGGCGCCGCTTCGCCGTCCTCGCCGAGGCCGGCACCCGCATCGGCACCACCCTCGACCTCGACCAGACCGCCCGGGAGATCGTGCAGGTCCTCGTACCCCAGCTGGCCGACTCGGCCGACGTACAGCTGCTGGAGGCCGTCCTCGCACCCGACGACGCCGCGGCCACCCACCAGGGCGTGCTGCGCCGCCTGGCGGTCCAGTTCCCCGACCCGGACGCCCCCACCGCCCGGCTGGCACCCGGCCAGACCTTCCAGATCCCGGCGGAGTCGGTCTACGAGCAGGTCATCGCCGAGGGGCGGCCCATGAACCTGTACGTGTCCGACGTCCACGCGCTGCTCCCCGACCCGCGCGCCACGGAACTGCGCGACTACCTCACGACCCTCGGCTCCGCCCGGCTGATCCCGCTCGTCGCCCGCGGCACCGTGCTCGGCGCGGTCACCGTGACACGGGTGCGCGGCCGCGAGCCCTTCGACGAGCAGGACTGCGTACTCCTCGACGAGGTGGTCGCCCGCGGGGCGCTCAACATCGACAACGCCCGCATGTACACCAACCAGCGGCGGGCCGCCCTGACCCTCCAGCGCAGCCTCAGCAACAGCGCCCTGCCCGAGGTGACCGGCCTCGAACTCACCGGCCGCTACCTGCCCGCCAGCGACCACGACGTCGGCGGCGACTGGTTCGACGTCATCCAGCTGCCCGGCGGCCGCACCGGCCTGGTCATCGGGGACGTCATGGGCCACGGGATCCACGCCGCCGCCGTCATGGGGCAGCTGCGCACGGCCGTACGCACCCTCGCCCGCCACGACGTCTCCCCGACCCGGCTGCTGCGCTCGCTGGACGCCGCGGTCGCCGACCTCGGCGAGGACGAGATGGCGACCTGCGTCTACGCCGTCCACGACCCGGCCACCGGCGGCTGCACCATCGCCCGCGCCGGCCATCCGCCGCCCGCCGTGGCCACGGCGGGCGGGGAGGTCACCTTCCTCGACGGGCCGCCCGGCACCCCGCTGGGCACGGGAGCACGCGAGTTCCGCACCGAGCAGGTCGCCCTGCCGCCCGGAAGCCTGCTCGTGCTGTACACCGACGGGCTCATCGAGTCCCGCGACCGGGACCTCGACCAGGGCATGGCCCAGCTGGGGTGGGCGCTGCGCGACGCCGGACAGCCGCTGGACCGTTTGTGCGACGAGATCCTGGCGCGCCTGCTGCGGGGGGCCCCGCAGGACGACGTGGCGGTCCTGCTCGCCCGTACGGCGGCCGCCGGCCCCGCTGCCCCGCCGCCGGCCCCGGGCGCGGAGCCCGGCGCCGCCCCGGGCCCGTGACGCCGGCGCCCCCGCCCGTCACCAGGCCAGGTCCTCCAGCGACTCCAGGTCCATCACCGGCAACGCCGGCTCCGGGCCGCCGGTCAGCGGCAGCTCGGCCCAGATGACCTTGCCGCGCTCGGTGTACCGGGTGCCCCAGCGCTCGGCGTACTGCGCGACCAGGAACAGGCCGCGGCCGCCCTCGTCGGTGGTGGCCGCGTACCGCAGGTGCGGCGAGGTGCTGCTGCCGTCGGAGACCTCGCAGATGAGGTTCCGGTCCCGCAGCAGTCGCACCCGGATGGGCGCGGTCCCGTACCGGATGGCGTTGGTGATCAGCTCGCTGAGGATCAGCTCGGCCGTGAACGCGATGTCCCCCAGCCCCCAGGCGGCGAGCTGCGCCGAGCCCGCGTTGCGCACCCGGGAGACCGCGGCCGGGTCGGCGGGCACGTCCCACTCCGCGATCCGGTCCGCCTCCAGCCGCCGCGTGTCGGCGATCAGCAGGGCGATGTCGTCGCTCGGGGCCGGGAACAGCATCGCGGCCAGCACGTCCGCACAGGCCTGCTCGGGGCTGCGGCCGGGCAGGGAGAGCGTGTCGGCCAGCAGGCCGAGGCCGGTGTCGAAATCCCGGTCGCGGTCCTCCAGCAGGCCGTCCGTGAACAGCACGAGCCGGCTCGACTCCGGCAGCGGCAGCTCGGTGGCCTCGAAGGGCATGCCGCCCACGCCCAGCGGCAGCCCGGCGGGCAGCTCCGGGAACTCCACGCCCCCGTCGGGCCGGACCAGGGCCGGTCCGGGGTGCCCGGCGCTCGCCATCGTGCAGACCCCGGAGACCGGGTCGTAGACCGCGTACAGGCAGGTGGCGCCCGTGACGCCGGCCGCGTCGCCCGCGCCCTCACCGGCGTCCCCGGACTCGTTCTGGTCGATCCGGTGGATCAGCTCGTCCAGGTGGCCCAGCAGCTCGTCGGGCGGCATGTCCAGGGTGGAGAAGTTGTGCACGGCGGTCCGCAGCCGGCCCATCGTGGCCGCCGCGTGCACGCCGTGCCCGACGACGTCGCCGACGATCAGCGCCACACGGGCGCCGGCGAGCGGGATCACGTCGAACCAGTCCCCGCCCACCCCCGCCTTCGCGGGCAGGTACCGGAAGGCCACGTCCACCGCGCTCTGGTCCGGCAGCACCCGGGGCAGCAGGCTCCGCTGGAGGGCCACGGCCGTCGCGTGCTCCCGGGTGAAGCGGCGGGCGTTGTCGATGGAGACGGCCGCCCGCGCCCCCAGCTCCTCCGCGAACGACAGGTCCTCCTCGTCGAAGGCCTCCGGGGTGTCGGCGGCCCGCCAGAAGTTGGCCATGCCGAGGACCACGCCGCGGGCCTGGAGCGGCACCGAGATCAGCGAATGCAGCCCGTACCCCAGCGCCTCGCGGGTGCCCGCCTCGTCCTGGGCCCGCCAGCCCATCGCCGCGTTCAGATCGGCCGCGAGCACCGCGTGCCCGGCGTCCAGGGCCGCCGCCATCGGAGCGGTGGGCACCTCGAAGCGGATGATGTCGCCGACCGGCTGGAGCGGCTGGTCGGTGCGCACCCCGCTCATCGCCGCCCTGCGCATCTGCGAGTACATGCCGGTGGCCGGCGAGGGCTCCTCGCCCTTCAGCACCGGCTCCAGCAGCTCCACGGTGACGAAGTCGGCGAACCGGGGCACGGCCACCTCGGACAGCTCCTCGGCGGTCCGCACCACGTCCAGCGTGGTCCCGATCCGCCCTCCCGCGTCGTACAGCAGCTGGAGCCGCTCGCGGGCCACCTCGGCGCGTCCGGAGAGCGAGGCGAGCTCCGTGGTGTCGCGCAGGGTCATGACGCTGCCGGACGGGTGTCCTCCGTACGGCTTGGTCGGGCGGACGTTGACGGCGAGGAGCCGGTCGCCCGCCAGGTGCACCTCGTCCGTCGCGACCCGCCCGGACACCAGCAGCGAGGTGGTGCGCGGGTCGAGGCCCAGCTCGCGCACATGGCGCTGCTCGGCGTCGGGCGGCAGGTTCAAGAGCCGCCGGGCCTCGTCGTTGGCGAGCAGCAGCCGCTGGTCGGCGCCGATGATCAGGACACCCTCGCGCACCGCGTGCAGGACCGCCTCGTGGTGCTCGTTCATCCGGGCCATCTCCCTCTCGCCCAGGCCCCGGGTCTGGCGCCGCAGCCGCCGGCTGACCAGGGCGGCGCCGCCCGTGCCGAGCAGCAGCGCGCCCGCGGCGGCGCCGAGCAGCAGCGGCAGCTGGCCCTCGACGACATCGGAGACCTTGGCGACCTCGATGCCGGTGCCGACCAGGCCGACGACCGCCCCGTTCGCGTCCCGTACCGGGACCACGGCGCGGACCGCATCGCTCGGCGACCCCTTGAACACCTCGGTGAAGGACTGCCCGCCGACGGCCCGCGAGAGGTCGCCGGTGGCCCGTTTGCCGATCAGCTCCGGCCGCGGGTCGGTGTAGCGGACCCCGTCGGGCGTCATCACGGCGATGAAGTCGACGCCCGAGGCCCGCCGGGCGGCCTCGGCCAGGGGTTGCAGTTCGTCCGTCGGGTTCGGCGTCTTCAGGGCTTCGGGGAGGCCGGGGGCGTGCGCGAAGGCCTCCGCGGCCGCCAGCGAGCGGTGGCGCGCGTCGCGCTCGGTGTCGTACCGCTCCTGGAACACGAGGGCCAGCGAGGCCGCGGCGATCAGCAGCACCACGATGACCGCCTGGAGCGTGAAGACCTGACCGGCGACGCTGCGGGCGCCCAGGGAGAGACGCGGCGGCAGGCCCGGGTCCCGCCCGGTCGGCTGCCCGGGTGGGGATCCCCTGGGTCGACCCAAACGTCCGGTCATGAGCCATTTCTAACACTGTCACCGGGATTTGGGCGGGGCTGCTGGTGTGGCGATCGCCGCACTGCGGTACGCACGGGGGCCGAGGCCCACGTACGAGGTGAAGTGCTGGCGGAAGGTGACCTCGCTGGCGAAGCCCGCGCGGCGGGCCACTTCCGCAACCGGATGGTCGGTGCGCTCCAGGAGCTTGCGGGCCTGGTCCAGGCGGTGGCCGAGCAGCCAGCGGTGCGGGGTGGTGCCGGTGGAGGCGACGAAATGGCGGGCGAAGGAGCGCGGCGACATCCCCGCCCAGCGGGCCAGCGTGGCCACGGACAGCGGCTCGTGCAGATGGCGCAGGGCCCGCTCACGTACGGCCGCCAGGGCCTCGGCGGTCCGGTCCGCCGTCGGGGTGGGCCGGTCCAGGTACTGGGCGTGCCCGCCGGTGCGGAACGGTCCCGTCACCATGGACCGGGCGATGGCGGCGGCGGCCTCCGCCCCGTGGGCCTCCCGTACGAGGTGCAGGCAGAGGTCGATCCCGGAGGCCACCCCCGCGGAGGTCCACAGCCCGCCGTCCTCCACGTACAGCGGGGCGTCCTCGACCAGCACGGAGGGATGGCGCTCGGCGAGCTGCGGGGCCAGCCACCAGTGCGTCACGGCCCGGCGGCCCGCCAGCAGGCCCGCCTCCGCGAGGATGAACGCCCCGGCGCACAGTGCGGCGACCGGCACGCCCCGGGCGTGCGCGTCCCGCAGGGCGGCCAGGACCGGCCCGGGCGTCGGGGCGGCGGGTTCGGCCAGCGCCGGCACGACGACGAGATCGGCCTCGGCCAGCCAGTCGAGCCGCCGGTCGGGGGCCAGGGTGAGCCCGCCGGGCAGCGCGATCGGCTCGGTGTCCACGGCGCACCGGCGCAGCTCGAAGCGGGGGACGCCGAGGTGGCTGCGGTCGGGGCCCCAGACCTCGGTGATGACGGCGAGGTCGAAGCTGCGGATCCCGGGCTGGACGACGACGGCTACACGATGCATGCTGCCATCCTGGCAGGATCCCATCGATTCGGGTCCCGGTTGCCGCTGTCGACGCGGCGGCGGGCCGAAGATCATGAAGTCATGACGAAGAACGAGATCGCACTCGCCCCGAACGCCGCCCTGCTGGTCATCGACGTACAGAAGGGCTTCGACGACGCCTCCTACTGGGGCCCGCGCAACAACCCGGCCGCCGACGCCAACATCGCCGCGCTGATGGATGCCTGGCAGGAGTCCGGCCGCCCCGTGGTGCTCGTCCGGCACGCCTCGCGGGCCGCGGGCTCGGTCCTGGCCGCCGACCACCCCGGCCACGCCTTCAAGGACTTCGTGGCCGACCGGGCGGGGCAGGAGGCCCTGCTGGTCACCAAGACCGTGAACTCCTCCTTCTACGGCACCCCGGACCTGGCCGCATGGCTCACCGCCCAGGGCATCGGCCAGCTCGTGGTCTGCGGGATCCAGACCAACATGTGCGTCGAGACCACCGCACGGATGGCCGGGAACCTGGGCTACGACGTACTCGTCCCGCTCGACGCCACCCACACCTTCGACCTCGAGGGCCCGGACGGGCTCCGGCTGACCGCCGACGAGCTGGCCGCCGCCACCGCCGTCAACCTCCAGGGCGGCGGCTTCGCCCGGGTGGTGAGCACCGCTCAGCTGCTCGCCGCCTCCGGGGCGCCCGCCCAGCTCACCGCGTAGTACCTCAGCCGCTCGTCCTCCCCGACGAGCCGCATCCCGGCCGCGGCCATGACCCGGTGCGAGGCCGCGTTCTCCCGGTCCGCATCACCCGCCGCCCCGCTCGCCCCGTGCGCGCGGGCATGGCCGAGCAGGGCCCGCAGGGCCTCGGCGGCGTAGCCCCGGCCGCGGGCGGCCGGGATCAGCCCGTAGCCGACGGTCACCACCCCGGCCGCGTCGGCCGGGCCGTGGAAGCCCGCCCCGCCGATCGTCAGCCCGTCGCCCCGGCGGCGGATCTCGTACGCGCCGAACGGCGCGGGATCCCCGGTCTCGGCCAGCACCCGCAGGTACCGCCGGGCTCCGGCCCGGTCTCCGTCGTCCGGATACCCGGGCCCCCACCGGCACCCAGCCCCGGGCACCCCGGAGAGGAGCCCCCGCGCCCGCGCCGGATCCAGGGGTACGAGTACGAGTCGCTCGGTCGGCAGCTGGTCCATGCCTCCACGGATAGCAGCCGAACCCGCCGCCCCGCACCGGGGTTCTTGCGGCTCACGCCCCCAGCCGCGCGTGGCGGACCGGCCGCCGAACGCCGAGGCCCGGCACCCCCGAGCGGGGGTACCGGGCCTCGTACGGCCGTCCGGGGGTCAGAGCACGTCGGCGGCGATGTTGGCCGCAACACGCTCCAGCAGGGGACCCGCGTTCGGGATCGACTTGGCCGGGTCGGGCTCCAGGTCCGTCAGCGGGTACGCCTTGCGGATGCCGGCCGCCTCCAGGGCCTCCTGGCCCAGCAGCAGCCGCCCGCACACCGCCACGACCGGCTTGCCCGCCGCGCGCGCCGCCGCCGCGACGCCGGCCGGGGCCTTGCCGTGCAGGGTCTGCTCGTCCAGCGAGCCCT
This sequence comes from Streptomyces sp. NPDC002209, assembly GCF_042890265.1. Classification (NCBI taxonomy): domain Bacteria; kingdom Bacillati; phylum Actinomycetota; class Actinomycetes; order Kitasatosporales; family Streptomycetaceae; genus Streptomyces; species Streptomyces sp. NPDC002209. The sequence goes on along the minus strand of NZ_JBIARX010000014.1, from coordinate 106,240 downwards.
CACCGGTGATCACCAGCGTCGCCCGCTGCAGGGCCGGAGCGAACCCCAGCACCTCCAGCATCAGCTCGATGCCGGGCCGGAACGACGCACCGAGCAGCAGTGCCCCGTACCCGATACCGCCCGCGCCACCCGCACCGGGCGCGGCGGCCAGCCGGCCCGCCTTCTCGCCGATCGACTTCTCCAGTACCACCGCGAAGTGCGCCAGCGCCGCGTCCAGCGCCGCCACGTCCTCGGGCGACGCCCCCTTCTGCGGGCCGTAGACCGCGGGCGCGCCCTTCGGGCCCGTCAGCGGGTTGTCCACGTCGCTCGCCAGGACGAGGTCGACCTCCGCGAAGCGCGGGTCGACCCCGGACAGGTCGGCGGACGCCAGCTCCGCGAGCGCGCCGCCGCCCGGACCGACCGGTTCACCGTTCGCGTCCAGGAACACCGCGCCCAGCGCGGCCAGCATCCCCGCACCGCCGTCGGTGGTGGCGCTGCCGCCCACACCGAACACGATCGAGCGCGCCCCCGCGTCCAGCGCGGCCCTGAGCAGCTCGCCCGAGCCGTACGTGGTCGCCGTCAGCGGGGCGAACACACCCGCCGGCAGCAGCTGCAGCCCGGAGGCCTCCGCCATCTCGACCACGGCGGTGCCGTCACGCAGCGCGAAAGCGGCCGTGACCTGCTCACCGAGCGGACCGGTGACCCGTACCTCCCGGCGTTCGAACCCGGCCGCCACGGCGGCCGCGACCGTACCGTCGCCGCCGTCCGCGACGGGGAGGGTCTCGATCTCCACGCCCGGTACGGCCTTGCGGAGGCCCGCCGTCACCCGCTCCGCGACCTGAACGGCCGTGAGCGAGCCCTTGAATTTGTCCGCGGCGATGAGCACGCGCGCGGTCTCAGTTACTGCTCCGTCCGTCACCTTGCTAATCCCTTGCTATCGAACAGTGCAGTCGCGCCCCCATGAGCCTATCCGGAGGATCCTCCTATGCCCATGGGTGGCCTGGGTCACGCCCGGCGCTCCATGCCCGTAAATGCGGATATACGCCTGCATAGTGTGGCCGCATGAGCGCGGAATCGCTGGAAGACGCACGTCCGGAAGGTGCGAACCCCGAACCGGACCGTGCCGTCGTCACCGCCGGCGTGGTCGCCGTACTCGCCGTCGTCGCCTGGGCGGCGCCGGGCAAGGATTCCTTCGACACCGCGTCGAGCACCGCGCTGGCCCGGGTGCTGGCCAACTTCGCCTGGCCGTTCGTGATCGCCGCCGACGCCTTCCTCGTCATGTGCGTCGTCCTCGCGATCAGCCGGTTCGGCCGGATCAGGCTCGGCGCCGACGACTCCGAACCCGAGTTCACGAACCGCCTTCGTCCCGCTGATGGGGGAGGAGCGCGCGGGCGGCCTGCCCGGCAGGGCCATCGACCTGCTCGCCGTCTTCGCGACCGTCTTCGGCACGGCGACCAGCCTCGGCCTCGGAGCGCTCCAGGTCGCCGAAGGCCTCCACATCACGGCCGGCATCGAGGAGGCGTGGAATGGCTCGGCACGATCAACATCGTGCTCGCGGCGGCCCTGATGACCTTCGTGTTCCTGCTCGGCCCGACCGTCCACATCCTCGACGTGATCCCCGCCGGCGTGGGCAGCAGCTACCTGCACACCAGCCGCGGCTCGCTGGACCCGCCCACCTGGCTCGTCGTCACCTGGGGCGTGCCGATGGCGGCGGCCCCGGCCGTACTCCTGGTCGCCGGCGGCCTCAAGTCCCCGCAGACCGCCACCATCCCCCGGAGCCGTGAACCCGGCGGCCGGGGCCGCTGGGTAGGGTGGCGGCGTGACCACCACGGATGACTACGCCACGTACATCGCGAGCCTGCCCCGGGTGCTGGCCGGAGCCGCCGCCCTCTACCGGGACGCCGAGGGCCGGGTGCTGCTCGTCGAGCCCAACTACCGTGAGGGCTGGGCCCTGCCGGGCGGCACCATCGAGTCGGACCAGGGCGAGTCCCCGCGCACGGCGGCCCGCCGCGAGAGCGCCGAGGAGATCGGCCTCGACCTGCCGCTCGGCCGGCTGCTCGCCGTCGACTGGACGCTGGGCGAGGGCCGCCCGCCGCTGGTCGCCTACCTCTACGACGGCGGCGTGCTCGACGCGGCACAGCTCGCCTCGATCAAGCTCCAGGAGGAGGAACTGCTCTCCTGGCGCCTGGTCGAGCCCGCCGAACTCACCGCCTACCTCCCCGGATCGCTCGGCCGGCGCACCCGAGAGGCCTACCGGGTCCTCGAGTCCGGCGAGGGCGCCGCGGAGCTGGAGAACGGCACGCGCCCGGTCTCCTCGTGACACCGGGCTTACTTCGAGCAGGACAGAATCATCTGATGATCACGATGTACGCCTGGCCCAGCACCGCCGATGGGCCCGACGCCCTGCCCATGGTCCACTTCACCACCGAAGAACAGGCGGGCGGCGAGGTCACCGCCGAGGGGACGCCGGTGTGGCTGTTCGACACCGCGATACGCGAGGGCGGCTGGGCCCAGTTCACCGATTTCGAGGGCTGGTCCGTCCCCGCCGCCGGCTGGCAGGCCTTCTACCGCCGCGAGGACGACCTCCTCGCCGTCACGGGCCCCGGCGCCTGCGAGGGCTGGTACCAGGGCAACCTCGGCGCCGACGCCGACTGGGTGGCGGCGGCCGGCGCCCAGCAGAGCGTGGTCCTGCTCGCCGCCCCCGTCCAGCACCCCTCGCTCTTCGGCTACGCGGTGGAGGCGGGCGCCGCGTTCGCCCTGCTCGTCCCGCTCGCGCTGGTCTGACCCACGCCGGGCCGGCTCAGAGGGCGGCCTCGCCGGCCTCGAAGGCCAGCAGCCGCACCTTGCGCTCGACACCGCCGCCGTAGCCGGTCATGCTGCCCGAGGCGCCGATCACCCGGTGGCACGGCACGATGATGCTCACCGGATTCTTCCCGTTGGCCAGGCCCACCGCGCGCGAGGCGTTCGGCTTGCCGAGCCGGGCCGCGAGCTCCCCGTACGACCAGGTCTCGCCGTACGGGATCCGTACGAGCTCGTCCCACACGCTGCGCTGGAACGCGGTGCCCTCGAGCCGGACGGGCACGTCGAACTCGGTCAGCTCCCCGGCGAAGTACGCGGTCAGCTGCCGCACGACCTCGGGGAACGGCTCCTCGGTCGCGGCGACCCGCTCCCCGAAGGACTCCTCGGCGGGCCGGTGCCGCTGCCCGGTCATGTACAGCCCGCTGAGGACGCCGTCCGTGGCGACCAGGGTGAGCGCGCCGTAGGGGCTCTCGACGACGGTGTGCTGCTTGGTGCTCATGGTGCCGGTGGTGCTCATGACGGGATGCACTCCTCAGACGGGCAGGTGGTTGACGGGGTGGGCGTCGGTGGCCCACAGGTACTGCACGGCGTACGCGCGCCAGGGCCGCCAGCCGGCCGCCCGGGCGGTGAGCGCCGCGGGCGTGGACGGCAGCCCGAGCTCCTTCGCGGCCCGCCGGACCCCGAGGTCGGACGGCAGGAAGGCGTCGGGATCGCCCAGCGCCCGCATCGCGATCACCTCGGTGGTCCACGGGCCGAACCCGGGCATCGCGTTCAGCTGCGCGCGGGCCGCCTCCCAGTCGCTGTCGATACCGAGCGGGAGGGAGCCGTCGGCCAGCGCGCCGACGAGCGTGGTGAGGGTGGCGCGCCGGCTGGCCGGCAGGGCCAGCGACTGCGGGTCCAGGGCGGCCAGCGCCTGCGGCGAGGGGAACAGGTGGGTCAGCCCGCCCTCGGGATCGGGGTCGGCCACCGGTTCCCCGTACGAGGCGACCAGCCGGGCGGCGTGCGTACGGGCCGCCGCCGTGGACACCTGCTGGCCGAGCACCGCCCGTACGGCGAACTCCGCCGCGTCGACCGTACGCGGCACCCGGCGCCCCGGGGCCTTGTCCACGAGCGGGACCAGCAGCGGGTCGGTGCGCAGCTGCTCGTCGACGGCCTCGGGGTCGGCGTCGAGGTCGAGCATCCAGCGGCAGCGGCTGATGGCGATGGTGAGGTCGCGCAGGTCGGTGAGGGCGAGCTGGCAGCCGATGTGGTCGGGCTGCGGGGTCAGCGCGACGACCCCGGTGCCGTACGGGAGCCGCAGCGTCCGGCGGTACGCACCGGACCGCCACTCCTCGACGCCGGGGACGGCGGTCGCGGCGAGGTGGCCGAAGAGGTTGTCGGGGTTGAGCGGGGCCCGGAACGGCAGGCGCAGGCTGATGGTCCCGGGAACCCGCGGGATGTGGCGGTTCGCCTTCTCGGCCCGCAGGCGCAGCTCGCCGGGGGCGAGGGCGAAGACCTCGCGGACGGTCTCGTTGAAGGTCCGGATGGAGGAGAACCCGGCGGCGAAGGCGATGTCGCCCATGGGCAGCTCGGAGGTCTCGATCAGCAGCCGTGCGGTCTGGGCGCGCTGCGCCCGGGCGAGGGCGAGGGGCCCGGCGCCGAGTTCGGCGTTCAGCTGCCGCTCGACCTGGCGGGTCGAGTACCCCAGCCGGACCGCCAGCCCGGGCACGCCCTCGCGGTCCACGACGCCGTCCTGGATGAGCCGCATGGCCCGGGCGACGGCATCGGCGCGGGCGTTCCACTCGGGGGAGCCGGGGGAGGTGTCGGGCCGGCACCGCTTGCAGGCCCGGAACCCGGCCTGCTGGCAGGCGGCGGCGCTGGGCAGGAAGGTCATGTTCTCGACCTTGGGCGGCACCGCGGGGCAGCTGGGACGGCAGTAGATCCCGGTGGTCCGCACGGCGGTGAAGAACCACCCGTCGAAACGGGCGTCCTTCGACTGCACGGCCCTGACGCAGCGCTCGGTGTCGGTGTACATGGCTCCAGGATCCCGGCCCAGTCCCTGCGGGGCTGGCGATTTTCCGACATCAAGCGTAGCCGCCACCGCATGCGGAAGCCCCCGGCGCCTGACGGCGGCCGGGGGCCTCGTACGACTGCAGTGGCCCGGGTTACGGGAGCTGCGACGCCGCTCGCGCCTCGCGGCGGTTGTGGCGGAAGGTGTTCGCGCGACGGGTCGTCGCGAACAGCGGGATGGTCGCCGCCAGGGCGATCTGCAGCGCGCAGCCCGCCTGGAGCAGCAGCTGGCCGCCCGGGGCGTCGAACGCCCAGGCCGCCAGCAGGCCCATGGCCCCGATGATCCAGCTCAGCATCGCCACCGCGAGGACACCCCGCGGCTTCGGGTACTCGACCCGGCTCACCATCAGCCAGGCCACCCCGATGATCGCCAGCAGCGTCGGGACGAACGGCAGCTCCAGCAGCACGATCGAGACGACCGTCAGCGCGCCGAAGGGGCTCGGCATGCCCTGGAACATGCCGTCCTTCATCGTCACGCAGCTGAATCTCGCGAGTCGGAGCACCACGGCCAGCAGCACCACGATCGCGGCCAGCGCCGACATCTTCTGCACCGCGTCGTCGGCGACCATGCCGTACACCAGGACGAAGTACGCCGGTGCCAGCCCGAAGCTGATGAGGTCGGACAGGTTGTCCAGCTCGGCGCCCATCGGCGAGCTGCGCAGCTTGCGGGCCACGATGCCGTCGAAGAGGTCGAAGACCGCGGCGAGCAGCATCAGTATCACTGCCGTCGCGGCGCTGTTGCGGGCCATGCCCGACTCGCCGCTGCCGGTGAGGTGCGGGATGAGGATTCCGGTGGTGGTGAAGTACACCGCCATGAATCCGCAGGTCGCGTTGCCGAGGGTGAGGGTGTCCGCTATCGACAGCCGCAGCGAGAGCGGCATGTCGTCCTCGGCGGATTCCTCTTCCGCGGCCTCGGGCACCCACCCACCCGAGGGTGTGGTGGGAGTCTCAGGGTCAGTCACGGTCAATTCGGGTCACCCCCGCAGTGGTGGCCTGCCCGACCTCGACCGCGACCTCGACACCCTCGGGGAGGTAGATGTCGACGCGGGAGCCGAAGCGGATCAGACCGATGCGTTCGCCCTGCTCCACCTTGGTGCCGGCCGGCAGGTACGGGACGATGCGGCGTGCGACGGCGCCGGCGATCTGCACCATCTCGATGTCGCCGAGCTCGGTGTCGAAGTGCCAGACAACGCGCTCGTTGTTCTCGCTCTCCTTGTTGAACGCCGGGACGAACCCGCCGGGGATGTGCTCCACGGACGTCACGGTGCCCGCGAGGGGCGCGCGGTTGACGTGGACGTTCAGCGGGCTCATGAAGATCGCGACCCGGGTCCGTCCGTCCTTCCACGGCATGATGCTCTGCACCACACCGTCGGCGGGCGAGATGACCCGGCCCTGCGTGATCTCACGCTCGGGGTCGCGGAAGAACCACAGCATGCCCGCCGCGAGCGCGGTGGTGGGCACGGCCACTGCCGCCCAGCGCCCGGACTTGCGGGCCCGGGTGAGGCTGAGCGCAGCGGTGGCGACGGTCGGCAGAAGCCACGGCGATGCTCCGCGTGCGAGACGTCCACCGAGGATGCCGACGCGAGGTGCAGAGGTTTGGCTGTGGGGCATGGATGACCTTCGTAGCGGGTGATTGCCGCGCCGCAAACAGGGGGACGGGACGGCGGCTTTACTGGAATGCTATCGGTTGCACGCAACAACTGGGCAAGCCAGAAGCCGAGTCGATGGCCGCAAGCCAGTGACTGCCAGTGATTCTTTTGCGACGAATCCACGGAGGATCCGCCGCAAAAGGGACTTTCAGCCCTGGAGTCGGTACTCCTCGAGAAGGCGCCGGCCGATGATCATTTTCTGGATCTCGGCGGTACCTTCACCGATCAGCAGCATCGGTGCCTCGCGGTAGAGGCGCTCGATCTCGTACTCCTTCGAGAATCCGTAGCCGCCATGGATACGGAAGGCGTCCTCCACCACCTCCTTGCAGTATTCGGAGGCGAGGTACTTCGCCATCCCTGCTTCGAGGTCGTTTCGTTCCCCGGAGTCCTTTTTGCGTGCTGCATTCACCATCATCGCATGGGCGGCCTCGACCTTGGTAGCCATCTCGGCCAGCTTGAACTGGATGGCCTGGTGCTCGGCGATCGCCTTGCCGAAAGTGTGACGTTGCTGGGCATACGAGACACCCAGCTCGAACGCACGCTGAGCGACGCCGCAGCCACGCGCCGCCACGTTCACGCGGCCGACCTCGACCCCGTCCATCATTTGGTAAAACCCTCGGCCCGTCTGGCCTCCGAGGACCCGATTGGCCGGAATGCGCAGTCCGTCCATGATGAGCTCGGTCGTGTCGACGCCCTTGTAGCCCATCTTGTCGATCTTGCCCGGGATGGTCAGGCCCGGACGGACCTCACCGAAGCCGGGCTCCTTCTCGACGAGGAAGGTCGTCATCGACTTGTGCGGGGCCGTGCCCTCGGGGTGGCCTTCGTCACTTCGCACGAGGACCGCCACCAGCGTGGAGCTGCCGCCGTTCGTCAGCCACATCTTCTGGCCGTTCAGGACGTACTCGTCGCCGTCCTTGACCGCCTTGGAGGTGATCGCCGACACGTCGGAGCCCAGCCCCGGCTCGGACATCGAGAACGCGCCGCGCACCTCGCCCAGCGCCATGCGGGGCAGGAAGTGGTCCTTCTGCTCCTGCGTGCCGTGCTGCTTGAGCATGTACGCCACGATGAAGTGGGTGTTGATGATGCCCGAGACGGACATCCAGCCCCGCGCTATCTCCTCCACGCACAGTGCGTAGGTGAGCAGCGACTCACCCAGGCCGCCGTACTCCTCGGGGATCATCAGCCCGAAGAGGCCGAGCTCCTTGAGGCCGTCGACGATCTGCTGCGGGTACTCGTCACGGTGTTCGAGCTCGGTGGCGACCGGGATGATCTCCTTGTCGACGAACTCGCGGACGGTCTTGAGGATCTCCCGCTGGACGTCGGTGAGCCCGGCGGTCTGGGCGAGTCGGGCCATGGCTACTTCCCCTGTTCCTTCAGCTGCGGGCGGCCGGGCTGCTCGCCGCCGCGCTCCTTGATGTACGTCTCGGTCGGGACCATCACCTTGCGCCGGAAGACGCAGACGAGGGTGCCGTCCTGCTTGTACCCCTTGGTCTCCACGTAGACGATGCCGCGGTCGTTCTTCGACTTCGACGGGGTCTTGTCGAGGACCGTGGTCTCGCCGTAGATGGTGTCGCCGTGGAAGGTCGGCGCCACGTGCCGCAGGGACTCGATCTCCAGGTTGGCGATGGCCTTCCCGGAGACGTCCGGCACGGACATGCCCAGCAGCAGCGAGTAGATGTAGTTGCCCACGACCACGTTCTTGCCGAAGTCGGTCGTGTTCTCCGCGTAATTGCTGTCCATGTGGAGCGGGTGGTGGTTCATGGTCAGCAGACAGAAGAGGTGGTCGTCGTACTCGGTGACCGTCTTTCCGGGCCAGTGCTTGTAGACCGCGCCGACCTCGAACTCTTCGTACGTGCGTCCGAACTGCATCGGGATCAGGCCTCCGGGATCTCGAACTTGGTGGTGCGCTGCATCCCGGCCGCGCGGCCCTTGCCCGCGATGACCAGGGCCATCTTGCGGCTGGCCTCGTCGATCATCTCGTCGCCGAGCATGGCCGAGCCCTTCTTGCCGCCGGCCTCCGAGGTGCACCAGTCGTACGCGTCGAGGATCAGCTCGGAGTGGTCGTAGTCCTCCTGGGAGGGGGAGAAGACCTCGTTCGCCGCGTCGACCTGGCCCGGGTGCAGCACCCACTTGCCGTCGAAGCCCAGCGCCGCCGCCCGGCCCGCCACCTCGCGGTACGCGTCCACGTCGCGGATCTGGAGGAAGGGACCGTCGATCGCCTGGAGGTTGTGCATGCGGGCCGCCATCAGGATCCGCATCAGGATGTAGTGGTAGGCGTCCGCCGGGTAGCCGGGCGGCTGCATGCCCACGACCAGCGACTTCATGTTGATGGAGGCCATGAAGTCGGCCGGGCCGAAGATGATGGTCTCCAGTCGCGGCGAGGCGGCCGCGATCTCGTCGACGTTGACCAGGCCCTTGGCGTTCTCGATCTGCGCCTCGATGCCGATCTTGCCGACCTCGAAGCCCATGGTCTTCTCGATCTGCGTCAGCAGGAGGTCGAGGGCGACGACCTGCTGGGCGTCCTGGACCTTCGGCAGCATGATGCAGTCGAGGTTCTGGCCCGCGCCCTCCACGACCGTGATGACGTCGCGGTACGTCCAGTGCGTGGTCCAGTCGTTGACGCGCACGACCCGGGTCTTGCCGGTCCAGTCGCCGTTGTTCAGCGCGTCCACGATCGTGTGGCGGGCGCCTTCCTTGGCGAGCGGGGCGCAGGCGTCCTCCAGGTCGAGGAAGACCTGGTCGGCCGGCAGGCCCTGGGCCTTCTCCAGGAAGCGCGGGTTCGAGCCCGGCACCGCGAGGCAGGAGCGGCGCGGCCGAAGGCGGTTCACGGGAGACGTGGGCGTGGTCATGCGGGGACCTCCAGAGGGTCGAGCTTGTTCGCTTTCCGGATCTCGTCGACGATACGGCCGATGATCTCCGTGATACCGAAGTCCTTGGGTGTGAAGACGGCGGCGACTCCGGCCGCCTTGAGGGCGATGGCATCGGCGTTCGGAATGATGCCGCCGAGCACGACGGGGATGTCACCCGCCCCCGCGGTACGGAGGCGTTCCAGCACGTCCGGCACGAGCGCGCTGTGCGAGCCGGACAGGATGGACAGTCCCACGCAGTGCACGTCCTCGGCCAGCGCCGCCGAGGAGATCTCCTCGGGCGTCAGCCGGATGCCCTGGTAGACCACCTCGAAACCGGCGTCGCGGGCCCGTACGGCGATCTGCTCGGCGCCGTTGGAGTGCCCGTCCAGACCGGGCTTGCCGACCAGCAGGCGCAGCCGGCCGGAGCCCAGGTCCTCGGCGGTACGGGCGACCTTCTCCCGGACGAGGGCCATCGGGGTGCCCTCCTCCGCGGTGACGGCCACCGGGGCCGAGGAGACCCCGGTCGGGGCGCGGAACTCGCCGAACACCTCGCGCAGTGCGTTCGCCCACTCGCCGGTGGTGACACCGGCGCGGGCGCACTCCAGCGTGGCCTCCATCAGGTTCTCGGTCCCGGCCGCGGCCTCCTTCAGCCGGTCCAGGGCCTGCATCACCGTCGGGAAGACGAACGGGTCGCCGTTCCCCTGCCGGTCCGAGGACTCCTGACGCTCCTCGCGCCAGCGCCCGATCCGCTCCACGGTCAGCGCCTCGACGGCCGGGTCGACCGTCATGATGGCGCCGTCCAGGTCGGCGGTGAGCGGGTTCGGCTCGGTCTGCTCGAAGCAGTTGACGCCGACGATCTTGTCCTCGCCGGCCTCGATGCGGGCCCGGCGCTCGGCGTGCGAGGAGACGAGCTGGGACTTCAGGTACCCGGACTCGACGGCGGCCATCGCGCCGCCCATCTCCTGGATCCGGTCGATCTCGGCCAGGCAGTCGGCGACCAGGGAGTCGACTTTGGCCTCGATGACGTGGGAACCGGCGAAGATGTCCTCGTACTCCAGCAGGTCGCTCTCGTGCGCCAGGACCTGCTGGATGCGCAGCGACCACTGCTGGTCCCAGGGCCGGGGCAGGCCCAGCGCCTCGTTCCAGGCGGGCAGCTGCACGGCGCGGGCGCGGGCGTCCTTGGAGAGGGTGACCGCCAGCATCTCCAGCACGATGCGCTGGACGTTGTTCTCCGGCTGAGCCTCGGTCAGGCCCAGGGAGTTGACCTGGACGCCGTAGCGGAAGCGACGCTGCTTCTCGTTCTCGATGCCGTAGCGCTCGCGGGTGACCTTGTCCCAGATGCGGCCGAAGGCGCGCATCTTGCACATCTCCTCGATGAAGCGGACGCCCGCGTTCACGAAGAAGGAGATACGGGCGACCACCTCGCCGAAACGATCCTCCGGGACCTGGCCCGAGTCGCGCACCGAGTCCAGCACGGCGATGGCGGTCGACATCGCGTACGAGATCTCCTGGACCGGGGTGGCCCCGGCCTCCTGGAGGTGGTACGAGCAGATGTTGATCGGGTTCCACTTCGGGATGTGGTTGACCGTGTACGCGATCATGTCCGTCGTCAGGCGGAGCGAGGGCCCGGGCGGGAAGACGTGCGTCCCGCGCGAGAGGTACTCCTTGACGATGTCGTTCTGGGTGGTGCCCTGGAGCAGGGCGATGTCCGCGCCCTGCTCCTCGGCGGCCACCTGGTAGAGCGCCAGCAGCCACATGGCGGTGGCGTTGATCGTCATCGAGGTGTTCATCTGCTCCAGGGGGATGTCCTGGAACAGCCGCCGCATGTCGCCCAGATGGGAGACCGGGACCCCGACCCGGCCCACCTCGCCGCGGGCGAGGATGTGGTCGGGGTCGTAGCCGGTCTGCGTCGGAAGGTCGAACGCGACCGACAGGCCGGTCTGGCCCTTGGCGAGGTTGCGGCGGTACAGCTCGTTGGACGCCTCGGCCGTGGAGTGGCCGGCGTACGTCCGCATGAGCCACGGACGGTCTTTCTGGCGCTCTGTCATCTCAGGCTGTCCCTTTGGCCCTTGAACGATCTCAGACGGGTCGGGCGAATCAGATGTTGCGGAAGCGGTTGATGGCTTCCAGGTGCGTCGCGCGCATCTCGTGGTCGCGCACGCCCAGGCCCTCCTCGGGGGCGAGGGCGAGGACGCCGACCTTGCCCTGGTGGAGGTTGCGGTGGACGTCGTACGCGGCCTGGCCCGTCTCCTCGAGGGAGTAGACCTTGGACAGCGTGGGGTGGATCTTGCCCTTGGCCACCAGGCGGTTGGCCTCCCAGGCCTCGCGGTAGTTCGCGAAGTGCGAGCCGATGATCCGCTTGAGCGACATCCACAGGTAGCGGTTGTCGTACTCGTGCATGTAGCCCGAGGTCGAGGCGCAGGTGGTGATGGTGCCGCCCTTGCGGGTGACGTAGACGCTCGCGCCGAAGGTCTCGCGGCCGGGGTGCTCGAAGACGATGTCGATGTCCTCGCCCCCGGTCAGCTCGCGGATGCGCTTGCCGAAGCGCTTCCACTCCTTGGGGTCCTGGGTGTGCTCGTCCTTCCAGAACTTGTAGCCCTCGGCGCTGCGGTCGATGATCGAGGTCGCGCCCATCGCCCGGCAGATCTCCGCCTTCTGCGCGCTGGAGACCACGCAGATCGGGTTGGCGCCGCCGGCCAGCGCGAACTGGGTGGCGTACGAGCCGAGTCCGCCGCTGGCGCCCCAGATCAGGACGTTGTCGCCCTGCTTCATGCCGGCGCCGTTGCGGGAGACCAGCTGGCGGTAGGCGGTGGAGTTGACCAGGCCGGGGGAGGCGGCCTCCTCCCAGCTCAGGTGGCCGGGCTTGGGCATCAGCTGGTTGGACTTGACGAGTGCGATCTCGGCGAGACCGCCGAAGTTCGTCTCGAAGCCCCAGATGCGCTGCTCGGGGTCGAGCATCGTGTCGTTGTGGCCGTCCGAGGACTCCAGCTCGACCGACAGGCAGTGCGCGACGACCTCGTCGCCGGGCTTCCAGGAGTTGACGCCCGGTCCGGTGCGCAGCACGACGCCCGCGAGGTCGGAGCCGATGACGTGGTACGGGAGGTCGTGGCGCTTGCTCAGGTCGCTGAGCTTGCCGTAACGCTCCAGGAAGTTGAAGGTCGACACCGGCTCGAAGATCGACGTCCAGACCGAGTTGTAGTTGACCGAGGAGGCCATGACGGCCACCAGGGCCTCGCCCGGGCCGAGCTCCGGCACGGGCACCTGGTCGAGGTGCAGGGACTTGCGCGGGTCCTTCTCGCGGGTGGTGAGCCCTGCGAACATCTCCGCCTCGTCCTTGTGCACGGTGATCGCGCGGTACGAGTCGGGGAGCGGCAGGGCCGCGAAGTCGGCGGCCGTTGCGGCCTGCGACTGGATCGCGTCCAGGATGTCCTTCACGGTGTGCCTCCGGCGAGCGCTGAGGGTGCGCTGAGGGATACGCGGGTGCGTGGAACGGGTGTGGTGTGGTGCTGCGGTGCTGCGAGATGCCGTCGGTCCGGCGGAGCTGTGGTGCTGGCGACGCCCGTGGTGAGGCGTGCGGTGCCTGGTGACGCAGGCATCCGGGGCGCGGTTCGTGCCGAGTGGGCGTGGACCGCGGGGACATCCGGACGAGATTCAACGTATGGCACCCCGTGTCACTCAGCAAGGCACCGCGTGCCAAAACTTTCTCTCATTTGCCTATTGACCTGCGCAGATGAGCGATGATCGATCAGAGTTACCCGTGAGTAGGGGCAAGTCGGACAAACAAAAGCGGCCGCCCCCGGAACGGGGACGGCCACTGTGATGTGTGTGACTCGAGGGATGTGACTACTGCTTGTTCCTCAGTGCTTCCTCGATGGTCCGCATGACCTCGTCGAGCGGGGCGTCCGTACGGGCCACCGCCACCAGCACCTCGCCCTGCGTACGGACCTCCGCCGGCGCGGCCGGGGCCGGCGCCGTGCTCAGGGTCCGGCCCGCCCCGATCCCGCTGCCGAAGGTCTTGCGCACGATCGAGAAGGCGTGGTCCAGCTGCGCCTCCACGTCCCCCTGGCCGCCCGCGCGCAGCCAGCGCCGCAGCACGTGGTTGTGGGCCGTGACGACCGCCGAGGCGGCCACCTCGGCCAGCAGCGGGTCGTCGTTGCCGTCGTGGTGGTCGGTCTCGTCGAAGTGGGCCAGCAGGTAGCGGGTGAACAGCCGCTCGTACCGGGCCACCGAGGCGATCTCCCGCTCCCGCAGCGCCGGTACCTCGCGGGTCAGCCGGTAGCGCTCCACCGACACCGCCGGCGAGGCGGCGTACATCTTCATGACTTCCTTGATCCCGCGGCACACCGTGTCGAGCGGGTGCTCGTGCGCCGGGGCCACGTCCAGCACGGCCTCGGCCCTGGTCAGGGTGTCGTCGTGGTCCGGGAAGATCGCCTCTTCCTTGGAGCGGAAGTGCCGGAAGAAGGTCCGGCGCGCCACCCCCGCGGTCGCGGCGATCTCGTCGACCGTCGTCGCCTCGTACCCCTTGGTCGCGAACAGCTCCATCGCGGCTGCGGCGAGCTCACGGCGCATCTTGAGCCGCTGGGCGGCCGCCTTGGTGCCGGCCGCGCTCTCCGGGCTGTCGGAGGCCGTGGCGGTGCGGGGCGAGGTCTTGGCGGGCTGGGACATGGATCGAAAGTACTTCATTTGCGCAGGGGAGCGCGCCTGAGGGGGGTGGGACAGGGGTGGATGCGGGGGAGAGCCCGCACTGGGCTCGGAAGGTACGGCCTGCCGTGAGGGTCCGGCAGACCCGAGCAGCCCTCCCCACGCATCCGGCTCTTGGGGCACCTGGCCAGGGCGCTGCTTACCGGCGGGCGTACTCACGGAATCCGCGGCCGGTCTTCCGGCCCAGGCAGCCCGCCGCCACCAGGTGCTCCAGCAGCGGGGACGGGGCCAGTCCCGGGTCGCGGAACTCCTTGTGGAGGACCTTCTCGATCGCGAGCGAGACGTCCAGGCCGACGACGTCGAGGAGCTCGAACGGTCCCATCGGGTAGCCGCCGCCCAGCTTCATGGCGGCGTCGATGTCGTCGAGGCTGGCGTAGTGCTGCTCGACCATCTTGACGGCGTTGTTCAGGTACGGGAACAGCAGCGCGTTCACGATGAAGCCGGCCCGGTCCCCGCAGTCCACCGGGTGCTTGCGCACCTTCGTGCAGATCTCGCGGACCGTGGCGTGCACGTCGTCGGAGGTCAGGACGGTCCGGACCACCTCGACCAGCTTCATCGCCGGCGCCGGGTTGAAGAAGTGCATGCCGATCACGTCCTGCGGACGCGAGGTCACGCGGGCGATCGCGATCACCGGCAGCGAGGAGGTGGTGGTGGCGAGCACCGCGCCCGGCTTGCAGACCTTGTCCAGGGCCGCGAACAGCTCCTGCTTGACCGCCAGGTCCTCCGCGACGGCCTCCACGGCCAGGTCCACGTCGGCGAACGCGTCCAGCGAGCCGGCCGGGGTGATCAGGGCCAGCGTCTGCGCGGCGCCCTCCTCGGTCAGCCGGCCCTTGGACACCGCACGGCCCAAGGACTTGCCGATCGCGGCCTTCGCGGCGTCCGCCTTCTCCTGGCTGCGGGCGGCGAGCACCACCGCGAAGCCGGCCTGCGCGAAGACCTGCGCGATACCGCTCGCCATGGTGCCCGAGCCGGCCACGCCGACCGAGCTGACCGGACGGCCCTCGCCGAGCCGGGCCCCGTCCAGCGGGGTCTGCGCGTCGCGGACGATCGCGGAGCTGCCCGGCTCCTCGTACGTGTAGAACCCGCGCCCGGACTTCTGTCCGGTCAGGCCAGCCTCGGCGAGGTGGCCCAGGATCGGGGCCGGGGCGTGCAGCCGGTCGCCGGAGGAGGAGTACATGGCCTCCAGGACGGTCCGGGCGGTGTCCACACCGATCAGGTCGAGCAGCGCGAGCGGGCCCATGGGCAGGCCGCAGCCGAGCCGCATCGCCGCGTCGATGTCCTCGCGGGAGGCGTACTTCGACTCGTACATCGCGGCGGCCTGGTTGAGGTAGCCGAAGAGCAGGCCGTCCGCGACGAAGCCGGGGCGGTCGCCGACCGCGACGGGCTCCTTGCCGAGCTCGCGGGCCAGCGCGGTGACCGCCTCGACGGCCGGCGGGGCCGTGAGGACGCTGGAGACGACCTCGACCAGCTTCATCGCCGGCGCCGGGTTGAAGAAGTGCAGGCCGAGGACGCGCTCGGGACGCTGCGACTCGGCGGCGAGGCGGGTCACCGACAGGGCGTTGGTGCCGGTCGCCAGGATCGCGTCGGGCCGGACGATCGCGTCGAGCTCGCGGAAGAGCCGCTGCTTGAGCTCGTAGTTCTCCGGCACGACCTCGATCACGAGATCGGCGTCGGCCGCGGCGGTCAGCTCGGTGAAGGTGCGGAAGCGGGCCAGCACGCCCTCCCGCTCCTGCTCGGTGAGGCGCTCGCGGGTCACCGAACGGGCCGTGGCGGCCGCGAGGGAGGCGGTGGCCCGGCGGGTGGCGGTGTCGCTGACGTCGATGCCGATGACCTCGCGGCCGGCCCGGGCGAGGACCTCGGCGATGCCGGTGCCCATCGTGCCGAGGCCGACGACGGCGATGGTCTGGAGGGTGGACTGACTGGACGTGGACGGAAGGTCCATCGCGGGACTCCAGTGGAAGAGGGTGACGACTGAGGGCGGCGCGCGGCGCACGACGCGCGGCAGGGATCCCGGCCCCGTCGAACGGGAGGGGCGCAGGGAGCGGCGGACCCTGTCCCGGGGCCACGCCGAACACGAGAAACACTCGAGGCAGCCGAGGTGCACGAGGTGCGTGCTGTGCCCGGGGTGCCCGATGTGCCTGAGGTACTGAACCTGACGTACCGAACCGACTGGTACGGGGCGGCTGCGTCACCAGGCCTGCCTCGTACGTTGAAAGGAGCGTAACCCGCCGGTAACTGGCGCGCCAGAGCGCGGAGATGTGACCTGTACCGCCCAAATGTACCGATCATCGATCATCGATCACCCATCTGCGGAAACCCGCCGCGGAGGGCGCCCCCACCCCCCTAGGGTGGCCGGGTGAACGACGTGCTGGAGCGCCTGCGAACGGAATCCGGGCAGTCCCCTCCGTACGAGGAGCTGCTCGCGGCGGAGCCCGACGCGCTCGCGGCCTCCCTGACCTCCGCCGGGCTGCCGCTGTGGGCCCGCGAGCTGGCCGCCTACCGCCTCGGCCTGGCCGGGGACCGGCGGGCCTTCGAGCCGCTGGTGCTGCTGCTCAACCACCGGGACCCGCCGCGCTGCGCGGCCGCCGCCGAGGCGCTCGCCGTACTGGGGGACCCGCGCACCGCCCGCGCGGCGGCCGCCCTCGCCACCAACACCCTGCGCACGGCCTACGCCCTCCAGCCCGTACGGCTGCTCGCCGCCCTGCGCGCCCCCGAGTCGGCGCCGGCGTTGATGGCCACCCTGGCCCGGCTGCTGTCCCCGCACGACCCGTACTGGCGGGTGGCCCTGGCCTGCGTCGAGGGACTCGGCGCCCTCGCCGACCCCCGGTCCCGCGAGGTGCTGACCCGGGCCCAGTCCCATCCGCGCCTCGCCGTGGCGGCCACCGCCGCGCTGCGCTCGCTCGGCTGACATGATCGTCCGTATGAGCGAACGCGACGACAGCCACATCACCCGCCTGGCCGCGCCGGAGGGCGTCCATCCCGGTACGGGCTACAGCCATGTCGCCTGGGGCACCGGGCGGTTCATCGCCGTCTCCGGCCAGTGTGCCTTCGACGAGCAGGGCGAGGTCGTCGGCGCGGGCGACGCCTCCGCGCAGGCCCGCCAGGTGTTCGAGAACCTGCGGCGCTGCCTGGCGGCGGCCGGGGCGACCTTCGACGACGTGGTGAAGCTGACCTACTTCGTCACGGACGTCGCCCACCTCCCGGCGGTACGGGAGGCACGCGACGCCGTCATCCCCGGCGACCGGCAGCCGGCCTCCTCGGCCGTCCAGGTCGCCGCCCTGTTCCGCCCCGAACTCCTGCTGGAGGTGGAGGCCTTCGCGGTGCTGCCGCTGCCCGCGGGCCGGCAGTCCGGGTCAGCGGGAGGCTGAGTTCCGGTCGCCCCGCGCGCGGACGGCGGCGGGCCCGCGGCCCGTGCCGTCCGGCTGCCGGGGCACCAGGATCACATCGGGCCCGGCCGCGGCCGCGGCCGGCGCGGCAGGGCCCGCCGGAACGGCCGGCGCGGACGGGGCGGACGGCGCGGACGGCCGGCGGCGCTCCGCCGCCCGCTGGACCCGCCGCCCGAGCCGCTGCGCCGGCAGCTCCACCAGGCGGTACATCACATGGCTCGCGGCGAGCAGCACGGCCAGGAAGATCCCCGTCCAGGCGAACTTCCCGAGCGTCGACGAGGGCATCGGCGGAACCCCGAGCAGTGGCCCGAGGGTGCGCAGCAGCGGGAAGTGCAGCAGGTACAGCGAGAAGCTGATCGCGCCGAGCCAGGTCAGCACCTTCGGGAAGCGCCGGTTGCGCAGCAGGAAACCGAGGCCGAACACGGCCCAGGCCGCCAGGTACGACAGCGAGAAGGCCTTCCACCCCCAGGTCCAGGTGTGCGCCTGGACCCCGTCCCGGTTGTACAGCCACCCGGCGAGCACGCCCGCGGCGACCACGAACGCGCAGGCGAGCAGGGCCGGGGCCCGGCGGAGCCGGCCGTGCTGCGCACGATGGACCGCGGTGCCGGCGAACATCGTCGCGGGGATCAGCAAGGTCTCGAACGTCACCGCCCGGCTGTTCAGTGTGAGCAGCACCAGGCCGAGCCCGCCGAGCAGCAGGGCGCCCGCCCCGGTCGCCCTCCGGTTCCCGCTGAGCACACCCCAGAAGCCCAGGAGGAAGACCGGGGTGACGATCAGCAGGAGCAGCCGGACCGAGCCGAGCTGCGTCAGCAGCAGCTGCGGCGCCAGGGCCGTGCCGATCACCAGCGCGGCGCCCGCGAAGGCCGCCGCGATCACGCCGCTGTGCCGGTGCAGGCCGCGGGTGAACAGCGCGGTGACGAAGAAGTAGAAGACCATCTCGTAGCAGAGGGTCCAGGTGACGTTCATGCCGTTGCGGACGCCGAGCAGGTCCTGGAGCATCAGGCCGTTCGCGACCAGCGAGGCGAGGTCGTCACCGGTGCGCAGCAGCGAGGTCGAGCCGTCCCCGGCCGGCAGCATCACGATCGAGGCGGCCAGCGCGACGACGAGAGCCGGGTAGATCCGGAAGATCCTGCCGATCCAGAAGGCCCGGACATCGCCCCGGCGCTCCAGCGAGGCCGGGATGATGTAGCCGCTGACGATGAAGAAGAGCATGACCCCGAACACGCCGAGGTCGAAGTTCTGCCGGACCGGCCCGCCGAACGGCAGCATCCGCAGGACGTCGAAGTGGTGCAGTGCCACGACCAGGGCGGCGAAGCCGCGCAGCGCGTCGAGCCAGCCGAGCCGCGCACCGGCGGCGGCCGGGGCTCCGGTGGTCTTCCGCCGGGCGAGGAGGGGTATGTGCTGCTTCACCGCAGGGACCCTAGCTCATACCCGGCCGGCCCGCCCCCGTTCACCGCAGCGTCGGGGACGGGCCGGGCGGAGCCGGTACGAGTGGCGCCGATCCGGGACGAAACCGGGCGAACCGGCAAACCCGAACCGGCCGGCCCGTGAACCCGGCGCTCCGCTCCTAGCCGCGGAAGCCCAGCAGGCCGTGCAGCGCCGTGCCGCCCGCCGACGGGGGCACCGCGCGGGTGGCCGTCGTCGGCTTGGGGGCCGCCTGGGCGGGGCAGGTGGCGTCCGAGGCCCCGCCCGTCCGCAGGTATGCCGCCACCTTCTCGTCCAGGCACTTGTTGCCGCTGAGCGCGACCCCGTGGTTGCCGCCGCCCTCCTCGACGACCAGCGACGAGCCCTTCAGCTTCCCCTTCATGCTCAGCGCCCCCTCGAACGGGGTCGCCGCGTCGTCCGTCGCCTGGAGGAGCAGCGCCGGCGGGAGGTCGGCGTTGGTCACGTCCGGCGCCGCCAGCGGCTCCGTGCGCCAGAACGCGCACGGGGCGTTGTACCAGGCGTTGTTCCAGGTCATGAACGGCGCCTTCGCATGGGTGCGCCACATGTCCGTGCGCCACTGGTTCCAGTCCTTCGGCCAGGCCGAGTCGCGGCACTGCACCGCCGTGTAGACGCTGTAGCTGTTGCCCGCGGACGGTTCCACCGCCCCGAACCGCTCGTACGCCGCCACCAGCGGCTTCGGGTCCCCGGACGCCGCGTACGCGGAGAAGGCCTCGGCGAGCACCGGCCAGTAGCCGTTGTAGTAGCCGCCCGGCATGTAGGTGTCCTCCAGCTCCGAGGGGCCCACCTTGCCGCCCGCCGGTGTCGTGCGCAGGGCGTCCCGCATCGCGTACCAGCGCTCCTCGACCCCCGCCGGGTCGGTGCCGAGCCGGTACTTCTCGTCGTACTGGGCCACCCAGGCCAGGAAGGCCTTGTGGCGGGCGTCGAAGGCCTGGTCCTGCGCGAGGTTGTCCTCGTACCAGACCCCGCCCGGGTCGACCACGGAGTCCAGGACCAGGCGGTGCACCCGGTCCGGGTGGAGTTTGGCGTACACCGCGCCCAGGTAGGTCCCGTACGAGTAGCCGAAGTAGCTGACCTTCGCCGCGCCGAGGGCTCCGCGCAGCACCTCGATGTCGCGGGCGGCCGAGACGGTGCCGATGTACGGGAGCACGTCCGCGTGCTTGGCCTGGCAGGACTCCGCGAAGGACTTCACCCGCTCCAGGTTGGCCTGCTCTGTCTGCGCGTCGAGCGGTACGGAGTCCGGGCGCACGGGGGTGAAGTGGCCGGGCCCGCAGTCGAGGGTGGGCTCGCTCTTGCCGACGCCCCGCGGGTCGAAGCCGATCACGTCGTACTGGGCGGCGACGTCCTTGGGCAGCGCGGAGGCGATGAACCCGGCCAGCGCCCGTCCGCTGCCGCCGGGGCCGCCGGGGTTGACCAGGAGCGGGCCCTGGGAGGTGCGGGCGGTGTGCGGGACCCGGGTCAGGGCCAGGGAGATCTGGCGGCCCGCGGGCCGGTCGTGGTCCAGCGGGACCTTGAGGGAGGCGCACTGCAGCGTCGGGTAGCGCTCGGTCGCACAGCCGGTCCAGCGCAGCGCGGCGGGCGCGGCGGCGGCGCGGGCCGGCGCCGCTGCCGTCGGCGTGGCGCCGGCCGGGCTCGTGACGGCGGCGGCCACGGTCGCGGTGGCGATCGAGAGCAGGACGGCGGCGCGCTTCTTGAAGGGGCCGCGCTTCTTCGCGGGGTGCAGCATGGGGCCTCCCAGCCGAGGGTTCTGGGCGGAATCGTCCCGGAAACCGTGCCTGGAAGGCGGGATTGGGCTGCCGATTGGCCCGATGTGATGAGCTTTCAGGGGCCGTACGAGGTCACAGGAGGCTGAGCTGGGTCGGGCCGGCGGGCGCGGGCTCGGCCGGGCGTTCGGGGACGGCGATCCTGCGGGCGGCGGCCTGGCGGGAGGGGCCGATGCCGAATTCCGCCGCGAGCTCGTGGACTTGCCGGGTGATCTGCCGCTGGTACCAGGTGGGCGCGTACGAGCCGCCGGCGTACATCCGCTCGTACCGTTCGACCAGGCGGGGGTGGTGGGCCCCCAGCCACGCCGTGAACCACTCGCGGGCGCCCGGCCGCAGATGGAGTACCAGGGGTGTCACGGAGGTCGCCCCGGACTCGGCGACGGCCCGCACCGTGGCCCGCAGCTGCTCGGGGGAGTCCCCGAGGAAGGGGATCACCGGGGCCATCAGCACCCCGCACTCGATCCCGGCGTCGGTGAGGACCCGTACGGCGGCCAGCCGGGCCGCGGGGGAGGGCGTGCCGGGTTCGACGGTCCGCCACAGGGCGGTGTCGGTGAACCCGACGGACACGGAGATGCCGACGTCGGCGACTCCGGCGGCCCGCTGCAGGAGGGGGAGGTCGCGCAGGATCAGCGTCCCCTTGGTGAGGATGGAGAAGGGGTTGGCCCGCTCGGCCAGGGCCTCGATGATCCCGGGCATCAGCCGGTAGCGTCCCTCGGCGCGCTGGTAGCAGTCGACGTTGGTGCCCATGGCGATGTGCGCGCCGGTCCACCGGCTCGAGCCGAGTTCGCGGCGCAGCAGCTCGGGGGCGTTGGTCTTGACGACGATCTGGGAGTCGAAGCCGATGCCGGTGTCGAGGTCGAGGTAGCCGTGGGTCTTGCGGGCGAAGCAGTACACGCAGGCGTGGCTGCACCCGCGGTACGGGTTGACCGTCCACTCGAACGGCATCCGCGAGGCTCCGGGGACCCGGTTGAGGACCGAACGGGCGCGGACCTCGTGGAAGGTGATCCCGCGGAACTCGGGGGTGTCGAAGGTCCGCGTGACGACGGAGCCGGCCCCGAAGAGCGCCCCCGCGTTCGCCGTGGTCCCGGGTCCGTCGGTCAGATTGTCCCAGCGCATGCGCGCCTCCCTCGGTAGCTCGGCCCGAGAATAGAACAAACGTTCCCATGATCGTGCGGAGGTCATGGCTGAAGGGCCGTGCCGCGACGGCGACCCGGTCCCGGTGCTCCGGTCGGGTGGGCCCGTCCGGCTCCTCGGGGAAGTGCGGACGGCGCGCAGCGCAATGCCGTCCGGCGGGTCCGAGGCTCCTGCCGGACGGCATCGTTGTCACGGGGGCGTGGAAAGGCTCAGGGCTACGCCCACTTCTTGTCGACCTTGATGGTGCCGTCCGCTCGCTTCACGGCCTTCCAGCCATCGACGTGCTCGCCCTTGTCGGGGCGGTTCTTGTTGCTGTGCGGAGTGGCGTCGAAGTCGTCGTTGAACGTGACCTCCGCGCCGGCCGGCTCATTCTTCAGCAGTTTCTCCGCAACCTGCTTCGCCTCGTAGGAGTTCATGTGGAGTCCCCTTTCTTTTGCGGATCGTGTCGGCGGACGTCGGCTACTGGTTCGCGAGCCTGAACTGCAGCTCTCGGATTTCCGGGAACAATTCCTTGTTCATGCGGTTGAGTGCCTGCAGGGCGAGTGAATTTCGCCGCAGACTCCTCACCTGGTCCGCGCGCGTGTCCGGGGGGTTCGGCCTGCTGCGCCGGAACATCCCCTTGGGCTCCGGAGCGGGCGGAAGGAGCCTGGCGGCAGCCGCGGCGATGCTGCTCTCGTCATCGTGATCGCCGCGCTCGACCGCGGCGACGAAGGCTTTGAGCGTCTCGACTTCGGTACATAGCTCGGCGAGTCTTGTCCGCATTTCATCTGGACTCATGAGTCGTCTTCTTCTGCTGGGCAATCGGCTGGCAGGAAGGTGTCCGGAAGGATCATACGGTTGGCCGATCATCGGCCGTTCGGTGCGAAGTTACCTGATGCCGAAGTGCGCCGCCCAGGTGCGACTGTGTGGATACGAAGTCTTTACCCGGCAGGAATTTCTCGAACGCAATACCTATTGTTCACCGCGGTTCACCCTCACTGAGCGGGGTAAGCGACGCCCGGGTATCCGGAGTTGCGGCGCCGAAAGCGCCGGAATCGGCTCGCCCATCAGAAACGCCCGTGCCGTCTGCTGCTACGCCGGCGGGCGCATGCGGAAGTCGTACGACGGGGGGAGCGGGCGGTCCGTCACGCGGGTCCAGACCTCCGAGAGGATCTCGTCGCCCTCGCGGAGGTCGGGCAGTTCGAAGCCCTCCTCGAACACCCGGCGGGCCGCGCCCACGTGGCCCTCCGCCGCCAGCAGCCGGGCGGCCAGCAGGCGGAACCGGCCCTCCTCGCGGAGCGCCGGCCGCAGCCGGTCCCACACCGCCCGAGCCGCCGGCAGGCGGCCCGCCGCCAGCAGCGCCGTCATCGCCTCCCGCCCCAGCGCGGACTCCGCGGCCGTCCACGGCTCGCCGCCCCGGCTCTCCTCGGTCAGGTCCTCGAAGGCCTCGGCGAACCGGTGCGCGGCCCGCGCCGGGTCGCCGGCCAGCGCGTCCGCCACCGCCAGGCACCGCAGCAGCGGCCACCTCGAGGGCGCCAGCCCCAGGCCGCGCTCCCAGCTGCGCACCGCCTGGGCCACATCGCCGGCATGCCACTGGGCCACGCCCAGGTGGTACTCGGTCAGCGGATCCGCCGGGGCGGTCTCCAGCATGTCCCGCCAGTGCGGGGCCACCAGGCTGGGCCCCGGCGGCGCCACCCGCCGCGGGGCGGGGAAGACCCCGGTGCGCCACAGCTCCAGCCAGGGCGCCTGCGCCTCGCCGAGCCCCGCTTCCTCGAACGGGGTGCCGGGCAGCTCGTGTCCGCCGCACAGCACCTCCAGCGCACCCCACCCCGAGCCGGCCGCCAGCCGCTCCCCGGGCTCGGTGTCGGCGGACCCGCGCCACGCCTCGTACGCCTCCTCGACCCGCTCCCGGGGCAGGGCCGCCGCCAGGGCCGTCTGCGCTGCGGACCGGGCCGCCGCCCAGTCGGGCCCGTGCACCTGCGCCGGGTCGGCGGCCAGCGGCCCGTACGCCTCCAGCCAGCTGAACTCCGCTCCGGCCTCGAGGCGTACGTGCTCCAGCTGGGTCCGGGCGAGGCCGGCCTGGATCTCGGCGTAGCCGCCGGTGCCGGGCTCGGTCAGCCACTCCTGCCAGCGCCGGCCGCCCTCCCCCGCGCCCCAGACGAACAGCTTGCGTCCGCGCAGCCGGGCCGTGGACGTCTGCACGAGCCCGTGCCCCTCGGCGTCCAGCGAGGCGATCCAGGGCCGGGCCCCGTCCGGGACCTCGTAGAAGAAGTCGGCCGGGTACGTGCTGCGCAGCGGGTACGTGCGGTCCTCGCCCTCCCACTGCGGCACGGGGATGCGCCGCAGCGCCCGCTCGTACCCGAAGTGCCAGGCCTCGTCGGCGGGGGCGAGCACCCTTGTGCCGGGGTCCTCCGGGACGGCGATGTTCGACCACCAGTAGACGGGGGCGGGCCGCTCGTGCGGGTTGCGGACGCGGACTGCGACGTACAGGAACTCCGAGTCCTCCGGCAGCCACAGGTCCACCTGGAACGGCAGGTCGCGCAGCCGCTCCCACTCCCAGAGCCGGACCATCACGCCCCCGTCGGGAGCCGGTACGAGCGCGGCGTGCAGCGGGGCGCAGGAGAGGGCGGTGTGGCCGGTCGCGCCGATGTTCCACTCGATGCCGCCCGAGAACCAGGCGCCGTTGAGGGCGAAGTTGGCGGGCTGGAACACCGGGTTGCGGTACAGCAGTTCGCGGCCGGTCGGCACGTGCACGAGGGAGTGGACCCGGCCGCCGAGCCCGGGCAGCACGGTGACCCGCAGATGTGCGTTCTCGATGACGACGGACTCGAACTCGCGTTCCTGCCTGCGCCGCCGGTACCCGTCCAGCAGGCGTACGGGCAGCAGCGAGCGCAGCGGCTCGTAGCCGATCTGCCGGGCCATGTCGCGCGGCAGCCCCTCGCGCCTGGGGGCACCTCCCAGCGGTAGCTGGGGGAGATCGTCGAGTGTGTGCACGTCGCCGGGTGCGCGCAGGACGGGCAGCGGGTTCTCGGGCCCCAAGGGGGCTGCGGGCAGGGTCAGTACGGCGCGGCGGACGGTGGTGGCCATGCAGGAAATGGAACACGCCACGGCGGCCGGTGCACAGGGGTTCCGCGGATCACCACCGGTCAGGATTGCGCAAAGCCCTGGCCGGAGCCCTACCCGAACGACCCGGGCAGCCCGAGCGCCCCGAACGGCCCCCGACTACGCGAACGCCCCCGCGACCAGGTCGGCGAGCAGCGCCCCGGCCCGCAGGTCCGGATCCAGGTCGGGGTCGTAGATCGTGACGTTGAGGCCGACGCACCGCGGGGAGCCCACCAACACGGCGAGCAGCTCGGCCAGTTCGCCGGGGAGCAGTCCCCCGGGGTCGGGACTGTCCACGGCGGGCATCACGTCCGGGTCCAGTGCGTCGGCGTCCAGGTGGACCCAGAACCCGGCGGTGTCCGGCGGGTGCAGCCCGTCCAGAGCGGCGCGCGCCACCCGGGCGGCGCCGCGTGCGCGGATGTCCCCGACGGTGGCCGCGGAGATCCCCGCCGCGCGCAGCTCCGGCAGGTCCAGGTCGCCGTCGCGCAGCCCGAAGAGCCGTACGTCCTCGTCCCGGAGGTAGGGCCCGAGCCCCTCCAGGTCGGCGAGGCCGGCCTGGCCGCGGCCGGTGGCGAGGGCGAGCTCCTCCCCGGCGGCGGCCCCCACGGGCCCGTTGACGGCCTCGTTGCCGGGGTGGCGGAAGTCGGCGGAGCCGTCGATCGCGGCCAGCCCGTACCGTCCCAGGCGCCGCATGGCGAGGGAGGCGCCGAGCTGGATCGAGCAGTCCCCGCCGAGCACGACGGGGAACTCCCCGTCGCGCAGATGCGTCTCGATCCGGTCGGCGAGGGCGACCGTGTACGCGGCGAGGGGGCCGGCGTGGAAGACCCCGTCGCCCTCCTTCCAGCTGCCGCGGTCGTAGCGCGGCGGCACCACGACCCCGCCCTCGCGGGCGCCGAGCCGGCTCAGCAGGCCCTGGTCCCGCAGGGCGCCCGCCAGTTTGTAGACACCGGGGACGGTGCCGGGCGCGGACGGGCGCAGACCCAGGTTGGACGGGGCGTCGATGAGCACCAGGCTTCGCATGCCTTCATCCTGCGCGATCGGCGCCCGCGGGACCACACATCTCGGCGGTGATCGCCCAGCGCTCGTGATCGCGCCAGGCGCCCTCGACGAAGAGGAAGTCCGGCGAGAACCCCTCCAGCCGGAACCCGGCACCGCGCACCAGCGCGAGCGAAGCGGCGTTGCCCGGCTGGATGTTGGCCTCCAGCCGGTGCAGTCCCAGGCCGCCCTCGTCCTCGGGGGCGAAGGCGTGCGCCACGACCACCCCCAGCGCCTCCCGGAACAGCCCGCGCCCGGCGGCGTGCGCGAAGGCGCCGTAGCCGAGCGCCCCGCAGTCGAAGGCGCCGCGGACGATGTTGTTGACGTTGACGAACCCGGCGATGGCCCCGGTCTCCCGCTCGCAGACCAGGAACCCCGCACGGCTCCCGCCCTCGATCAGGCGCGTCGCGTACGGCTCGTACTCCTCGATCGTCGCGGGCGGGGACAGCCACGGGTGGTGGAGGTCCCGGCTCTCGTGCACGCGTGCGGTGAACTCGGGGCCGTCGGCGAGCCGGAAGGGCCGAAGACCGACGTGCTCCCCCTCGCGGAGGTACGTGGAATATGACATCCGACCAGGCTATGGCGTGTGGCAGGATCCCCGGCGTGATCATTGCCCCGAACACCCGAGAACTGCTGCGCGCGGCGGTGCACAACAACGCGCAGTGGTGCGCGGCGGTCAGCGGCGGCGGGTCGTTCGCGGCCGACGCGTGGACCAGCGCGCGCCGCACCCCGCCGTACTACCCGGACGGCGTGACCCTGACCCGGGAGGCCTCGGCGGACGCGCTGCTGGCCGGCATGGACACCGACTCCCCCGGCTGCTCGGTCAAGGACAGCTTCGCCGTGCTCGACCTGGCCCCGGCGGGCTTCGAGGTCCTGTTCGCGGCGCAGTGGATCCACCGCCCGGCGGACGCCCCGGCTCCGGCCGCATCCGCCCTGACCTGGTCCCGAGTCGCCGACGCCGGAGAGCTGGCCGCCTGGGAGGCGGCCTGGGGCGGCGGCGAGAGCACCGGCCCGTTCCACCCGGGCCTGCTCACCGAGGAGATCGCCTTCTTCGCCGGCCGGTCCGCCGACGGCCGCATCGCCGCCGGGGCCGCGGCCAACCGGACGGGCGCCCACCGGACGCAGGCGGTGGCCGGCCTCTCCAACGTGTTCACCGCGGACGGCACCCCGGGCGACGAGGCCTGGACGGGGGCCCTCACCGCGGTCGCGGACGTCTGGCCCGGCCTGCCGGTCGTCGGCTACGAGGCCGGGGACGACCTCGACACCGCCGTCCGCCACGGCTTCGCCCCGCTGGGCCCGCTCCGCGTCTGGCTGCACACGGCCTGACCGCCCCGCTCAGAGGGGCCGCGGCTCCAGGACCACCTTCGGGACGTCCGTCCGGTCGATGCCGAACACCTGGGTGTACAGGGAGAGTTCGGTCTCCAGGGCGCGGATCATGGTCTCCGCCCGCCGGAAGCCGTGGCCCTCGCCCTCGAAGGCGACGTAGGCGTGCGGGACCGGGCGGCCCCGCAGGGCGGCCAGGAAGCGCTCCGCCTGGGCCGGCGGGCAGACCGGGTCGTCCAGGCCCTGGAGCAGTACGAAGGGCGCGGTGATCCGGCCGGCGCGAGCCACCGGTGAGCGCTCGCGGCACCGTACGGCCAGGGTCTGCGGGGGTCCGGCCAGGCCGTCGACGTACCGGGACTCCAGGTCGTGGGTCTCCTCGGCGAAGCCCCGCAGGTCCAGCACCGGGTAGATGATCGTCCCGCAGGCGTACAGGTCGGTGGCGGCCAGCGAGGCCGCCGCCGTCCAGCCGCCCGCGCTGGCGCCCCGGATGGCGAGCCGGTCCCGGTCCGCGGTGCCCTCGGCGGCCAGCGCCCGGGCCACCGCGGCGCAGTCCTCCACGTCGACGACACCCCACTGCTCGCGCAGCCGCTCCCGGTAGGCGCGCCCGTAGCCGCTGGAGCCGCCGTAGTTCACCTCGGCCACACCGATGCCGCGCGAGGTGAAGTAGGCGATGTGCAGGTCGAGTACGGGCGGCACGTGGTCGGTGGGGCCGCCGTGCGCCCACACAACGTACGGGGGCAGTTCGTCGGCCGGGGCCCGGCGCGCGGGGTGGTGCGGCGGGTAGACGTGGGCGTGGATCTCCCGGCCGCCCGGACCGAGGAAGGTCCGGCTCTGCGGTTCCGGGTAGTAGGAGGGGTCAACCGGGTCCACCCCGGCCGCGCCGACCACCCGGGCGTGCCCGTCGCCGGTGTCGAGCTCCACCACCTCGTAGGCGCTGCGCGGGCTGGCGGCGACCCCGTAGACGCGGCTGCCGTGCGCGGCGAGCGTGGGCTGCCAGGCCGTCCACGGCCCGGCGGCGTCCACCAGGTCGCCGCTCTCCGGGTCGAGGATGCCGAGCACCGAGGAGCCCTGGCCGTGCAGGACGGCGAGGAGCCCGCCGGGAAGCGGCGCCAGCCAGCTCAGCCCGGGCTTCCACAGGGGGCCGCCGAACTCCTCCTCGCGGGGGCACAGGTTGACGGCCTCGCCGGTCGCCGGGTCCACCCGGTACGGGTTCCACCAGCCGCTGCGGTCGCTCACGGCGAGGAGGTCCCCGCCGGGGGTCCACTCCACCTGGGCCACGGACTCCTCGGGACCGCCGAGCACCGTACGGACCCCGGTCAGCGTCCCGTCGCCGGCGATGTCGGCGAGGCGCACCTCGGTGCCGTCCCACGGCATCCGGGGGTGGTCCCACACCAGCCAGGCCGCGTGCAGTCCGTCGGGGGACAGCCGGGGTCCGGTGGTGAACCGGTGCCGGTCGTCGGTCAGTTCGCGTACGAGGGACCGGTCCTCGGCGGCCGAGCCGTCCAGCGGTACGGCGGCCGGCACCCGGCGCACGTCGGTCGGCGCCGGGCCGGTGAACTCCTCCAGCACGCACCAGACCTCGCCGCCCCGCAGGACGGGGTCGGCCCAGCGCAGGCCGCCGCCGACCGCGGAGACAGGGGTGAGGGGCCGCGGGGCGGGGCTGCCGGGCGCGTCGGGCTCGTACGCGTACATCCGCTGGTCGGCGAAGTGGACGAACACCACCAGGGGCCCGCCCGCGGGCCGTTCGGTGCCCGCCCAGGGCCGGCCGCCGTACTCGGTGACGCGGCTGCGGACGTTCCACGGGGCGGGCAGCACGGAGGCCTCGAGGCCGCCGTCGGCGGGCCGGCGCACCAGGGTGCGGCGGCCGCCCTCGGCCGGCCGGGGCTCGGTCCACCACACCTCGGGGCCGATGGTGCCGAGGTACTCGGGCCGCCCGTCGAGCGACGCGGCGGCCGCCGCGTCGATGGGCGAGGGCCAGCTGCCGTAGGGCCCGGTCGCCGCCGCCATCACCGGCTCCCCCTCACAGGGTCCGCAGGGCGCGGTCGAGGACGCGCACGCCGAAGTGCAGGGCTTCGACGGGGACCCGCTCGTCCACGCCGTGGAAGAGGGACCAGTAGTCGAAGCCGGGCGGCAGTTTCAGCGGGGAGAAGCCGTATCCGGTGATCCCGAGCCGGGAGAACTGCTTGGCGTCGGTGCCGCCCGCCATGCAGTACGGCACCACGTGGCCGTCGGGGTCGAAGCGCTCCACGGACTCGCGCAGGACCGCGAACGTCCGTCCGTCCACGGGAGCTTCGAGGGCCACCTCGCGGTGGTGGAACTCCCAGGTGACGTCGGGGCCGGTGAGCTCGTCGAGGGTGGCGATGAACTCGGCCTCGCCGCCGGGCAGCATCCGGCCGTCCACGTGGGCGGTGGCCGTCCCCGGAACGACGTTCAGCTTGTAACCGGCGCTGAGCATGGTCGGGTTGGCGCTGTTGCGTACGGTCGCCTCGACGAGCAGGCCGGCCGGGCCGAGCTTGGGGAGGACGGCGTCGAGGTCGAAGTCGCGGGCCCGGGGGTCGACCGACAGGCCCTGGAGGGCGGCGAGTTCGGTGATGCAGGCGGCGACCGTGCCGGTGAGCCGGACGGGCCAGCGGTACTCGCCGAGGCGGGCCACGGCGGCGGCGAGCCGGCTGACGGCATTGGCCCGGTTGGGCTTGGAGCCGTGGCCGGTCGTGCCGTGGGCGGTCAACTTCAGCCAGGCGGTGCCCCGTTCACCGGCGGCGATGGGGTAGAGGGCCTGACCGGGTCCGTTGTGCACGGTGAAGGCGCCGGATTCGCTCAGGCCCTCCGTACAGCCCTCGAAGAGGTGCGCGTGCTCGCCGGCGAGGAATCCCGAGCCGTCGACGGCGCTGTCCTCCTCGTCCGCGGTGTAGGCGATCACGATGTCGCGGCGCGGCCGCACGCCCGCGCGCGCCCAGGCCCGTACGACGGCCAGCACCATCGCGTCCATGTTCTTCATGTCGACGGCGCCGCGGCCCCAGACCACCCCGTCGCGGATCTCGCCGGAGAACGGGTCCACGCTCCAGTCGGCGGCCTCGGCGGGGACCACGTCGAGGTGGCCGTGGACGAGCAGGGCCGCTGCGCCGGGGTCGGTGCCCCCGATCCGGGCCACCACGTTGGTGCGGCCGGGCGTGCGTTCCAGCAGGACCGGCTCGAGGCCGGCCGCGGCGAGCCGCTCGGCGACGTACTCGGCGGCGGGGCGCTCGCGGCAGTCGCCGCCGCCCCGGTTCGTGGTGTCGATGCGGATCAGGCCGGAGGTGAACTCGACGGCTTCGTCGAGCGCCACCCGGTCGACGGGGGTCTCCTCGGCGGAGGGCTCCCCGGCGGGGGTCTCCTCGGCCGGGCGCTGGGGGGTGACTGCGGGCATGTCAGCCATACTGCTCCTCCACGGCTGCCGAGACGACCGTCGTGACCGCCTTGAAGGTCCGGATCCCCTCGTACATCGTCTCGCTGGTGTACGCGACCCTGCGTTCCCCGGAGCGTTCGACGCCCGGGACGACGGTGGCGGTCATCGCCAGGTGCTCGGCGTCGAACTCCAGCTCCACGGCGTACGGCCCGCCGCGCGCGGGCTCCCGGCGTACAGCGAGGGCCGTGGCCTCCTTGGCCGCGGCCCGGATGTCGGCGGCGGTGCGGGCCGGGGTGCGGCAGACGGCGGCGTAGCGGGAGACGTGGTCCTTCACGGCGACCTTCACCGCGTCCGGGGCGTAGCCGTCGGCGTCGGCGCAGGTCAGGTCGTCGCCGGTGACCAGGATGACGGGGACCCCGTACTCGGCGACGACGTGGGCGTTGAGCAGTCCCTCGCTGGCGCGCAGGCCGTTGAGCCAGACCCCGGTGATGGAGTTGGCGAGGTAGGTGTGGGCGAGGACGCCCGGCGTTCCGGCGCCGGTGTGGTAGCCGACGAAGGCGATGCCGTCGACGTCGCCGTGCTGGACCCCCTCGACCATGGAGAGGGACTTGTGGCGGCCGGTGAGCAGCTCGGCCCGGTCGTCGATCTGTTCGAGGAGCAGGTTCCGCATGGTCCAGTGGGCCTCGTTGATGAGGACCCGGTCGGCGCCGCCGTCGAGGAAGCCGAGTACGGCGGCGTTCACGTCGGAGGTGAACAGGTGGCGGCAGCGCTCCCACTGGGGCGTGCCGGGCAGGACGTCCGCGGGCCAGGTGACGCCCGTGGCGCCTTCCATGTCGGCGGAGACGAGGATCTTCATCGGGCCCCCCGGGCGGTCGGCTGCCACGGCGCGGCCGACACGGACGGAGCCGCCCACGCAGGCTTCCACCCTAAGCGGTCTCGGGGAAGCGGGGCACGCCCCCACGCCGGGTCCGGGGGCTCACCTGCGCCGGGAATTCCACCCGATCCGGTGAGCCGCCCGGCGCCGCTGCCCGGCAACGGCCTTGCTCAGCCCTCGACTTCGGCGGCCAGGTTGGCCAGCAGGGTGTCGTAGATCCGGCCGAGGCCCTTGGGGGCGAAGGTGCGCTCGAAGAAGCCGCCGATGCCGCCGGCGCCGTTCCAGACGGTGGTGACCACGGCCTTGGACCGGCCCTCGCCGGCCGGGGTGACGACCCAGGTGGTGACCATGGTGGAGTTGCGGTCCTTCTCCACGAGCTGGCCGTCGGTGGGCTCGGTGACCTCCAGCAGGCAGTCGCGCACGCGCTTGCTGGTGGCCTGGAGCTTCCAGTGGACGAGGGTGCCTTCGCCGTCGCCGCCCTCGCGCACCTCGTACTCGCTGAAGTGCTCGGGCAGGATCTTCCCCCGGGTCCCGGTGTAGTCCGCCAGCGCGTCGAACACGGTCTCCGCGTCAGCCGCGATGATCCGCTCCGTGGTGGCCTCGACCTGCGCCATAGCTGTTCCTCCAGCAGTTGTCTTCGCTCGTCGCGGCAAGCCAACCACCTCCGGGGCAAGGGCCCAAATCCGCATCGGACGTGCCGGCGGGGGCGGACGGGGAAACGTGTCCCCGGCGCCCGCGGACGGCGCCCGCGGACGGCGCGGCCGCGGGTGGTCAGGCCCGGGCCAGGATCTCGCCGTTCAGCACCGAGAACCAGCCGTCCGGGGCCGCGCCCCAGCGGTGCCAGGCCTCGGCGACGGCGGACAGCTCGGCCGCGGTCGCGTGGCCCCCGCCCGTGGCGAGGGTGGCGTACGCCGAGGCCGTCGTACGGTCCGCCCACAGGGAGGACCACCACGCGGTCTCCTCGGGAGTGGCGTAGCACCAGGCCGTCGCCGACGAGGACACCTGCGTGAAGCCCGCCGCCCTCGCCCAGGACAGCAGCCGGCGCCCGGCGTCCGGTTCGCCGCCGTTCGCGCGGGCCACCCGGCGGTACAGGCCCAGCCACTCGTCCAGGCCCGGCTCGGCCGGGTACCAGGTCATCGCCGCGTAGTCCGCGTCCCGGGCCGCCACGATGCCGCCCGGCCGGCACACCCGCCGCATCTCGCGCAGCGCCTGCACCGGGTCGCCGACGTGCTGCAGCACCTGGTGGGCGTGGACCACGTCGAAGGAGTCGTCCGGGAAGTCCAGCGCGTGGACGTCCGCCGTGGCGAAGGTGACCGCCGCGGTCAGGCCGCGCTCCTGCACGTACTGCGCGGCCCGCTCCAGGACGTCCTGCGCGGCGTCGACAGCCGTCACCCGCCCGCCCGGCGCGACCAGTTCCGCCAGGTCCGCCGTGATCGTGCCCGGGCCGCAGCCCACGTCCAGGACCGCCATCCCCGGCCGCAGCTCGCCGATCAGGTACGCCGCCGAGTTCGCGGCGGTGCGCCAGCGGTGCGAGCGCAGAACGGATTCGTGGTGCCCGTGCGTGTAGACCGCCGTTTCCCTGGTGCTCATGAGCCGACTCCTCCTCGTCGTTGAAGCGTTGTGATCACCGTAGGGGATGGGTTCGGAGTATGAGATATGTGTTTTGACATATGGACACGATCCTTGTGCTGCGCGGCAATCGGATGGGTCGGTGGCAGGGGAAAGCCGGTGCGAGGACAGTGGGCTCCAGGGGCGGGACCCGCTGGCAGAGGACGGTGGAAGCCATGGCGGACACGCTGCTCGACCAGCACGCCGGGGCCCTGCGGCTCTTCGGCGAGCGGGTGCGCGCCGTCGCAAACGGCCAATGGGGCGCCCCGACCCCCTGCACGGAATGGAACGTGCGCGACCTGGTCAACCACGTCACCGGCGAGCAGCTCTGGATCCCGCCGATGGTCACCGACGGCCGCACCGTCGAGGAGATCGGCGACGCGTTCTCCGGCGACGTGCTCGGCGAGGACCCGGCCGGGGCCTGGGACCGCGCGGCGGCCGCCGCACACGCCGCGTTCACCGCGGCCGGGGCGCTGGACCGCACGGTCAGGCTCTCGTACGGGCCCGCGCTGGGCCGGGCGTACTGCGCGGAGCTGACCGCCGACTGCGTCGTGCACACCTGGGACCTCTCCCGGGCCATCGGAGCCGACGACCGGCTCCCGGACGGGCTGGTCGAGTTCTCCCTCAAGGAGCTCATGCCGTACGCCGACGGTCTCGCGGCGAGCGGGATGTTCGCCGCGCCGCTGGACGTGCCGGCGGGTGCGGACGCCCAGACCCGGCTGCTGGCCCTGGTGGGCCGGCAGGGCTGAGCCGCCGGGCCGCAGCCCGTGACCCCCGGCGGGCGACAACAGGCGTACCCCCGTAAATAACCGTATAAAGGGCATGGTCGGTCGGCGGTGCGTACGGAATCGGCGGTACGCACCGAAAGGGGAAGGCAGGGCGGCGAGGTGTCGGGGATGCAGCGCACGGCGGAGGGCCGAGGTCCGGTCCGGTACGGGCCGCCCGTGCCCCAGCCCGGCCTGCCCGTGCTGCCCGAGCTCACCGCCGTGCTCGCCGCGGCCGCCGAACGGTCCGCCCCCGAACCCCCGGGCGGCGGGGAGCCCGTACGCGAGGCCGCCTGCCGGTACTGGGGGAGGCGCGGGCTCCCCGCCGAGCCGGAGAACGTGGCCGCCGGGCCCGGCGCGCCCGGCCTGCTGCTGGCGCTGCTCGGCGCGTACGGGGGCGATGTCATGCTGCCCCGGCCCTGCCCGGCCTGGTGGACGCCGCAGGTCCGGCTGCTGGGACGGCGGGCCTACCACGTGCCGACCCCGGCCGAGTGCGGCGGCATCCCGGACCCGTACGCCCTGCTGGAGACGGTACGGCGGGTGCGTGCCGAGGGCGGCGACCCGCGCGTCCTGCTGCTGTCGGTGGCCGACGACCCGACGGCGACCGTGCCCCCGCCGGAAATGCTGCGCGAGGCCTGCGAGGCCGCCGGGGACGCCGGGCTGTTCGTCGTCAGCGACGAGAGCTGGCGCGACACCGTCCACCGGCCGCACGACACGCTCGTTCTGAGCCCGGCCGAGATGCTGCCCGACTCGGCCGCCGTACTGGTCGACCTGTCCGGTGCGCTGCTGCCCGCCGGGTGGCCCGCCGCCGTGGTCCGCTTCCCCGGCACCCCGCGCGGCACCTGGCTGCGGGCCCGCACCCTCGACGTCCTCACCGCGACCGGCGCCCTGGTCGCCGGCCCGGTCGCCGGGGCCGCCGCGCATGCGCTCGACGAGCCCGACGCGGTCGCCGGCCGGGCCCATGCCGCGGCCGCGCTGCACGGGGTGGTCGCCGCCGCGGCCCACCGGGAGCTGCTGGCCGTCGGCGCCCTGGCGCGGCCGCCGCAGGCCGGACGCCACCTGTACGCGGACCTGAGCCCGCTGCGCTCCGGGCTGGCGCGGCGGGGGGTCCGCGACGCCATGGAACTGGAGGACTACCTGGGCGGCCGGCTCGGCGCACCCACCCCCGGCGGACAGCGGTTCGCGGATGACCTGGGCGCGCTGCGGGTCCGCCTGTCGACCGGTCCGCTGCTCGGTGCCACCCCGGAGGAGCGGCTCGCCGCGCTCACCGCACGCGACCCGCTCGCACTGCCGCACGTACGGCGCTCGCTGGACCTCCTCGGATCGGTCCTGGCCGGGCTGACCTCCTGACCGACCTCCTGACCGACTTTCGCCGACCGACGCGACGAGCCCGCTGTGCGGTGAACGGAGAGCTGTTGATGAGGCACCAGACGGACACCCCGACGGCCCCCGCCGCCACCGCTCCCGACCCGGTGGCCCCCGACCTCGCGGCCCCCGACCTCGCGGCCCCCGGCCCCGGCCGATCCGGCCGGCCGGGGTCCGGCTCCGCCGGTCCAGGCGTCGGCCTCGCGGCCCCCGGGCCCGCTCCCGCCCCTGGTCTCGGCCCCGGGCGCCCCGGTCCGGCCCCGACGGCCCCGGCGGCCCCCGGCTCCGGGCGTCCGGGTCCGGGTCCTGCGGAGCCCGGTCCTGGTGACGGCGCGCCGCGGGCGCTGGGGGAGGCGCGGAGCTGGCCGCGGTCCTTCGCCGACCGGCTCACCACGCCGCTGCCCGGCGTCCGCGCCTTCGCGCGGCTCGCCCGCGAGGGTGCGTTCCGGCCCGGCCCCGACGGGCTGCGCGGCATCCCCGACCTCCCGTACGCCCCGGCCCCGCTGCCCGCGGCCGGCGCCGGCACGCTCTGCGCCACCTGGGCGGGACATGCCAGCTGGGTGCTGCGGGTGGGCGGGCTGACCGTACTGACCGACCCCGTCTGGTCCCGGCGCATCCTCGGCACCCCGGCGCGGATGACCCCGGTCGGGGTCCGCTGGGAGGAGCTGCCGCCGGTGGACGCGGTGGTGATCAGCCACAACCACTACGACCACCTCGACGCCCCCACGCTCAAACGGCTGCCCCGGCACACCGCGCTCTTCGTCCCGGCGGGCCTGGCCCGCTGGTGCCGACGGCGCGGCTTCACCCGGGTCACCGAGCTCGACTGGTGGGAGTGCGCGGAACTGGGCGGCGTACGTTTCGACTTCGTCCCCGCGCACCACTGGTCCAAGCGGTCGCTCCTCGACACCTGCCGGACCCTTTGGGGTGGCTGGGTCCTGACCGACACGCGGTCTGCGGCGCCCAGGAGCGTGTACTTCGCGGGGGACTCGGGGTACGGGCACTGGTTCGGGGAGATCGGGCGGCGTCATCCGGGGATCGACCTGGCCCTGCTGCCGATCGGCGCCTACGCGCCGAGGTGGTGGCTCAGCGATGTGCACGCGGATCCGGAAGAGGCCGTTCAGGCGTGTCTGGACGTGGGGGCGCGGCGGATGGCGCCGATGCACTGGGGGACGTTCGTGCTGTCTGCGGAGCCGGTGATGGAGCCCTTGCAGCGGGTGCGGGCGGCGTGGGCCCGGGCCGGACTGGTCCGGGAGGACCTGTGGGACCTGCCGATCGGGGGCTCCCGAGCCCTTTAGGCCGTCTCTCCCTCCGGGTCCGGGCCGGTCCGGCGCCGCGGTCAAAGCCTTCGCAGGCGGCGCCAGAGGGCGGGGGCCCCGCTGATCAGGAGGGCGAGCGACACCGCCAGGGCCACGCCCTTCCACGGCTCCGAGAACAGGGACCCGCCCAGGATGCCGATCAGGCAGTACGTCGCCGCCCAGGCCAGGCAGGCCGGGGCATCACCGCGGGCGAACCGGCGCAGCGGGAGGCGGGCCAGGAGGCAGGCCAGCATCACCGGGATGCGGCCCGCCGGCACCAGCCGGGACAGCACCAGGACCAGGACCCCGTGTTCGTCCAGCTTGCGCTGCGCCTGCGCGAGCCGCTCGGGCGTCGCACGCCCGCGCAGCGCCTCCAGCCGGCGTGAGCCGTTGCGGGACGCCACCCCGCGCTGCCCCAGCCAGTACAGCGCCACGTCCCCTGCGAACGCGGCCACCGCCGCCACCGCGAACACCAGCAACAGCCCGAAGGGCAGCGACTGGTGGAACGCCACCACCGCCGCCGTGCTCACCAGCGCCCCCGTCGGGATCACCGGCACCAGCGCCCCCAGAGCCACCAGCAGGAACAGCGCCGGGTAGCCCACCGCCTGCTGGGTCGTCTCCGGCGGCGCCTGGCCCGCCCCCGCCCCCGCCGCTGCCGCCAGCTCGCGCCACGTCACGGCAGCCGCACCCGCTCGCCGTGGCCGGGCACCCGTACCGTCACCTTCGGCGCCAGCTGCCGGGCCCGCCGTACGAACTCCTCGCCCGGCGCGTGGAATTCGTGCGGCCGCACCGCGTCCAGCCCGATCGGCCAGTACGTCCCGTAGTGCACCGGCACCGCCGCCGCCGGCGCCAGCGCGGCCAGAG
The DNA here is from genome assembly GCF_042890265.1 of Streptomyces sp. NPDC002209. Lineage (NCBI taxonomy): Bacteria > Bacillati > Actinomycetota > Actinomycetes > Kitasatosporales > Streptomycetaceae > Streptomyces > Streptomyces sp. NPDC002209. The sequence goes on along the minus strand of NZ_JBIARX010000014.1, from coordinate 68,894 downwards.
CCTGCGCCGCCCGGCCCGCGTCCAGGTGCCCCGGCCCCAGGTACGGGCCCCAGCCGCCGACCGGCAGCAGCGCCACGTCCACCGGCCCGACCTCCTCGGCCATCGCGTCGAACAGCCCGGTGTCCCCGGCGAAGTACGTCCGCGCCGAGCCCTGGACCACGTACCCGAGCGCCGGCGCGAGATGCGGACCGAACGGCAGCCGCCGCCCGTCGTGCCGCGCACTGACCGCCCGTACCCGCACGCCGGCCCGTACGCCGGCCTCGTCACCCGGAGCCATCTCCGTGACCGCCAGCCCCCGCACCCGCGCGACCCGCGCCAGCCCCGGCACGGCCCGGCGTGCCCCGCGCGGCACCAGAAGCCGCGTCCCGGGCGCCAGCCGGGCCAGCGACGGCAGGTGCAGATGGTCGGCATGCAGATGCGACACCAGCACCGCGTCCGCCTCGGCCGCCTCCGGCGGGGGCAGCGCCCCGCGCCGCCGCCGCAGATGCGCGAGCCGCCGCGCGAACAGCGGATCCGTCAGCAGCCGCACCCCGGAGTCCTCGACCGTGCACGTGGCATGCCCCCACCAGGTGATCTCCACCGGCACCCGGCCTCCCCGTCCCCGTCGCGTCCCCGGACCCCTCGAGCCTAGAGGCTGCCCCGCCCGAGCGCCGGGAACCGAAGGCCGCAGCCCCCTCCTCCCGGGCGGCGGATCGGAGTAGGGTCGGGCGGCATGGATGAGCTGCGCGTGGCCGCGATCGCCAGCCTGGCCCCGCTCGAGGATCTGGACACCGACCCCTTCGTCGTCGACACCCGCAGCCAGCACGCCATGTGCACCCGCTGGGCCGCCGGCCAGGGCTACGTCGTGACGAGGGAGCTGCTCTTCTACGGGCTGCGCGCCGACCACTGCGGGCTCTGGTGCGACGTCGAGGCCGGGCAGGTCGACCTGTTCGTCGCCCCCAACCACCGGGTACTGGCCCGGGCACTGCGCTCCGTCGAGGAGTTCACCGCCGAGTGCCGGCGGCGCGGCGTACGGCTGGAGACCGCCGGGCTCGCCGAGCCGCAGTACACCTCCGCCATGAAGGCCGAGGTGCACCGCCGGCTGTCCATGCCGACCGCCGGATACGACGGCACGTAGGCTCCGGCGGCCTCACTCCCGCCCCGCGCCCCGGCTCCCGTCGCCACGCCTTCCGCACGTCCGTGCGCCATCCCTGTCACCCGGCCTCCGGAGCCGCCCTGTGCGACGCTGGAGGGTGCGGCGCGGCCGCGCGCGGGGCGCGGGTCCGGGGGAGACACGAGGCGGTACGGCGTGTGGCGAGGACGGTGGCGGACCACGGGCAGCGCCCTGGCACGGGTGATCATCGTCTGGGCGGTGTCCACCCTCACGATGCTCGCGCTCGCCGGCATCCTCCCCGACTTCCGGCTCCAGTCCGGCGACGGCGACAGCGTCACCGAGATCGGGCTGACCGCGGCCTGGGGCGCCGGAGCCTTCGGCCTGCTGAGCGCGCTCGTGTGGCCGGTGCTGGTCCGGGCGCTGCTCCTGGTGCCCGCCTTGGTGCTCGGCCTGCTCGTCTTCTTCCTCAACGGCTCGCTGCTGCTGCTCGCCCTCAGCCTGATCCCGTCCGGCCGCGGCGAAGTGGCCCCGGAGACCGCCGTGGTGGTGGCCGCGGTGATGTCCGCCGTCGCCTCGGCCACCTCCACCGCGCTCGCCGTACGCGACGACGAGGCGTACCGGCGCAGGCTCTACCGGCTCGCCGACCGGCGCCGCCGGCGGATGCGGCACAAGGGCGCGCCCGGCGGCGCGGAGAGTGCGCCCGCACTGGTCTTCCTCCAGCTCGACGGGGTCGGGTACGAGGCCCTGCGGCGCGCCGCGGCCAGCGCCCTGATGCCCACGGTCGCCGGCTGGCTGGACGGGAGCCACCGCATCACCTCCTGGCGCACCGACTGGTCCAGCCAGACCGGCGCCAGCCAGCTCGGCATCCTGCACGGCTCCAACTTCGACGTGCCCGCCTTCCGCTGGTACGAGAAGGACACCGGTGAGGTGGTGGTCTGCAACCGGCCCACCAGCGCCGCCGAACTCCAGCGCCGGGCCATCACCCGCACCGCGGACGGCGGGCTGCTCACCCTCGACGGGGCGAGCCGCGGCAACCTGTTCAGCGGCGGCGCCGACCAGCTGGCCCTCGTCCTGTCGGTCTCGGCGCGGCGCGGCCGGGCGAACCGTTCCCGCGCGGGCTACTTCGCGTACTTCTGCGACCCGGCCAATGCCGTCCGCACCGCGCTGTCCTTCGTCGCCGAGGTCGCCCGGGAGATCGGCCAGGCGCTGCGGGCCCGGGTGCGCGGGGATCGGCCGCGGGTCGCCCGGGGCGGGCTGTACCCGCTGATCCGGGCCTTCGCGACGGTCGTCGAACGGGACGTCGTGGTGGCGGCGGTGATCGGCGACATGCTCGCGGGGCGTGCCGCGATCTACGCGGACCTGGTCGCCTACGACGAGGTGGCGCACCATTCGGGGCCGCACGGCCGGGACACCGACCAGGTGCTGGCCCGGCTCGACCGGAGCCTCGCGCTGATCGCCCGGGTCGCCGAGCACGCACCCCGGGAGTACCGGATCGTGCTGCTGTCGGACCACGGCCAGAGCCCGGGGGAGACCTTCCTGGGCCGGTACGGGCTGACGCTGAAGGACCTGGTCCGCGCGGGCTGCGGGCTGCCGGTCTCCCGCTGGGCCGGGCGTACCCGCAGCGGCGCCGAGGCCCGCGCGGCGGTCCTCGCGGCCCTGCACCGGCCGGTGGAGGAGGGGGCCGAGGCCCATCCGGAGCGGGGCCCGGACCCGGTGGTGCTGGCCTCGGGCAACCTCGGGCTGATCTCCTTCCCGGACGTGCCGGGCCGCGCCTCGCGGGAGCGGATCGAGCGGGCGCACCCCGCGCTGCTGGCGACCCTGGCCAACCACCCGGGCATCGGGTTCCTGCTGGTGGACGGGCAGGTGCTGGGCCCGGGCGGGGCGGCGGCCCGCCTCGACGAGCCCGGCGCGGCGGAGGAGCTGCTGGCAAGGTTCGGACCGGGCGCGGCGCAGGCGGTCCGCCGGACCGACGCCTTCCCGCACGTGGCCGACGTCATGGTGAACTCGGCGTACGACCCGCTGACCGGTTCGGTGCACGCCTTCGAGGAGCAGATCGGCTCGCACGGCGGCCTGGGCGGGGAGCAGGGGCACCCGTTCCTGATGTGGCCGGCGGAACTGTCGGAGCCGGGACCCGGCCTCGTGGGCGCGGAGGCGGTGCACGCGGTGCTGCGGCGCTGGCTGCGGGAGGCGGACGGGCCCCAGGTGCCGGTGGCTCCGCCGGTGGGCGGGTCGGCGGCGGACGCCGCGGGCCGGCCTGCGGACCGGGCCGGGGGGCACCTGGTGGGGCAGCCGGCGGAGGAACCCCCGCCCGAGGGCGGAAAGAGCGGAAGCCTTCCTTCCGCAGGGGTGTCCGCACGGGACGAAATCCGCTGATTTTGTGGCGCCTTCGCGGTGGTCAACCATGTGTTGACCCCTGCCCAACATGTGAGACATCCCGAGGCGCACCACCGATGACCAGCACCGCAACCCTGCCCGCCGAGGCCGCCGCACCCCCCGAGCAGGGTCGCGAGCCCCACGCGCGCCGCTTCGGCCTCCCGATCGCGACCTGTCTGGTCATGGGCAACATCATCGGCGGCGGGATCTTCCTGCTGCCCGCCTCCGTCGCACCCTTCGGCACGATCAGCCTGGTCGCCTTCGGCGTGCTCACCGCCGGTGCGATCGCCCTCGCCCTCGTCTTCGGCCGGCTCGCGCAGCGGCTCCCGCAGACCGGCGGCCCGTACGTCTACGCCCGCGCCGCGTTCGGCGACTTCGCGGGGTTCCTCGCGGCCTGGAGCTACTGGATCACCGCCTGGGTCTCGAACGCGGCCCTCGCCGTGGCGGCCGTCGGCTACCTCACCGTGCTCTTCCCGGCCGTCGGGGAGCACAAGGCGGCGATGTGCCTGGCCGCCCTCGCCGTGCAGTGGCTCCCGGCGCTCGCCAACCTGGCCGGCACCCGCTACGTCGGGGCCGTCCAACTGGTCGCCACCGTGCTGAAGTTCGCCCCGCTGCTGCTGGTCGCCGTCGGCGGGCTGTTCTTCTTCGACCCGGCGAACCTCGGCCCCTTCCGGGCCACCGACCAGAGCCCCGTCGGCGCGGTCTCCGCCGCTGCGGCGATCCTGCTCTTCAGCTACCTCGGCGTCGAGTCGGCCGCCGTCAGCGCGGGCGAGGTCCGCGACCCGGCCCGCAACGTCGGCCGGGCCACGATCCTGGGCACCGCCGGTGCGGCCGCCGTCTACCTGCTGGGCACCCTCTCCGTCTTCGGCCTGGTCCCCCACGACAAGCTGGTCGCCTCCGAGGCCCCCTTCACCGACGCAGTCGACGTGATGTTCGGTGGTACCTGGGGCGGCACGCTCGTCGCCTGCGCGGCCGTGATCTCGATGCTCGGCGCCCTCAACGGCTGGACCCTGCTCAGCGCGCAGACCCCGTACGCCGCCGCCCGCGACGGGCTCTTCCCGAAGGTCTTCGAGACGAAGAAGCGGGGCGTCCCGGTGGCCGGCGTGCTCGTCACCGTCGTCCTCGCCTCGGGCCTGACCGTCTACAACTACACGGCCGGCTCGGACGGGGTCTTCGAGGTCCTCGTCCTGGTCACCACCTTCACGGCGACCGTCCCGTACCTCCTCTCCACCGCCGCGCAGATCCACTTCCTGCTCTCCGGGCAGTCCGAGCGCGTCCACCGCGGACGCCTGGTCCGCGACGGCGTCCTCGCCGCCCTGGCCTTCGGATTCTCGATGTGGCTGGTCGCCGGCTCCGGCTACGCGGCCGTCTACCAGGGCGTCCTGTTCCTCTTCGCGGGCGTCCTCGTCTACGCCGCGATGTCCGCGCGAAAGCACCGGGCCACCGCCTGACCTGCGCGGTAGTTTGGAATGAGAGGAAAGAGAGGACAAGAAGGGGGCAGTGAAGGGGTCGCCATGTCCGCGATCAGAGAAAGCATCGACATCTCCCGCAGTCCTGAAGACGTCTTCGACTACGTGACGGACCCCGCGCACCTGCCGGAGTGGCAGGACAGCGCCGTCTCCGCCCGCCCGCTCGACGGCGCACCCCTGCACGTCGGCTCGAAGGTCAAGGTCACCCGGCGCATGGGCAGGCGGAAGTTCCCGATGACCATGGAGGTCAAGGAGCTCGACCCGCCGCGCAGCTGGCGCCTCCACGGGCTCGACGGACCCGTACGCGGCGATGTGCGCGGGACCATCGAACCCCTCGACGGCGGCAAGCGCTCGCGCGTGACCCTCGACCTCGACTTCGAGGGCCACGGCATCGGCAGGGTCATCGCACCGCTCGTGGTCAAGCCGTACGCCCGCAAGGAGATGCCGCGCAACGAGGAGAAGCTCAAGCACCTGCTGGAGCACTGAAGCACCCGGCCACTGCCCCGCGGCGGAAAACCGGATGCCCCGGGGTACGCGGTGCGCCCACACTGGGCGCGCCACGTACCCCACCCCTGAGGACCGCTTCTCGTGCAGGCCGCCGTCACCGTCACCCCCGCCCAGATCCCCGAACTGCTGCTGGGCCTCGCCACCGTGCGGCCCGTGTTCCTCTGGGGGGCACCCGGAATCGGCAAGTCCTCGCTGGTGCGGAAGTTCGCCGACTCCCTGGGCCTGGAGTGCGTCAGCCTGCTCGGCACGCAGCTCGCGCCCGAGGACCTGATCGGGGTACCGCAGATCCGTGACGGCCGGTCCGTCTTCTGCCCGCCCGAGGCCATCGCCCGCGACGAGCCGTACTGCCTGTTCCTCGACGAGCTCAACGCCGCGACCCCGGACGTCCAGAAGGCCTTCTACTCGCTCATCCTGGACCGCCGGATCGGCAGTTACGAGCTCCCGGCCGGCTCCATCGTCATCGGCGCGGGCAACCGGGCCACCGACAACGCGCTGGCCCGGCCCATCGCCTCCGCGCTCGTCAACCGGCTGACCCACGTACACCTGCAGGCCTCCGCGCAGGACTGGCTGGTCTGGGCCGGGGAGAACGGCATCCACCCGTGGATCACCGATTACCTCACCGACCGCCCCGACCACCTGTGGTCCGCGCCGCCCAAGACCGAGGAGCCCTTCTCCACCCCGCGCTCCTGGCACATGCTCTCCGACGCCCTGCACTCCTTCGGGACCGGCCTGGACGAGCAGACCCTCAAGATCGTCGCGCACGGCACCCTCACCCCGGCCCACGCCGTCTCCTTCTGCGGCTACGCCAAGATCGTCCGCCACACCTTCGGCATCGAGGCGATCATCAAGGGCGATGCCCCGTGGCCGACCCGCCTCGCCGACCGCGATCTGCTCTACTACCTCGCCGAGGCCTTCCGGGGCCGCCTGGTCAAGGAGCTCCCGGAACGCAAGGAGCACGCCTCGCCCGCCGTCCGGCAGACCGCGTACCGCGCGAAGTCCCTGCTCGTGCAGCTCGCCGAGATCTCCGTCGAAGTCGCCCAGACGGTCATCGCCGACGACGCCGACGGCCTGCCGGTGCTGCCCGCCTGGTTCCTGGTGGAGGCCGCCCGCGACATGCCGAGGCTCGTCGCGGCGCGCCGGTGAGCCGTACGAACCCGCCGCGCCGGGCACCCCGGCGCACACGCCCCGACGCAACCCCGCCCGGGAACCGGAAGCGATCCGGGAGCGAGCCGGAAGTGAGCCGCCCGTGACCCGTAAGAAGAAGCCCGCCGTCCAGGACCCGGCCACCCTCGCCTACGAGGCCGGGCGGGCCGCGATCCGGCAGAACCCGGCCCTGGGCGCCCTCTCCGCCACCCACTGCCGCGACCCCCGGTGCGCCTCGTGCACCGGCGCCGGGCTCGTCCTCGTCACCTCCAACGGGGTCATCCACGCCCATCCCACCCGCCGCGCCGAACCGCAGGAGTGGGCCTGGGCGCTGGCCCACAGCCTGCTCCACCTCGGCTTCGGCCACGTGCCCGCCGCCAAGGAGGAGGACCGCCCGCAGCCCGCCGCCGCCGAGCTCGCCGCCCGCTGCGTCGTCGTCAACCGCTTCCTGCTGACCCTCCCCGTGGGCCGCGCCCCCGACCACCTCCCCGCCGAGTACCCCGGCGGGGACGAGGAGCAGCTCGCCGCCCGCTGGCGCCGCGACGGCGTCCCCGCCGCGTACGCGCACTGCGGCACCTCCGGTGAGCACCCCGACCAGGTCCTGGTCGGCTGGCGCGCCCTGACGACGGACGTTCCCGACTGGGAGACCTCGTTCGCGCACGCCCTGACCCGCAGCGTCTGCGCCGCCATGGACGTGGCGGGCGGCCGCCGCGACCGGATCACCGGGGAGCGGGTCCGCCGGCACCCCTGGGACCGGGCCCTGAACTGGTTCGTGTCCTCCTACCCGCTGCTCGGCGGGCTCGCGGCCGGGCTGCGGATCGTCGCCGACGCCGAGCTCGCCCGCGCCCGGGACATCGCCGTCGCCGCCGTCAGCGCGAGCGCCGGGGAGATCTACGTCAACCCGCTGCGCACGTTCACCGACGCGGAGTGGCGCTTCGTCCTGGCCCACGAGATGCTGCACGCCGCCCTGCGGCACGGCGAGCGCTGCGGTGCCCGCGACCCGTACCTGCACAACGTGGCGGCCGACTACGTGGTCAACGGCTGGCTCGTGGAGATGGGCGTCGGCGAGATGCCCGAGGGGCTGCTGTACGACCCCGGGCTGCGGGACCTGTCCGTCGAGGAGGTCTACGACCGGATCGCCACCGACCTGCGCCGGGTGCGCCGGCTCGCGACGCTGCGCGGCAAGGGCCTCGGGGACGTCCTGGGCGAGCCGCTGCCGCACGCGGGCAGCCTCCCGTACACCGATCTGGACGATTTCTACCGGCGCGGCCTCGTCCGGGGCTTCGACCTGCACGAGCACGGGGAGCGCGGGCTGCTGCCCGCCGGGCTGGTCCAGGAGATCCGGGCGCTGGCCCACCCGCCCGTGCCCTGGGACGCGCAGCTCGCCCGCTGGTTCGACGAGTACGTGCCGCGCCCCGAGCCCGTACGGTCCTACGCGCGCCCGGCGCGCCGCCAGGCGTCCACCCCGGACATCCCCCGCGCGGGCCGCTGCTTCCCGCCCGAGGAGATCGCCCGCTGCACCTTCGGGGTGGTGCTCGACACCTCGGGGTCGATGCCCGCCGCCCTGCTCGGCAAGGCGCTGGGCGCCATCGCCTCGTACGCGGAAGCCCGCGACGTACCGGCGGCACGCGTCGTGTTCTGCGACGCGGCGCCGTACGACGCGGGCTATCTGCCCCCGACCGAGATCGCGGGCCGGGTGAAGGTGCGCGGCCGGGGCGGGACCGTACTGCAGCCGGGCATCGACCTGCTGCACCGGGCGGAGGACTTCCCGCCCGGCGCCCCGGTGCTGGTGATCACGGACGGACAGTGCGACACCCTGCGGATCCGGCGCGAGCACGCCTTTCTGGTTCCGCAGGGTGCCTCCCTGCCGTTCACACCGAAGGGGCCGGTCTTCCGGCTGACCTGACCGGTTTAGTCGAGGTAGTCGCGCAGCACCTGCGAACGCGACGGGTGGCGCAGCTTCGACATGGTCTTGGACTCGATCTGGCGGATGCGCTCACGGGTGACCCCGTACACGCGGCCGATCTCGTCCAGGGTCTTGGGCTGGCCGTCGTTCAGGCCGTAACGCATCGAGACGACGCCCGCCTCACGCTCGGAGAGCGTGCCCAGGATCGACTGCAGCTGCTCCTGGAGGAAGGTGAAGCTCACCGCGTCGGCAGGGACGACCGCCTCGGAGTCCTCGATCAGGTCACCGAACTCGCTGTCGCCCTCCTCACCCAGGGGGGTGTGCAGGGAGATCGGCTCGCGGCCGTACTTCTGGACCTCGATGACCTTCTCGGGGGTCATGTCGAGTTCCTTGCCCAGCTCCTCCGGAGTGGGCTCCCGGCCGAGGTCCTGGAGCATCTGGCGCTGGACGCGCGCCAGCTTGTTGATGATCTCGACCATGTGGACGGGGATGCGGATGGTGCGCGACTGGTCGGCCATGGCGCGCGTGATCGCCTGCCGGATCCACCAGGTCGCGTACGTGGAGAACTTGAAGCCCTTGGTGTAGTCGAACTTCTCCACGGCGCGGATCAGGCCGACGTTGCCCTCCTGGATCAGGTCCAGGAAGAGCATGCCGCGGCCGGTGTAGCGCTTGGCCAGCGAGACCACGAGGCGGAGGTTGGCCTCCAGCAGGTGGTTCTTGGCGCGGCGGCCGTCCTCGACCAGGATCTCCAGCTCGCGCTTGAAGGCGGGCTTGTGGTCCTCCTCCTCTTCGAGCTTGTACTCGGAGAACAGACCCGCCTCGATGCGCTTGGCGAGCTCGACCTCCTGCTCGGCGTTGAGGAGCGGCACCTTGCCGATGAGCTTGAGGTAGTCCTTGACGGGGTCGGCGGTGGCGCCCGCCACCATGACCGTCTGCGCCGGGGCGTCGTCCTCGTCGTCGTCGGACAGGACGAAGCCCTGGGCGCCGCCGGCCTTGGGGGCCTCCTCCTCGACGTCGTCGACGAGGTCCTCGGCGGCCCAGTCCTCACCCTCGGCTGCCGGGGTCTCGCCCTCGTCGGCATCCTTGGCGCTGGTCTTCTTGGCCGCGGCGGTCTTCTTCACCGCGGTCTTCTTCGCGGCGGTCTTCTTGACCGTCCGCTTCTTCGGCTCGGCGGCGGCGTCGGCCGTCACCTCGTCCTCGGCGGCCGCCGCCGGCGAAGCGGATATCGCCGCCGCGGTGGCGGTGGCCGGGCTGGTGGCCGAGGCCTTGCGCGCACCGATGGGGCGCGGCGCGGCGGCCGCCTTCTTGGTCACGGTGCGGGCAGGCGCAGCGGCCGCCTTGCGGGGCTTCTTCGCGGCAGCCTTCGTGGCGGGGGCGGCGCTGACGTGCAGCGCGACACCCTCCTCGTCCAGGACCTGGTTCAGGCTGCGCAGGACCCGCTTCCACTGGTCCACCGGGATGCGGCCGGCCTCGAAGGCCTGGCGCACGTCGTCACCGTTGATGTGACCCTGCTCGCGGCCGCGCTCGACGAGCGCGACGAGGGCCTCCGATTCGGCGATCTCCGGAGGGAACGTACGGGACGGGCTGAGCGACACAAGGAGCCTCTCGTTGCGAACAGATAGGGAGTGGGCGGGACATCATCGCGCGGACTCGGGAAACAGACCCGAGGGGGGTCTGTATTCCGGGGCCGCGCGAGGACACCTGTCGGTTCATCGCATGCCCGAGTCGATTCGTTACGCGCTGAATTGAGTGACCTGCGCCACGCTGTGGGCGCGCAACCGATCGGCCGTGGATCCGTCCGTGCCTCCGCCGCCTCTCGCGTCAGCCCGTTTTGCGGGCTTCGATGAGGAAACGGGCGGTGTGCGCCACGAACGGACCGTCGCGTTCGATCTGTTCGTGGAGCTCGCGCAGCCGGTCCCGGTACTGCCCGACCGTGAAGCCGGGCACCATCCAGATCACCTTCCGGAGAAAGTAGATCACGGCTCCGATGTCGTGGAACTCCGTACGCAGTCGTTCGGAGCGCAGATCGACGACCTCGAGGCCGGCCTTGCCGGCGTCGGCGACCGCGTCATCGGGGTGCCGGCCGCGCCGGACCTCCTCCGGCTGCGGCCCGAGGAAGTACTCGACGAGCTCGAAGACGCTCGCCGGCCCGACCTGCTGCGAGAGGTACGTTCCGCCCGGACGCAGGACCCGGGCGATCTCCTCCCACCAGATGGTCACCGGGTGCCGGCTCGTGACCAGCTCGAAGGCCTCGTCGCCGAACGGCAGCGGCGGCTCGTCGGCGTCCGCGACCACCACCGCACCGAGCGGGTGCAGCAGCCGGGTCGCCTTCGCGATGTTCGGCGGCCAGGACTCGGTGGCGACCATCAGCCGCGGCAGGGTCCCCGCCCCTGCGAGCACCTCGCCGCCGCCGGTCTGGATGTCGAGGGCGGCGTCGACCCGGGCCAGGCGCTCGCCCATGAGTCCCTGGTAGCCCCAGGAGGGGCGCTGCTCGGTGGCCCGGCCGTCGAGCCAGGAGAAGTCCCATCCGTCGACGGAGACGGACTCGGCTTCGGCGACGAGATGGTCGAAGGTGCGCGTCATGTCTCGATCGTCCCAGGTCGGACGCCGGTGATCCACCGGTTTGACCGGATCTCGCGCGCACGGGGCCGCCGCGCACTCCGGACGCGCCGACGAGGTCCATTAGAGTGGGGGAGGGCCGTGACTGGCGTTCGGGTGGATCACCACCGGGGAGCGGCCCGGCGCACCTCCCGTGCGCCCGGCGTACCGCGGGTACGCCGACCTGCCGCGCGCCTGGGCGAACCGCGATTCCGCAGCGACGCTCAGGAGACCCCATGACGACTGCCCAGACGACGACCGCCCAGACCGCCGAGCCGGTGGCGCAGGCTGCCCGGCTCATGGACGGCACCGCCCTCGCCCGCCGCATCTCGGAGCAGACCGCCGTCCTCGCGGCGAAGATCACCGAGCGCACCGGCACGGCTCCCTGCCTCGCGACCGTGCTGGTCGGCGAGGACCCGGCGTCCGTCACGTACGTACGGATGAAGCAGAACCGCTGCGCGAAGGCCGGGATCACCTCCCGCCACGTGGAGCTGCCGGCCACGACCACCACCGAGGAGCTCGTCGCCGCCCTCACGGCCCTTTCCGAGGACCCGGAGATCAGCGGCATCCTGCTGCAGCACCCGGTCCCGCACCACATCGACGAGCGCGCCGCCTTCGAGGCCATCGCCCCCGGCAAGGACGTCGACGGCGTCACCATGCACTCCTTCGCCGCCATGGGCTTCGGGCTGCCGGGCTTCGTCTCCTGCACCCCCGGCGGGATCATGCGGCTCCTCGCCGAGTACGACGTGGACCTGACCGGCAAGCACGCCGTCGTCGTCGGCCGCAGCGCGATCCTGGGCAAGCCGGCGGGCATGCTCCTGCTGGAGCAGAACGCCACCGTCACCTACTGCCACTCCCGCACCGTGGACCTGCCCTCGATCGTGCGCCAGGCCGACGTGCTGGTCGCCGCCGTCGGCAAGGCCGAGTTCATCCGCGGCGAGGACATCAAGCCGGGCGCCGTGGTCCTGGACGCCGGTTACAACGAGGGCAACGTCGGCGACGTCCACTTCGAGTCGGCCGCCGCCCGCGCCTCGCTGATCACCCCGGTTCCCGGCGGCGTCGGCCCCATGACCATCGCCGTCCTGCTGGAGCAGACCGTCCAGGCCGCCGCCGCGCAGGCGGGGCTGGCGCTCGCGGAGCTCTGATCCGCCGCGCATCCGCGACGGTGAACGGTGAACGCCCCGGGCCCTTCGGCCCGGGGCGTTCCGCATCCCCGGGTGTCCGGTTTCTTGTGTCCGCCACCGGTAGGGCGACCGGTGCGCAACCGCCCCGCCGGGCGCGGCGGCCGCCCGGAGCCCCCGCGTCCCCAGGCGGCCGGCCGGCTCGTCGCGGCGGTGCGGTGGCGCCCTTCCCAGCTCTTCCTCACCAAGCGCCTCAAGGGACCCACGGGTGCCGAGGACCCGGCCGAAGGCCTGCGAACCGGTTCACGCAGCAGCCTGCCGGCGGCCCGGGAGGGAGCGGTATGTTTTGCGCCGGGGCGCGCGATGACACGTGCAACACGTTTCCTGGGGGAACTGCTGATGGACCTGTTCACGCCACTGGAGCTGCCCAACGGGACGGCCCTGCCGAACCGCTTGGCGAAAGCGGCGATGGAGGAGAGCCTCGCGGGGTCCGGCCAGCTGCCGGACGAGCGCATCGAACGGCTCTACCGCCGCTGGGCCCAGGGCGGCGCCGGGCTGCTGATCACCGGGAACGTGATGGTCGACCGCCGGGCGCTGACCGCGCCGGGGACGATCGTCCTCGACGCCCGTTCCCCGCTCGGCCCCTTCCGCCGCTGGGCCGAAGCCGCGTCCAGCGGCGGCGGCCGGGTCTGGATGCAGATCAACCACCCCGGTCGGCAGGTCGGCTCGGAGATGCCCGGCACGGCCTGGGCGCCCTCCGACATAGGGGTGAGCCTCGGCAGGCACACCAAGCGCTTCGCCCGCCCCACCGCGATGACCGAGGCCGACATCGAGGCCACCGTCGCCCGCTTCGCGGTCACGGCCCGGCGGGCCGAGGAGGCCGGCTTCGACGGGGTGCAGATCCACGCCGCCCACGGCTACCTCCTCAGCCAGTTCCTCTCCCCGCTCGTCAACCGGCGCACCGACCGCTGGGGCGGCAGCCTGGAGAACCGGGTCCGGCTGCTCACCGAGGTCGTCGGCGCCGTCCGCGCGCAGGTGGGCCCCGGCTTCGCGCTCGGGGTCAAGCTCAACACCGCCGACTTCCAGCGCGGCGGCTTCGACACCGAGGAGGCGGCCCAGGTCCTCGCGGTCCTCGGCGGCCTCGGCGTCGACCTGGTCGAACTGTCCGGAGGCAGCGTCGAGAGCCCCGCGACCCTGGGCCACACCGCCGATCTGCGGACCCTCGAACGGGAGGCCTACTTCCTCTCCTTCGCCGAGCAGTTCCTGGGCTCGGCCACGATGCCGCTGATGCTGACCGGCGGGATAGGCCGCCAGGAGACCGCGCAGAAGGTCCTGGAGCGCGGCGTGTCCGTCGTGGGGCTCGCCTCGGCCCTGGCGTTCCGCCCCGACCTGCCGGCCCGCTGGCGGGCCGGGGAGGACGTACGGGTGACGGTGGAGCGGCTGCGCTGGAAGGACCGGGACCTGGCCGGCGCCGGGTTGCTGGCCTTCGTACGCTTCCAGCTGCACCGGCTGGCCCGCGGCCTGGAACCGCGCCCGGAGGCCTCCCCGAGGGCGACGTTCGCCCTCGACCAGCTCCAGCACTGGCGCAGGGTGCGGGCGTACGGGGCCTGGCTCGCCCGCAATCCCGAGCCCGAGGAAGCCCTCGCCGGCTGACGCCCCCCGCGGGCCGCTCACAGGCTCGCCGGGGCCCGCCGGACGGCCGCCACGATGGGGGAGGCGCGGAACTCCCGGGCCAGCGCCGCGAGCGGCCGGGAGTCCAGCCGGTACGGCTCGGGCAGCCCCTGATCGGCCTCGGCGGGGTGCTCCCCGGCGCCGTCCGCGTCCGCCGGCTCGAGAGCCTCGGCGGCTTCGGCCGCCTCCCGGCGCCGGCAGGCCGCGGCGAGCATGGCCGCGTCGGCCACGACCGAGGCCCGCGACGCGCACAGGCCCTGCCCGAGCGCGGCCGCGTACGCGGCGCCCCGTACGGCCGGGTCGAACCAGCGGGCCAGCGCCAGGATCCCGTCGTCGATGACGGATTCGCGGTGGATCAGCCGGATCCCGATCGGCGACCACCAGGTCAGCGGCACCGTCGTCACGCTCGACGCGGCGAACCCGCGCAGCGCCTTCCACAGCGGGTGCAGCCTGCGGTAGCGGCTGAAGTCCCGCCAGGCCGCCGAGCCGCCGACCAGCGGCACGATGAACCCCGACCCCACCATCAGGGCGGCCGCGGAGGCGAACGGCGGTGCCACGTACGTCGACAGGCCGTCCCAGTCGCGGCCCGTCCAGCGGGCGCCCACCGCCGCCCACTTCGTGACGAGGTAGCCCAGGTCCAGCACCCCGCCGAGCACGATCAGGGCCAGTCCGGTGCGCAGCGGACGCAGCGAGGGGCGCACGCGCAGCAGCCACTTCCAGCACAGCACGGTGAGCGTCGAACTGCCCACGGTGTGCGCGACCAGGTAGCAGACGATCATCTCGCGCAGCCAGGGCGTGTTGGCGTAGTACGTGTCCAGGTCGCGCAGCCGCTCCACCGGCGCGTCGCCGACCGCGAAGAGGACGACGATGAGCAGCGTGACGGCGCCGAACGCGGCCACCGTCAGCCAGGTCGCCCGCCGCACGACCGCGGGCGGCCCGCCGCCCCACTGCAGGACCAGCACGATGCACGACCCCGAGAACGCGGTCAGCACGCTGTACACCAGCGGGGCCGAGAAGTTGACGACGCCCGTGAGCCGGTTGACCGCGGAGATCGTCGGCGGCGCCGCCAGGAACATGACCATGCAGCCGACGACGAGCAGGGTGCACACGGCCCGCATGAGCGGCTGGTCCCAGCCCCGGCGCAGGGTCGGCGCCTTGATCAGCAGCGCCAGGATCATCACCGACCCCGGTACGTACAGGATGAGACCGTCGGTCATCGCGCCTGGCCGACGGGACCGACGGGACCGACCGGGCCGACCGGGCCCACGGGATCGGCCGGGCCCTCCGGGCCGACCGGGCCGGACCCCTGGTCGAGCCCCGCGACGGCCCGCTCGGCCGCGGTCAGCGGCGGCGCCTTCAGCGCGCCCCGGTCCGAGGCGCGCAGCACGTGCCAGACCACCGAGGGGCGCAGCCAGTACGTGGGCGAGCTGCTCATGGTGATGACCTGGAGGAACGCGGCGGTCAGCGCCTCCCGCGTGGTGGCGCCGGTCATCAGCCGGCTGACGTACGCGTTGAGCAGCCCGGCGCCGGCCCGCGGCTTCATGCCGGTGGCCCCGGGATACAGGATGTCCTGCGAGGTGGCGAGCTCCCATGCGGTGGCCACCTGCGGGACGAGCGCGCGCTGCGCCTCACGTCCGAAGCCGGGATGCGCGAGGCCCTTGGCGCGCAGCAGGGCGCGTACGGCCAGCAGGCCCTGGGCGGCGACCGTCATGCCCTGTCCGTACAGCGGGTTGAAGGTGGCGACGGAGTCGCCGACGGCGAAGAAGCCGTCGGGCAGGTCCGCCTTCTCGAAGTAGACCCTGCGGTTGGCGGTGCCCTGGGTGACGGCGACGTCCGTGAGGGGCTTCCTGCCCTCGAGGAGTTCGCCGACGACGGGATCGCGGATGCCCTTGGCGAACGGGATGAACTGCTCGGGGTCGCCGGTGGGCTGGCCGCCCCGGGTGCCGGACAGGGTGGCCTGCCACTGGCCGTTCTCGATGGGCACGATCGTCGCGGTCTGCCCGGGTACGTGCACCCGCGGATCGGACTGCACGTTGACGATCGGGAAGCCCATCTCGTGGGCTCCCGGCGGGGCTTCGAAGATCCGGGTCGCGTACACCAGGCCGGAGTCGACCTCGGCCCGTCTGATCCCGCCGACCCCGAGTTCGTGCAGCCAGGCCCGGGCCCGGGAGCCGCGCCCGCTCGCGTCCACCACGAGGTCGGCGCCCAGCAGCCGGCCCGCCTCGTCGGGGGTGTCGACGCGGACGCCGGTGACGCGGGCCGCCGTACCCTCCAGGGCCTGTACGCGGCTCTGCTGGAGCGTGGTGACGCCGCGCAGGCCGGTCACCCGGGCGCGGACCACCGAGTCGAGGAGGTCGCGGCTGCACGAGATGTTGAACTGCTTCTCCCCGCAGCGCGGTATCCAGCCCTGGGCGGTCTTGGTGACCAGGTCGGTGGGCAGGCTGCGGCGGATCGCGCCCGCCGCCGTCCAGTCGTCGGTGATGCCCGGGAGTATCTTCTCGATGGCGCGGGCCCCGCCCGACCACATGACGTGGACGTGCCGGGCCTGCGGGAGTCCGCGCCGCGGCGCCGGGCTGTCGGGCAGCGTGTCGGCGTCGATGATCGTGACCGTCGCGTGCTCGGCGAGCACGGCCGCAGCGAGCAGACCGGCCATGCTGCCGCCGATGACGACGGCGTGGCGGGGCGGGGAAGACTGGGTCATCGAGGTGCTCTCTGTCGGGGCCGTGCGAGGGCAGCGGCACGTGAGGTGCGTCGGCGGGGAAGGCGGTGGTCACCGGGGCGTCATCGGTACGCCGCGGGGACGTGCACTCAACGGCCCCAGCCGAGCGAGGTCTTGATGCGCTCGATCGCCTCGGGGAACCGTTCCTCGTGGGGCCCCGGCAGGTACGCCTTCAGGACCTGTCCGAGGTACAGCCCGAAGGTCTCCGCCCGGATCTCCGCCGGATCCTCCCGGTCCGCACGGGCGGCCGCCTGCCGGACCACGCTGCCCAGTCCGGCCTCCGAGTGCAGCAGCTCGGCGAGATCGCCCCGGTGCCCCGTGAGCCGGGCCGCCACGGCCATGCCCGGACCGTGGCTGTCACACGTGCCTTCCTCCAAGTGCCATAACTCGTGGCAGGCGATGACGAGCTGGTGCTCGGGCCGGGTGCGCTCCTCGATGACCAGCAGGTCGCGCTCTTCCATCTCCAGCCACAGCCCGCTGGCGGTGTCGGGCGGGAATCCGGCGAACCGGAACTCCACCGGCCGGCCGCCGCGCCGGCGGCCGTACGCGGCGCACAGACTCCCGATGATCTCGGCGGCATCGGCCGGCTGCGCCAGGCGCGCATCCGCCAGCAGCTCTCCTCCGAGTTTCCGCATGGTCCGTGTGGTCCTCATCGCGCTCCCCCCTCGGCAGCCTTACGGTCGTCGGGCACCGCCGCGTGGAGCGGGCGTTCGCCGCCCGCGCCCGGGCGTCCCAGCCGGCCCTCGCGGGCCAGCAGGTCGTCGAGGTGGTCGGCCAGCGACTTCCAGCCCGCCGGGGAGAGCCGCCCGGCCCGCGTGACGATGCTCCGTACATCGTGCGCCCGCAGCACGGCGAGCATCGGGTTTCCGGCGTTGCGTCCGGCGGTTTCCAGCTCGTGCTCGATCCCGGAGAGGGCGGTGGCGAGCGCCTCGGTGTCGTCGGCGAGTAAGAAGCCGCCGTCGACCCCGTAGAAGCGCTGGATCCCGGCGGCCGCCGCGAGGTTGGGCAGGCCCTCACCGCGCGCGAGGCGGGTCAGCGACTGCCCCGAAGCGTCGAAGGAGTGGGCGATGGCCGCGAGGGAGTGGGCCTGGCCGTCGGCGCGCAGTCTGGTGCGGCGCAGGTGCTCGAACCGCTGGTGCACCTGCTCCTTCAGCGGGAGCCGGGGCGGTGCGCCGTCGAGGGTGAGCCGGATGTCGTGCGGGGGCATGCCCGTCAGGTACGAGAGGTGCTCGAGATCGTCCGCCGCGTCGGTGGTGGCGAGGGCGTGTTCCACCGCGCACTGGCTGTCGGCGAGGAGGAAGCCGGAGTAGACCCCGAAGAACCGCTGCACCCCCGCCGCGTGGCCCAGCCGGGGCATCCCGGTGCCCGCGTTGAGGGGGCCGAGGGAGGCGCCGGGAGCCTGGAAGTCCTCCGCGATGGCGGCCAGCGACCACTCCCTGCCGTGCTTGTCGCGGCGGGTGGCCCGCAGCCGCAGGAAGCGCCGGTGCACCCGCCGGCACAGCGGCACTTCGGGCGCGGTCCCGGCAACGACCTCGGGGACGAGCGCGGGTTCGACCCCGCACAGGCGGCTCAGCCGTTCGGGGGACAGCACCTCGGCCGGGTCCCGGCCGCTCCGCTCCGCTAACGCCGCGACGCGGGCCCAGGCCGAGGCCAGGTCGGGTCGGGCGGCGGCTGACACCGTGAGGTTCTCCGTATGCCGAGAGGACGTTCGAGAGCTTCAGCTCTGTGCAGCGTAGCCCGCGGCCCCCCGGCGAAACAGGAGATCCCCCACCTTTCTTGCGATGTGAGTCAAAGAAGGTTGGCACGACCGCAGCCGGGCCGGGCATGACCTCCGGGGTAATCGACCTCGGTGCGGGGCGCGGGGGACAGTGGAGCCATCGGGTTCCGAGACCGCGCACTCGGCCTCGGGACCCGTCCTCACCAGCGCATTCGAGCGCGCGGCCGGCAGCCGCGCCTCGCCCCGACCTTCGACGGAGGCTGATCCGCCATGTCCGCAACCCTGCTCGGCAGCGTCGCCCGCACCACCGTCCCGCAGACCGCGCTGCGCCGCTTCCTCGCCCTGGACTCCGTGGTCACCACCGGGAACGGGCTCGCGTACGCGGCCTTCTCCGCCCCGCTCGGCCGGTTCCTCGGCGTCGGCCAGGCCACCCTGCTCGAACTCGGCCTGTTCCTGACCCTCTACGGGGCCGGCGTCGGCTGGCTGGCCTCGCGCCGCCGGCCGCCGGTCCTGGCGGTGAAGGGCGTCATCGAGGCCAACTGGGCCTGGGCGGCCCTCAGTCTGGTCTCGCTCCTCCTCTGGGACGCGCCCACCACCGCCGGTCTGGTGTGGATCCCGGTGCAGGCCCTCACCGTCGCGGCGTTCGCCTTCCTCCAGCAGCTGGCGGTGCGCTCCGCATCAGGGCCCCAGTGAGCGCAGGTACTTCACCGTCGCCGGGTCGGCCGGCAGGAGGGTCTCGATGGCCAGCTCGGCGACGGTCACGTCCATCGGCGTGTTGAACGTCGCGATCGAAGACACGAAGGAGAGCAGGTGCCCGTCGTGCTCGATCACCAGCGGCAGCGCGATGTACGCGACGGCCTCCCCGGGTGCGGCGTCCTCCGGCCGGTCGGCGACCGGATAGGCGGACACCTCCTCGTACAGCGCGCGCAGCGGCGCGGAGCGGGCCAGTGCGATCTGCCGCTCCATCTGGGCCAGCAGGTGCCCGCGCCACTCCGCGAGGTTGCGGATCTTCGGGGCCAGGCCCTCCGGGTGCAGGGTGATCCGCATGGCGTTCAGCGGCGGGACCAGCAGGTGCTCCGGCAGGCCGTCGAGCAGCATCGCGATGCCGCGGTTGGCGGCCACGACCTGGTACGTGGCGTCCACGACCAGCGCCGGATACGGCTCGTAGCCGGTCAGCAGCCGCTCCAGGCCCTCGCGCAGCCCCTCCATGGAGGGGTCGTCCAGCGGGGTCTGCGCGTAGTGCGGGGCGTAACCGGCTGCCAGGAACAGGGCGTTGCGCTCGCGCACCGGTACGTCGAGGCGGTCCGCGAGCCGCAGGAGCATCTCCTCGCTGGGCCGGGACCGGCCTGTCTCGACGAAGCTGATGTGGCGGGAGGAGGAGTCGGCGCGGCCCGCCAGCTCCAGCTGGCTGATGCCGCGCCGCTCCCGCCAGGTACGCAGCAGGGCTCCGACGGAGGGGGTGGAGGTCATGCCCACGACGGTAGCCCAAAGGGGTCAGCCCAGGTCGAAGACGTTGCGCAGGCCGAGCCGGTGGCGCCACAGGTCGTGCCGCTTGAAGGACTCCACCTCCGGAGCCCGGTACATCGGCAGGACCGCAACCCGCGCGGCCTGCGAACCGTCCCTGTCCAGCAGGGCGTTGACGGCGGCGCGGGCCGAGGCGTTGGCGCCCTCCATCGTCGCCAGGTCGATGTCGACGGCCACGTAGTCCCCGCTGAGGAAGAAGTTGGGGACCCGGGTGTCCGCGCTCGGCCGGTTGTGGAAGGTGCCGGTGGGGTGGATCAGCAGCTGGTCCTGGTTGGTCGGGTTCGGGGTGCCGAGCCCGTCCACCCCCGGGTCCAGGAACCACGAGTGCAGGGTGCGGTCCGTCAGCAGCGTCTTCCCGGTGTCGTTGAGGGAGGCCTTCAGCTGCGCCCACACCTCGCGGGCGACCTCCTCGCGGGTGCACTGCTTGGCCGTCTTCCCGTACAGGATCCCCGGCTCGTCCCAGTCGGAGATGTCCACCGACAGGCAGTCCACCGCCACCCCGTCGCCGTAGTGGGCCGGGAAGTCGCGGGCCGGCCAGTGCTCGGCCTGCTGGATCGCGGTCAGCGACCAGGGCGAGTCGATGCAGTTGAGGTGGCCGTGGACGAGGGGCGCGCGCTCGGTGAGGTAGAACTGGATGCCGGTCATCCAGTCGGTCTCCAGCCGGTCGCAGCGGCCCAGCATCGGGTCCGCGGCCCGCAGCCCCGCACTCCAGGTGCGCCGGGCGTGCTCGACCGGCAGCGCGCTGACGTAGTGGTCGGCGCTGACGGTCTGCCGGGCCCCCGCCGGGTCCAGGACCGCGACCCCGCTGACCCGGCCGCTGCCGTATTGAACCTCCTGCACCGTCCAGCCGATCTTGAACTCCACGCCGAGGGAGCGCAGGTGGGCCTCCCACGGGTCGATCCACGCCTCGTTGGTCGGCAGGTTGAGGATCCGGTCCGGCGGCCCGTCCGCGCCGCGCCCCAGCGCGTTGAAGACGAAGGCCTCGCCCAGGGCGCCGACGGTGCGGGTGGAGGCCTCCTCGGCCTTGGTCGCGACGATGTTGCGGGTGATGCCCACGGCGAGGATGCGCTGGTACTCGTTCGACATCTGCGCGGCCCGCACGAACTCCCACCAGGGGGTGTACTCCCAGACCTCGTTGCGGCGCTCGTCGCAGCTGGTGAGGAAGACCAGCACGCGGTCGACGAAGTACGCGGTCTCGTGCGGCGGCAGCCGGACCAGTGACTGCAGGATGCCGGTCAGGGCCCGGCGGATCTCGTCGGGCGTCAGCTCGGCCGCGGAGTGGCCGGGCCAGGGGATGGGCGCGCGCAGGTCCTCCCGGCCGCCGGCCCGGGCGAACATCATCTCGGGCGGGGCGACGAGGTTGTCCCACACGCCGTGGGCGTTGCCGGGGAAGGGGATGCGTCGCATGGTGTCGGGCAGGTTGTGGTAGATGCCCGGGATGAACCGGAAGCCGTGCTCGGCGGGCAGCGGCCGGCGCCCGCTGCGGGCACTGCCGGGGACGTCCATGCTGCGGGCCTTGCCGCCGAGCGCGCGGCGCTCGTAGACGGTGACGGCGTAGCCGCGCTCGGCGAGTTCGTGGGCCGCGGTGAGTCCGGCGACCCCGCCGCCGAGGACGGCGACGCGGCGGCCGGTGGGATTCCGCACCGGGGACTGGGCCTGGGCCTGAGACGGGGCCTGGGCCTGGGCGGGGGCGGCCAGGGCCCCGGAGGCCCCCAGCGCCCCGGCGGTGGCCGCCGCCCCCGCGCCCGCGATGAACCTGCGCCTCGAACTGCCCGTGCGCGTCATGAGGAAGCCCCTTCGGAGTCGTCGGCGACGTGTGCATTACCGGCGGTAACAGTCACGTCCGGCGCAGGAGCATAGGGGCGGCACCGTGGACCCGGAAGGCACGGAAGTACCCGCACGCACTATGGCGCGAAACCTCCCCTCCGGCGTGCGCTGTGGGAACCTTGACCCCACGTCAGAAGTCGGGCCCGAACGGTGAAGGAGCATGCCGATGGCAGACGAGCCGCTTTCGCAGAAGGAGATCGAGGACCGGTTGCGGGAACTCCCCGGCTGGGCCTTCGAGGACGACCGGATCATCCGCACCTACCGGCTGGGCACCCACTTCGCGGCGAGCGCCCTCGTCGCCCACATCGCCGCGGTCCAGGAGGAGTTGAACCACCACTCCGACCTCACCCTCGGCTACAACACCGTTCGCGTGTCGGTCAACACGCACAGCGCCGGAGACGCCGTCACCGGCGCCGACTTCGCGCTCGCCGAGCGCGTCGAGGCCCTCGCCCCCGCCCACGGCGCGAGCTGACCCCGGCGGGCGGGTCACGGGCGGGTGCGGGACGGCCGACCGGCGCCCGCCCCCGCGCCCGGCACGGACACGCCCGCGCTGCCCACCGCGCGCTACGGCGAGGCCCAACCCGCCCCTCCCCGGCCGCCGGGGCGGGGGAGGACCGGCTCCAGGCGCCACCACTGCGACGGCGAATCGTTGTCCTCGCACTGGCGGGCCCGGCCCTCCTCGTCCCCCTCCAGCGGCAGCCCGCTGATGCACGCGATCAGGGACACCACACCGGGATCGTCGAGATGCTCCTCGACGATCCACTCCTGTGCGCCGAACGCGTTCGGCCGCCACACCTGGACCCGGGTCCCGCTCTCCGTCGACGCGTTCGCGACGTCGAGCCGCTTGTCGTTGTGCACGCTGACGACGTGGACGATCCCCCCGCCGCTGTGCACCGGCGAGATCCGCCACTGCCGGGCGGCCGGGGGCCCTGCCGGATCCTCGGGCCCCACCCGCACCCGGGTGCCGCCCTCCAGCTGGAGCAGCAGTCCGCTGGCCGCGTTGCGCACCAAATACACCCCGTCGGGGACGCTCACACCGCACCCCTCAGTAGTCGAAGACGGCCGGGTCCGGCCCGATCCGCCGGGCCGCGGGACCCGTGCCCAGCGCGTCCAGCGCGGCGAGGTCGGCGGCGTCCAGCTCGAAGCCGAAGACGTCCAGGTTCTCCCGGATCCGCGCCGGGGTCACGGACTTCGGGATCACGATGTTCCCGAGCTGCAGGTGCCAGCGCAGCACCACCTGGGCGGCCGAGCGCCCGTGCCGGGCGGCGACCTCGGCGACGGCCGGGAGCGTCAGCAGCTCCTTGCCCTGGCCGAGCGGGGACCAGGCCTCGGTCGCGATGCCGAGCCGGCGGTGCAGGGCGCGCAGCTCGGCCTGCGGGAAGAGCGGGTGCAGCTCGATCTGGTTGACGGCCGGGACCAGGGAGCTCTCGGCGCCGAGCCGCTCCAGGTCCGCCGGGCGGAAGTTCGACACGCCGACGGCGTGGGCGCGACCGCTCGCCGCGATCTCCTCGAAGGCCTTCCAGACGGCGACGAAGTCGTCGCGCATCGGGCGCGGCCAGTGGATCAGGTACAGGTCGATGTGGTCGAGGCCCAGGTTGGCCAGGGAGTCGTCGAACGCGCGCAGCACCGCGTCCCGGTCCCACGCCTGCGACGGCCCGTTCCACAGCTTGGTGGTGACGAACAGCTCCTCGCGCGGCACCCCGGCCCCGGCCAGGCCCCGGCCGGTGCCCTCCTCGTTGCCGTAGACGGCGGCCGTGTCGATGCTGCGGTAGCCCGCCTGCAGTGCCGCCGCGACCACCCGCTCGGCCTCGGCGTCCGGAACCTGCCAGACGCCGAAACCGAGCTGGGGCATGAGCGTGCCGTTGTTGAGCCTGATGCTGGGGACCTGGTTCACGTCTGGCCGTTCCCTCGGATCGTAGATCGGTACGGGGGGCGACAACCGGCCGCCCGTGCGACGTATTCCCGCCATGACCCGCAGGGATCGACACACCGTCAGGACGTACCCAGATAGGCCTCCCGGACGAGCGGGTCGCCGCGGATCTCGGCGGGGGTGCCCTCGGCGAGGACCGTGCCGAGGTCCAGGACGACCACCCGGGTGCAGAGGTCCATCACGAAGGCCACGTTGTGCTCCACCAGCAGCACCGCACACCCCTCGTCGGCCAGCCGCCGCACGACCGCCGCGAGCTGCTCGCGCTCGGGCGCCGACAGTCCGGACGCGGGCTCGTCCAGCAGCAGCACCCGCGGCGGATCGGCCACCGCGCGGGCCAGCTCGGCCATCCGGGCCTGACCGGCCGGCAGCCCGCCCGCGTACGCCGCCCCCAGCGCGCCGATCCCGCAGGAGGCGAGCACCCGCTCGCCCTGCTCGCGCCGCTCCCGCTCCCGGCGGCGCCGGGCCGGGGAGCCGAGGAGGTCGGCGGCGATCCCGCCCCCGCCGCCGCGCCACTCCTGGGCGACGAGCACGTTGTCGGCCACGCTCAGCTGCCCGAACAGCTGCTGGCGCTGGAACGTCCGGCGCATCCCGTGCCGGGCCCGCCAGACCGGGGAGCGCCTGGTGATGTCCGCCCCGTCGAGCAGCATCCGCCCCCGGTCGGGCCGCCGGATCCCGGACAGTACGTCGAACAGGGTGGTCTTCCCGGCCCCGTTCGGCCCGATCAGCCCGCACACCTCACCGGCCCGGACCCCGAGGGCCACCCCGGTGAGCGCCCTCACCCCGCCGAACCGGACGCTGATCCCGGCGCTCTCCAGTACGTAGGGCCCCGTCATCGCGCCATCCCCAGATAGGCCGCGGTGAGCCGGTCGGCCTCCACCTCGGCGCGCGGACCGCACCACGCGACCCGGCCCTGGGAGAGGTACGCGACGGTGTCGGCGACACCGAGGATCCCGGCGGCCTTCTCCTCGACCAGCAGCAGCGCGGTGCCGGCGTCCCGCAACTCGGTGAGCAGCGCGTACACCTCCTCCACGACGCGGGGGGCGAGCCCCAGCGAGGGCTCGTCGGCGATCAGCACCTCGGGCGGGCGCTGCAGCAGCGGAGCGAGGGCCAGCATCTGCTGCTCGCCGCCGGACAGTGCCCCGGCGGGGACACCCCGCCGCTCCCCGAGCCGGGGGAACCGGTCGTAGACGGCGGTGCGCGCGTCCGCCTCGCGCAGGTACAGCGCGAGGTTCTCCTCGATCGTCAGCGCCGGGAAGATCCCGCGCCCCTCGGGGGCGAGCAGCACCCCGGCCCGCGCACGGCGCACCGGCCCGTCGCGGGTGGCGTCGCGCCCGCGTACGAGGACCGCTCCGCGCACGGTGGGCAGGAGTCCGGCGGCGACCCGGCACGTGGTGCTCTTCCCGGCCCCGTTCGGCCCGAGCACGGCGAGGATCTCCCCCTTCCGGACGGCGAGATCGACCCCGTGCAGTACGAGCCCCCCGTCGTACCCGGCGGTGACACCGCGCAGCTCGAGGGCGGGGCCGGAGCCTGCGGGGCCCTCTCCCACCCCGGCCCTTCCCGCACCGGGGCCCGGGGGCGGAGCCCCCGAGGGCGTCCCGGGCGGAGCCCCGGTTCCGGGCAGGGGCGGGGTGGGGGACGGGCCGCCCGCGGGGCCCGCCGCCCGCCGCTTCGCGAGCCGTACCGGCGCCGCCGCGCAGTACCCGTCCGGATCGTTGGCCAGGGCCAGCCCCGCGAGCCCGAACAGGATCACCGGCAGGTGCGCGGACTGCGTCACGTAGTCGGACAGCAGCCGCGGGGCCACCGCGAACACCACCCCCGCCACCACCGCGTACTGCGGCCGCCGGACCCCTGCGGCCACCACCACCGCCAGCCACACCAGCCCGGTCATCGCCGTGAAGTCCGTCGCCGTGATCCGGGTGTTGTACGACGCCACCAGCACGCCCCCGAACCCGGCCAGCCCCGCCGACAGCGTGAACAGCAGCAGCTTCGTGCGCAGTACGGACACCCCCGAGGCCATCGCCGCCGCCGGAGCCGACCGCACGGCCAGCATCGCCCGCCCCGAGGGCGAGTTCCGCAGCGCGCTCAGCCCGGCCGCGCACACCGCGACGAGCACCACCAGCGCCACCCCCAGAGCCCGGTCGTCCCCCAGGTCCACCGGCCCGAACACCGGCCGCGGGACCGCCCACCCGGAGTCCCCGTTCCGCAGCCACCGCAGCTGGAACAGCACCTGGTCCGCGAGGAACGCCAGCGCCAGCGTCGCCAGCGCCAGGGTCCGTCCCCCCAGCCGCAGCGCCGGCAGTGCGACCAGCGCCCCGAGCAGCGCCGCCACGCACGTCCCCACCGCGAGCGCCGCCACGAACGGCCAGCCCCGGCTCATCAGCAGCCCCGCCACCAGGGCGGCCCCCGTCACGAACGTGCCCTGGGCCAGCGACACCATCGCCCCGAGCCCGGTCACCACCGTGAAGGACATGAACACCAGCCCGAGGGCCAGCCCCTGCGCGAGCAGCCCGCTCCAGAACGGCGTGGTCACCGTGTAGAAGGCCACGCACAGCGCCCCGGCGAGCGCTGCCCACACCCCCCACCGCCGTCCCCACGCGGCCCCTTCCAGATGGTCCACGGGCGCCGCGTCCACGGCCGCGGTCCCCGCCGTCCGGGCCCGCCGGGTCAGTACGAGCAGGCCGCCGAACAGGATCAGGAAGGGAACCGCCGTCCGGAACCCGGTGATCCCCTCGGCGAACGACGCGTACCCGGCCACCAGGTTCTGCAGCACCCCCAGCACCAGCCCGCCCGCGAACGCGAGCGGCACGGACGCGAACCGCCCGAGCACCGCCGCCGTCGCCGAGACGAACAGGAACAGGGTGAAGTCGTGCGCCGACAGTCCCAGCAGCGGCGTCGCCAGCACCCCCGCCAGCCCCGCCAGTGCGGAGGCGATCATCCACGCCACCGACGAGAGCCGGTCGGCGCTGATCCCGCGCAGCTCGGTCAGGGAGCGGTCGTCGACGGCCGCCCGCAGCTGCAGCCCCAGCCGCGTGTGCCGCATCAGCACCCACAGGGCCACCGCCACGACCGCCGTCACCACCCAGGTGATCAGCTGGTCGGAGTCGATGCCGACGCCCTCCGTGAGCTGCCAGGACCTCGCCGGACTCGGCCCCACGCCCGGCAGCCCGAACTGGTTCTCCGCGGGTTTCACGGGCGCGCCCGCGTCCCCCAGCAGCTCGACGGCCCACAGCCCCGCCGCGGGCAGCGCGACCAGCAGCCCGATCGTGGCGACGATCTGCGCGGTCTCGCCGACGCGCGCGAGCCGCCGGAACATCAGCCGGTCCAGCCCCCACCCGAGCCCGGGGGCCAGTACGCACACCACCAGCAGGGCCGCCCGGACCGCCGGCCAGCCCAGCCCGGAGTGCACCTCGTAGAAGGTCAGCGCGCACAGGTAGGCGGTGGCCCCGTGGGCGAAGTTGAACAGCCCGGACGCCGAGTACGACAGCACCAGCCCGGTGGCGAGCAGTGCGTACAGGGCGCCGGAGACCAGACCGCTCAGGACGAAGACGAGCAGATCTCCCATGGGACCAGCCCTACTTGAAGGGGATCGGCGCGTGGCACGTGAACGGTACGGAGACCTCGTACGCCCCGTTCTTCAGCTGGACCAGTGCACCGCAGCCGAAGCTGTCCTTCTGCCCCTTGGGCTCGGCCCGGTCGCCGACGAGGGTGCCGGTGTCGGAGAAGCTCTGGGCGGCGTTCTGGAAGTGCGTGACGGTCAGGTCCTTGCCCGCCTTCTGCGCGATGGACACGAACAGGTCCGCCGACATGTACCCGGTCAGCATGTGCATGTTCAGGGGTACGTCCTGGCCGCCGGAGGCGGCCTTGATGTCCGCCTTGAACCGGGCCATGGCCGGGCTCGCCGACTCGAAGGGCTCGAACTGGAGCAGGACGTGCACCCCGTCGAGGGCCTGCTTCGTGGCGTCCTTGGTGAGCAGACCGGGGTCGTAGTCGGTCGGGTCGGAGAGCAGCCCCTTGTACCCGCTGCGCTTGAGCGCCGTGAACAGGCCGATGTTGTTCGGGGTCTGCATGACCGAGACGACGGCGTCGGGTGCCTTGCCGTCGTTGCTCTCCAGGATCTCCTTCACGTACGCGGACCAGTCGCTCGGCACCGCCGTCGCGGGTACGGAGGGCTTGGCGTAGGCGACCTCGAACCCGGCGGCGGCGAAGCCCTGCTGGAAGGTGCGGATGCCGAACTTTCCGGCGTCGCTGTCGTTGGCGATGACCGCGACCGACTTGCCCTTGGCCCCGCCGAGGATCTGGGCGATGCCCTCGGGCCAGGTCTGGTTCAGGGTGCCGCCGGGGGAGGGGACCAGGCAGCCGTTGAACCCGTAGATGTACTTGGGCCCGCAGAAGGAGGGCAGGGTGCCCCAGCCGAAGGTGGGGACCTTCTCCTGCTCCAGGAAGTCGGCACCGGAGAAGGTGACCGAGCTCATCGGGGAGATCGCGAAGACCTTGTCCTGCTGGACGAGCTTGCGGGCGGCGGCCATGTTCTTGGCGGGGTCCTGGCCGTCGTCCTCCGCGCCCAGGTACTCGATCGTGCGCCCGTTGATCCCGCCCTCGGCGTTGGCCCTCATGTACCGGGCCCTGGCACCGAGGTCGGTGTCCTTCTTGCTGTAGCCGCTGGCACTGGTCATGGAGACGATGCCGCCGACCTTGATCGATCGGTCGCTCACCCCGCGGAAGTTGGCGGCCGAGCCCGCGTCGGGCTTGCCGGGGGAGCTCGTGTCGGAGGCGGAGTTGCAGGCGGAGACGAGCGCGAGCGCCGCCGCCGCGGCGGCCAGGGTGCGGATCGGTCGCAACATGTGTGGGATCCCCTCCGGTCGGAATCCCCGCATTCTGTGGGCGACCTGACGGATCGTCAATATTGCTGACGAAGTGAAGTGACGCATCGTCAGTTATGTGGTGCGGGGGCCGTCAGGGCTGGTAGAGGGCCGCCACCTCCGTCGCGTACGCCTTCTCGATCGCCCGCCGCTTCAGCTTCAACGAAGGCGTCAGCAGACCCCGTTCCTCCGTGAACTGCTCCGCCAGCACCCGGAAGGTGCGGATCGCCTCGGCCTGCGAGACCAGCGTGTTCGCGGCCACCACCGCCCGCCGCACCTCCGCCGTCAGGTCCGGGTCGTGGACCAGCTGCGACGCGGGCATCTGCGGGCGCCCGCGCATCGACAGCCAGTGCGCTATCCCCTCCATGTCCAGCGTGAGCAGGGCGGCCACGTACGGCCGGTCGTTGCCCACCAGCACGCACTGCGCGACCAGCGGATGCGAACGCACCCGCTCCTCGAGGGCGGTCGGCGAGACGCTCTTGCCGTTGGAGGTCACCAGGATCTCCTTCTTGCGCCCGGTGATCGTGAGGTACCCGTCCTCGTCCAGCCGCCCCAGGTCGCCCGTCGCCAGCCAGCCGCCGCGCAGCACCTCCTCCGTGGCGCGGGGGTCGTTGAGGTACCCGCTGAAGACGTGGCCGCCGTGCAGCCAGACCTCCCCGTCGTCGGCGATGTGCACCGTGCTGCCCGGGATCGGCCGGCCCACCGTGCCGTACTTCGTCGCGCCCGGCGGGTTCGCGGTGGCCGCCGCACAGGACTCGGTCAGCCCGTAGCCCTCGAACACCGTGATCCCGGCCCCGTCGAAGAACAGCCCGAGGCGGCGCGACATCGCCGACCCGCCCGACATGGCGTGCCGCACCCGGCCGCCCATCGCCTCGCGGACCTTCCCGTACACCAGCTTCTCGAAGAGCTGGTGCTCCATGCGCAGGGCGGCCGAGGGCCCCGGCCCGATCCCGAACGCCTTCTGCTCGCGCGCCTCCGCATACCGCACGGCCGCCTCCACCGCCCGGTCGAAGGGGCCCGTACGCCCCTCCGCCTCCGCCTTGCGCCGCGCCGCCGCGAAGACCTTCTCGAAGACGTACGGGACCCCCAGCACGAACGTCGGCCGGAACGCGGCGAGGTCGGGCAGCAGCTCGGCCGCCGCCAGCACCGGCTGGTGCCCGAGCTTGACCCGCGCCCGGACCGCCGCCACCTCCACCATCCGCCCGAAGACGTGGGCGAGCGGCAGGAACAGCAGCGTGGAGGGCTGCTCCCCGGGCCCGGCCTGGAAGACCGACTCCCAGCGGGCCACCATCGTGTCGGCCTCGTACATGAAATTGCCGTGGGTGAGGACGCAGCCCTTGGGGCGTCCGGTGGTGCCCGACGTGTAGATCACGGTGGCGACGGCGTCGGGCGTGACCGCGGCGCGGTGCCGGTGCACCAGGTCGTCGGCGACCCCGCGGCCGTCCGCGACGAGCGCGTCGACGGCCCCGGCGTCGAGCTGCCACAGCCGCCGCAGGTGCGGCAGCCGCTCGATGACCGAACCGACGGTCATGGCCTGGTCCTCGTCCTCGACGACGCAGGCGGTGCAGTCGGAGTCCTGCAGGATCCAGTGCACCTGCTCGACGGACGAGGTCGGGTAGACGGGGACGGGCTGGGCGCCGATCGCCCACAGGGCGAAGTCGAACAGGGTCCACTCGTACCGCGTCCGCGCCATGACGGCGACCCGCTCCCCGAACCGGACCCCCTGGGCCAGCAGCCCCTTCGCCAGCGCGAGCACCTCGGCGGCCAGCTCCCCGGAGGTCACGTCCCGCCAGACCCCGTCGGCCTTGCGCCCGAGCACCACCCGGCCGGGATCCTCCTGGGCATGCCGGAACACGGCGTCGGCGAGCCCGCCGACGGGCGCCGCAACAACGACTGGTGGGACGGTGATCTCGCGCATGCCCCGCTCCTCTCCGCGCAGCGCGGCGACGCTACCCCACCCCTCACCGCGGTTGATCACGGTGCGAAGACCTCCACAAGACCTCCCCAGGGAACCGGGGAAGGGCCTGCCGGAGGTGCGCGAGGGCCGCCCGGGGAGACACTCCCCGCGCCGACGGCCCGGAAACGCCGGACGCCCCGCAGATCGTGCGCCGGACGGGAGGCGCCGGGGCGCGGGCTCAGCCGTTCGCGGCTGCCGCCCCGCCCGGAACGAAGGAGTCCAGCGCCGCGTCGAAGTGGCTCCGCGCCTCCGCGAGCCGGCCGACGGGCGCGGACACCCACACGTCGTACAGGCGCCCGTTCTCGTCCCAGCAGACGTCGAAGGTGTGCCGGGCGCCCTCGGCGGCGGTGAAGCCGTTCCAGGTGAACTCCCAGAGGGCCGCGGGCAGTCCGTTGTGCGTGGTCGGGACGACCGTGCCGTCGCGGTAGCCGGGGTTGGTGGCCGGGCCGTTCGCGTGCGAGAGCCGCATGACGGAGACCGGCCCGTCGGACACCGACGGCTTCTCCTTGATGCCGATCCGGAAGGCCCCGTCCGGCGAGACGTAGAAGACCCGCTCGCTGTCGGTGGAGCGCTGGAAGCCGTCCGGGACGGCGAGGCTGAAGCCCGCCGGGTCGGACACGGACCGGTACCCGGCGGGCGCGGGCTTGGCGGGCCCGGGCACCGACGGGGGCGCGGTACGGGCGGGGGACGGCGCCGGCGAGAGGCCCTGCGCGGGCTTGGCGTCGGCGGAGGCCCGGCTCCGTCCGGAGGCGGTGGCGGCGGGCGTCGTCCCCCGCGCACCGTCTGCCGACCGGTCGCCGAGCTGCGAGGTGACGGCCACGGCGCCGGCGACCGCGACGGCGAACAGCGCGGCGATCACCCCCGCCCGCAGCGCGGGCCGGGCGCGCCGGACCGGGGCGGACGGCTGGGAGACGTGCTCGGTCGGCGAGTATGCGGCTGCCGCGCCCGCCCCGGATGCGGTCCCGGCCGGCGGCGCGGTCACCGGACTCGGTGCCGGTACCCGGTCGGCGACGGCGGGGACCTTGCCCGTGCTCACGTAGGCCGACAGCAGCCGCTCCGCCTCGGCCGCCCCCATCCGCCGCTCCGGAAGGCGTTCCAGCAGGCCGCGGACGACCGGGAGCAGCGGCCCGGCCTGCGCCGGCGGCCGGATCTCGTCGTACACCACGGCGTGCAGGACCCCGCCGAGCGAATCGCGGCGGAACGGCGACTCGCCGGTCAGCGCCGCGCACAGCAGGACGCCGAGCGACCACAGGTCGGATGCCGGTCCCGCGGCGGCTCCCTGCATGCGCTCGGGCGAGGTGTACTCGGGCGAGCCGACGAACGCACCGGTCTCGCTGATGGTGGTGGACCCGGCGAGCCGCGCGATGCCGAAGTCGGTGAGCACCACCCGCCCGGTCCCGGCCTCCATGAGGACGTTGGCCGGCTTGACGTCCCGGTGGAGCACTCCGCGCGCGTGCGCCGCGGTCAGGGCGCCGAGCAGGGCCAGCCCGGCGCGCGCGGTCTCGGCCGGGGTGAGCGGTCCCTCGGCGCCGAGCCGGTCGGCCAGCGAGCCGCCGTCGACGAGTTCCATGACGATGTGGGGGCGCCCGTCGTGCTCCACGACGTCGTGCACGACGACGACGTGCGGATGCCTGACCTGGGCGACGGTCCTGGCCTCCCGCAGCGCCGCCCTGGCGTCCGCACCCCCGTCGACATGGAGCTCCTTGACGGCGACGGGCCGCCCGAGCAGCTCGTCGGAGGCCCGCCAGACGGTCCCCATGCCGCCCCTGCCCAACCGCTTCTCCAGGCGGTACCGCCCGGCGATCACGATGCTGCTCTCCGGCCCGTCGTGCGACACGTTGCTTCCCCTCCGAACCCGTGGCGCCCCATGATGCCGCACCACCGCATCCGCACCCGCCGTCCGAGCCGGACACCGCGGGGCCACCGCACCCCCAACGCAAAAAACCCCACCGAAGTGGGGTTTTTGTTTTGTGTCCGAGGGGGGACTTGAACCCCCACGCCCGATAAAGGGCACTAGCACCTCAAGCTAGCGCGTCTGCCATTCCGCCACCCGGACCAGGTGGTCGGCCCCGGTTTCCCGCGGCGACAAGGACAACAATAGCAAAGGATCGGGGTGGTTCCGACCAGGTATTCGGGCCCGGGCCGCTCGCTGACCTGCAGGCATGTCCCCGAGGGGGCGGCGAGACTCCCCGTCTCGCGGGTCAGCGGCCCGCCGCGGTGCGCTCGGCCCGCAGCCAGTCGTCGTTGTGCTGCCACGCGTAGAGGGTGGTGCCGTCCATGTAGGCGTAGTACAGCCCGCAGCGCGCGGTGGCCTTCCCCCGGGCGTCCTTCGGGAACCAGTCCGCCGCGAGCGGGACCTCCTGCGCGCGGGGCCGCGGCTCCGTCGTGCACGCGGTCGGCAGCCGTTCGTCCGGCAGGGTCGCCGTCAGCAGGCGGTCGCCGCCCGTCGTCCTCATCGCGTACTGCACCGACGTCGCGTCGTCCGCCAGCCAGCGCGGGACCGAGGCCCGCGCGGTCTTCGCCTCGGCGCCCGTCGCGTACGTACCCGTCTCCTGGTGACGGTTCCCGTACCAGTCGGCCGCGGCGGGGAGGGCGACCATGGTCGCGAGCCCCACGGCCGAGACGACTGCGGCGGTGGTCAGGATGGCGGACCTGCGGATCATGCGGCGTTCGCTTCCCTCGGCGGCGGATGGCGTGCGTGCCTCCATCCTCCGGCCCCGCCCCGGGGCGGCGCGTCCTTCCACCGGGCGGGATCCGCGTACGTCTCAGGTCGCACAACCCCCAGGAGCCGCCCGTTGCGGCCTTCGGGGCGGGCGGGGTCGCCTTCGGGAGCGGGGCCGGCTCGCTGCCGCCCGGCCCCGGCCGCCGCGGCGCCCGCTACGGGCAGCGGATGACCTGGCCCGCGTAGGAGAGGTTGCCGCCGAAGCCGAAGAGGAGGACCGGGGCGCCGGTGGGGATCTCACCGCGCTGGACCAGCTTCGAGAGGGCCATCGGGATGCTGGCGGCCGAGGTGTTGCCGGAGTCCACGACGTCGCGGGCGACGACCGCGTTGACCGCGCCGATCTTCGCGGCGAGCGGCTCGATGATCCGCAGGTTCGCCTGGTGCAGGACGACGGCGGCCAGCTCCTCGGGGGCGACCCCGGCCTTCTCGCACACCTTGCGGGCCAGCGGCGGGAGCTGGCTGGTGGTCCAGCGGTAGACGGACTGGCCCTCCTGGGCGAAGACCGGCGGCGAGCCCTCGATCCGCACGGCGTGGCCCATCTCCGGGACCGAACCCCACAGGACCGGGCCGATGCCGGGCTCCTCGCAGGCCTCGACCACGGCCGCGCCCGCGCCGTCGCCGGTCAGCACGCAGGTGGTGCGGTCCGTCCAGTCGGTGATCTCGGTCATCTTGTCGGCGCCGATGACCAGGGCGCGGGTGGCGGAGCCGGCCCGGATCGCGTGGTCGGCGGTGGCCAGGGCGTGCGTGAACCCCGAGCAGACGACGTTGAGGTCCATGACGGCCGGGCTGCCGCCCATGCCCAGCTTGGCGGCGACGCGGGCGGCCATGTTGGGCGAACGGTCGATCGCGGTGGAGGTGGCCACCAGGACGAGGTCGATGTCGTCGGGGGACAGGCCCGCTCCGGCGAGGGCCTTGCCCGCGGCCTGGAAGGCCAGCTCGTCCACCGGTTCGTCGGGGCCCGCCATGTGCCGGGTCTTGATGCCGACCCGGGAGCGGATCCACTCGTCGTTGGTGTCGACCATCGCCGCGAGGTCCTCGTTGGTGATCACTTTCGCGGGCTGGTAGTGCCCTAGCGCCACCACGCGTGAACCGGTCATGGGCGGGGTCCCCCCTCGTACGGAAGTCAGGATCACCCAGCTTGACCTGCTACTGGTGGGTACATGTGCACGTGACCCAACAGGATTACCTGCCCTGAATTTGGAGATTCCGGAGGATCTTCCTGCCGGGAGCACCCTGGAACGGCGATCCGGGAGAATGGGCTCGTCAGCTGCACGACGAGGTGCGCGACGAGGACAGAACGGGTGGGCTGATCACCATGGGACGGGTCACCGAGCGCCGTCGTGTCGTCCGGGTGCGGAACGGGGTGAGCGGGGTCCGCCCGGACACGCTGGTCGCCGAGGAGCCGCTGGAGATACGGCTGAACGGCAAACCGCTCGCCATCACGATGCGCACCCCCGGCGACGATTTCGCGCTGGCGGTGGGCTTCCTGGTGAGCGAGGGCGTGCTCGGCTCCGCGTCGGACGTCCGGGCCGTCACCTACTGCGAGGGGGCGACGGAGGACGGCTCCAACACCTACAACGTCGTGAACGTGCAGCTCGCGCCCGGGGTCCCGGTGCCGGACATCACGCTCGAACGGAACGTCTACACCACCTCCTCCTGCGGCCTGTGCGGAAAGGCCAGCCTCGACGCGGTGCGCACGGCGACCCGCTTCCCGCTGCGGCACAGCGCTGCCGAGGACACCGTACGGATTCCCGCCCGGCTCCTCGGCGAGCTGCCGGACCGGCTCCGCGCGGCGCAGAAGGTGTTCGACCGCACCGGCGGCCTGCACGCGGCCGGGCTGTTCTCCCCGCAGGGCGAGCTGCTGGACCTGCGGGAGGACGTCGGCCGGCACAACGCCGTCGACAAGATCGTCGGCCGGGCCTTCCAGGCCGGTCTCCTCCCGCTGGCGGGCGCGGTGCTGCTGGTGTCCGGCCGGGCCTCGTTCGAGCTCGCGCAGAAGGCGGTGATGGCGGGCATCCCGATCCTGGCCGCCGTCTCGGCTCCGTCCTCGCTCGCCGTGGACCTGGCCCTGGAGTCGGACCTGACGCTGGTGGGCTTCCTGCGCGGGCAGAACATGAACATCTACGCGGGCGAGGAACGGATCACCCTGTAGCGGATTCCCGGGCGCTTGCTCCCGCGGTCCGGCCTGCCGCCGTCCGGCCCTGCGGTCAGCGGCCCCGGCGGGTGCGGCGCTTGCCTTCCGGCCTGGGCTTGGGCTCGGGCGGGTCGATGCGGTGGAGGTCCAGGGTCGCCGGGACCGGGGTGACGCCCGGGCCGCCGGATTGCGCCCACGCGATGACCTCGTCGGTCGCGGTGTCGTCCAGGGCCCAGCCGAACCAGGCCGCGCGGGCTCCCCTGCGGCGGGCCTCGGTGGTGGGCTGGACCACGATGACGTTGGCCTGTGCGCACGGCCCGAGGCAGTCGCTCGTACGGACGGCCAGCCGGCCCCCCGACGCGGCGGCGGCCTCCCGCAGCCGGGCCAGCTGGCCGGCGTGGTCGGAGCCGGGGTTCTTGCGGGGGTCCCCGCAGCAGCAGCCGCGGCAGACCACGAGGGTGCAGGGGCGTTCGGCGTGGGCGGCGAGCGGGCGAATCCAGGTCACCGCCGCACGTTACCGGGCCTGCGGCGCAGGGTGTTGGGCCCGGGAGGAGACCTCCACCACATGTCCGGCGGGCAGTTCGCCGTCCGCTGCGGCCCCGGTGTCCCGGGCGCGGCGGCGCGCCAGCACCGCACACACCATCAGCTGCATCTGGTGGAACAGCATCAGCGGCAGCACCGCGAGGCTCGCCTGGGCCCCGAACAGCACGCTGGCCATGGGCAGTCCGGCCGCGAGGCTCTTCTTGGACCCGGCGAACTGGATGGCGATCCGGTCCGCCCGGCCGAACCCGAGCCGCTTCGCCCCGTACCAGCTGACCAGGAGCATGACGGCGAGCAGTACGGCCTCCACCATCATCAGCGCGGCCAGGCGCGCGGCGCTGACCTGGTGCCAGATCCCGGCGGCCATGCCCGCGCTGAAGGCGGCGTAGACGACGAGCAGGATCGAGCCGCGGTCGACGAGGCCGAGGACCTTCTTGTTGCGGACCAGGAAAGCGCCGACCCGGGGGCGCAGCACCTGGCCCAGCAGGAAGGGCAGCAGGAGCTGGAGGACGATCTTGACGAGGGAGTCGAGGGAGAACCCGCCCGCGCCGTTGCCGAGCAGGCCGGCGGCGAGGAGCGGGGTGAGGAAGATCCCGGCGAGGCTGGAGAAGGAGCCTGCGCAGATCGCCGCGGGGACGTTGCCGCGGGCGATCGAGGTGAAGGCGATCGAGGACTGGATGGTCGAGGGGACCAGGCACAGGAAGAGCAGTCCGCTGTGGAGCGGGGGAGTCAGGAGGGTGGGCACCAGGGCGCGGGCCGCCAGGCCGAGCAGCGGGAAGAGGACGAAGGTACAGGTCAGCACGGTCAGGTGGAGCCGCCAGTGGCGCAGGCCGTCGAGGGCCTCACGGGTGGACAGCCGGGCGCCGTAGAGGAAGAAGAGCAGGGCCACGGCGCCGGTGGCGGCGCCCTCGGCGACGGATGCGGCCGGCCCGCGGGCGGGCAGCAGCGCGGCGAGGGCGACGGTGCCGAGGAGGGCCAGGACGTACGGGTCCAGGGGCAGCCGTGAAGGTATCTGCGGGCGGCGCATGTACGGGGCTCTCTTGCTGTCGTGGCGGGGGCGGGGGCAGGGCCCGGCGAGCGGGGGCGTGTCGCGGGTGTGCCCCCTCATCGTGGCGCTCGGGCCGGTGATCGGGAAACCTGCACACCGCACTTACTGTCATTGCGATCCGTGATGACCGTGGCAGCATGGGAGCCATGCCGGCCATGTACGACCCCGTCCAGTTGCGCACGTTCCTCACGGTGGCCCAGACGCTCAGCTTCACCCAGGCCGCGGGGCGCCTCGGCGTGCGGCAGTCCACGGTCAGCCAGCACGTACGGCGGCTGGAGGAGGCGACGGCGCGGCAGCTCTTCCTCCGGGACACGCACAGCGTGGAGCTGACGGAGGACGGCGAGGCACTCCTGGGCTTCGCCCGGACGATCCTGGAGGCGCACGAGCGGGCGGCGGCCTACTTCACCGGGACGCGGCTGCGGGGGCGGCTGCGGTTCGGGGCCTCGGAGGACTTCGTGCTGACCCGGCTGCCGGAGATCCTCGAGGGCTTCCGGCACGAGCACCCCGAGGTGGACCTGGAGCTGTCGGTCGAGCTGTCCGGGACCCTGCACGAACGGCTGGACGCGAGGCGGCTCGACCTCGTCCTCGCGAAGCGGCGCGGCCCGGGGGACGAGCGGGGCCGGCTGGTGTGGCGGGACCGGATGGTGTGGATCGGCGCGGAGGGGCTGCGGGTGGACCCTGACCGGCCCGTGCCGCTGATCGTCTTCCCGCCGCCGGGGATCACCCGGGCCCGGGCGCTGGAGGTGCTGGAGCGGGACGGGCGGGGGTGGCGGATCGCGTGCACGAGCGGCAGCCTGAGCGGGCTGGTCGCGGCCGCCCGGGCGGGCCTGGGCGTGATGGCGCACACGAGGGGGCTGATCCCGCCGGGCCTGGTCCGGGTGCCGGGGCTGCCGGACCTGGGCTCGGTGGAGTTCGCGCTGCTGCGGGGCGAGCGGAGCTCGCAGGCGGCGGAGGCACTGGCGGCCGCGATCCTCTCGGGCGCCGACCGCCTCACCCGCCCCGCCTGACACCCCGCCGGGGCGGGACGGCCGCGGCGGGGCCGGAAGCAGGGCCGGTCAGTCGGTGCCCAGGACCAGGAGGCCCTCGGAACGGGGGAGGCTGCCGGGGGTGAGGGGGGCGAAGGTGAGGGGGAGGGCCAGGCGGGGTGGGCCGGATTCCGGGAGGGGATCGAAGAAGTACGCCGCCTCGGCCGCGGTGTCGCTGACCAGGTGGGGACCGGCCGGGGACGGCGCGGCGCGGGCCAGCGGGGTGCGGAAGAGACTGCGGAGGTGGCGCAGGGTCTCCGGAGTGACGTGCGACGGACGGGGCAGGGGGGTGCTCGCCGGGGTGCCGCCGCCCTCCGGGGCCCCGGCGGCAGCAGGGGCGGCCGGCGCGACCGGGGCGTCCGGGGGGATCGCGCCCGACAGGAGCAGTGCCAGGAGCACCGGGACGGCCTTGCGGCGCAGGGCCTCCGTGGCCTCGGGCAGCCGGTGGGCGCGGTTCGCGGGCAGCGACAGCGCGAGGCTCCCGGCGGCGTCGCCGGTCGCGATCGGCACCGCCGAGCACACCACGCCCGGGGAGTACTCGCGCAGGTCGAAGACCGGCGCGCCCGGCGCCAACGCGTCGAGGGCGGTGAACAGCACCCGGCTGTCGGTGATGGTCCGCGGGGTGAGCCGGGCCGGCCGGTACCGGGCGACGTGGTCACGGCGGCGCTCGTGGTCGAGCTGGGTCAGCAGGCACTTGCCGACCGCGCTGGCGTGCGCGGCGGCCTTGAAGTCCACCCACTCCCGGACCGGCGGAGCCCCCGGCCCGTCGGCCATCTGGGTGATCCTGACCTCCCCCTCGGCGTACCGGCTCAGGTACACCGCGGCGCCCGCGCTGTCCCGGGCCAGGGCCAGGGTGCGCTGGAGCTGGTCCGCCAGCCCGCTGCCGCCGGGGGCGGCGAGCCGGTCGAGGGCGGGCCCGCGCGCGTACACGCCCGCGCCCGGCCGGTACGCGTACTCCTCCTCGCACAGCATCGCCAGCACCGGCCACAGCTCGGCGTCGGCCAGACCGGCCTCCCGCCCCAGCTGGCCGGCCCGCACCCCCAGCGGATGCCTCTCGAGGACCCGTACGACGGCCAGCGCGCGCCGCGCCTGCGCCAGGGCCTCGCTCGTTCCGGCCCGGGTGCGGCCCTTGCGCGCCGCGGACGCCAGCGCGGGATGCCGCAGCGGCCCCGCGCCCGGCCGGGTCCGCTCCGGGGACTGCGCCACCACCGGGGGCGCCGGCCGGAACGCGTCGAGCGCCGAGGCCAGTCCGGGCCTCGGCAGCGGCACCGGGCCCAGATCGGGATCGTCGAGCTGGTCGACGTAGCGCAGGACCGTGGCCTGCGCGCACAGCCGCACCTCGCGCAGATCCCGCCGGCCGCTCGGCCGGAAGCCGCGCCGGCCCAGCTCGCGCGCCCAGATCCGCGCGTCGTGGTGCTCCCCGCGCCGGGAGTGGTCGAGGAAGAGGCAGTACGCGGCCGGCGCGGTCCGCGCCCGCCCGGAACCGGCGGCGAACTGCCACCAGAAGCGGGCCCCTTCGCGCAGCCCGGCCAGGTGCAGCAGGCAGCCGAAGACGACCGCCCCGGCCAGGTCGGTGTGCCCGCTCTCCACGAAGGCCGTCAGCTGGGCCTCGGCCTTCGGGGTGCACACGGCGGCCAGGCAGACGGCCTTCAGGTCGCGCCGGGCCCGTTCGGAGTCGAGCGGGCAGTCCCGCGCGGGGTCGCTCCACCCGTACGCCCGGCGCCGGGAGGGCGCCGCGGCGGCCTGCCCGCGGGCGGCGCACAGCAGCCGCGCCTCGGCCGCGCCCAGGTCGTAGTGCGGGTACCGGTCGCGGACCCCGGCCCGGGTCAGAAACTCGGCCAGGGAACGGCGGGTGGCGTCGCCGCCGCGCTCCTCCTTGCCCTCGCGCCGCCTCATGATTCGGCGGAGGTGTCGAGCAGGCGGGCGAGCCGCCGGTGGGCCTGGCCGAGCTGCGAGCGGACGGTGGCCTCGTCGACGCCCATCACGGAGGCGGCCTCGCCGGGGGTGCACTGGAGCCCGTAGCGCAGCAGCACGGCGTCGCGCTGCCGCTCGGCGAGCCGGGACACGGCGGAGTAGAAGCGGATGGTGTCGGTCAGCACCTCGTACTGGTCGGCGTGGGCCTCCTTGAGGGCGGCCTCGAAGGCGCTGATGTCCATCGGTTCGGGCCAGGTGCTGCGCCGCTGCTGCCGGTCGACCAGCCGCTGCTTGAGGATGGTCCAGGCGTAGGCGTCGAGCCGGTCCATGTGGAGCATGCGTAACCACTCGTTCATGATCGAGTCGAAGGTGGCGTCCACCGCGTCCTCGGCAGCCTTGTCGGAGCCCAGCTGCAGGTACGCGAAACGCATGTACGAGGGCCGCCGGTTGGCGTGGAAGGCCCAGTACGACAGGCGCGCCGTCGGGTCCCACTGACTCATGGGCGTCGGCCGCCGCCGTCGGCTGGGCAGTCCCACGGCCCCACCGGACTCCTCTGGTCCGCCATCGCTCACCGTTCCACCTCACCTCATCCCCTGTGCGCGGACAGCCTGGCAGTGCGGGCGCACCCGGGGGGCGCAGAAGAGAGACGTCGAGAGATTACGTTCGGTGATGACCGGCGGATGACCGACTTCGACCGGGCGCGGGCCCAGTCCGTGCGTACGCATATGCCGGGGCCAAGCCGGGCCGCCATGCACCGGCGTACGCCGTCTGACCGGCCGGGACGACCGCCGCGGCGGACCCGCCCGGCCGTACCCCGGACACCGGTCCGCGGTGATCCGGTCCGGCTGTAGCATGGGCCCACTGCGAGGGCCGTGACGGAGAGGTCACTTCCCTCGCTTTTGCGTTACGTCCACCCCGAAAAAATGCGGCACGTGGCCTTTCGGCGGTTCGATACGATGAACCGCATCACAATCCGTCACGGCACGTTGTCACCGCAGAGATGAAATGGAGCATCCGAGGATGGCTCGACACCTGATCACCAGCGCGCTTCCGTACATCAACGGGATCAAGCACCTGGGCAACATGGTCGGGTCGATGCTTCCGGCGGATGTGTACTCCCGGTACCTCCGCCAGCGCGGCCACGACGTCCTCTACATCTGCGCCACCGACGAGCACGGCACCCCCGCCGAACTCGCCGCCAAGGAGGCCGGCGTCTCGGTCGCCGAATTCTGCGCGCAGGCCCACGACGCCCAGAAGGCGGTCTACGACGGCTTCGAGCTGTCCTTCGACTACTTCGGCCGCAGCTCCTCCGCGCAGAACCGCGAGATCACCCAGCACTTCGCGCGCAAGCTGCAGGAGAACGGGTTCATCGAGGAGCGCGCGATCCGGCAGGTGTACTCGCCGGTCGACGGCCGCTTCCTGCCGGACCGCTACGTCGAGGGCACCTGCCCGCACTGCGGCTACGACAAGGCCCGCGGCGACCAGTGCGAGAACTGCACCCGCGTCCTGGACCCCACGGACCTGATCGAGCCCCGCTCGGCCATCTCCGGCTCCACCGAGCTGGAGGTCCGCGAGACCAAGCACCTCTTCCTCCTGCAGTCCAAGCTCCAGCACGAGGTCGAGGCCTGGGTCGCAGAGCACGAGGCGGAGTGGCCGCAGCTCGCCTCCTCCATCGCCCGCAAGTGGCTGACCGAGGGCCTGCACGACCGCGCCATCACCCGCGACCTCGACTGGGGTGTTCCGGTCCCGGCCGACACCTGGCCCGAGCTCGCCGCCGAGGGCAAGGTCTTCTACGTCTGGTTCGACGCCCCGATCGAGTACATCGGGTCCACCAAGGAGTGGTCGGACCTGGACCCGGCGAACCGCGACTACAAGTCGTGGTGGTACGAGGCCGAGGACGTCCGCTACACCCAGTTCATGGCCAAGGACAACGTCCCGTTCCACACGGTGATGTTCCCCGCCACCGAACTGGCCACCCGCGAGCCGTGGAAGAAGGTCGACTACGTCAAGGCCTTCAACTGGCTGACGTACTACGGCGGCAAGTTCTCCACCTCGCAGAAGCGCGGCGTCTTCACCGACCAGGCGCTGGAGATCCTCCCGGCCGACTTCTGGCGCTACTTCCTCATCGCCAATGCGCCCGAGTCCGACGACTCGTCGTTCACCTGGGAGCACTTCGCCGCCACCGTCAACAAGGACCTCGGCGGCACGCTCGGCAACTTCGTCAACCGCGTGCTGACCTTCTCCCGCAAGAAGTTCGGCGACGAGGTCCCGGCGGGCAGCCCGGCCGGCGAGGCCGAGGCCAAGCTGGGCGAGCAGATCGCCGAGCTGCTCGCCGAGTACGAGGGCCACATGGAGTCCCTCCAGTACCGCAAGGCCGCGGCCGCGCTGCGCGCCCTGTGGTCGGCCGGCAACGCCTACCTCGACGAGAAGGCCCCCTGGCTGGAGGTCAAGACCGACCTGGAGGGCGCGGCGCTCACGCTGCGCACCGCGATGAACCTGATCCACCTCTACTCGGTGGTCTCGGAGCCGTTCATCCCGGCCTCGGCGCGCGCCATGCGCTCCTCGTTCGCGCTCGCCGACGACACGGCCACGTGGGTCACCCCGGAGCAGGCCAGGTCCCTGGACGCGGTCCCGGCGGGCACGCCGTTCACCGTGCCGCCGGTGCTCTTCGCGCGGGTCACCGAGGAGGACCTGGAGTCCTACCGCGAGCGCTTCGGCGGTACCGAGGCCGGCTGACATCCGTCCGAGCCAAGGGGCGCGGCCTTTCGGGGCCGCGCCCCTTCGCCGTACCCCCTTCCCCCGCGCGGGCGCGGCGGGGTAGGGAAAACCCGACCCCGAAGTGTCCACCTGGGTGGGCAGACCCGGCCGGGGGCGGACGGCTGGAATGGGCCCATGACCCCTTTCCGTACGGTCCGCACCGACCTTCAGGTGACCGGCTGGCTCGTGGCGGCCGCCTGGGCGCTGTCCTTCCCGCTCTTCTCCTCACTGGGGCCGCACCGGCTGTGGGGCGGGTGCGCGGCGGCCGGCTACCTGTGCGCCGCGGCGCTCACCGCCCGGTGGCCGCGGGCCGCCGTGGCGGCCGCCCTCGTGGGAGCCGTCGCGGTCCCGCTGTTGTGGCTGGTGCTGACCGGCCGGGGGCAGTCCGAGGTGATGGTCGTCGAACGCTCCGGACGGCTGCTGCTGGAGACCGGGCGGATGTACGTGGATCAGCCCGCGGGAGTGGACGAGTACACCCCGTACCTGCCGGCCATGGCGGCCCTCGGCATCCCGCACACGGTGCTGGGACGGCTGGGCGACGCCCGGCTCTGGTGCGCGGCGGTCCTGTTCGGCGGGTTGTGGGCGGGGCGCCGCCTGCTCGGCGGGGCGCGGTCGCCCCTGGTGCCCGTGCTGGTGGCCTCGCCGGTGGTGGCACTGCCGCTGGCGGTGAGCGGCGTGGACCTGCCGCTGGCCGGGATGTGCTGCCTGGCGCTGGCGGCGGCCGCGGCGGGGCGGCCGGTCCTGGCGGGGGCGGCCCTCGCCGCGGCGTGCGCGCTGAAGTGGACGGCGCTGCCCGCGGTGGCGGTGGCGGTGGCCCTGCTCGCGGCCTGCCGGGGCGGTCGGGCGGCGGTGCGCTGCGCTGCGGTGGCGGTCCTCGGCACGGCAGCGCTGGTGCTGCCGAGCGCGCTGCTCCAGCCGGCGGAGACGGTGCGGCAGGTGTTCGCCTTCCCGACCGGGCGCGCGGAGGTTCCCACCCCGGCGAGCAGCCCGCTGCCGGGACATCTGCTGGCCGAACTGGGCACCTGGGGGTGGTGGCTGACGGTGGCTCTGCTCGCGGTGGGCGGCCTGGCCGTCGCGGTCTCACTGGCGGTGCGGCCGCCCCGCACGCTCGTGGCGGCGGCCGACCGGCTCGCGGCCGGCCTCACGCTGGCCTTCCTGCTGGCCCCGGCCGGGCGCTTCGGCTACCTGGCGCTCCCGGTGCTGCTGGTGGCGTGGGGGCGGTCGGTCACCGCCCCCGGGTACTCCCGCGTCGTGGCCGGCTCCGCGGGTCAGTACGTCAGGGGCGGGGCGGCGACGAATTCCGC
The DNA here is from genome assembly GCF_042890265.1 of Streptomyces sp. NPDC002209. Taxonomy (NCBI): domain Bacteria; kingdom Bacillati; phylum Actinomycetota; class Actinomycetes; order Kitasatosporales; family Streptomycetaceae; genus Streptomyces; species Streptomyces sp. NPDC002209. The sequence continues at coordinate 25,036 of NZ_JBIARX010000014.1, read as the reverse complement.
GCACGCGTAGTCCCTTCCGTCGGGAAGGATCTGCAACCCGGCCCGGTGGAGGTGCCCGGAGGTCAGCCCTCCGCGCCGCGCAGGTGGGCCAGTACCGCCAGGACACGGCGGTTGCCCTCGGTCGGGTCGAGGTCCAGCTTCATGAAGATGCTGCTCGCGTGTTTGACGACGGCCGCCTCGGTGACGAACAGGCGGGCCGCCAGGGCCTGGTTGTTGAGGCCCTCGGCCATCAGGGCGAGCACCTCGCGTTCGCGCGGGGTGAGCCGGGCGAGCGGCCGGTCCGCCGCCTGCCGGCCCAGCAGGACGCGGACCACCTCGGGGTCGATGACCATCTGGCCCCCCGCGACCCGTTCGAGGGCGTCGAGGAACTCGGCCACCTCGCCGACGCGGTCCTTGAGCAGATAGCCCAGCCCGGCCGGGCCGCCGGCCGCCGTGCCGGCGGTGAACAGCTGGGCGGCGTACGCCGTGGCGACGTACTGGGAGAGCACGAGCACGGGCAACGAAGCGTCCCGCGAACGCAGTTCGAGGGCGGCGCGCAGGCCCTCGTCGCGGAATCCGGGCGGCATCCGGACGTCGGTGACGACGGCGTCGGGCCGTTCGGCCTCCACCGCCCGGATCAGTTCCTCGGCGTCGCCGACGGCGGCGAGGACGCGGTGGCCGCTGCGGGTGAGCAGTTCCGTCAGCCCGGCGCGCAACAGGACGGAGTCCTCCGCGAGGATCAGCCGGAGCACGGCACCTCCACCCGGAGTTCGGTCGGACCGCCCACCGGACTGGACACCACCAGCCTGCCCTGCAACATCGCCACCCTGTCCGCGAGACCCGCCAGGCCCGCTCCCGCACCGGGATCCGCCCCGCCGCGGCCGTCGTCGGTGACGGAGAGAGTCAGCCGGCCCCCGTCGACCTTACCGGCGATCCCGATGTGCGAGGCGCCGCTGTGCTTCGCCGCGTTGGCCAGGGCCTCCGTGACGGTGAAGTACGCCGTGATCTCCACCGGTTCGGGCAGCCGGGGCACGTCCAGGTCCACGGTCACCGGCACGGGATGGCGCAGCGCGACCTCCGCGACGGCCGCCGCGAGCCCGTGGTCGGTGAGCACCTGCGGGTGGATCCCCCGTACGAGGTCCCGCAGTTGCTCCAGGGCCAGCCGCGCCTCGCCGCGGCCCCGGGCCACCAGCTCGGCCGCGTCGGCGGCCTGCGGCACCCTGCGCAGCTCCAGTTCGGCGAGACCGAGGGTCATGCTGAGGGCGACCAGCTGCTGCTGGGCGCCGTCGTGCAGATCCCGCTCGATCCGCCGCCGTTCGGCCTCGAAGGCGTCCACGAGGCGGACCCGGGACCGGGTCAGCTCCAGCACCCGGGCGTCCTCCTCGCGTGCTCCGAGCAGCAGCCGCGCGGTCTTCACCTGGGCTCCCGCGAGGAGCCCTCCCGCGTACGCGGCCACGACGAGCCCGGCCAGCCCGACGCCGGTACCGCCCAGGGCTTCCAGGGGGCCGGAGACCGGCCTGCCGGGGATCAGCATCACGGTCTCGGGGGCAAGGGCCCACACGACGACCGGGCTCGCCACGAGCATCAGCGAGAAGGCGAACAGCGTGACGACCCCGAAGCCGGCCGCGGCGAACACCGGCCCGAGCAGGGCCGCATACCCGAGCTCCCGCCAGGTGGCGCGCTCGCGCAGCCGGGTCCGCAGCCAGGCGGCGGCGCCGGCCCCGGCGAGCGAGACGTGGGGTTCCGGCACGGGGACGGGCTCCACCCACCGCAGCCGCCACCGCTCGAACCGCCCGAGCGGCACCGCGGCGGCCACGGCGGCGAGCAGCAGGAGCAGCCCGATCCCGGCGACGGCCAGCAGCACCCCCAGCCCGACGAACAGCACCAGCGCGAGCAGGACCCCGTACCCGAGGGGGATCCCGCCGCCGAGGTACCCCCAGCACCGCCACGGCCACCAGGAGCCGAGGAAGCGGACCGGCCGCTTCAGTGCCCCCCAGACGGCGACCGGCTCCTCGGGGACGGCAGATCCGAACACGCGCGACATGCGGCCAGCCTAGGTCGTGTCGTCGAAGTCCCTTCCGGTCGGCGGGGTCTGGCACGCACGCTCGGTCCGGCGCTCTCCGTCGGCCGGCAGGCCCGCCGAACGCCCTCGGCGGCCGGACGTCACCCGTGCGTCGGCGATCTTGACGCGTCTGCGGCGTGTCGAAGCGCCGTCGTGATCGTTTCTTCAGCCGAGACCCTCACAACGGGAGGACGCGCGGTGACCGCTTGGCAGTACTTCGCCGGAGCAGGCCTGGTGGCGGCCCTCTGCCCGCTGCAGGGCCAGGTGGCGGTCGCCGACGACGGCACCGGCATCGCCCAGGGCCACGGCGCCGGCGTCGGCATCGGCCAGCCCGACGGCGCAGACGCAGGCGCAGGCGCCGGCACCGGCTCCCGCACCGACACCGGCACCCGCCACGGGGTTCCGCGCGACGCCTGTGTTCCGGCCGGGCAGCCGCGGCCGCCCGCCGCTGCGCCCCCGGCCGTCCTGCCCCCCGCGGTCCGGCCCCCGGTACGCGCCGTCCTGCCCGGCGCCCAGCGGCCGACCGTGCACCACCCCGGGCGGGGCCCCGCGCCGGCGGTCGCCGCGCCCGAGCCGCCGGAGCCGCCCCGGCCGACGGCGAAGGCGAGGGCCGCGGAGCCGGAGCCCGCGCCACCCGCGCCGGCTGCCGAGGCGGTGGAGGAGCCGGCGCCGGCCGAAGCTGCGGCCCCGCCCCGGCCCGCAGCCGTGGCCGCGCCCGTGAGCGCCTTCCACGTGCGTCCGTACCACTCGATCGCCCTGGAGCGGCGCGGCCCGGGCGGCATGTCCACCGTGATGCTCATGGTCGTCGTCACCACCCCGGCCGTGCTCGCCGCCGCCGCGCTGCGGCCGCGTTCCAAGAGCCGCGGCTGAGCCCCGTCCCCTGCACCGACCCACCGATCCACCAACGGGAGAACCCTCGTGTCCGAATGGCTGGTCCTGGCCTTCGCCATGGCGCTCGTCTGCGCCCTCGTCCTCGCCTGCACCGCGCTCCGGCACCGCCGGGTCGCGGAGGACGAGGACACCAGCGAAACCCCCGACGTCATCGAGTACATGACGATGATGGTGGGCGTGGTCTACGCGATCGTGCTCGGCCTGGCCATCGCCGGCGTCTGGGAGGCGCGCGGCGCCGCCGAGGACAGCGTGCGCCGTGAGGCCCAGTCGCTGTACGAGGTCACCCAGCGCGCCGACGTCTACCCGGCCCCCGTCCGCGACCGGATCCGCGGCGAGGTGGACGCGTACGTCTCCCACACCGTCGCCGTCGACTGGCCGCGGCTGACCTCGGGCGAGGGCGCGTCCCCGCAGGGCGCCGAGCTGCTCGGCAAGCTGCGCAGCGACGTCACCCACCAGAGCCCGACGAGCGAGCTGCAGGCGCAGGCCTACCAGCCGCTGCTGGACCACATCGCGGCCGCCGACGACGCCCGCCACTCCCGCGTGCAGGCCGACGAGTCGACCCTGCCGGGCGTGGTGTGGTTCGGGCTGCTGGTCGGCGGGGTGGTCACGGTGGGGTTGATCTTCACCCTGCAGATCCGCCGTTCCGGGCGGGAGCTGCTGCTGGCCGGGCTGTTCAGCGCGCTGATCGTGTTCCTGCTGTTCATGGTGTGGAGCTTCGACGCACCCTACGGCCGGGAGGGAATCGATTCCGCGGGCCCGTTCCAGGACCTGTTCCCGAAGGTGGCGCTGGCCGCGGCCGAGCGCTGACGCCCCGAGGCCGCCGGCGCGGGGCGCGGGCGGGCCGGCTCAGGCCGGCCCGCTCCCCGTCAGCGCGACCTGCCGCCGGACGGCCGCCACCACCGGCGAATGCCGCAGCGCGTGGGAGATCCGTACGAGGTCGCGCGCGCTGCCGAGGGTGTCGAGGACGCTCTCCTCGCTGGCCCCGATGACCGCGCCCTCCGGGTCCGCCGAGCGGGCCTGGACCGCGGCCGCGACCATCGCGGCGTCGGCGACCGCGCGCGCCGTCTCCTCCCCGGCCCCGTCCGCGAGGGCCCGCGCGTACGCGTCCTCGCGGCGCCCCAGGTCGAAGTACGGGCCGAGGTGCAGGAATCCGTCGTGGATGTCCGACTCGCGCTGGATCACCCGCAGTTCGGCCGGGGCCCACCAGGACATCTGCACGCAGGGCGTGCCGCTGGGGGCCCCGATCTGCACCTCGTGCCAGAGCGCGCCGAGCCGGCGGTACGTCGTCCAGGTCTGCCAGCTGTCGGACAGCCGCTGGCACAGCAGGGGCAGTACGAAGCCGATCGCGCTGATCAGCGCGCCGACGGAGGCCAGCGGCGGGGCGATGAAGGTGCTCAGGCCGTCGAGGTCGTGGCCGGCCCAGCGGGCGACGACCGCGGAGATCTTGGTGGCGTCGTAGCTGAGGTTGAAGACGTAGCCCGAGACGATGATCATCAGGCCGATCCGCAGCCAGCCGTGCACCTGGAGGGACCAGCGCCAGCACATGGCCACCATCACGACGGCCGCCACCAGGTGCGCCGTCAGGTACAGGGCGATCATCTGCTGGATGTAAGGGGTGTTGGCGTAGTACGTGTCGAAGTCGCGCAGCCGCTCCACCGGGGTCTCGCCGAGCAGGAAGAGCACCACCAGCACCACGACGACCGCGGCGTAGCCGAGGATCCAGCGGCGCGAGATGCGCCGGGTCTCTTCGGGCGGGCCGCCGCGCCAGTTCACGATCAGTACCAGGCAGGCGGCGCTGAACAGGGTGATCAGGCAGTAGACGAGCGGTGCGGAGAAGTTGGTGACGCCGGTCCAGCGGTTGACGGCCTCGATGGTGGGCGGAGCGGCGAAGGTGAACACCGATCCGGCCAGGATCAGCAGGGCGCAGACCGACCGCAGGAGCGGGTCGCGCCAGTTGTGCCGCAGCGCCGGCAGCTTGAAGGCGAGTGAGACCGCCAGGGCGGCTGCGGGTATGTAGTAATCCTGGCCGTTCAACGGTCGTTCCTGTGCCCCCGGTATCCGAGCGAGGCCTCGATGCGGCCCGCCAACTGGTCGCGCTGTGCGGGCGCCCGGTGGCCGCCGGAACCGGCGAGCCAGGTCCGGCAGCGGCTGCCCAGCAGTAAACCGAACGTCTCCGCCTCGGTCTCCTCCGAGACGTCGGCGCGCGTGCGCGCGGCGACGCGCCGGACGGTCTCCCCGAGATCGGCCTCGTCGCTCAGCAGCCGGGCGGCGACGGCGGCTCCGTCGACGTGGTGGCTGCAGTGGCCGGCCTTCATGTGCCACAGCTCGTGGCCCAGGATGACCAGCTGGTGGTCCGGTGCGGTGCGTTCCTCGATGACCACCAGATCGCGGTCCGCCATGTCGAGCCACAGGCCGCTGGCCGTTCCCGGCGGGAACGAGGCCATCCGGAAGTCCACCCGGCGGCCGCGGTGCCTGCTCATGCCCTCGCAGAGGGCGGCGTAGAGGTCCACGGGTTCCACGGGCGCGGTCAGCCGGAGCCCGGCCACCAGTTCGCTGCACAACCGGCGCTGCTCTCTGCCTATGCTCACCGTTCTCCCCGTCGGCGCGGATCCGGATCAGGACTCAAGGATCAGACCCAGACTCTCGACTGGGTCATCATTCATTCGGTTTGACGCTCTCGAGGAGCATGTCCAGCCATTCGGTCACCTTGTCCCGGTGCTTGTCGCTGGGCAGTTGGGCGGCGCGCCAGGCGATGCCCCGGACACCGTGGTTCTGGAGGAGTCTTGCCAGCGGATCGCCGGTCGAAGCCGCCGGGGCGGGTACGGTTTCGCGCGTGCGGCCCGCGTAGTCCTGGAGCAGCTGCTGCTCGGTCCGCTGGAGCGCGTCGGTGAGGGCGTCGGTGTCGTGCGCGGTGAGGAACCCGGCGTGGACGCCGAAGAAGCGCTGGATCGCGTCGCAGTGCTCCATGGTGGGCCTGCGGTCGCCGTTGATCAGGGCGCCCGCCTGCTGGCGGGACATCCCGGCGCCGTCCGCGATCTCCTGCTGCGTGTAGCGGCGGCCGTTGGCCTTGAGCCGGGTGCGCCGGAGCAGGTCGAGGCGCTGGAGGAAGCGGGTCTGCAGGCAGGGCTCGCCGGCGGGCCCGCCGTCCAGCAGGGTCCTGACCACGTCGGCGGGGACGCCGGAGGCCTCGGAGAGGCGGCGCAGGTCGAAGACCTTGTTCAGGTCACGGCCCATCTTGCCCGCGAGTTCGGCGACGCGCGTGACGGTGGCTGCCAGGGGCGCGTTGGCCACCACGACGGGAGCCGGGAAGCCGTCTGTCACCAGTGGTTCTCCTAGATCGCGGCGGGGTCGGTACGGGCACATGGTCGGCTTTTGGAATCTAGCCGAGGAGCCGCCGCGGGGCCAGAACTTGCCACAGCTGTGGCGGGAATGAGCTGTCAAGAGGCTGGAATTGCCACGATAGTTGACACTCGAATGAAGTCGGTAGCAGGATCGCCACAGGCAATTGAAGATCCAGACCGTGAAGAGGGGGAGCTCTCGGTGCCACATCTCGCAGCGGTGGGCCCGTCCGATGGCCTCGCCCGAGCCGGTGAGGAGCGCCTGGCGGGCGAGGAGTCCGTACGCGGCGCAGTGCGGTCGGAGCGACGCAAGGAGATTTTGCGCCAGCGGCGCGAGGAGCTCGGCCTGAGCCAGGAAGACCTCGCCGCCCGGCTCCGTATCAGCGTCCGCGCCTACGGGAACTGGGAGCGCGGCCTGGTCAAGGAGTGGACGGACCGCAAACTGCTCGCCCTGGCCGAGGCCTTGGAGATGAGCGAGCGGCAGTGCTTCTGGCTCTTCCGGGTCATGGTCGACCGGGACCCGCCGCCGACCTGGCGGGCGGCCGAGGAGAACCGGCTGCCCCAGGACCCCGCCCAGCGCGACTACCTGTGCGACTACGCGGCCCTCATGGAGGCCGTGCCCTACCCGAGCTTCCTGGTGGACCACCGCTGGGACGTGGCGCTCACCAACTCGGCGTTCGACAAGCTCTTCCAGTCGGTGCGCCCCCACCCGACCGCCCTGCCGGACGACAACTTCCTGCGCTTCGTGCTGTTCCACCCGGACGCCGCGGCCGTGCTCGAGGACCACGAACCGGCCTGGTGCGTCCCGCTGCTGGCCCAGTTCGCGAACGCGCTCGCCGCCGCCCCGGAGGACGAGGGCCTGACCAGCATCCGCCAGGAGGTGGCCCGCGACCCGTTCATGGAAGCGGCCTACCGCTACGGGGTGCCGCACTGGCTGAGCACCCACGGGGCCGACGCCGCCGAGCGCGACGGGGCCGTGCGGACCGTCCGCCACTGGGACCCGCGCTGGGGGCTCGTACGCTGCCGCCTGGTGGCCGAATCCAGCCGGATGCTCGACGGGATGGGCCTCACCCGGATCACCATGGTCCTGTCGACGCCGCAGGGCGCGGCGACCGGTCCGGTCCCGGGCGCCGCCGCCCCGCTCCACCAGGGGCCCCGGCTGCGCGCCGTCCCGTCGCTGGAGGACTGAAGCGGCCGAGCCCCCGCCGCGCCGCCCGGCAGGGGACACTGGAGCCCTCCAACATGTGTCGATCACGTGTCGCGGAGCGGATGCCACCGATCGTGGCACCGATCGTGGCACGGGCGAAGGGCGGTAGGGCGTGCGGCTGACCATCCTCGGCGGGGGCGGATTCCGGGTACCGCTCGTCTATGGCGCACTGCTCGGCGACCACGCCGAGGGCCGGGTCACCCGGGTGACGCTGTACGACGAGGACCCCGCCAGGCTCGCCGCCATGACCCGGGTGCTCGCCGACCAGGCGGCCGCCTCCACAGCGCCCGACGCCCCGGCCGTCACCGCCACCGGGGACCTCGACGAGGCCCTGCGCGGGGCCGACTTCGTCTTCTCCGCCATCCGCGTCGGCGGCCTCGAGGGGCGCGCCGCGGACGAGCGGATCGCGCTGGCGGAGGGCGTGCTGGGCCAGGAGACGGTCGGCGCGGGCGGGATCGCCTACGGCCTGCGGACGGTGCCGGTCGCCCGGGAGATCGCCCGCAGGATCGCCCGCAGCGCCCCCGAGGCCTGGGTCATCAACTTCACCAACCCGGCCGGGCTGGTCACCGAGGCCATGTCCGAGGAGCTCGGCGACCGGGTGATCGGGATCTGCGACTCCCCGGTGGGGCTCGGCCGGCGCGTCGCCCGGCTGCTCGGCGCCGACCCGCAGGAGGCCTGGATCGACTACGTCGGCCTCAACCACCTGGGCTGGCTGCGCGGGCTGCGCATCGGCGGCCGTGACGAACTGCCCCGGCTGCTGGCCGACACCGGGGCGCTGGAGTCCTTCGAGGAGGGCCGGCTGTTCGGGGCCGAATGGCTGCGCTCGCTCGGCGCGATCCCCAACGAGTACCTGCATTACTACTACTTCAACCGTGACACCGTACGGGCGTACGCGCAGGCCAAGCAGACCCGCGGCGCGTTCCTGCGCGACCAGCAGCGCGGCTTCTACGCCGAGGCGGGCCGCGCGGACCGGCCGGCCGGGGCGGCGCTGGCCGCCTGGGACCGGACCCGGGCCGAACGGGAGGCCACGTACATGGCCGAGAACCGCGAGGCGGCCGGCACGGGCGAGCGCGACGAGAGCGATCTGGAGTCCGGCGGGTACGAGAAGGTCGCGCTCGCGCTGATGCGGGCCATCGCCCGGGACGAGCGGGCCACGCTGATCCTCAACGTCCGCAACCGCGGGGTGCTCTCCGTGCTCGACGCGCAGGCGGTCATCGAGGTGCCCTGCCTGGTCGACGCGAACGGCGCCCACCCGGTGGCCGTGGACCCGCTGCCGCTGCACGCGGTGGGCCTGGTGACCTCGGTCAAGGCGGTCGAGCGGGAGGTCCTCGCGGCCGCCGCGAGCGGCTCCCGGGCCGCTGCCGTCAAGGCCTTCGCGCTGCACCCGCTGGTGGACTCGGTCGGGGTGGCCCGGCGGCTCCTGGACGGCTACGCGGCGGAGCACCCGGGGCTGGCCTACCTGCGCTGATCCCGCGCCCGGCAGCCCGCTGCCCGTCCCTCGTACGGCCCGGTGCGCATGCGGCGGGGTGGGGGCGCTGTGAGAGTGCGAGATGTGACCACTGCCCCGGCCGAAGCCTCCGCCGCAGCCGCGGCGCCTCCCGAGCTCGACCGGCGGCGGCGCAACGTCGTCTTCGGCACGATCATGCTGGGCGTGCTGCTCGCGGCCCTCGACCAGACGATCGTCGGGACCGCCCTGCCCACGATCGTGGCGGATCTCGGCGGCGGGGACCACATGTCGTGGGTGGTGACCTCGTACCTGCTCGCGGAGACTGTCGCGACGGTGCTGGTGGGCAAGTTCGGTGACCTCTTCGGCCGGAAACTGATCTTCCAGATCTCGGCGATCATCTTCATCACCGGCTCGTTCCTGTGCGGCCTGGCCGGCAACATGTCCCTGCTCATCCTGTGGCGGGGCGTCCAGGGCGTCGGCGCCGGCGGCCTGATGGTCACCTCCATGGCCCTGATCGCCGACGTGGTCCCCTTGCGCGAACGCGGCAAGTACCAGGGCGCGATCGGCGCCGTCTTCGGGGTCGCGACCGTCATCGGGCCCCTGCTCGGCGGCCTGTTCACCGACCACCTGACCTGGCGGTGGGCCTTCTACGTGAACGTCCCGATCGCGATCTTCGTCGTGATCGCGGCGGCCCGGACGATCCCCTCGGTCCGGGCCGCCGGGGGGACCCGTATCGACTACCTGGGCATCGCCCTGGTCGCCGTGGGCTCCAGCGCCCTGATCCTGGCCACCAGCTGGGGCGGGAACGAGTACGCCTGGGACTCCGCGACGATCATCGGGCTCTTCGTGCTCGGCGTGCTGGCCCTGGCCCTGTTCTGCCTGGTCGAGACGCGGGCGGCGGAACCGATGCTGCCGATGCGGCTGTTCCGCAACCCGGTCTTCACGGTCTGCTCGGTGCTCAGCTTCGTGGTCGGCTTCGCCATGCTCGGCGCGATGACGTTCCTGCCGACGTACCTGCAGTTCGTGGACGGGGACTCGGCCACGGTCTCGGGCGTACGGACCCTGCCGCTGGTGATCGGCCTGCTGATCGCGTCCGTCTTCAGCGGGAACGTCACCAGCAAGACCGGGCGCTACCGGATCTTCCCCATCGTGGGCTGCCTGGTGATGGGGATCGGCCTGTACCTGCTGTCCCGGATGGGCCCGGGGACCGGCGCCTGGCTGGAATCGCTGTACATGTTCGTGCTCGGTGCCGGGATCGGCCTGTGCATGCAGGTCCTCACGATCGCCGTGCAGAACACCGTGGACTACGCCGATCTCGGCACCGCCACCTCGGGCGTCACGTTCTTCCGTACGCTCGGCAGCTCGTTCGGCACCGCCGTCTTCGGCACGATCTACGCCAACACCCTGGGCCCCGCACTGGAGACGGCGGTCGCGGAGGCCGCCCGGGCCACCGGGGGCGATCCGGCGCAGCTGGCCGAGGCGGCCCAGAGCCCCAAGGGCGTCCACGGGCTCGAGCCGGCGGCGGCCGGGCCGATCGTCGAGGCGTACGCGCAGACGCTGCACACGGTGTTCCTGTGGACCGTGCCGGTGGCCGGGATCGGCTTCGTCGTCGCGCTCTTCCTCAAACAGGTCCGGCTGCGCGACACCGCCAGGGCGGGCTCGACCGACATGGGCGACGGCTTCGCCTCACCGGTCACGGCCTCCGGCGATTCGGCCAACCTGCTGGAGCTGGCGGTCGGGAAGCTCGTACGGAACATGCAGCCGGAGACGGCGCGGGCGATCGTGCACGCCTCGGACACCCGGCTGGACGTGGCGGGCGCCTGGGCGGTGATGCAGGTGGAGCTCATGACCCGCACCGTCGGCCATGCCAGCCTCGGGCTCGTCGCCTCGCGCCGCTCCCTGCCGCCGGAGGTCCTGCTGCCCGTCTTCGACCGGATGATCGAGGAGGGCTACCTGACCCGCGAGGGCACCTTCTTCACGCTCACCTCGGCGGGGGAGCGGGAGGCGGCGACCATCTCGAAGGCGTGGGGCGACTGGCTCGGGGACCAGCTGGAGAAGGACCGCGGCCGCCCGCGCAGCGATGAGCTCCGGGCGGCGGCCGACGCGATCGCGAAGCGGCTGCTGGTGGAGGACCTGCGCGAGGGCCACTTCGCGCAGCGGGCCCCGGCGGGGGTGTGATCCGCCCTCGTGCCGGCAGCCGGGTGAACGCCCCGGTCAGAGCCCCGTGCGGCCGCTCGTGATGCGGTTCCACAGGGAACGGGTCGCGCCGAAACCGCTCTCGTGAACCCAGACGTGGGTGCAGGACGGGCACTGCAGGTGCAGCAGGCTGCCGGTGTTGGACAGCAGGTAGCGCCAGTGGTCGGAGCACGTGCGCTGCTGTGCGCACGGTTCGCACCCGCGACTGTCGTTGCAGCCGGGACAGGTCACCCACGCGCGGCGCCCGATGTCCGCCTGCGGGTCAAGCGGCAGCATGGCCGCCCCCGCGCGAGGGCAGTACTCCGGCCGCGACCAGGTCGTCGTACACGCGCTGCTGCTCCGCGTCGAGGCCGGAGTACAGCAGGTCGTACGCCGCCTCCTCGCCGCGCAGTACCTCGATCGGGTCCCAGTCGGAGCCGAGGGCTTCCATGACCTGGGCCCGGCGGAGCACCTCCTGCGCGGTGAGGTCGACGGTGAAGTCGACCAGCGCCGGGGTGCCCGGGCCGGTGGGGGGTGTGGGGTGGTGTGGGGCCATACGTCTGAACTTAGGTTTGCCTTCTTTGCTGTGGCAAGAGGGGGTGGGAGATGTCACAGCAGGTCGGCGGGCCCCTGCGGGCGGGTCCTGCGGGCGGGTCCGTGGCGGCGGGCCCTACGCCGTCGGGTAGTCGTACGACGGCACGGGCGGCAGGGTCGGCCCGAGCCCGGGGCGCCAGGTGCGCAGGACGGCCGCAGAGGGGGCGTACAGGGCATCCGGGATCGTGTCCGGGGCGAACCACTGCCAGCGCAGGATCTTGTGCGGCTCCGTGACCCTGGGGGTGCCCTCGGCGGCGGTGGTGACGGCCCCCGCGGTCAGGCGGGTCACCGCGGCCTCCGGGGAGAGCTGGACGGTCAGGATCCGGACGTCCCCGGGAGCCACCCGCAGATCCGTCTCCTCGGCCAGTTCCCGGGCGGCGGCCTGCTCGAAGCTCTCCCCGGGGTCGACCTTCCCGCCGGGCAGCTCCCAGCGGCCGTCGTGCGCCTGCCCGAGGAGCACCCGGCCCTCGGCGTCGGCCACGACCAGCCCGACGCCGACGACGGCGTTGGGCTGCGGGACGGCCCGGGCGGGGCGTTCGGGCCGGTCGTTCGGCGTCGTCATCGCTGTGCTCCGCTCTCCTGCTTCGGTGGGGTGGCGGGTCTGGCCCGTACGTGGATCCGCTCGCCCTGGGGCCCGAAGAGGCTGAGGAACTCGGCGGGCTGCGGTCCCGCGTTGAAGAAGGCGTGCGGGGTGCGGGTGTCGAACTCGGCGGCTTCCCCGGCGCCGAGCACGAGGTCGTGCTCGCCGAGCAGCAGCCGGACCTGCCCCGAGAGCACGTACAGCCACTCGTAGCCCTCGTGGACCTGCAGCTCGGGGTCGACCAGCGGCCCGTCCAGGGGCGGCAGGATCTGCTTGAACGCGTGCACCCCGCCGAAATTGCGGCTGAGCGGCACGTACGTACAGCCGTGCCGGACGAAGGGGCGCGGGCGGATCCGCGGGTCGCCCGTCTCCGGCGCGCCGACCAGCTCGTCCAGCGCCACGCGGTGCGCCCTGGCCAGCGGAAGCAGCAGCTCCAGCGTCGGCCGGCGCTGCCCGGACTCCAGCCGGGAGAGGGTGGAGAGCGAGATCCCGGTGGCCTCGGCGAGCTGGGCGAGGGTGCTTCCGCGCTGCAGGCGCAGAGCGCGCAGCCGTGGCCCGACGGCCGTCAGCACGTCCGCGAGTTCCTCGTCGTCCTGCTGCCGCCGGTCGCCTTGCCGGCGTGGCGGCCGCTCCTCGGTGGCCATGGCTCCATTTGCCGGTTCGGCAAGAGCATTTGTCAAGCGGGTGCCCACGGCCACACCCTCGCCGGTATGGACGACACAACGGACGGAATCGGCGTCGACGCCGGCATCCACGGCGACATCGACATCGACAGCGTCAGCGACGCGCGGGCGAGCTTCTTCGACGTGGTGGTCGTGGGCGGCGGGACCGCCGGACTCGCCGGGGCACTGACCCTGGCCCGGGCCCGCCGGTCGGTTCTGGTGCTCGACTCCGGCAGCCCCCGCAACGCCCCCGCCGCCCACCTGCACGGATACCTGGGCCGGGACGGCGCGAGCCCGGCGGAGCTGCTGGCCGTGGGACGGGCGGAGGTCGCCGGGTACGGGGGCGAGATCCGGTCCGGGGCGGCCGGCACCGCCGTCGCGGCCGACCGGCTGCCCGGGGGCGGCTTCCTGGTCCGGTGCGCCGACGGGTCGGCGGTCCGCTCCCGCCGGCTGCTGATCGCCACCGGCCTGGTGGACGAGCTGCCTCGGATCGCGGGGCTCCGGGAGCGCTGGGGGCGGGACGTGCTGCACTGCCCGTACTGCCACGGCTGGGAGGTCCGCGACGAGCCGATCGCCGTGCTGGCCACCGGCCCGGTCGCCGTGCACCAGGCGCAGATGTGGCGGAACTGGAGCGACCGGGTCACCCTGCTGTCCCACACCTGGCCGCTCACCGACGAGGACCGGGAACTGCTGGCCGCCCTCGGCATCGCGGTGGCGCAGGGTGAGGTGACCGGCCTCGACATCGCCGACGGCCGGCTGGCCGGGGTGGCCCTGGCCGATGGAGGGACCGTGGCGTGCGCGGCCCTCGTGGTGGGGCCGCGGTTCACCGCCCGCGCCGGGGTGGCGGCGAGTCTGGGGCTGCCGGTCGCCACCGTGGAGCGGGCCGGGGCGGCGATCGGGACCTGCCTGGAAGCGGATCCGGTGACCGGGGCCACCGCACTGCGGGGCGTCTGGGCGGCCGGGAACGTGGCCGGCCCGATGGAGCAGCTGGCCGGCGCGGCCGCGGCGGGGGTGCGTACGGCCGTGGCGATCAACACCGACCTGATCGAGGAGGAGACCCGGCAGGCGCTCGAGGCCCACCGCGCGGGCAGGAGCGCGGGCGGGGCGTAGCGCATCGGACAGGTGTGCGGGTTTCGGCCAGGGTCCGCCCGTGCAAGCTCTGAGCGGTCTGATCTTCGTACCGTTCATCGGCTCAGAGGCTCGGGGGGCACGCAATGGCACATGTGGTGGTCATCGGCGGGGGTGTCGGGGGGCTGGCGACCGCGCTGCTCGCAGCGCGGCACGGACACACCGCCGAACTCTTCGAACGGGACACGCGCGCCCCGGGCCGCGCCCTCGACCGGGACTTCTTCGGCTGGCACCGGCCCGGCGTCCCGCAGGCCACCCAGCCGCACGCCCTGCTCGGCGCGGCCCGCACCGTGCTGCGGGACGAACTGCCCGACGTCCACGCGGAGATGCTGCGGCTCGGCGCCCGCGAACGGCACGAGCTGGACTGGTTCGAGGTACGCCCGCCCGCGCGGCCCGGCGACGAGGACCTCGTGATGCTGCAGGCCCGGCGCATCCTGCTGGAGAGCGCGCTGGCCACCGCCCTGCGCGCCGAACCGGGGGCGGTGATGCACCACGGGGAGCCCGTGACCGGACTGACCGCCGTGACCGGGCCAGGGCCCTGCGGGGTGCGGGTGACGGGCGTGACGACGCAGGCGGGCACGTACGCGGCGGACCTCGTCGTGGACGCGGGCGGGCGGCGCGGCGGGGTCGAGCGGCTGCTGGCCGCGGCGGGCTGCCGCCCGGCGGTCGTCGAACGCCACCGTACGGGGCTGGCGTACTTCTGCCGCTGGTACCGGCTGCCCGAGGGGCTCGAGGAGGGGCCGCGCCGGCCGTGGGCGGTGACCGGCGGCACGTTCGCCGGGTGCGCGGTCTTCCCGGCCGACAACCGGGTGTTCGCCGTGACCCTGTTCGTCCACACCCGGGACACCACCCGCTCGGCGCTGCGCGATCCCGCCGTGTTCGAGGCCGCCGCCCGGGCCTTCCCGCCCGGTGCGGCCTGGCTGGACCTGGGCGCCGAACCGCTGTCCGGCGTACTGGCCACGGCGAGCCTGGACAACCGCTGGAGCGCGCTCGTCGACGAGCAGGGGCCGGTGGCGACCGGACTGGTGCCGGTCGGGGACGCGATCACGCACACCAACCCGACGCTCGGGCAGGGCACCTCGCTCGCGCTGTGGGCGGCCCGCAGGGTGGCCCGTACGGCGCACCAGGACCCGGGATCGGCGCGGTTCGCCGCCGAGTACCACGCGTGGGCCGTGCGCACCCTGAAGCCGTGGTTCGACTTCCAGGTGGTGGCCGACGCGGCCATCGGCGAGCGGTTCGCGACCCGGGCGGGGCGGACGGGGACGGCCCGCGAGGTGGCCGCGCTGTTCGAGTGCGCCCTGGAGGATCCCGAGGTGATGCGGGCCCGGGCCCGGGTCCGGCACCTGGCCGAGCCGCCGGAGCGGGCGTACGCGGACCCGCAGGTCCGGGCCCGGGTGGCGCGCTGGCTGGCGGACCGGCCCGGCTACGCACCGCACGCGGTGGGCCCGGACCGGGAGGAGTGGGAGAAGCTGACGGCGGGGTCCTGAGGGCGGAGCCCCGCGGCGCCGGTCCGGGGCGGGCCGGCTACGCGCCGGCGGCCCCGCCGAGGACCTCGGCGAGGTCGTAGCCGACGACCTCCTCGAGCTGGGCGTACGTACAGCTCTCCGGTGCCCGGTCGGGCCGCCAGCGGCGGAACTGGGCCGTGTGCCGGAAGCGGTCGCCCTCCATGTGGTCGTACGCCACCTCGCAGACGCGTTCGGGGCGCAGCGGCACCCAGGAGAGGTCCTTCTTGCCGGTCCAGCGGCTCTGCGCGCCGGGCAGCCGGGCGCTCTCGTGGGCGGACTCCTCGGCCCAGGCGGCCCACGGGTGCCCGGCGGTGTCCGCCATCCGCAGCGGTGCGAGCTCGTCCACCAGCTCGGCGCGGCGCTTCATCGGGAAGGCGGCGCAGACCCCCACGTGCTGGAGGGCGCCGTGGCCGTCGTACAGGCCCAGGAGCAGCGATCCGACGATCGGACCGCTCTTGTGGAAACGGAATCCCGCGATGACGGCGTCGGCCGTACGCTCGTGCTTGATCTTGAACATGAGACGGGCATCGGGCCGGTAGGGGAGATCGAGCGGTTTGGCGACCACCCCGTCGAGCCCGGCGCCCTCGAACCGCTCGAACCACTCCTGCGCGAGCGCGGGGTCGGTGGTCGCGGGCGCGAGATGGACGGGGGGCCGAGCGCTGGACAGGGCGGCGGTCAGGGCGGTGCGGCGGTCGGTCAGCGGGGTGTCGAGGAGCGCCTCGTCGCCGAGCGCGAGCAGATCGAAGGCGACGAAGCTGGCGGGGGTCTTCTGCGCCAGCATGTCGACACGGGACTGCGCGGGATGGATCCGCTCGGTCAGCCGGTCGAAGTCGAGCCGCCCGCCGTGCACGATGACGATCTCGCCGTCCACCACGCAGCGGGCCGGCAGGTTGTCCCTCAATGCGGTCACCAGCTCCGGAAAATACCGGGTCAGGGTCTTGCCGGTGCGGCTGCCGATCTCCACCTCGTCGCCGTCGCGGTGCACGATGGCCCGGAAGCCGTCCCACTTCGCCTCGTACTGCATACCCGGCGGGATCTTGGCCACCGACTTGGCGAGCATCGGCTTCACGGGCGGCATCACGGGCAGATCCATGTCTTAGATTCTGCGGTGGTACGCCCCGACCCGCCCGGTATGCGCACCTGGCCGGGCCCGCCTACCGTGGCGCACATGGGTGCATCCGGTAATGCGATCGAGCTGGACGCGGGCGGGCGGACGGTGCGGCTGTCCAGCCCGGACAAGGTGTACTTCCCCGAGCGGGGCCTGACGAAGCTGGACGTGGCGCAGTACTACCTGGCCGTCGGCGACGGGATCACCCGGGCCCTGCGCAACCGGCCCACCACCCTGGAGCGCTACCCGGAGGGGGTGGAGGGCGAGTCCTTCTTCCAGAAGCGCGCCCCGAAGAACCTTCCCGACTGGATCCCGACCGCCCACATCGAATTCCCCTCCGGGCGGACGGCCGACGAGATCTGCCCGACCGAGCCCGCCGCCGTGCTGTGGGCGGCCAACCTGGGCTGCCTGACCTTCCACCCCTGGCCGGTGCGCCGCGAGGACACCGACCGGCCCGACGAACTGCGCATCGACCTGGACCCGCAACCGGGCACCGACTACCACCACGCGGTGATCTGCGCCCACGAACTGCGCGACGTACTGGAGGACCTGGGCCTGCGCGGCTGGCCCAAGACCTCGGGCGGGCGCGGCCTGCACGTCTTCGTCCCGATCGAGCCGCGCTGGACCTTCACCGAGGTCCGGCGCTGCGCGATCGCGATCGGCCGGGAGCTGGAACAGCGGATGCCCGGGAAGGTGACCACCGCGTGGTGGAAGGAGGAGCGAGGCGAGCGGATCTTCGTCGACTACAACCAGACCGCCCGCGACCGCACCATCGCCTCCGCCTACTCCGTACGCCCGCGCCCGCACGCCCCGGTCTCGGCCCCGCTGCGCTGGGACGAGATCGACTCCGCCGAGCCCCGCGACTTCGACATCACCACCATGCCCGCGCGCTACGCCGAACTGGGCGACCTGCACGCGGACATGGACGACCACGCCTTCACCCTGGACGCGGCCCTGGAACTGGCCGACCGCCACGAACACGACCACGGCCTGGGCGACATGCCGTACCCGCCGGACTACCCGAAGATGCCGGGGGAGCCGAAGCGCGTCCAGCCGAGCCGCGCGAAGCACGAGGACTGAGCCCGCTGTCAGTGGCGGGTGCCATGCTCGTAGTGAGGACGGAAGGAGTACGGGTCATGCTCACGACGGACTACAAAGACGGCTCCCCGAACTGGGTCGACCTCGGCACGCCCAACCTCGACGGTGCCGCCGGGTTCTACACCGGACTGTTCGGCTGGGACTTCCGGCCGGGCGGCGAGGAAGCCGGCGGGTACGCGATGTTCCACCTCGGCGGCAAGACGGTGGCGGGCGGCATGGCCGTCGCGCCGCAGGAGGTCCGCTCGGCCTGGACGCTGTACTTCCAGAGCTCCGACGCGGACGCCACTGCGGCCGCCGTGGTCAAGGCGGGCGGCACGGTGGCCGTCGAACCCAGGGACGTCATGGGCCTCGGCCGGATGGCGATCTTCGCCGACCCGGCGGGGGTCACGTTCTCGATCTGGCAGCCGGGCAGGATCGAAGGCCTGGGAGCGGTGACCGACGTCGGCTCCCTGTGCTGGGCCGAGCTGTACACGGCCGATGTGCAGGCGGCCGCGGCCTTCTACGGCTCGGTCTTCGGCTGGGAGATCACCGAGATGCCCTTCGAGGGCGGCTCGTACACGATGGTCAAGGCGGCGGGCACACCCGACGGCGCCGCCTTCGGCGGCCTGGTCCCGATCGGCTCGGACCCGGTGGAGGATGCCGAACGCCCCTACTGGACCCCGTACTTCGAGGTCGCCGACTGCGACGTGACCGCAGCGAAGGCCGAGGAGTCGGGCGGCAAGGTCCGGCTGTCGCCGGTGTCCATGGAGGGCGTCGGCCGCTTCGCGAAGCTGGCGGACCCCTACGGAGCACGGTTCGCGGTCATAGCCAGCGCTCCCGCACAGGGGGCCTGAGGCCCTGCGGCGGCCGGAGAGCGGGCCGGTGTTGATCAGGCGTTGATCGGACGTCCATCGGCGGCGGTGAGGATCTGCGGCATGTCGATGAACACCGCTACCGCCACCACTGCCACCACCGCGCCCGCCTGGTACGACCTCGCCCTCTGCGCCCAGACGGGCCCCGGCTTCTTCTTCCCGGAGCCCGGCTCGTCCCTGCGGGACGCGAAGCGGCTGTGCGGGGCGTGCGAGGGCCGCGTGGCATGCCTGGAGTACGCCCTGGCCAACGACGAGCGCTTCGGCGTCTGGGGCGGCCTCTCGGAGTCGGAGCGCCTCGCCCTGCGCCCGCGCAGCTGACGGCCCCGACGACTGCGCGGGACCGACGGCTTCGGGGCCCGACGGCTGCGCAGCGCGAAACCCTGGCGGAGTACGGCTCTGCCAGGGTTTCGGTGACCGGTCCGAGCGGTCAGGCCTTGCGAGCCGCGATACGGGCCGCGCGGGCGGCCAGGCGCTCGTCGAACTTGCGGGCCTCGGAGTCCAGGCCGTTCATGAACAGCCCCAGCTCCTCCTGGGCCTTCTGGCCCTCGGGGCCGAGACCGTCGATGTCCATGATCTTCAGGAAGCGGATCACGGGGCTCAGCACGTCGTCGTGGTGGATCCGCAGGTTGTAGACCCCGCCGATCGCCATCTGGGCGGCCATCCGCTCGAAGCCGGGCATGCCGTGTCCGGGCATCCGGAAGTTGACCACGACGTCCCGCACGGCCTGCATCGTCAGGTCCGGGGCGATCTCGAAGGCGGCGCCCAGCAGGTTCCGGTAGAAGATCATGTGCAGGTTCTCGTCCTGCGCGATGCGGGCCAGCATCCGGTCGCAGACCGGGTCACCGGACTGGTGGCCGGTGTTGCGGTGCGAGATGCGGGTCGCGAGCTCCTGGAAGGCCACGTACGCCACCGAGTGCAGCATCGAGTGGCGGTTGTCGGACTCGAAGCCCTCCGACATGTGCTGCATGCGGAACGCTTCCAGCTTGTCCGGGTCCACGGCGCGCGAGGCCAGCAGGTAGTCGCGCATCACGATGCCGTGGCGGCCCTCCTCGGCCGTCCAGCGGTGCACCCAGGTGCCCCAGGCGCCGTTGCGCCCGAAGAGCGTGGCGATCTCGTGGTGGTAGCTGGGGAGGTTGTCCTCGGTCAGCAGGTTCACCACCAGCGCGATCTTGCCGATGTCGGTGACCTTGGACTGCTCCGGGTCCCAGGCCTCGCCGTCCTCGAAGAAGCCCGGGAAGTTCCGGCCGTCGCTCCACGGGACGTACTCGTGGGGCATCCAGTCCTTGGTGACCTTCAGATGGCGGTTGAGTTCCTGCTCGACCACCTCTTCCAGCGCGTACAGCAGCTTGGCGTCGGTCCACGCCTCCGAGCTGCCGAGGTGGGGAGAGGTGATCGTCACGGGTGCTCCTGGGGACAAAGCGAATTACCTACGGTTCCGTAGCCTACGAATCCGTAGGTTAAGCGGAGCGTGAGGAGCCGCCAAGCCCCAGGCGTTCATATGCCCGGTTACATCCGGTTATCTATGCAGTTTGTGGGCGTGCCAGAGGGGCGCCTGAGCGCGAAACTCACGCCGACAGGTGGTCCCCGACGTCTTCCTTGACGGCGGGGACCGGCGCACCCGTCACTCGTCCCAGAGCGCCTCCCGCACCTCCTCGGCCGTGGTCGGCCGGATCTCGCCGTCGAGCAGCAGCCACCGCGTGATGCCGATCGACTCCAGGAACGGCACGTCGTGGCTCGCCACCAGCAGTGCGCCCTCGTACGACTCCAGCGCGCCCGTCAGCTGCCGCACGCTCGCCAGGTCCAGGTTGTTCGTCGGTTCGTCCAGCATCAGCAGCTGCGGAGCCGGCTCCGCCAGCAGCAGCGCCGCCAGCGCGGCCCGGAACCGCTCGCCGCCCGACAGGGTGCCCGCCGGCCGGTCCGCCCGGGCGCCCCGGAACAGGAAGTGCGCGAGCCGCGCCCGGATCAGATTGTTCGACGCCTGCGGTGCGAACCGCGCCACGTTCTCCACCACCGAACGGCTCTCGTCGAGCACGTCCAGCCGCTGCGGCAGGAACCGTGCCGGCACATGGGTCACCGCCTCGCCGGATGCCGGAGCGAGCAGCCCCGCGATCGTGCGCAGCAGGGTCGTCTTGCCCGAACCGTTGCGGCCCACGAGCGCGATCCGCTCCGGACCGCGCAGCTCCCATTCGCCCGCGACCCTGGCCCCGTGCGCCAGGTGCACATCGCTCAGGGTCAGGACGCGGCGCCCCGGCGGGACCTGCGTGGCGGGCAGCTCGATCCGGATCTCGTCGTCGTCCCGGACCGCCTCCACCGCCTGGTCCAGCCGCTCCTTCGCCTGCGCCAGCTTCTCGGTGTGCAGGATGCGGTGCTTGCCGGCCGACTCCTGGGCCGCGCGCTTGCGGGCGCCCATGACGATCTTCGGCTCGCGCTTCGAGTCGTTCATCTTCTGGCCGTACCGCTTGCGCCGCGCCAATTTGCCGTGGGCGTCCGCCAGTTCCCGCTTCTGCCGCTGTACGTCGGCCTGCGCCACCCGGACCATCCGCTCGGCCGCGTCCTGCTCGGTGGCGAGCTGCTCCTCGTACGCGCTGAAGTTGCCTCCGTACCAGCGGACTTCGCCGTCGTGCAGGTCGGCGATCTGGTCGACCCGCTCCAGCAGCTCCCGGTCGTGACTGACCAGCAGCATCACCCCGGACCAGGACTCGACCGCCGCATACAGGCGGCGCCGGGCCCGCAGGTCGAGGTTGTTCGTCGGCTCGTCCAGCAGCAGGACGTCGGGGCGGGCGAGCAGCAGGGCCGCGAGCCGCAGCAACACGCATTCGCCGCCGGAGAGTTCGCCGACCGTGCGGTCCAGGCCGATCCGGGCGAGCCCGAGCTGGTCGAGGGCGGCCAGGGCCCGCTCCTCGACGTCCCAGTCGTCGCCCACCGCGGCGAAGTTCACCTCGGTGGCCTCGCCCGCCTCGATGGCGTGCAGGGCGGCGCGGGTGGCACGGATGCCGAGCACCTCGTCGACGCGCAGGGCGGTGTCGAGGGTGACGCCCTGCGGGAGGTGTCCGAGGGTGCCGGCCACGGACAACTGCCCGTCGGAAGGCGTCAGTTCACCCGCGATGAGCTTCAGCAGGGTGGACTTCCCGCAGCCGTTGAGCCCGATCAGGCCGGTGAGGCCGGGGCCGACGGCCAGGTGGAAGTCCTCGAAGACGGGAGTGCCGTCGGGCCAGTCGAAGGACAGGGCGGAACAGGTGATGAAAGCAGGGGTATGGCTCATGGAGGCCTCCAGGTTGCGTGAGTGGTGCGTGCAACGCGGGGAGACAGCCGACGGTGGATACGGCCACGGTCAGGGCGTCACGGTCACGGCCGGGATGGGGCCGGGGGCGCGTGCTGACGGGGGCGGCGCGTTCGGTCGGTGTCTCGAACCTCAGAAGAGCAACGTCCTGCTCCGTTTCGACGGCGGTGGGGCGCCTGTGAAACTACGGGCGGCCGGGGCCGCCCGCAAACGAATAACGGCGTCGGGGTGGGGGGTGCGGCGTCAGCGGGGGTCGCGCATCAACTCGGCCAGGCTGTGGTCCATGTCGAGGTACAGGTGTTCCAGACCCGGCGGCACGACCGTCGCGGCCCGTTCCAGGAACCGGTGCAGTTCGGCCGTCAGCATCAGCACGATCGCCACCCCCTCGGGCGCGTGGAACTCGATGGTGGTCCGGTCGATGTCGTACGGCCGCACCCGCACGTCGCCGCACCCCGCCGGACCGTCCAGCCCCGATTCGAGGAGCTCGCGCGCGAAGGTCCACGACACCTCGACGCCCTCGAGGGTCGCGGGGGCGGGGAACGCCATGCGCACGGCGAAGGGATCCGCACGGTCGTAGCAGAGCGTGACGGGTACCGTCTCGACCTTCGGGGCGGTGGCGACCAGGCGGGCCTGCACGGCCTGCTCGATAACAGTGATCAAGGCTCGCTCCCTTGCGGCGGATCTGCTGCCGGGCGTGGGTGGAACCCGGCAACCGGATAGACGCCGGAATCGGCAAATCCGTGCAGGCGAACTGACGTGAGCTGTGTCACCGATTGGCTGGAACGCGTCCGTTTCATCGCACAGAGTGACGGTGCGAGTGAGTGTGAGGGGTGCGTGCGAAGGGGCCTCAGTCGCTGCCGCACGCTCCGGAGTGGTCGCAGAACGGCTGGTTCCCGCTCACTCCACAGGCGCAAAGCATCGCCCTGGTCTCCCTGCGGACGGTCCCGTCGGGGGTCGTCACGCGCAGATCGCCGCGCATCACGAGCTGGCCGGCGGGCGACCGTACGACCGTGGTCGGCCGGTCCGGCTCCTCGGCCGGCCCGTCGTCCGCGAGCCGGTACTGCAGCGCACCCGACGGGCAGCGACGGATCACCTCGGCCACCCGCCCCGGCTCGGCCCCGTCGGGCTGCACCCAGGGACGCTTCCCGGAGTCGAACACCTCGGGCAGTCCGCCCACGCACTCGGCGGCGTGCAGACACCGGCCGGTGTCGTACGTGACGGTGATCCGCTTGCCGTCGTAGGCCTTGGGTTCCTTGGAGGGCATGGCCTCAGCCTAGGAACCCGGCGGCCCGGATGCACCCTGGACGCCGGATCCGGGGTGCATTAGCTTCCGGCGCCATGAGACTTCTGGGAGTTGGCATGTGCGCGGCGGCTCTGACGATGGGGCTGCTGGCCGCCCCGGCGTACGCGCAGGACGCGCAGGGGCAGGACGTGCAGGGGTTACGGGGCGTGGGCTGGGCGCTGAAGGAGACCGGCAAGGACTCCCGCTTCCGCGGACTGGCCGCGGTCAGCCGCTCCACCGCCTGGGTGGCCGGCTCCAAGGGCACGGTGCTGCGCACCGTGGACGGCGGCCGCAGCTGGCACGACGTCTCACCGCCGGGCGCGGTCGCGGAAGGCCTGGAGCTGCGCGACATCGAGGCCTTCGACGCACGGCGCGCGGTGGCCCTGTCCATCGGCGAGGGCGAGGCGTCACGGGTGCTGCGCACCGAGGACGGCGGCGCCACATGGACCGAGGCCTTCCGCAACCCCGACCCGCGCGCCTTCTACGACTGCCTCACCTTCTTCGACTCCCGGCACGGGCTGGCCATGAGCGACCCGGTGGACGGCAGGTTCCGGATCCTGTCGACGGACGACGGCGGCCGGAACTGGTCGGTGCTGCCGAGCACGGGCATGCCGGAGGCCCTGCCGGGCGAGGCGGGCTTCGCGGCCAGTGGCCAGTGCCTGGTGAGCGCCGGGTCCCGTGACGTCTGGCTGGCCACGGGCGGCGGCGCGGCCGCCCGGATCCTGCACTCGGCGGACCGCGGCCGCACCTGGCGGGTCGCCGAATCGGGCATCCCGGCGGGCGACCCGGCCAAGGGGGTCTTCGCCCTGGCCTTCCGCGACCGTACGAGGGGCCTCGCGGTCGGCGGTGACTACCGCACCGGCGAGGCCTCCCCGCAGGCCGCGGCCGTATCGGCGGACGCGGGCCGCACCTGGCGCCCGGCCGCCGCCCCGCCGCCCGCGTACCGCTCGGGCGCGGCCTGGCTCCCGCACCTGCGCGACGCGGCCCTGGCGGTGGGCCCGACCGGGACGGACGTCACGACGGACGGCGGCAGGAGCTGGCGCTCGCTGACGCCGGGCTCGTTCGACACCGTCGACTGCGCCGGTGACGGGGGCTGCTGGGCGGCGGGGGAGAAGGGCCGGGTGGGGAGGCTGGAACCGCAAGAGCGGTCGTGACGCTCGATCAGGAGCGGGGGGCGGCCTGCGGGGTGTCCCGGGGAGTGGTGAACAGGTCCATTCCCGGGTAGCGGCCGGTGACGAAGCCCGCCGCCTTGTACACGGGCTCGCCGTCGGAGCTGGCGTGCAGCTGGATGTAGTGGATCCCGTTGCCGTTCAGCCAGGCGGTGAGCCCGTCGACGATCCGTCGGCCGTGGCCCTGTCCGCGGGCGCCCTCGTCGGTGACGATCCCGTCGAGGTAGCCGCGCCGCCCGTCGGTCCAGCGGGGACCGGGCAGGTGGTACGTGATCCAGGCCATGCCGGTGGCCAGCAGGGGCTCGCCGGGTGCTCCCCCGACGACCAGGCAGTGCACATCGGGGCGTTCGCTGATCCGCTCGAGCAACCACCCGCGGGCGACGCCCCGCCAGGCGGCATCGAGAGGCCCGGGGTCCACCCCGAGGGCGGCAAGCGCCACGGCCCGAAGCCGGACGAGCTCGGGTATGTCGGCGGGGACGGCGGGCCGGGGCGAGTGCTGCATGCGGGACTCCAGGGGGTGTCGGGGTTCTGTGTTCGGGGTGGGGTGGGGTGGGTGGTGGGGGTCGGGGGTGGCGGGGTTCGTGTACTCGGGGTCGGGAGGGTCGAGCGGGATGCCGGGGGCGGGGTCCGTGCACTCGGGGTCGGGAGGGTGGGTCTGGGGGCCAGGGAGGGGCGGGGTC
>NZ_JBIARX010000013.1:0-165950 GCF_042890265.1 Streptomyces sp. NPDC002209 | reverse complement strand
GCGCCCTTGACGGCCCGGACCGCACCGGAAGGACAGTGGACTGACGGGAAGCCCCCGGACACTCCACCGACCCCGAGTCGACAGACCCCGACCCCGGCATCCCGCCCGACCCTTCCGACCCCGAGTCGACAGACCCCGACCCCGGCATCCCGCCCGACCCTTCCGACCCCGAGTCGACAGACCCGCCCCCAGCATCCCGCCCGACCCTCCCGGCGCGGAGTGCAGGGACTCCGGCCCGGGTGTTCCGGCCGGCCTCTCCGGCGCCGAGTACACGGACCCCGCCACGGGCGCCGCTGCTGGCCTCTCCGGCCCCGCACCCGGCCCCCGCCCCCGGGTGTTCCGCCCGACCTTCCGGCGCCGCGTAAACGGACCCCGCCCCCGGCATCCCGCCCGACCCTCCCGACCCCGAGTCGACAGACCCCGCCACCCCGCCCCGCCCCCTGCGCCTAGTCCACCGTGTCACGGAGTCGGTTTTGGGCTTCCGAGCGCCACAGGCCTTCGCCGCCGCGGGTGAGGGACTCGTCGCGTTCTTCTGCCGCTTCCTCCAGGTAGTCCAGCCGGGCCTGCGCCAGGCTCAGCCGGCCGTTGGGACCACCCCGTACGAAGTGTGCGTCCGCATCGTCCTGCCCGTCGTCTTCCCAACCGCACTCCGGGCAGATCTCGAAGTCGGCCCGCTTCTGCAGCGTCCGCTGGAAGCAGCAAGGGCATGCAACGCGACCGCTCGTGGGGAGTTCTTCGGAAGCCATGGCCGCCATCGTTCCGTCCTGCCGAACCGATCCGCAAGGAACGCGGCGCGTCGCTCAGTACTGCCAGCGGGGTTGGCTGCCGTCCAGGCGGCAGTAGATCAGGCGGCCGTTCTCGGCGTGGGTGGACCTGCCCAGGTCGGCCTTGCGGCAGAACTGCCCCGCCCTGTAGCAGTTCCCGGCGTTGGAGACGATCTCGCACGCACCGCCGGCCGGCTGGGTCGCCTCCTTCGTCGGCGCCT
Organism: Streptomyces sp. NPDC002209; assembly: GCF_042890265.1. Classification (NCBI taxonomy): domain Bacteria; kingdom Bacillati; phylum Actinomycetota; class Actinomycetes; order Kitasatosporales; family Streptomycetaceae; genus Streptomyces; species Streptomyces sp. NPDC002209. The sequence continues at coordinate 164,965 of NZ_JBIARX010000013.1, read as the reverse complement.
TGGTGGCGGGCGGCTTCGGCGCGCTGCCGCTCCCCCCGGTGGAGCCGGACGAGCCGGACGCGAGCGTACGGGTGGGGGCCGGCTTCGCGTCGGGCGTCTGCGTGGGCGGCTCGGCGGTCGTGGCGGCGGGAGTGGGAGTGGCGGACGGCGAGGGGGTGGGCGTCGGGGAGGGGGACGGTGTCGCGGAGGCCGACACGCTCGGCGAGGGGCTCGGCGGCAGCGAAACGGCGGGGCCGCCTCCCTCCGCCGGGCCGCAGGCCACCGCCGTGCAGGCGACCAGGAGCGCCACCGCCACGCGCCGGAGCACACCGCCGTGCCGTCTGCCGCGTATCCCGCTCGTGCCTCTCGTACCGCTCGCTCTGCCGCCGCTGTTGTGCATGAGGGCCCCCACCTGAGTCGTTGAAGGCTGCACATCATAGGAACGAAAGGGGCTCCGAATCCGGCGAATGCGGAAGCCGGGGCGCGTGGTTCGATGGGCGGCATGACCCGCGAGATCAGCAGCTCCGAGACGGACGAGATCGAGGCGTTCCACGCCACCCTGCACTCCCTGCGCGTGTGGGACGGCCCGCTGCCCGGCTTCGATCCCGGGGCCGCGCCCGCCGAGCCGTTGGCGCTGTTCCGGGCGTGGTTCCTGCATGCCGTCGAGGCGGGGCAGGCGGAGCCGCACACGATGTCCCTCGCGACGGTGGACGCCGACGGGCGGCCCGACGTACGCGTCCTGATGCTGCACGACGCCGACGGGCACGGCTGGCACTTCGCCTCGCACGCCACCAGCGCCAAGGGCCGGCAGCTGGCCGGGCACCCGGAGGCCGCGCTCGGGTTCTACTGGCCGGCCGTGGCCCGGCAGGTCCGGATCCGCGGCCGGGTCACCGCCTGTGGGCCGGAGGAGAGCCGGGCGGACCTGGCGGTCCGCTCGCGGGGCGCGCTCGCGGCGGCGCTGACGGGGCGCCAGAGCGAGGTGCTGGGTTCGGTGCAGGAGCTGGCGAAGGCCTCGGCGGCCGCGTGGGAGCGGGCGGGCGCCGAGCCGGATGCCCCGGCCCCGACCTGGACCCGGTACGTGCTGGACGCCGACGAGGTCGAGTTCTTCCAGGGCGACGCCGCGCGCCGCCACGTACGGCTGCGCTACCGCCGCAACGGGGACGGCAACGGCTGGATCCGCGAGCTGCTCTGGCCGTAGGACCCGCCCCGGGCAGGTGAGGAGCCCGAAGCCGATCCCGGCCCCGTTGCGGTCGGCCCGTTTCAGACGATTTCAAGCCAGGGGTCGGGCACTTGAGCCTGCCGGGAGACGTGACCGTCCCAGCGGGCATACGACCCGTCCGGCCCGCTTCAGGCAAGGGCCGATGCGCCGTGCCGGTCTCGCGCGGGCGCTCTCAACGGGGGGCGAAATCAGGCCACATGAAGATTAAACGCGACCATCGGGGACTTGGCGCAAACTTTTCGCAACTTGACCGAAACTAAAGAAAATATGAAGATCATTTACAGCTGGGTGTCGCCGACGACACCCAGTGCACGCACTCCACCGTGAGGTGGAGCAATCGGAGGGAACCCCATGCGTACTCGCATGAAGTCGACCGTGGCCACGGCCGTACTCGCAGTTGGACTCGTCGGAGCGCTGGCGCCGAACGCCTCCGCCGCGTACCAGAAGGTCAAGAACTTCTCCTACACCGACGAGGGCGTCGGGGCGGAGACCGGTCGCTGGTCGGCCGCCGGCGGTTCCCAGGCCGCGTCGCAGGACGCGTGCGCCACGAGCAACGGCGCCCAGGGGCGTGTCGGTTACGACTTCAAGATCGACATCTCGTGGTCCCCCGACAAGTGGGTGGCCTGGCGTGACTGGTCTTGCGACAACGGCGTGTACTGGAAGGAGTTCGCCGCCCCGACCGGCGGTAGCTACTACATGCAGATCGCCAACGCACCGGCCTTCGTCCACTCGTCGGGCCGCGTCGTCTACAACTGATCCCAGACGATGAGCACCCTTTCCTGTCACGAAGTGACCAAGCGATTCCGGAAGCACTCCGTGCTGGAAGGGGTCAGTCTCAGCCTGGAGGCCGGCGAGATCGTCGGCCTCCTCGGGCTCAACGGCGCGGGCAAGACCACCCTCATGCGGGTGATCACCGGGCTGTCCACCCCCGATTCCGGTGAGGTGCAGCTGTTCGGGGAGGCCTTGCCGATGCGGCCGCGGCAGCTCGACCGGCTCGGGGCCGCGCTCGACGCGCCCGCCTTCCACCGGTGGTCCACCGGACGCGCCATGCTGCGCACCCTGCTCGACACCGCCGGGCTTCCCGACGGCGGGCGCATCGCCCGTACGCTCGAGCGCGTCGGGCTGACCGGCGCCGCAGACCGGCGGCTCGGAACGTACTCGCAGGGCATGCGGCAGCGGCTCGCCATCGCCGCGGCGCTGCTCAAGCAGCCCGATCTGCTGATCCTCGACGAGCCCACCAACGGGCTCGACCCCGAGGGGCTGCGCATGGTGCGGCGGATCGTGGCCGAGGAAGCCGCCCGCGGGGCCACCGTCCTCGTCTCCAGCCACCAGCTCGACGAGATCCAGCGCATCTGCCACCGCGTGATCATGCTCGCCCAGGGACGCATCGTCGCCGCCGGCACCCTCGACGCACTCGGCTACGACCCCGAGAGCGGTCCCGCCGCCTTCGAGGACTGGTTCTTCGGGCTCGTCGGAGACGGCGGCCGCCGGTGAACCGTCTCGTCCGGGCCGAGACCCGGCGGCTGCTGCGGCACCCGCTGGCCCTCACCCTCGCCGCGCTGTTCGTCTTCGGCTCCCTCTACTGCGCCTGGGTGAGCCAGAACATGGCCTCGTACAACATCCAACAGGTGCAGTCCAACCTCGACTTCCTCCCCGCTTCGTGCGAGTCCAAGCAGAACACCCCGGAGCAGAGGGCCAGGTGCCTCGCCGACGTGCCCCTGCAGGCCGCCGGGCTGGAGCGGATCCAGGACCGGTTCGTCGCGGAAGGGGTGCGGGCCGCGCAGGCCCAGCATCCCGCGGGCGCCCTGCTGTGGACCGTGCGGCTGCTGACGTCGGTCCCGGGGCTCGCGCTCCTCGTCATGCTGGCGGCCTTCTCCGTCGCGGGCGAGTGGAGCCGGGGCAGCATCGTGCCGCTGCTCCTCTACGAGTCCCGCCTCAGCCGGCTCCTCGCCGCCAAGGCCCTGGCCGTCTGGGTGTGGAGCCTCGCGCTGCTGTGCGCGTCCGGCGCCGTGACGGCCGCCTTCGGCCTGCTGTACGGCCGTGGCGCCTATCCGTTGCCTTCGCCCGGAGCCCTCGGTTCCGTACTCGCCGACACCGCTCTCGGCGTACTGGCCGGGGCTGCCGTGCTGGCCGGGGCCGCAGCCGTCGCGGTCGCCCTGGCGGCACTGCTCCGACACCCCATGCGCACCTTCCTCGCCGGGATGCTGCTGCTCGTCCTCGTGGTCCGCACCTCCGCCGTCCCGGCGCTGGGTGCCTGGCTTCCCGGCGGCGCGCTGGCCGACCTCGTCGGGTTCGGCGCGGTCGACGGGGTCTGGGACCACTTCTGGATCTCGACCGACCCCTCCACCGTCCCCGCCCTGCTCCGCGTCCTGCCGACCCTGGCCTTCATCGGCCTGCTCTGGCTCGGGCTGGACCGCTTCAACCGGACCCGGGACCGCGCCTGATGGCCGGTACCCGGCGGCGGCCGAAGCGCGGGGAAGGGGCCGCCTGGGCCGGCGAGCTGCGGGCCCTGTGGACCGTTCCCGTGTGGGGCGCGACCGCGGCCGTGGTGCTGCTGACCGTGGCGCTCGCCGGCCGGCTCTGGATTTCGGGCGCCTCGTACGGGGTGCTCGACCCCTCGGTGTCGGCACTCACCTCGCTCCCGTCCGCACTGCGGGCGGCGGCCTGGCAGTTCGCGACGCTGCTGGGGCTCGTCCTCACGGCAGTGGTCGTCGCGACGGGACTCGGCCAGACCCTGGAGGGCGGCACCTGGAGCGCCCTGCGCCTGTTCGAGAACCGCGTCGGGGTGCTGTGGGCGCGCAAGGCGGGCGCCGCACTCGCCTTGTCGCTCGCCGGTCAGATCGTCACCGGAGTCCTGCTGTGGCTGGCCACTTCGGCGCTCGCCCGGTTGTGGCCGGTACGACCCCGCGCGGTGCCCCCGGGGTTCGGCGGCGGGGCAGTCCACACTCCGCCTCCGCTGCCCGCCGAGTCCGCGACCTGGGGCCAGGCGGTGGGCGCCATCGCCGCCGCCCTCCTGGTCCAGGTCCTCTTCATCTCCCTGGCCGGGCTTGCGGCGGCCCTGCTGCGCAGCGTCATCGGGACCCTCGCACTCGGAGTCGGTCCCCTGCTGGTGACCGCGCCACTCGTGCTGCTTCCGGCGGCGCCGTTCCTGCCGCACCGCTGGATCGCCGATCTGCTGAACCTGCCCTCCGAGGCCCAGTACCAGCTGTACTTCTGGAATCAGGCCCCGCCCGATCCGTCACCCCTGACCGGGGGCCTCGCCCTCGCCTCGGTCGCGGCCCTGGCCGCCGTGGCAGCCTGGGCGGCGCTGCGGTCCGAGCGGGCGCTGCGGCCCGTCGACTGACCCCGGCGGACCGACCCCCGGGGTCAGTCCGCCGGGCGGAACACCGCCACCCACACCCCTTCCGCCGCCTCGCGGAACGTCACCCGCAGCGGCATCCCGATGCGCAGGTCCGCCGGGGCGCAGTCCACCACCTCCGTCATCATCCGCGGGCCCTCGGCCAGGTCGACCACGGCCGCCGCGTACGGGACGCGCGCGGCGAACGGCGGGAGGTCGTTGCGGTGGATCACCGACCAGGTGTAGAGGGTGGCGCGGCCGCTCGCCGGCTCCCAGGCCACCCGGTCCTCGCCGGCCCAGCAGAACGGGCAGAACTCGCGCGGGTAGTGGTGGGCCCGCCCGCAGTCGGCGCAGCGGCGCAGCAGGAGCCGGCCCTCGGCGGCCGCGTCCCAGTAGGGGCGGGTGAAGTCGTCGATCTCGGGGAGGTCGTACCGTACGGCGCTCACAGGAAGAGTCCCGTCGCCGCGTCGAGGGACCAGGTCTGCCAGGCCATCGTGAAGAGGGCGACGAGCGAGATGAGGGCCATCATCGCGTTCTGGCCCTGTTCGGCCCAGTCGTGGATCATCAGGATCAGGTAGAGCAGGTTCAGGAGCAGCCCGCCGGCCAGGGCGATCGGTGTGAGGAAGCCGAGGACCAGGCCCAGGCCCAGGGCGAGTTCCGCGTAGACGACGATGTACGCCATCAGGCGCGGGCGCGGCTGGACGACCTTCTCGAAGCCGCCCTTCACGAACGGCCAGCGGTGCTTGCCGGCGACGTCGGCGGCCCAGGCGATGCCGGTGCCGCGTTCGAACCAGCCCTTCTTGTCCTTGTGCCGCCAGCTCTCCAGCCACCACAGGCCGAGGCCTATCCGGAGCACGGCGAGCCATTCGGCCCCACTGAGCCAGACGGTCTGCATCGGGCCCTCCTCCCTTGATCTGACGGTACGTCAGTTCAGCGGATCGGGGGCGATCCCGCAAGGGTTCCTCCCCGGGCCGGAAGGCGTCCGTGATCGATCCGCAATCGATTCCCTCCCTGTCCGCGACCCATCAACGCTGTGTGTCGATACGCTCACTCCTCATGCCCGGAGTCCCCACACCCCCCGACTTGACCACCCAGCCCCGCCCGGTGTACGTGATCGGCGCCGGACCCGGCGGCCTCGCCGCAGCCGCCGCGCTGCGCGCCCGCGGGGTCCGCGCGGTGGTCGTCGAGAAGTCCGACGAGGTCGGCACCTCCTGGCGGAACCACTACGACCGCCTCCACCTGCACACCACGCGCCGGCTCTCCGCCCTCCCCGGGCTGGCCATGCCGCGCCGCTTCGGCCGGTGGGTCTCGCGCGACGACGTGGTGCGGTACCTGGAGAAGTACGCCGAGTTCCACGAGCTGGAACTCGTCACCGGCGTCGAGGTGACCCGGATCGACCCGGCCCCCGGAGGGGACGGCTGGCTCCTGCACGCCACCGGCGGGCGGGTGCTCGACGCCAGGGCCGTCGTCGTCGCCACCGGGTTCAACCACACGCCCGCGCTGCCCGGCTGGCCGGGCCGCGACGCATACGCCGGCCGGCTGCTGCACGCCGCCGACTACCGCAATGCCGCGCCGTTCGAGGGCCGGGACGTGCTCGTCGTCGGCGCCGGCAACACCGGCGCCGAGATAGCCGTCGACCTGGCCGAGGGCGGGGCGGCGCGGGTGCGGCTCGCCGTGCGCACCGCGCCGCACATCGTGCGCCGCTCCACCGCGGGCTGGCCCGCGCAGCGCACCGGGATCCTGGTGCGGCGGCTGCCGGTACGGCTCGTGGACCGACTCGGTGCGCTCGTCGCCAAGGCCTCCGTCCCCGATCTGGGCGCGCACGGGCTGCCCCGCCCCGGAACCGGCCTGTACAGCAGGGTCAAGGAGGGTGCGATCCCGGTCCAGGACGTCGGCCTGATCGACGCCGTGCGCACGGGCAGGGTCGAACCGGTCGCCGCCGTCGCCTCCTTCGAGGGTGCCGAGGTGGTGCTCGCGGACGGTTCGCGGATCGCCCCGGACGCGGTGGTCGCGGCCACCGGATACCGGCGCGGCCTGGAGGGCCTGGTCGGGCATCTGGACGTGCTCGACGGGCGGGGGCGGCCCCGTACGCACGGCACGCGCGCGCCCGCGCAGGCTCCCGGCCTGTACTTCACCGGCTTCACCAACCCCATCAGCGGAATGTTCCGCGAGATGGCCCTGGACGCCGAGAAGATCGCCAAGGCCCTGTCCCGCCGGCTCGGCCCCCGAACCGGTCTCCCGCCGGCCGAGCCCCTCCCGGACACGGGCCTGCGTCCGGTCGACCCCCTGGCGTAGGGGGCGGGCGGCGGGCCGCCGGAGCCGCCCTTTCCGGTCTCCTCCAGAACAGGCCGAATCCGGTCCTGGACCCCTCCCGCAGGGATCTGGGACCGTTCCACACATCACCTCCACCAGCTTTCCTACGCAGCACTGTTCCTGACGGCACGTCAGTTCAGTAATCTGACTACGCGTCAGTTATTGAGGTTCATCGAGCAGGAGCGGGCGGAACGATGCTTGGATCTACTCACGGCACCCTCACCACCGACTTCCGCGCACGTGTCGAGGCCTGCGGGGAGTCCCCCAGGACGGCCGTCCACTCCACGGCGGCGCCGTCCGCCGCGGACACGGCCGCGGTGGACGTCAGCGGACGGCCCCTGCACGCCGATGTCCCGGACCTGGACAGGTTCTTCCGGCCCGAGTCCGTGGCCGTCATCGGCGCCTCCGACGCCGAGGGCAGACCCAACACCGGCATCACCCGCCAGCTCATCGCCTGGGCGGAGCGCGTCGGCGCCCGGATCCACCCCGTGCACCCCACCCGCCCCACCGTCTTCGGGCTGGCCTGCCACGCGTCCGTGGCCGACCTGCCCGAGCAGGTGGACCTCGCCGTCCTCCTCGTCGCCGATCCGCTGCCGGTGATCGAGGAACTGGCCGAGGCCAAGGTGAAGTTCGCCGTCGCCTTCGCCTCCGGCTTCGCCGAGACCGGAGACGCCGGCGCCGCTGCCCAGGCCCGGCTGTCCGCCGCGGTCCGCCGGTCGGGCCTGCGCCTCCTCGGCCCCAACACCAACCTCAACGCCTTCGAGAGGTTCCGCGACGACCTCGACGGCCCGGCGATCGCCCTGATCACCCAGTCCGGCCACCAGGGCCGGCCCGTCTACACCCTCCAGGAGCTGGGCATCCGGCTCTCCCACTGGGCTCCCACGGGCAACGAGGCCGACCTCGAGACCTCCGACTTCATCTCCTACTTCGCCGAGCGGCCCGAGGTCGGCGCCATCGCCTGCTACGTGGAGGGCCTCAAGGACGGCCGGTCCTTCCTGCTGGCCGCCGACCGGGCCGCCCGGGCGGGCGTCCCCGTCGTCGCCGTCAAGGTCGGCCGCACCGAGACCGGCGCCCGGACGGCCGCCTCCCACACCGGGAAGCTGACCGGCGCCGACACCGTCGTGGACGCCGCGATGCGGCAGTTCGGCGTCATCCGCGTCGACGGACTGGACGAGCTCCAGGACACCGCGGCCCTGCTCGCCCGGGCCCGCAAACCGCTGGCCGACGGGGTCGTCGTGTACTCCATCTCGGGCGGTACCGGAGCCCACTTCTCCGACCTGGCGTCCGAGGCCGGGCTCAGCCTGCCGACCCTCTCCCGGGCCAAGCAGGACGAACTCCACCAGTGGATCCCGCAGTACCTGAACGTCGCCAACCCCGTCGACAACGGCGGCCACCCCGTCGGCGACTGGCGCGGCCGGAAGATCATCGACGCGATCCTCGCCGATCCGGCGGTGGGCGTGCTGATCTGCCCGATCACCGGGCCCTTCCCGCCCATGAGCGACAAGCTCGCACAGGACCTGGTGGACGCGGCCGAGCAGAGCGACAAGCTGATCTGCGTGATCTGGGGCTCCCCGGTCGGCACCGAGGAGGCCTACCGCACCACCCTGCTGGGCTCCTCCCGCGTGGCCACCTTCCGTACGTTCGGCAACTGCATCACCGCCGTCCGCGCCTACCTCGGCCACCACCGGTTCACCTCCGCCTACCGCTCCCCCTTCGAGGACGCGCCGCGGACCCCGTCCCCCTCGTACCGCAAGGCACAGGCGCTCATGCGCCCGGGCCAGCAGCTCAGCGAGCACGCGGCGAAACAGCTGCTGCGGGCCTACGGGATACGGGTCCCCCGCGAGCAGCTCGTGACCAGCGCGGCGGCTGCGGTGCGGGCGGCCGGCCTGGTCGGCTACCCGGTGGTGATGAAGGCCTCGGGGCCGCAGCTCGCCCACAAGACGGAGCTGGGCCTGGTGAAGATCGGCCTGACCTCGGCCAGCCAGATCCGCGACGCGTACCGGGAGCTCACGGACATCGCCCGCTACGAGGACGTCCCGCTGGACGGCATCCTGGTCTGCCAGATGGTGGAGCGGGGGGTCGAGATGGTCGTCGGCGTCACCCAGGACGACCTCTTCGGCCCGACGGTGACCGTGGGGCTGGGCGGGGTCCTGGTGGAGGTCCTGCACGACGCGGCGGTACGGGTCCCCCCGTTCGGTGAGGACCAGGCGCGGGCGATGCTGACGGAGCTGCGCGGGCATGCGCTTCTGGAGGGGGTCCGGGGGGCGCCGCCGGCGGACGTGGACGCGCTGGTGGAGGTCGTCCTGCGGGTACAGCGGATGGCCCTGGAACTGGGCGGGGTGCTGTCCGAGCTGGACATCAACCCGCTGATGGTGCTTCCGCGCGGGCAGGGGGCGGTGGCGCTGGACGCGCTGGCCATCTGCCGCTGACGCCCGGCCGGCCCCCGGCCCCCGGGCGGCGCCGCACACACCGCATCCGACTGCCCCGAACGGGAGTTCACCGAATGACCGGCAGCCCCGAGGACGAAGTCCTCCACCGCATCGAGAGCGGCGTCTCGTGGATCACCCTCAACCGTCCCGAGGCCATGAACGCCGTCACCTGGGACCAGCGCGAACGCGTGATCGCCCTCCTCGCCGAGGCATCGGCCGACCCCGCCGTGCGGGCCGTCGTCGTCACCGCCACCGGCAAGGGCTTCTGCGCGGGCGCCGACCTGCGCGGCGCCCCCGCCGCCACGGGCGAAAGGGTCGCGGGCGACGTCGCCCGCATGATCCGGCTCGGCGCGCAGCGCCTGATCACCGCCGTGCTCGACTGCGAGAAGCCGGTCCTCGCCGCCGTCAACGGCACGGCCGCCGGCATCGGCGCCCACCTCGCCCTCGCCTGCGACCTGGTCATCGCCGCCGAATCGGCCCGCTTCATCGAGGTGTTCGTCCGCCGCGGCCTGGTCCCCGACGGCGGCGGCGCGTACCTGCTCCCGCGCCTGGTCGGCCCGCAGAAGGCCAAGGAGCTGATGTTCTTCGGCGACGCCGTCCCGGCGGCCGAGGCCGAGCGGCTCGGCCTGGTCAACCGGGTCGTCGCGGCCGGGGAGTTGGAGGCCACCGCCCGGGAGTGGGCGGAGCGCCTCGCGCAGGGCCCGACCCGCGCGCTCGCGCTGACGAAGCAGCTGGTCAACGCCTCCCTGGACGGTGGCCGGGCGGCCGCACTGGCCGCCGAGGCCACCGCTCAGGAGATCAACATGACCACCGCCGACGCGAACGAGGGCGTGGCGAGCTTCGTGGAGCGCCGCTCCCCCAAGTACCTGGGGCGGTAGCCGGCGCGCCGGTCACATCGCGGGGTCGGGCTTCAGCAGGGCGAAGACGGCGCCGTACGGGTCGGCCACCCACGCGATCCGGCCGACGTCGGGCACGTCCGCCGCGGGCATGAGCACCGACCCGCCGTTCCCGCTCGCCGCGGAGACGGTGGCGTCGACGTCCGCGACGTTGAAGTACGGCACCCAGCGCGGCTTCTCGACGCCGCCGCCCGCGCCCTCGCCCATGGGCGCGATCCCGCCGAACGAGGTCTGCTGCTGGTCGCCGTCCTTGAGGCTCAGCACGCGGTAGGTCATCCCGGGAGCCTCCATGTCCTGGCTGCGCCAGCCGAAGACGCCGTTGTAGAAGGAGACGGCCGCGGCCGGGTCGGGTACGTGCAGCTCCGCCCAGACCAGGGTGTTCTCGGCGGAGGCCAGCCCCAGCCCGGCGGTCTTCCCGGGCTGCCAGACGGCGAACTCGGCGCCCTGCGGGTCGGTGGCCTGCGCGAGCCACCCCTCGCCCATGACGTCCATGGGCTCCATGCGGATCTTCCCGCCACCGGACTGGACGGCCTTGACGGTGGCCTGGACGTCCGGGCTCATGAAGTGCATCATCCAGGCGGACTTCGCGCCTTCCTCGGTGAGCGGCCCGAGCGCGGCGACGGTCTTCCCGTCCACCTGGAAGAACCCGTAGCCGCCGGCCTCGGGGCCCAGGGAGGTGAAGGACCAGCCGAAGACCGAGCGGTAGAAGGCGGCGGCGCCGTCGGTGTCGGGGCTGCCGAGGTCGAGCCAGACGGGCGATCCGATACGGAAATCGGTGCCGAGCATGCGGGTCCTCCTGGAATACGGGTGGATCGGGCCGGGGGCCACGATGCCGACCTCCCGCGGGGCTGTCCGGCGTACGGGTCCCCGGAGGACGATGGTTCACCCGTACGGGCGAACGGCTCGGCCCCACCCCGCCTCGGCCCGGCCCGGCCCGCGGCTAGAGCCGGTGCAGGGTTTCGGCGTACCGGGGGTGGAGGTCCTGCGGATCGCCGACCACGCAGAACAGCTCGGGCCGTTCGGCGGTGCCGGCCACCTCCCAGTCGCGCATCGGGCCGCAGCCCTCGATCCTGAGCGTGACGCGGTCCCGCTTCCGGTCGAAGAGGCCGCCGGACTCCCGCCTCGGCTCGAACGTCCACGTCCCGGTCCCCGAGCACGTGTCCCACAGCCCGGTCGGCGCGACCAGCGGCAGGTTCCCCGCGACCGCCTCGCCGTTCTCGCCCAGCCGCAGCCGGTAGGCGCCTCCGCCGCCGGTCCACTCCGCGGCGTACCGGCCCCGCTCCAGCCGGGGCGGCTCGTACGCGGCGAATCCGGTCCGCTCCTGGAGGAAGGCGCCGAACGCGCAGAGGAGCAGGGCGATCCCGGTGACGGCGCCGATCCGGGCCGCCATCCCGGTCCACCCCAGCGACCGGTGGTGCGCGTACGAGGCCGCCACCACCGGGAGCACCCCGGGCCCCGCGATCCACAGCAGCGTCCATCCGTACGGCAGGTCCCAGCCCGCCGCGGCCCACCCCGCGTAGGCCGCGGCGAGCCCGGCTGCCCACGGCAGCGCCCACCACGGGCTCCCCAGGGGTCGTGTCAGCGCCATCACCGGCAGGGTGAACAGCGCCCGGTGCAGGTACGCGGCCAGGACCACCACGAGGAGCATGAGGGGAATCGAGGCGAAGACGGCGGAATCGATGCCGAGCCCGTGGTCGTCGCGCATGCCGGAGGTTGCGAGGAAGACCGCTCCCGCCACGACGGCCTGCGCCGTGAAGGCCAGCTCCGACCCGGTCGACAGACGCGTCCGCGTCCCGCCCCGCGCGTCCGGCACCTCGTGCACCTCTGGCATCCCCATGCCCCCACCCCCACAACAATTGAACATGTTCAATCGACGGTGACGATACACCCTCCCCATTTCCGAGTCACCCGCCCGCACCCCTTCCCATCTGACGGACCGTCAGCTTCAATCGTGAACGTGATGGGACACGCAGGGATGGCGGCCACCGTCGTCCGATACCTCAGGTCAGTCGGCTCCCCCACCTCCGCCCCGTCGGAGCAGGACCCGGACACCGGCCACGTCGACGCGCTGCCGCGCCCCGAGCTGCGGGCCGTCGGCGACGACGAGCGCGCGCCCGTCAGCCCCGCCGAGTTCCGGGCCGTACTGGGGAACTTCGCCAGCGGGGTCACCGTCATCACCGCGCCGCCCGCGCAGGGCGAGGACGGGCCGGCCGGCTTCGCCTGCCAGTCCTTCGCGTCGCTGTCCCTCGACCCGCCCCTGGTCACGTTCATGGTGGCCCGTACGTCGACCACCTGGCCGCGGATCGCCCGCGCCGGGGTGTTCTGCGTCAACATCCTGGGCGCCGAGCAGGGCGGGCTGTGCCGGGCCTTCGCCGTCAGCGGCGCCGACAAGTTCGCCGGCATCACCCACAGCCCCGCCCCCGTGACCGGGTCACCGCAGCTCGAGGCCGTGCCCGCCTGGATCGACTGCCGGATCCACGCCGTGCACACCGGCGGGGACCACCTGATCGTCGTCGGCCGGGTCGAGGCCATGGGCGCGGCGGGCGAGGGCGAGCCGCTGCTCTTCCACAAGGGCCGCTTCGGCCGCTTCGACGACCTCGGCGACTGACCCGGCGCCCCGCGCCCGGCAGCCGGGACGGCCCGGCCTTCGGCCGGGGGCCCCGCCGTGGGCGCGGTCCCCGGCTCCGGCCGGCGTCAGAAGGTCAGCACCCCGCGGGCCACGCGTCCGTGCCGGGCGTCGTCCACGGCCTTCGCGAAGTCCTCGACCGGGTAGGTCTCCGTGACGAGTTCGTCGAGCAGCAGCTTCCCCTGCCGGTAGAGCTCGGCGTACAGGGCGATGTCCCGCTGCGGGCGGGAGGATCCGTACCGGCAGCCCATGATGGTCTTGTCCAGGTACATGGACGAGACCTGGAACGAGGCCTCCTCCCGGAAGCCCGGCACGCCCAGCAGGACCGCCTGTCCGTGCCGGTCCAGGAGGTCGACGGCCTGGCGGATCAGTTTGACGTTGCCCACGCACTCGAAGGCGTGGTCGGCGCCCGTCGGGAGGATCTCGCGGACCGCCGCCGAGGAATCGGGGACGGCGGAGGCGTCGATGAAGTGCGTGGCGCCGAACTGCCGGGCCACCGCCTCCTTCGCCGGGTTCGCGTCCACCGCCACGATGGTGGCCGCCCCCGCGATACGGGCCCCTTGCAGCACGTTGAGCCCGATGCCGCCCGTGCCGATGACGACCACCGATTCGCCGTGGTCCACCCGGGCCCGGTTCAGCACGGCCCCCACGCCGGTCAGGACACCGCAGCCGATGAGCGCCGCCGAGGTCAGCGGTATGTCGGCCGGGATCTTCACCGCCTGGACGGCCTTGACGATCGTCCGCTCGGCGAAGGCCGAGTTGGACGCGAACTGGAACAGCGGCTTCCCGCCCCGCGAGAACGGCTGCCCCGGCATCCCGATCGCCTTGCGGCACATGGTGGGCCGTCCCCGGTCGCAGTCCGCGCAGGCCCCGCAGTTCGCCAGGGTCGACAGGGAGACGTGATCGCCGGGCGCCACGTGCGTCACTCCGGACCCGACCGCCTCCACCACCCCCGCGCCCTCGTGCCCCAGCACCACCGGCGGCGGGAACGGGATCGTCCCGTCGATCACCGACAGGTCGCTGTGGCACAGCCCGGCCGCCGCGATCGCGACCAGCACCTCCCCCGGCCCGGGGTCGCGGATGTCGAGGTCCTCGACCACCTGGGCCTGCTTGCCGTCGAACACGACGCCTCTCACCTGGGCTCCTTAGGCAGGCCGAGCACGCGCTCGGCGATGATGTTGCGCTGGATCTCGTCCGAGCCGCCGTAGATCGTGTCGGCGCGGGTGAACAGGAACAGGCGCTGCTCCTCGTCGAGTCCGAGTTCGTACGGCAGGCCCGGCGCCCACGCCGCCGGCCCGGCGGAGGCAGCGGCACCGCGGACCGCCACCGCCAGCTCCCCGAGCCGCCGGTGCCAGCCGCCCCACAGCAGTTTGGCCACGCTCGGCGCGCCCGGATCGCCGGAGGTGCCCAGCGTCCGCAAGGCGTTCCAGCGCATCGTGCGCAGCTCGGCCCACTGCCGTACGAGGCGCTCGCGCAGTACGGGGTCCCCCGCGCCCGGGGCCGGGGCCGCGTCCGGGCCCGAGTCCGCGCCGGCCGCCAGGTAGGCCGCGAGCACCCGCTCCAGCTCCGCCGCGAACCCGATCTGCTGGACCAGCGTGGAGACCCCGCGTTCCAGGGCGAGCAGGCCCATGGCCACGGTCCAGCCGTTGCCCTCCCCGCCGACGACCTCCGCCGCCACCGCCCCGTCGAAGAACACCTCGTTGAACTCCGAGGTCCCCGACATCTGGCGGATCGGCCGGACGTCGACCCGACCCGGCTGGTCCATCCGTACGAGCAGGAAGGACAGCCCGTGGTGGCGCCGGGAGGCGGGCTCGGTGCGGGCCAGCACGAAGCACCAGTCCGCGTCCCGGGCCAGCGAGGTCCAGATCTTCTGCCCGGTGACGCGGAAGAGGCCGTCGGCCGCGTCCCGTACCGCCGTCGTGCGGATCCCCGCGAGGTCGGATCCGGCGCCCGGCTCGCTGTACCCCTGGCACCACAGCTCCTCGCCGCGCGCGATGCCCGGCAGGAAGCGGTCCCGCTGCTGCGGGGACCCGTAGGCGATCAGGGTCGGCGCGAGGAGGTTCTCGCCGATGTGGCCGACCCGGCCGGGGGCGCGCAGCGCCGCGTACTCCTCGGCCCAGACGACCTGGCCGGTCAGCGAGAGCCGCTGCTGCCCGTACGTCCCGGACGGCAGCTCCCAGCCCTGGCCGATCCAGCCGCCGCGGCCGAGCTCGCGCTCCCACGCGCGGCGGGCGTCGACCCCCTCGTGCTCGCTGCCGGGCCCGCCGAGGCCGAGGGCGTCCGCGTACGGGCCGACGAGGTGCCCGGTGAGCCAGGCCCGGGCGCGGGCGCGCAGTTCCTCGTCCTCGGCCCCGAAGCTGAAGTCCATGTCGTCGGGGCTCCCCTACGCGTTGGGGCGGTCCTTGGCGGCCGCCGCCTTGGCCATGGCCTCCAGCTGCGCGAGCATCGGCATCGGGTCGGTGCCCACCGTCCCGGGCAGGAAGTCGGCGATCTTCTCGGGGGTCCAGGAGCCCTCGGCGTAGCCGGCGCGCAGCTCGCGCGGCTGCGCCCAGACGGCGATCTTCGGGCCGGCGATCGTGTAGACCTGCCCGGTGATCCTCTCGCCGCCGACGGCGACGGCCTTGTCGGAGAGCAGGTAGGTGACGAGCGCCGCGACGTCCTCGGGCTCGCCGATCTCCTTCAGCTCCATGGGGACGTTCGCCGACATGCGGGTGCGGGCCACGGGTGCGACGGCGTTGGCGGTGACCCCGTACTTGGCCAGCCCGAGCGCGGCGGAGCGGACGAGGGAGATGATCCCGCCCTTGGCGGCGCTGTAGTTGGCCTGGGCGACGGAGCCCTGGTGGTTGCCGCTGGTGAAGCCGATGAGGGTGCCGGAGCCCTGGCGGCGCATGACGGCGGACGCGGCCCGGAAGACGGTGAACGTGCCCTTGAGGTGGGTGGCGACGACCGGGTCCCACTCCTCCTCGGACATGTTGAACAGCATCCGCTCGCGCAGGATGCCGGCGACGCACACGACGCCGTCGATGCGCCCGTACCGGGCGAGGGCGGTGTCGACGATGCGCTGGCCGCCCGCCATGGTGGAGATGTCGTCGGCGACGGCGACGGCCTCGCCGCCGGCGGCCTGGATCTCCTTCACCACGCCGTCGGCGATCTCGCTGGTCGGTTCGCCGCCCCCGATGCCGACGCCGTAGTCGTTGACGACGACCTTGGCGCCCTCGGCGGCCGCGGCGAGCGCCACGGCCCGCCCGATGCCCCGGCCCGCGCCGGTGACGGCCACGACCTTGCCTGCCAAGAAGTTCCCCACGCCCGACCCCTTCCCGCGTTTTCTGACGGACCGTTAGATTCTATGGGCAGTCAGACACGAGAGCACAAGCCCCAGTTCGTCTCGCATCCACAGGGAGCTGATGAGATCCATGGGCATGCCCCCCGAGTTCCACGACATCGCCAAACGCGTCAACAACTGGGGCCGCTGGGGCGCCGACGACGAGATCGGCACCCTGAACCTGATCACCGACGAGGTCGTGAGGGCGGCCGTGGCCGAGGTGCGAACGGGCCGCCGCATCCCGCTCGCGCTGCCGCTCAAGGAGGACGGGGTCCAGGCCGGGCTGATCCCCGGCCGGATCAACCCGCTGCACACGATGGTGCAGATCAACCAGGAGCTGTTCGGGCCGGGCACGGTGGCGTGCAGCGACGACGCCGTGACCATGGGGCTCCAGGCGGGCACCCACTGGGACGCGCTGACGCACGTCTCGCACTCCGGGAAGATCTACAACGGCCGCCCGGCCGGCACCGTGACGGCGCACGGGCGGGCCGAGTTCAGCGGCATCGACAAGGCCGGGCACATCGTCTCGCGGGGCGTCCTGCTGGACGTGGCCCGCGCGAAGGGACTGGAGCGGCTGCCCGGGGGCCACGCGGTGACCCCCGAGGACCTGGCGGAGGCCGAGGAGTTCGGCGGGGTCACGGTCCGGGCGGGCGATGTCGTACTGGTCCGCACCGGCCAGATCCAGGTCTACCTGGCGGGCGACAAGCACGGCTACGGCTTCCCGTCGCCCGGGCTGTCCGTCCGTACGCCGCAGTGGTTCCACGCGCGCGACGTGGCGGCCGTCGCCAATGACACCCTGACCTTCGAGATCTTCCCGCCGGAGATCGAGAACCTGTGGCTGCCGGTGCACGCGCTGGACCTGGTCGAGATGGGCATGCACCAGGGTCAGAACTGGAACCTCGAAAAGTTGTCCACAGCCTGTGCAGAAGAGAACCGGTACGGGTTCCTCCTGTCGGCCATGCCGGAGCCCTTCGTCGGAGGCGTCGGCACCCCGGTCGCCCCGGTGGCCGTCCTCTGAGCCCTCCGAGTCCCGTGAGGGCGGCCGCGCCCGGGCGGGTGCGGCAACCGCACGCCGACCCGGGGCCAGGGTGCGCGACCGTGCCCCACCCCGCCGCGCCGCCGTTCCGGACCGGCACCCTGGCCATGGTGGCCGGCCCGGGCCGGGCGGGACCGGGCCGGGCGCGCCGTCAGCGGTAGCGGGCTGCGGCCGCCGCGAAGGCGGGGGCCTCGGCGGGGGTCAGGGCGGCGACGGCCACCCAGGAGAGGTCGGCGAACTCGATGTGCATGCGGCCCTTTTGGAGCAGGCCCGTCCCGTTCGCCCGGACGACGGTGATCGCCGATCGCGGGACCTCCCAGTACTGCCTCATCTCGGGCGTCGACTGCCACAGCGGCGAGACGTCCGTCAGGGCGAACCAGCGCCGGTCCGTCACCACGAGGACGTCCGTCGCCGAGCCGTGCGCGTTGGCGCGGCCGATCAGGAACCGGCCGGCCGCGCTCTGCCAGCCGCCCTCCATGCCCTTGCCGTCCGACGGGTCGGGGATCCGGTCGGCCGCCTCCCGGCGCGGATCGTGCGCGCGGGCCTTGAAGAGCTGCTGGAGGGAGCGCGGGAGCTTCTCCTCGATCCTCCGGCCGAGCGCCGCCGGCTCCGGCGGCGCGAGCAGGTCCTCCGGAGGGCTCGGCACGCCCGGACCCGGTTCGCAGGCACATACGGCGATCAACTGCTCGTCGGGCTGCAGGAATTCCTCGGCCTGGCGACGCCTGTCCTGGTTCAAAGCACTTGCTCCTACTGCTGAGTAACATCGGTGCGTCCCCAATTGTCCTCGAAAGCGGAATGCTTCGTTACCACCGGGCCCCACACCCTCCTGCGGGATGCATCCCGCAGGCCGATGTCCGTGCCGCACACGGTCGTTAGGGTCGCGGCATGAACACCTCATCAGGGCAGACCGGCAGGGGGCGGCCCGCCTTCCGGTGGCAGACCGCGACCCTCTGGGCGGGAGCCGGACTGGTCACCCTCGTACTGTCGAACCTCGCGTTCCACACCCCCCTCGGCCTCGGAAACCGGATCTTCGAAGTGGGGCCGCTCCTGGCGGTCACCGGCGTACTGACCGGCGCCCTCCTGGTGCGGCGGGCGCCGCTCACCACCCTCGCCCTGATGCTCCTCGGCACGTACCTGGTGCTCTTCCTCGGCCACACACCCGTGCTCACCCTCGCCACGGTGCTGCCCGCCGCGGTGGCGCTCGGCGTGGTCGCGGCCACCCGCTCGCGCCGGGCGACCGTGTCGGCCGTCTGCATCACCGTCCTGCTGCTGCTCACCGCCCAGTTCGCCCTGCCCGTGAGCGGCCCCGCCCGCATCCTCACCCAGAGCCAGCTGCCGATCGTCGTCCTCGCCTGGCTGATGGGGGACTCCGTACGGCGCGGCCGCGAGTCCGCCGCGCAGGCGCAGGCCCTGGCCACCGAGCAGGCCCTCACCGACGAGCGGCTGCGCATCGCCCGCGAGTTGCACGACATGGTCGCCCACAGCATCGGCGTCATCGCCATCCAGGCCGGGGTCGGCAGCCGGGTCATCGAGACGCAGCCCGCGCAGGCCCGCGAGGCCCTCCGGGCCATCGAGGCCACCAGCCGCGAGAGCCTCGCCGCCCTGCGCCGCACGCTGGTCGCCCTGCGCCGCAGCGATCCGGTGTCGGCGGCGCCCGCGCCGGGCCTGGACGGCATCGAGCGGCTGGCCGCGACCACCGCGGGCGACACGGGCGTGGCCGTGGACGTGGTGTGGGCCGGGGAGCGGCGGCCGCTGCCGGCCGACATCGAGCTGGCCGCGTTCCGCATCGTGCAGGAGGCGCTGACCAACGTGGTCCGGCACGCACACGCAGGCGGCTGCCGCGTGGACATCGCCTACGGACTCCGGGAACTGGCCCTGGAGATCACCGACGACGGGCGGGGCGTCCCGGAAGCCGGCCCGCCCGGCGCCGGATTCGGCATCACGGGCATGCGGGAGCGCACCGCCCTGCTGGGCGGCCGCTTCGAGGCCGGGCCGCGGGCCGGCGGCGGCTTCCGGGTGGCGGCGGCCCTGCCCGTGGAGCAGCCGGAGCCCGCGGTACGGGAACGGGAGGAGAAGCGATGAGCGGCGAGCGCAGCGGCAGCGGCGTGCGCGTCCTGCTCGCCGACGACCAGCCCCTGGTGCGGTCGGGGCTGCGCGTCCTGATGGCCGACACCCCGGACCTCGAGGTCGTCGGCGAGGCCGCGAACGGCGCCGAGGCGGTCCGGCTGGCCGCCGAGCTCGCCCCCGACGTCGTGGTGATGGACATCCGGATGCCGGAGATGGACGGCATCGAGGCCACCCGCCGGCTCACGGCCGGCCCCGGCGCCGCCCGCGTGCTGATCCTGACCACCTTCGACGAGGACGACCACGTGTACGGGGCGCTGCGCGCCGGTGCGAGCGGTTTCGCCGTGAAGGACATGGCGCTGGACGACATCCTGGCGGCGGTGCGCGTGGTGGCGGCCGGTGATGCCCTCATCGCTCCGGGCGTGACGCGCCGCCTGATAGCGGACTTCGTCGCGGGCCCGGTGCCCGCCCCCGAGCGCGCCCCGGCGATCACGGCCCGGGAGCAGGAGGTGCTGACCCTCGTGGGGCGGGGCCGGTCGAACAGCGAGATCGCGCAGGACCTGTTCATCACGGTGGCGACGACGAAGTCGCACGTGGCGCGACTGCTGACGAAGCTCGACGCCCGGGACCGGGTGCAACTGGTGATCAAGGCGTACGAGATGGGGCTGGTCACGCCGCCCCGGTGAAGGCGGCGCGGTCCAGCGGGTGGCGGCGCGCGGTCGTGCACGCCCCGAGCGCGGCACGGCAGCCGCCACCCCGCGACCCGCACTCGTCAAGGTCTGCCCTTGGCGTCCCCTCGCGACGAATCGCTCAGTACAAGGGTGATCAACAGTTGACGAACCGTCAACACCTCGTTAGAGGTACACGCGCGGTTCCCGCGTCGACCCGCACACTCTGTTCGAGCCTTCACCCCGCTCGGGTGCGCGGTCCGCGGGCTTGTCGGCGCGGTCGATCTCGCACCAGATCCGCTTGCCCGCGCCCTCGCGCTGCCAGCCCCAGCGGTCGGCCAGCCCGTCCACCAGCTCGAGCCCGCGCCCGCCCGTGTCGTCCCCGGCGGCCTGGCGCCGGGCCGGGCCGCGGGAGCTGGTGTCGGCGACCTCGACGCGCACCCCGGGCTCCCCGAACAGCATCCGCAGGACGGCCGGGCAGCCGGTGTGCACGACTGCGTTGGTGACCAGCTCGGAGATCAGCAGGATCAGCGTCTCGGCGAGCGGCTCGTCGTCCCCTATGCCCGACCCGGCCAGCCGGGACCGCGCCCAGCGGCGGGCCCGGCCGACCTCGGCGGGATCCGGTCCTACCTCCAGCTGAACCTGAAGCACCTGCACCGCTCACACCATCCGAACCGGCGGACACTTCGCCTCGCGACAGGATGGGATCACCGAGTGTGATCCCCTTGCGGAGCAGCATGGTTGACATACAGTCACCACAACAAGCGCTTCGGGCATATTCCAGCGCGAAGGAGTAGGCGTGGTGCATACTGTGCGACGCTCGCGCCGCTCAACCGCTCGCATTCCCGGGAGCGTACCGGAGCAGGCCCCCGACTCCGGGCCGCAATGAGCCGGGCCAAGGACACAAACCGATATCAACTCTCTGTAATCGGACATGCGTCCCGGTCCGTTCCGACCGTGCCCCGTTCCGTGACAGCGAGCTACGTCGCGGCCGTCAGCAGCTCCTCCTCGAGGAGCCGTGCGGCGAGCAGTTCCTCCGCCTCCCCCGCCGTCCGCCACTGCTCGGCCCGCACCCAGGCCCGCTTGAGGTGCAGATGGACATCGGCCTCCCACGTGAAGCCCATCCCGCCGTACACCTGCAGGCAGTCCCGGGCATTGCGCACGGCGGCCTCGTCGGCCAGCAGCTTGGCCCCGGCGACCTCCGCCGGGTCCGCCGTCACCGCCGCCGCGTAGAGCGCCGTACGGGCCACCTCGGCCCGTACCAGCATCTGCGCGCACAGGTGCTTGACCGCCTGGAACGCCCCGATCGGCTGCCCGAACTGCTCGCGCTCCTGCGCGTACCGCACCGCCAGCTCCACCGTGCGCAGCGCGCTGCCCGTCTGGAGGGCGGCCGTCAGCAGCGCGCCCTCGTCGCGGTACGCCGCAGCCGCGTTCCCCGGCGCCGCCACCCGGTACAGAGGAGTGAGGGGGTCCGCCGAGCGCACCGGCTCACCCGAAGGGAGCGACGGCGTACCGAGCACCGCGTCCGCGTCCGCGAGGTGGGCCACCAGCGGCCCGCCCTGGCCGCCCGGGCCGCCCGGGTCGCCCAGGTCGAACGCGGTGACCACCGCGGTCCCCTCCGCGGCCCCCGGCACCGTCCCGGCCGCCAGGTGCGTGGCGACCAGCGGCCCCGGCAGCAGCGCCCGTCCCGCCTCCTCGAAGACGAGGACCGCCTCGGGCAGCCCGAGGCCGACCCCGCCGTCCACCTCCGGGAGCCGCAGCGCGAAGAACCCGGCCCCGCCGAGCTCCCGCCACAGCCCCCGGTCCAGGGCTCCGCCCGAGTCCACCGAGGCCCGCAGCGCCTCCCGTCCGTACCGGCCCGCCAGCAGGTCGCGTACGCCGGCCCGCAGGTCCTGCTGTTCCTCGGTCAAGCGGAAGTCCACGGCGCTCACCGGCCCTTCGGGAGGCCGAGGATCCGCTCGGCGACGATGTTCTGCTGGATCTGCGAGGTGCCCGCCGCGATGGTGTACGAGAGGGACGAGAGCCGGTCGAGCACCCACGGCCCGTCCAGCGCGAGGCAGTCCGCCCCCAGGACCTGCGCCGCCGTGTCGTACAGCTCCTGTCGCGCGTGCGAGTAGGCGAGCTTGAAGACGGAGCCGCCGACGCCGGGCACCCCGCCCGTCCTCTCGGACTCGCTCACGTTCCACTGGGTGAGCCGCCACAGGGCGCCGAACTCCCCGTACAGCCGCCCGAGCCGGCGCCGCAGCACCGGATCGTCCCACCGGCCGTTCGCCTTCGCGGTGCGCGCGAGCTCGCCCAGGGTGCGGCGGCAGGCGACGACCTCGCCGACGAAGGCCGTGCCCCGCTCGAAGGAGAGGGTGACCATGGTGACGCGCCAGCCGTCGTTCTCCGCCCCGACCCGGTTCGCGACCGGCACCCGGACCTCGTCGAGGAACATCTCCGCGAATTCCGTGGACCCCGCGAGGGTGCGCAGCGGCCGGACCGTCACCCCGGGGGCGTCCATGGGCATGGCCAGCCAGGAGATCCCGCGGTGCTTGGGGACGGCCGCGCTGACGGGGTCCGTCCGTACGAGCAGTTCGCACCAGTCGGCGACCTCGGCGTGCGAGGTCCAGATCTTCGAGCCGGTGACCACGTAGTCGTCGCCGTCGCGCACGGCGCGCGTGCGCAGCGAGGCCAGGTCGGAGCCCGCGTCGGGCTCGCTGAACCCCTGGCACCACACCTCGTCCCCGCGCAGGACGGGCGGCAGCCAGCGCGCCCGCTGCGCCGCGGTGCCCTCGGCGGCGATGGTCGGGCCGGCGTGCAGCAGTCCGACGAAGTTGGCGCCGACGTACGGGGCCCCGGCGCGCTCGGTCTCCTCCAGGAAGATCAGGTGCTGGGTCGGGGTGGCACCGCGCCCGCCCGCGTCGACCGGCCAGTGCAGTCCGGCGTACCCGGCGTCGTACAGCCGGCGCTGCCAGCCGGCGTCGTAGGCGCGGCGGCCGGGCCAGTCGTCGGGGGACGGCCTGGCGGGCAGTTCGGGCAGCACCTTGGCGAGCCATGCGCGCAGCCGGGCGCGGAACTCCTGCTCCTCGTCGGTGTAGGCCAGATCCATCAGACGAGGTCCAGGCCGAGCATGCGGATGGCGTTGCCGCGCATCAGTTTGTAGACCGTCTCGTCGTCCAGCCCCTTCACGTGGTCGAGGGCGACCTCCTTGGTGTGCGGGAAGGTCGAGTCCACGTGCGGGTAGTCGGTCTCGAAGGTGGCGTTGTCGCGGCCGACGACGTCGATGGAGGCGATGCCGTGCTTGTCGCGGAAGAAGCAGCAGAACATCTGCCGGTAGTAGTACGTGGACGGCGGCTCGGGGATCAGGTCGCGGACCCCGCCCCAGGCGCGGTGCTCCTGCCACACGTCGTCGGCGCGCTCCAGGGCGTACGGGATCCAGCCCATCTGGCCCTCGCTGTAGGCCAGCTTCAGCGTCGGGAACTTCACCAGGACCCCGCTGAACAGGAAGTCCATCATCGAGGCCATGGCGTTGTTGAAGCTGAGCGAGGCCTGGACGGCGGGCGGCGCGTCCGGGGAGGCGGCCGGCATCTGGGAGCTGGATCCGATGTGCATGTTGACGACGGTCCCGGTCTCCTGGCAGACGGCGAAGAAGGGGTCCCAGTAGCCGGAGTGGATGGAGGGGAGTCCGAGGTAGGTGGGGATCTCGGAGAAGGTCACGGCGCGCACCCCGCGGGCGGCGTTGCGGCGGATCTCGGCGACGGCCAGGTCGATGTCCCAGAGCGGGATGATGCAGAGCGGGATGAGCCGGCCGCCGCTGTCGCCGCACCACTCCTCGACCATCCAGTCGTTGTACGCGCGCACGCAGGCGAGGGCCACTTCCTTGTCGTGGGCCTCGGCGAAGGTCTGCCCGCAAAAGCGCGGGAAGGTGGGGAAGCACAGCGACGCCTCGACGTGGTTGAGGTCCATGTCGGCGAGGCGTGCCTTGGGGTCCCAGCAGCCGCGCCGCATCTCCTGCCTCGTGATCCCCTCCAGGGTCATGTCGTCGCGGTCGAAGCCGACGGCGGCGATGTTGCGCTTGTACGGGAACTTCAGGTCCTCGTAGATCCACCAGTCGGTCGGCGGGCCGTCGGGGTCCATGGAGATCACGTACTTGCCGCCCGTGTACTCGAGCTCGCCGATGCCCGCGGTGAGCGCCTTGGGCCCGCGGTCGCGGTACTTGGCCGGCAGCCAGACGTCGAAGAGGTGCGCGGGTTCGATGACGTGGTCGTCGACGCTGATGATCCGAGGCAGTTCCATGGTTTCCCCTCGCCGCTGGCCGAGGGATCCGGACCGGGATCCGAGCCTGGATCCCGGTCCGCATCCCGAGCCGTATCTGATGGATCGTCAGAAACAAGCTAGCTCCGCCACCCCTGGACCGACAAGCGCCGGAGCCCTACGCTCTCCGCTGGATCTGACTCACCGTCAGCTACGGGAGGCTGGGATGGCGGACAGCAGGGACATCGCGGTACGGCTCGGCCAGTCCCCCACCCTCTGGGAGCTGGTCGTACGGCGGGCCGAGCTCAGCCCCGGCGCCACGGTGCTGATCGAGGCGGCCGACGACCCCGCGGACGACCGGACCCTCACGTTCGCCGAGCTCCGCGACCGCTCCGAGCAGGTCGCGGCGGGCCTGTACGGGAGGGGCGTACGGCCCGGCACGGTCGTCGCCTGGCAGCTGCCCACCCGGATCGAGACGGTCCTGCTCTCCCTCGCCCTCGCCCGGATCGGCGCCGTCCAGACCCCGGTGATCCCCTTCTACCGGGACCGCGAGGTGGGCTTCGCGCTGCGCGAGTCCAAGGCCGAGTTCTTCGCCGTACCGGGCGTCTGGCGGGGCTTCGACCACACGGCGATGGCCGAGCGGCTCGGCGCGCGCGGCGTCTTCGAGGCGTACGAAGCCCTGCCGACGGGCGATCCGGCCGTGCTGCCCCCGCCGCCCGGCAACGGGACGGACGTCCGGTGGATCTACTGGACCTCCGGCACCACCTCGGATCCCAAGGGCGTCCTGCACACCGACCGGTCACTGATCGCGGGCGGCTCCTGCCTGGCCCACGCCCTGCACCTGAGCCCGGCCGACGTCGGCTCGATGGCCTTCCCCTTCGCGCACATCGCGGGCCCGGACTACACGGTGATGCTGCTGCTCTACGGATTCCCCGCCGTCCTCTTCGAGAAGTTCGCGATGCCGGACGCGCTGGCCGGCTACCGGCGCCACGGGGTCACGGTGGCCGGCGGCTCCACGGCCTTCTACTCGATGTTCCTGACGGAGCAGCGCAAGGACCCGGACGTACCGCTCATCCCCACCCTGCGCCTGCTCGCGGGCGGCGGCGCCCCCAAGCCGCCGGAGATCTACCACGCGGTGGTCCGCGAACTGGGCTGCCAGCTGACGCACGGCTACGGCATGACCGAGGTCCCGATGATCACCATGGGCGCCCCCGACGACACCCCGGAGCACCTCGCCACGACGGAGGGCCGCCCCCCGGCGGGCATGTCGATCCGCATCACGACCGCGGACGGGGAGCCACTGCCCCCGGAGACGGACGGCGAGGTCCGGCTGCGCGGCGAGGCGGTCTGCCAGGGCTACCTCGACCGGGACACCCCGGCCGACGCCTTCGACGCCGACGGCTACCTCATCACCGGCGACCTCGGCCATCTGACGCGGGACGGCTACCTCGTCCTCACCGGGCGCAGCAAGGACGTGATCATCCGCAAGGGCGAGAACGTCTCCGCGAAGGAGATCGAGGACCTCCTGCACCTGCTCCCGGGCGTCGGCGACGCGGCCGTGATCGGTCTCCCGGACCCGGAGCGCGGCGAACGCGTCTGCGCGGTCGTGGAACAGCCGGCGGGCGCGGCCCCCCTGACCCTGCCGCAACTGACGGCCCACCTCCGCGCCCAGGGCCTGTCCCCCCACAAGCTCCCCGAGCAACTGGAGCTGGTCGACGCCCTCCCCCGCAACGACGCCCTGCGCAAGGTCCTGAAGTACAAGCTCCGCGAACGCTTCGCGTAGGGGCGTCTTCGGGCGTGACCTCGGGGCCCGGCCCAGGGGCCCGGCCTCGGGGCATGCCGGGGACCGCCGTGCGGCGCACCGGCCGCACGGTGATCCGGGTTACGGACGTGCGGGCTACGCGTCCGGCGCCTCGACCCCGCAGTAGCCCGCGAAGGCCGACAGGATCTCCTCCTCCGAGATGCGGCCGTCGCCGTCGCCGTCCAGGGCCGCCGAGACCTGAACGGCCAGTTCGGCCGGGGTGCCCAGGACGCGCAGGACACGGGCCGCCGCGTCCGGGGTCGGGCCGCGGCCGTCCTCGTCCGCCACCGCGATCACCGCGTGCAGGAACGGCCGCGCGATCTCCGCGAACCGCTGCGGGTTGTCCCGCAGCCGCTTCGCCGCCCCGGTGATGAACTCCTCCCGGGTCACCCGCTGGTCCCCGTCGACGTCCGCGATCCCGGCCATCCCCTGCCAGAACGCCTCCGCACCTGCGAAGAGGGACTGGCCCTTGTCCGACCGTGCGGTGGTGCCGAATTCGGCCAGCACCGCCTTTGCGGCCGCACTGAAATCCTCCCGGTCGATATATCCGTTCCCGTCCTGGTCGAAGGTGGCGAATCGGGCGGCGATCTTGCGCTCGTATTCTGCGCTGTCCATATTCGGCGTTCCGCCTTCACATGTGCGGTGGGGTGCAGTTCAAGACAAGGCAGGAGCGTAAGGCCTACGTGGCCTGCCCGTTAAGCGAAGTCGTCAAGCAGGTGGCCGCATCGAACCCGCGCACGGGGAGCGCGGTGGGGCGCGTACACCTGTGCCCATGTGCCATGGCCCGCCCCACCGTTCACACCCCGCGACCCGCCTATCACGCAGAGCGCACTTCCAGGGTCCGGTTCCCCCAAAACGGGCGCGAACCCGCCTGTGCCCATTACATTCGATGCGTCGACACACGGCTGGGGGCAGTTATGCCGAAGGACGTACCACCGCGCTGGGACCGCCGCATGCAGCAGCGCCTCGCCCGCGGCGAGGCCGCCGCGCTCGGAGAGCTGTACGACCGCTTCGCCTCGCTCGTGCACAGCCTGGCGCACCGGGTCCTCGGCGACGAGAAGGCCGCGGACCGGATCACCCGCGAGGTGTTCGGCTACATCTGGGAGAACCCGGACGCGTACGACCCCAAGCAGGGCTCCATGCGGTCCTGGGTCGCCCGGATCACCCAGGGCCAGGCCGTGGCCCGGCTGCGCCAGGCCGAACTGGGCCGCGGCTCGCGCGAGGAGCTCGAGCAGAAGGTGCGCAGCGCCAGCGCCGCCGCCCGCGCCGACTACATCGTCACGTCCATGCCCGCACCGCTGCGGGCCGCGCTGGAACTCGCGTACTTCAAACGCCGCGACTACCGGCAGGCCGCCGCCGACCTGCAGATCAGCGAGGACGAGGCCCGGCGCCGGCTGCGCCTCGGGCTGCAGCTGCTGTCGACCGCCAACGCCCTCCCCCAGGAGGACGCCGCACCGCCCGGATACGGCCCGCCCGGATATGGAACGCCTCGATGAACGGCCCCGCCGACCCGCCCGCCGACGGATACGACGAGCAGCGCCCCGCCGGTCCGCCGCGCATACCGGGTCCGCGCGGGGCCGCCGACGACCTCGACCCGCGGCACGCACCGGAGCCGCTGCCGCAGCCCCAGCCGGCGGCAGCGCCGCAGCCGCCGCGGTCGCATGCCGTACTGAAGTCCCTGCTCGGCGCGTGGGCGCTCGCGGCGTGCTCCGCCGAGGAGACGCAGGCGGTGGAGGACCACCTCACCGAGTGCGCGCCCTGCGCGGAGGAGGCGCTGCGGCTGCGTGACGCGGTGGGGCTGCTGCACCCGGAGGAGAGCCTGGACCTCAAGCCGCTGCTGCGGTCGCGGGTGCTGGAGGACTGCCTCGGCAAGCGGCCGGCCCGCATCCCGGTGCCGGCGTGGGCCAGCCCGTACGACACGGAGACGGCGCGGCTCGACGCGCTGCTGCGGGACTTCGGCGACTCGGAGTGGCAGACCCCGGTACGGCTGAAGTGGTTCGAGGAGGAGCGGCGCCAGTACCGCCGGACGACGGTGGCCGGGGTGATCGGGCACCTGCTCACGGTGGACGGGATGGTCGCGACGGCGCTGGGCCTGGACGATCCGCTGGGCCCGGAGGCGCCGTCGGACGCGACGGGCCGTACGGAGCACTACTGGAACTCCACCGCGCAGCCCCTGACCCGGCAGATCCGCGAGCCGTGGCGGGAGCAGGGCCACACGCTGGTGCGGACGGTGTCGTTCGCGGGGCGGGGCGTGGGGCAGCTGTCGGTGGACTACGGGGCCTTCGCGCTGCCGCTCGGGGACGCCTTCCTGGAGCGGGCCTTCGAGTGCTGGGTGCACGCGTGGGACATCGCGGAGGCGGTGGACTACCCGTACGACCCGCCGTCCGGGCCGCACCTGAACCGGATGATCGACCTGGCGGCGCGGCTGCTGCCGAGTGCGCTGGCCCACCGGCGCCGGGCGGGGCTGGCGGCCCCGGCCCGCGGCCTGGTCGCGGCCGGCGCCCCCGGACGGACCCTGCACCTGGAGATCGAGGGCGCGGGCGGCGGCAGCTGGGACATCGCGCTGGACTCCCCGGCGGCGAAGCCCTCGCCGGAGCACACGGTGGCGCGGATCGCACTGGACGGCGCCGAGTTCTGCCAGCTGGCTGCGGGCCACATCTCGCCGGAGGAAGCCGCGGTGGGCCAGCACGGCGACCGCGAAGCCATCCGCGACGTCCTCTTCGCAGCAGCCTCCCTGAGCCGCCTCTAGCCGCCGGCTCCGGCTCCGGTCACGGCCCGCGGTGCTGCTCCGCGGGCCGTGTGCCGGGTCCCGGGTCCCGGGTCCCGGGTCCCGGGTCCCGGGTCCCGGGTCATGCGGATTATGCGAAGACGACCGTGCGGGTGCCGTTCAGGAGGACGCGGTGTTCGCTGTGCCACTTCACGGCCCGCGCCAGCGCCTGGCATTCCACGTCGCGCCCGATCGCCACCAGCTGGTCCGGCGTCACCTCGTGGCCGACGCGCTCGACCTCCTGCTCGATGATCGGGCCCTCGTCCAGGTCGGCCGTCACGTAGTGCGCGGTGGCGCCGATCAGCTTCACGCCGCGCGCGTGCGCCTGGTGGTAGGGCTTCGCGCCCTTGAAGCTCGGCAGGAAGGAGTGGTGGATGTTGATGATCCGCCCGCTCAGTTCCTTGCACAGGGTGTCCGACAGCACCTGCATGTACCGCGCCAGCACCACGAGCTCCACGTTCTCGGCCCGCACCAGCTCCAGCAGCTGCGTCTCCGCTGCCGCCTTCGTGTCCTTCGTCACCGGGATGTGGTGGAAGGGGACGCCGTACGAGCGGACCAGATCGGCGAAGTCGGTGTGGTTCGAGACCACCGCCGCGATCTCGACCGGCAGCGCGCCGATGCTCGTACGGAACAGCAGGTCGTTCAGGCAGTGCCCGAACTTCGACACCATCAGCACGATCCGCATGCGGTCGTCGGAGCGGTGGAGCTGCCATTCCATCCGGAACGAGTCCCCGATGGCGGCGAAGCTGGCCCGCAGCTTGTCCAGCGTCACCGGAGCGTCGGCCGAGAAGTGGACCCGCATGAAGAAGAGGCCGGTGTCGTGGTCGCCGAACTGACGGCTGTCCTCGATGTTGCATCCGGTCATGAACAGATAACTGGACACGGCATGCACGATGCCCTGCTTGTCCGGGCAGGACAGGGTCAATACGTACTGCTGGGGGGCCTGGGGCTGCGGGTCGTCGCTCATGACCCCACAGCCTTTCACACCGCGCGGGTCAGGATCCTCAGCAGTTCCAGCGACTGCGGTGCGGCGTCCGGTTCGTCCCCGTCCGCGGTCGCGAGCCGTACGTGCGCCTCGCGTGCGGCGCGCACCGCCTCGGGCCAGGCGTGGTGCTCGAGGTAGGCGGAGACGGGGGCGTCGGGCCCGACCTGGTGCAGGATCCGCAGCACCCGCAGCACCGCGAGGTCCACGAGCGCGGCCTCCTGGGAGTCGCGGAAGATCGTGCCGACGTACTTCTCGGCGGACCAGCTGTCGAGCCAGGTGTCCTCGACGAGCCGGTACACGGCGTCGGTGACGTCCCCGTACCCCTCGACACCGGCGAGCCAGGTCTCCTCGTGGAAGACCGGGTCGGAGAGCATGTGAAGCGCCGAGCGCACGTTGCTGCGCCAGCGCCACCACGGCATGTCGTTCAAGGGCATGCCGCCCATGGTGGAGGAGCGGCCGCCGCGGCGGGAAGAGTTCTTCGAACCTTGGGCGAATGTCACGCTTTCGATCGTACGTTCACGGCCGGCGCGATCTTCAGGCGCCTGTGTGCGATCGCGCCCCTGCAATTCACCTTCGCGTCACTCCTTGTTGTGTCCATCTCACTTTCCAGTTACCCGTGAGGCGGAAGGGTGCATGGACATGACCGATTGGCGACGCACGGCATCCTTCTCCCGCACTCTGCTGGCAACGGCGATGGGCACGTGTCTCGTCGCCGGATGCGGGGTACTCACCACGGGCCCGGGGGGCTCCGGGGACACGATCACGGTCATGACCTTCGCGCCGCAGGGCACCCAGGCGACCAACATGCCCGGAATGCCCGGCATGGCCAAGGCCTATGAGGCCTGGGTCAACTCCAAGGGCGGAATCAACGGTCACAAACTGCGCGTACTGACCTGCAACGAGAAGAACACCGCGAACGGCGCCGCCGACTGCGCCCGCAAGGCCATCAGCGAGAAGGCCGTCGCGGTCGTCGGCTCGTACAGCCAGCACGGACGCGCCTTCATGGCCCCGCTGGAGGCCGAGGGCATCCCCTTCATCGGCGGGTACGGGGTCTCCTCCGAGGAGTTCCAGAGCCCCTTCTCCTACCCCGTCAACGGCGGTCAGCCCGTCCTCCTCGCCGGCGCCGGGCACCAGCTGGGCCGCGCCTGCAGCCAGGTGGCCGTCGTCCGCCCGGACACCCTCGCGGGCGACTCCATGCCGCTCCTGCTCAACGCCGGGCTCAAGGCCAACAAGATGCCCGACGCCAACGACATCCGGGCCGCCGAGGACTCCGCGGACTACACGCCGCAGGCCCGCGAGGCGCTCGCCGGCTCCTCCGGCGGCAAGGACAAGGGCTGCGTCACGGCCGTCCTCGGCGAGCGCACGGAGACGTTCTTCGACGCCTTCCGCCGCGTCGACGACAAGCACAAGAACCCGCAGATCTCCTCCGTGCTGGGCAGCGTCAGCCAGGCCGTGGTCGACCGCACCGGCGGCAAGGAGAGCCCCTTCGAGGGGGCGTACCTCACCAGCTGGTACCCGGTGTCGACCGATCCGCTGTGGGAGCAGATGCGGAACGTGATCTCCGATCACGCGTTCGGCAACGACGCCGTGGACGCGGACGACAGCGGGACGCAGACCACCTGGATCGCGTACACCGTGCTCAGCGAGACCGTGAAGCGGTTCAAGTCCGGCGAGGACATCACGTCTCGCAAGGTGGCGCGCGCGCTGAACCAGTCGGACCCCGTGAAGACCGGCGGGCTGACCCCGGACCTGAGCTGGCGCTACAAGGACATGCGCGCCGTCGCCGGCTTCCCGCGCATGGTGAACGGGCGGGTCAACTTCCAGATCGTCCAGGCGGGCCGGCTCGTCGCCCAGCAGGGCGAGCAGTCGATGGACATGACCCAGACCCTGGAGCAGGCGCCCCGCGCGGCGTAGGCGCTCCACTCCGGGCCCGCATCTAGAGCTGGGACTTGTCCCGCTTGGTGAGGCTGTACTTGGCCGCGATCGTGTTCCACAGGGTCGCGGCCGACTCCTTCGCCCTCGTCGCCTCGCCGCTCGCCTTGTTGCCCTCGGCGGCGTTGCCGGTGTTCTTGGCCTGCCCGTCCTTGCAGCCCTTCTTGTCGCCGGCGGTGTCGTCGGCCCAGGCCGCGTAGCTGTTGTCGGCGGCGCCGGAGGACTGCCAGGCCTTGGTCAGCGAGGCCGCCAGCTTCGCGTTGTCGGGGAGCTGGTCCAGCTTCAGGTCCTGGAGACGGGTGACGAGCTCCTCGCGCTGGCGGGCGGCGTCGCGCAGATCGGTCGCCGCCTGGCCGAGGTTGCGGCAGCCCTTGATGTCGTCGACGGCCCGGATCACCGAGGCACGGCTGTCGTTGCTGTCCGCGAGGAGCTTGTCCAGCTGGACGGCCTGCGCCCGGGCCGGGTCCACGGGCGCCTCGCCGGCGGCCGCGGCCGAGCTGCCGGCGCTGGGGGTCGCCGCTGCCGCGGCCGGGTCGTTGTTCTGCGCCTTGCCGTCGCTGAGCAGCGCGCCGACGCCGAGCCCGACGACGGCCAGGCCGATGACGACGGCGGCGATCACGCCGGCCGGCACGCGCCGGGGCGCCTCCGGCGGGGCCGGGGGCGGCGCGTACTGCGGGTGCTGCTGGAACTGCTGGGGCTGGGACTGCGCCGGGGGCGGTACGGGCCGCTGCCCGCGCGGAGGGTAGCCCCGCGGCGGCGGCTGCCGCAGCACCGGCTCCTGTACGGGCGGCAGGTGCTGGGTGTGCCCGGCTTCGGCGTCGCCCCCGCGGAACAGCGCGTCGAACCCGTCGGTGGCGGGCGCGGCCGGGACCGGCGGGATGTACTGCGTGGCCGCCTCGCCGTGCGCGGGACCGGCCGGAACGGGCGGGATGTACTGCGTGGCGGCCTCACCGTGTGCGGGCGCGGCCGGGACCGGCGGGATGTACTGGGTGGCCCCTTCGTCGGCCGTGGGCGCCGCCGGGACCGGTGGGATGTACTGCGTCGCCGCCTCGCCGTGCGCGGGACCGGCCGGAACGGGCGGGATGTACTGGGTGGCCCCTTCGTCGGCCGTGGGCGCCGCCGGGACCGGCGGGATGTACTGCGTGACCGCCTCGGGCAGCGGCGGGTAGCCGTACCCGTGCGGCTCCCCCGGCCCCTCGTAACCGGGCCCCACCACATGCCCGGGCGCCTGCTGCCCCGGCTCCGGCGCCGGCTGCCCGGGTGCCGGGGGATGGCCGTACGCCGGCTGGCCCGGCTGCGGCGCCGGCGGATAGCCGTACGCGGGCTGCCCCGGCCCCTGCGGCTGCTGCGGGTACGCCGGGTCTGGGCCCCACGGCGCACCGGCCTGCGGGGCCGCCTGCGGGCCGCCGCCCTGTCCGCTCTCCGTCACCGGGACTCCTTCGCCGCCTACTCCGAACTACGGAACCGGCGGCTCACGCTACCCGGTCACCCCCGTCCCCGGCAGGCCCACCACCCCCTAGGCCACCACCTCCAGGCGGGCCGTGAACTCGCGGGCCGCCGGCTCGTCGCGGTACGGGGCGAGGCGGGTGCGGAAGTCGTCCAGGTACTCCGCGCCCCGGTTCGAGCGGAGCCCCGACAGCAGGTCCGCCGCCCTCGCGGCCGTCTGGCAGGCCTGCTCCACCTCACGCTGCTGCACCTGCGCCGACGCCAGCAGCAGCAGTCCGATCGCCCGGCGCCGCGCCTTGCCCGCCGGGAGGCCCCGCAGCGCGTCCTGCGCCTGCCGGGCCGCCGCCTCCGCCTGGCCCAGGTCCCGGTGGCAGTGCGCCAGCTCGTCCGCGAGGTACGCCGCGTCGAAGTGCCGGATCCAGACCGGGTCGTCGCCCGACTCCGGCTCCGCCCGCTCCAGCGCGCTCACGGCCCGCGAGGACAGCACCGCCGTCGCCCGGGTGTCGCCCAGCAGCGCGTGCCCGCGCGCCTCGGCGGCGTAGAACATCGCCTCCACCCGCGGCGTGACCTGCCCGCGGGTCCCCTCCTGCGCGGCCCGCGCGAGCTGCGCGATCTCCCGCGGATTGCCCAGTTCCGCCGCGAGGTGGCTCATCGACGCCGCGAGCACGTAGCCCCCGTACGCCCGGTCCCCCGCCGCCTGGGCCAGGCGCAGCGCCTGGATGTAGTACCGCTGGGCCAGGCCCGGCTGGCCCGTGTCCACCGCCATGTAGCCGGCGAGCTCCGTCAGCCGGGCCACCGCCGCGAACAGCGCCCGCCCGACGGGTTCCCGGTAGGAGCCGCCGATCAGCCCGGAGACCACCGAGTTGAGGTAGTGCACGACCACCGGCCGGACGTGGCCGCTGCCGAAGCGGTGGTCGAGGTCCTTGAGGGCCTCGGTGGTCGCCCGTACCGCCTCCACGTCCGGCATCCCGACGCGCGAGCCGCCGCTGCGCGCCACCTGCGCGTCGGCGCCGGTGATCAGCCAGTCGCGGCTCGGTTCGACGAGCGCCGACGCGGCCACGCTCGACCCGGACAGGAAGTCGCGGCGGCCGACGTCGCTCCGCCACAGCTCGCTGACCTGCTCGATGGCGCCGATGACGGTCGGGGAGAACTGCAGGCCGATGCCGGAGGCGAGGTTCTTGCCGTTGGCCATGCCGATCTCGTCGATGGTGACGGTCCGGCCGAGTTTGCGCCCCAGCGCCTCGGCGATGATGCCGGGCGCCCGGCCGCGCGGCTGCTGGCCGCGCAGCCACCGGGCCACGGAGGTCTTGTCGTAGCGGAGATCGAGGCCGTGTTCGGCCCCGCACATGTTGACGCGCCGGGCGAGCCCGGCGTTCGAGCACCCGGCTTCCTGGATGAGCGCCTGTAGCCGTTCATTCGGCTGGCGCGCGACGAGAGGCCTGGCTGCCATGAAAACCCCCAGTAGCCGCGGGTGATCGTTGGAATGATCACTTCCCGCCTGATGTGCGGAGAATCATCCGCTCTGCGTCGTGTCGCTACCCAACTCCGGCGCCCCGACCTCCTACGCGCCCCCACCCGTGCTCCAGTGCGCCCCGTATGCAGGATCGATGCTCCGCCCACCGGCCGGTTTACGCCCGTAACCCCGGGTGACCCCGGGAGTTGTGATGGGCGTGGAAGAGACCATCGGAGTCACGCAGACCGCACCCATCCCCAAGCAGCGCGGCGAGCAGCTGCTGGACCATGCCGTGCGGTACGCGGAAGAGCGGCACTGGGATGTCTTCGCCGGCACCTGGCTGGAGTCCGCGGACGGGCGGGAGCTGTGCTCCTGCGGGGCGCAGGACTGCCCGGCGCCGGGCGCGCACGCCACGGTGAAGGACTGGGCGGCGCTGGCCACGGGCAGCGCGGTCCGGGTGCGGCAGATCTGGGCGAAGCGCCCCGAGGCCTCGATCCTGCTGCCCACCGGCCGGACGTTCGACGCGCTGGACGTACCGGACTCGGCCGGGTTCCTGGCGCTCGCCCGGCTGGAGCGGATGGAGCGCACCCTGGGGCCGGTCGCCCTCACGCCCGACCACCGGATGCTGTTCTTCGTCCTGCCGGGCGCCGGGGCGAAGGTGCCGGACCTGGTGCGCAAGCTCGGCTGGTCGCCGGCCTCGATCGACCTCGTCGCGCGGGGCGAGGGCGAGTACGTGGCCGCCCCGCCCACCCGCTTCGGCGGCCGGGGCGCGGTCCAGTGGGCGCGCCGGCCCACCCCGGCGAACCGGTGGCTGCCGGACACGGAGGAGCTGATCGCCGCGCTGGCCTACGCGTGCGGGCGCGAGGCGGCAGCGGACCGGGACCGCCGCACGCCCTGACCCGCGATCCTCCGGAACGTCGCAGGTCAGAACAGGGACATTCCTGTACGGAAACTCATGACATAAGTAACTGCCCCGCCTCACCCCGCCCTCCTATCGTGAAGAACGCAGGACCACGGGGAACACAGCGAGAGGCAGGCGCATGCCGGACCAGGCAGATGCGACGGGTGGGACGTACGGACCGGACGGCGCGCGAACCGCGCCGTCCGCCGGACGGGCGGCGGTACGGGTAGAGGGCCTGTGGAAGCGCTTCGGCGACCAGGTCGCGGTCGCGGGGATCGACCTCGAGCTGCCCGCGGGGCAGTTCATCGGCCTGGTCGGCCCGAACGGCGCGGGCAAGACGACGACGCTGTCGATGGTGACCGGGCTGCTGCGCCCCGACATGGGGCGGGTCCTCGTCGCCGGGCACGACGTGTGGAGCGACCCGGTCGAGGTCAAGTCGCGGATCGGCGTGCTGCCGGAGGGGCTGCGCCTCTTCGAGCGGCTGTCGGGGCGCGAACTGCTCGGCTACATGGGCCGGCTGCGCGGGCTGCCGGGCGCGGAGACCGACAAGCGGGCCACCCAGCTGCTGGACGTCCTGGACCTCGCGGGCTCGCAGCACAAGCTGATCGTCGACTACTCGACGGGCATGCGGAAGAAGATCGGCCTGGCCGCCGCCCTGCTGCACAACCCCGAAGTGCTGTTCCTGGACGAGCCGTTCGAGGGCGTGGACCCGGTGTCGGCGCAGACCATCCGCGGGGTGCTGGAACGGTACACCTCGTCCGGCGCCACGGTCGTCTTCTCCTCCCACGTGATGGAGCTGGTCGAGTCGCTGTGCGACTGGGTCGCCGTCATGGCCGCCGGCCGGATCCGCGCCGCGGGCCCGCTGGCCGACGTGCGGGGCGACGCTCCCTCGCTGCAGGCCGCGTTCCTGGAGCTCGTCGGCGCGGGCGGCCGCGCCGCGGGCGACTCGCTGGACTGGCTCGGCGGGCAGGCCGCCCGATGAGCGCCGCATCCGCATCCGCTCCGGCGGCCGCCACGGCCGCGGCGCCGGCCGTGGCCGGCGCGGGCGACCTGACCGCGGTCTTCGTCCGCCTCAAGCTGTCGCTGATCCGCAACGGGCTCAAGGGCTCGTCGAAGCGCAAGGCCGCCTACTTCAGCTCGCTGGCGTTCGCGCTGGTCGTGGCCTGCTTCGCGATGCTCGGCCTGGCCGTGCTGCACGGGAACGCGCACGCGGGCACGATCGTCGTCCTGCTCGCCGCGATCCTGGCGCTGGGCTGGACGTTCATGCCGCTGTTCTTCCCCAGCGGGGACGAGACGCTCGACCCGAGCCGGCTGGTCATGCTGCCGCTGCGCCCGCGTCCGCTCGTACGGGCCCTGCTGGCCTCCTCGCTGGTCGGGATAGGCCCACTGTTCACGGTCTGCCTGGCGGTGGGCTCCGTGGTGGCCGTCGCGCGGGGCGCGGCGGGCATCGTGGCCGCCGTACCGGCCGTACCGCTCCTGGTGCTGGGCTGCGTCACGCTGGCCCGCGCGGTGGCCACGGCCAACGTCCGGCTGCTGACCAGCCGCAAGGGGCGTGACCTGGCGCTGCTCAGCGGCCTGCTGATCGCGGTGGGCGCACAGCTGGCGAACTTCGCGAGCCAGCGCCTGTTCCAGACGGGCGGCCTGTCCCAGCTGGAGCCGGTCGAGGCCGTGGTGCGGTGGCTGCCGCCCGCGACGGCCGTCGGCATGGTGGACTCGGCGAGCAAGGGCTCGTACGGCGTGGCGGCGGCGCAGCTGGCCGTGACCGTCCTGGCGCTGGTCCTGCTCCTGCGGTTCTGGGAGCGGAGCCTGACGACCCTGATGGTCACCCCGGACGGCTCGACGATCGCGGCGGCGAAGCCTTCCCAGAAGCGGGAGTCCGCGGGCGGCGCCGGGGTCTGGTCGTTCCTGCCGGGCGGGCGGACGGGCGCGGTCATGCAGCGCACGCTGCGGTACGTGGTCCGCGACCCGAAGACGAAGTCGGCGTGGGTGACGGCGCTGGCGGTCGGCCTGATCGTCCCGGTCTTCAACGCCCTCCAGGGCACGGGCTCGCTGTACCTGGCCTGCTTCGGCACGGGCATGCTCGGCGTCCAGATGTACAACCAGTTCGGGCAGGACACCTCGGCTTTCTGGATGGTCGCGCAGACCATTTCGACCCCGCGGGACGCGTTCGCCGAGCTGCGCGACCGCGCGTACGCCCTGGCCCTGATCACCGTCCCCTACACGGTCGTGGTCACGGCGGTCACCGCGGCGCTGGTCCACAACTGGGGCGGGTTCCCGGCGGCGCTCGGGGTGGGCCTGGCCCTGCTGGGCTCGATGCTGTGCACGGGGGCGCTGGCTTCGGCCCACTTCCCGTACTCGATCCCGACGGACGGCGCCTTCAAGAACGTCGCCCCGGGGCAGGCCGGGCTCGCCTGGGCGGGCATCTTCGGCGGCATGCTCACGTCGGCGGTGATCTGCTCGCCGGTGATCGTCCTGGCGGTCTACCTCAACGTGGCGGACCACCCGTCGATCACCTGGATCCTGCTGCCGCTGGGGGCGGCCTGGGGAACGCTGGCCACGTGGGCGGGCCTGCGCCTGGCGGCGCCGACGGTAGCCCG
The DNA here is from genome assembly GCF_042890265.1 of Streptomyces sp. NPDC002209. Classification (NCBI taxonomy): domain Bacteria; kingdom Bacillati; phylum Actinomycetota; class Actinomycetes; order Kitasatosporales; family Streptomycetaceae; genus Streptomyces; species Streptomyces sp. NPDC002209. The sequence goes on along the minus strand of NZ_JBIARX010000013.1, from coordinate 126,958 downwards.
CAAGCTGCCGGAGATCCTGCTGGCGGTCAGCAAGGGCTGAGCCGCGGGCCCGCGTCCGTACGGGGGTCGGACGCGGGCGAGGGGGTGACGGGCGACTGCCCGCCGCCCCCTCCGTGCGTGGCGTACGAGGCGTACGCGGCACGGTCAGGCGTACGGGGCGCCGTCAGGGCGCGGCGGCCCTGACCTGGTCCAGGAAGGGTTCCAGGGCGGCGCGCCAGGCCGTCGGCTGGTCGTAGTGGAGGTAGTGGCCCGCGTCGGGGATCTCGGCGTACTGGCCTGCGGGGAGGACGCGGACCATCTCCTGGGCCTCCGCGCGGCCGAGTTCGCCGTCCAGGCCCCGGACGACGAGGGTCGGGCAGCGGACCTGGGCCAGTTCCTCCCAGTGCGCGTCGTGGACCCAGGTCTCGCGGGCCCTCAGCATCTGGCGGCGGGAGAACAGGGGGCGCCAGCCGTCCGGGGCCTGGTGCATCACCTCGGCGAAGAAGGCGCCGCGGCCGGGGTCGGGGCGTTCCACCCGGGGGTCGTCCTCGCCGAACCAGCGGCGGGCGGCGTCCTGGGTGGGGAAGGGGAGGGGCCAGCGGTGGAACCATTCCTCCCATTCCTGCTGGGAGGCCTCGCCGAGGGCGGAGGCGCGCATGTCGCAGATGACCAGGGCCTCGACCAGGTCGGGGCGGCGGGCGGCCAGCTGCCAGCCGGTGAGGGCGCCCATGGAGTGGCCGATCAGGGTCACCGGACCCAGGCCGAGCTGCTCGATGACGGCTTCGGCGTCGGCCACGAACGCCTCGCGTCCGAGACGGTTCGAGGTGCCCGGGCCGGCGGCGGGGCGGTCGCTCTGGCCGTGGCCGCGCTGGTCGAGCGCCACGACGCGGCGGTTGTGGGCGAGCCAGCGGGCGGTGCCCGCCCAGTGGAAGGCGCGGCCCATCAGACCGTGGAGTAACAGCACCCGGGGCACGTCGGGATCCGGGGGCGCAGTGGCGGCGGATTCCCGGAACTCCCAGGCGGCCAGGCGCACACCGTCGGCCCCTGTCACATCGATGCGCTGTACCACGGCAGATGCACCCCCTTCGCTCGCGGCCAGACTATCGAACCCGCATTCGAAAACGGGGTTCTCGCCTCCAACACCGCTCTTTCGAGTGACCTTGCTCAAGGATTGGCCGCCACTGCCGATGGAGATCCTTTCAACAGGGAGGCGGGCCGCTCGGGGAAGACGGTCCGAGGGGATGACCTTGAGAGCTCGGGGCTCCAGGTCAACAAAGGGGAGGACCGGTCCCGGCGCCGCAAGGCGCCGGGACCGCCCACTTCCACCACCCCCGAACGCAGCGTGCGTCCGGTCAGCGCTTGGCCACGAACACGTGCGAGGCGATCTCCGCGTCCAGTTCCGCGGCCTCGCCGCCGCTGCCGACCAGCACACCGCCCGGCGACTCGGTCACGCTGACCACCGAACCGGGCTGCACGCCCGCCCGCCGCAGCGTGTACATCAGCTGGGCGTCCGTCTGGATCGGCTCCCCGATCCGGCGCACGACCACGGTCTTGCCGTCCGTACCCGGGTCCAGCTCCGACAGGCTGACCATGCCGTCCTCCAGGAACGGGTCCGCCTCGGCCTTCTCGCCCAGCTCCTCCAGCCCCGGGATCGGGTTCCCGTACGGCGACTCGGTCGGGTGGCGCAGCAGCTCCAGCACCCGCCGCTCCACCGCTTCGCTCATCACGTGCTCCCAGCGGCAGGCCTCGGCGTGCACCTGCTCCCACTCCAGGCCGATGACGTCGACGAGCAGGCATTCCGCGAGCCGGTGCTTGCGCATCACGCGCGTCGCCAGCCGCCGGCCCTCCTCCGTCAGCTCCAGGTGACGGTCGCTCGCCACGGCCACCAGGCCGTCCCGCTCCATGCGCGCCACCGTCTGGCTCACCGTCGGTCCGCTCTGGTCGAGCCGCTCGGCGATACGGGCGCGCATGGGGACCACGCCTTCCTCTTCCAGCTCGAGGATGGTGCGGAGATACATCTCCGTGGTATCGATCAGTCCGGACATTCGTGCCCCTCGGATATCGTGCGCTGGCCCTGCCCCCAATTCTGACGCATCAGGCGGACAACCGTCCCGTGCGAACGTCAAGCCCTGCCCGGGACATCCCTTGACGTTCGTATTGACACGCCCTTGGTCCAGACCGCACGGTGAGCGGCGGACACGGACGAACCCCACCTCTGGAAGGGCCATCGGCGTATGAGCGAGAGCAAGCTGGCCGGTCAGTTCCTCGACGCCGCGATCGGGCTCCTGCAGCGGGTGCGCGACGAGGAGGCCGCGCACATCGCCGAGGCCGGCGCCGCCATCGCCGACGCCGTCGCCGCCGGGAACCGGCTCTTCGCCTTCGGCGCCGGCCACTCCTCCCTCCCCGCCCAGGACGTGGTCTACCGGGCCGGCGGACTCGCGCTGGTGAACTTCCTCGCCGTCCCCGGCACCGTCGGCGTCGACGTCATGCCGGCCACGCTCGGCAGCGCGCTGGAGCGGGTCGACGGCCTCGCCGGGGCCGTCCTCGACAGCAGCCCGGCCACCGACGGCGACATCCTCGTGATCATCTCCCTCTCCGGGCGCAACGCCCTGCCCGTCGAGATGGCCATGAACGCCCGAGCCCTCGGCCTGAAGGTCATCGGCGTGACGTCCGTGGCCTATGCGACGGAGACCAAGTCGCGGCACGTCTCGGGCACCTTCCTCAAGGACCACTGCGACATCGTCCTCGACAGCAAGATCGCGGTCGGCGACGCCGAGCTGAGCCTCGACGGCATCGACGCGCCCTTCGCGCCCGCCTCCACCGTCGTGACCAGCGCGATCATGCAGGCCGTGATGGCGGCGGCCGCCGGCGAGCTGGCCGCCCGCGGCATGGAGCCCCCGCTGCTGCGCTCGGGCAACGTCGACGGCGGCCACGAATGGAACGGCCGCGTCCTGAAGGAGTACGGCGACCGGATCTTCTTCCGCCACTGACCCGCGGCGGACACCTCCTAGGCCCGCGGTAATCCGCCGTCGCCGGGGGTGCCGGGGCAGGCGGCCAGGTCGAGATCGGCCGCGACCCGGGCCGCGACCTCCTCCGCGTACGCCGCGTCCGCCTGCTCGAACGCGGCCCGCGAAGCGCCCCGTACGAAGGTCAGCGCCCCCAGGGTCCGCCCGCGGCTGCGCAGCACCGTGCACAGCACGTGCGCCGCGTCCTGCGGCCACTGCCGGTCCCGCGCCCAGCCCGCGGCCGCCTCCCCGCGCGGGGCGCTGGTACGCACCGAGCCGATCCGGTCCAGCGCCTGCAGCGCCGGATGCCCGGGCTCGTACCGCGCCTGGCTCGCCCCCGCCCCGGGCAGCAGCGGAGGCGAGGCGGCCACCCGTACGAGGCGCTGCCGGTCCGGGTCGGCCGACTGCTCCAGTACGTCGAGCAGCGCGTGCTCCGCGAAGCCGGCGAGGGCGAAGTCCAGTCGTACGGCGGCCGCCTCGGCCGGGTCCTCGCACTCGGCGGCCGCCCGGCCCGAACGGTGCAGCTGGCCGGCGCGGAACCGCAGCTGCGCCGTGTCCAGCGAGGCCTGCCGGGCCTCGGTGATGTCCTGGAACAGCCAGCCGACCCCGAGGGGCACCGGCTCCTCCGCCAGCGGGGAGCCCAGCCGCAGGAACCCGGACCGCCAGCACCGCCGCCGCACCCCCTCCGGCGTACGGACGGACACCCACAGCTCCACGGGCGCCGGCGGGGACCCGTCGGCGGCGAGCACGTGCTGGAGCGCACCCTCCAGTTCCTCGACGCCCTGGACCAGCAGCTCCCCCAGCGGCCGGCCGAGCAGAGCGGTCCGCCCCGACCCGAAGGCGCGGGCCGCGTGCGCGTTGACCACGGCGGGCCGCAGATCCACATCGACGAGGACGACGCCCCACGAGGCGTCGGACATCAGCGCCTCGCTGAGCGCGATGGACCGCTCGAGGTCGATCTGCGCGTGCACCTCGCTGAAGGCGCAGTACACCCCGGCGGGCTTCCCGTCCGCCCCGGGCACCCCGGCGGACTGGGTCCGCACGAGCACCCGCCCGCCCTCCTTGGTCAGCAGCGCGAACTCGTGCACCTGCCGCCCGGGCACGTCCTGGGCGGACATGAGCCGCTCCTCGACGTCCTGTGCATCGGCGGCACGCACGGCCCACCCGGCGAACCCCTTGCGCCCGACCGCCTCGGCGGCGGTCCAGCCGAGGATCCGCTCGGCTTCGCGGTTCCAGTGCGTGATCACGCCGTCGGCGTCGAACGCGCACAAGGCCGCGTCCATCCCGTCCAGCAGCGCTGCGAGCAGATCGTCGGTGGTCTCACTCCGTCCGGAAGCACTCACCTGGCACCCCCTGCAGGTGTTCGCATGTGCGGCACGTCAGATCATTCAACTGGAACGTGACGCAGCCCACACCGCATTCCCGAAAACAGCCGTCCCTAGCTTTTATCGTGCACCCGCGACACCCGTTCGGGGGAAGCCGGTTCCGACGCCACAACTCCCGGGTCCACCACCGCATAGCGTCACAACCGCACGAGAAGGGAGGCCGCTCGCTCCGTCCGGCACTGAGCGGCCAGCTCCAGTCATCACGATCACCAATCAGATGGGTGCGCATCGATGGCTACGTTTCCTGCAGGCGAGAAGACCCACCGGGCTGTGCTTCCTCAGCAGCCCGCTCTGGAATTCGTGAGAGCAGACACCCCTGGGAGCAGGGACGAAACGGCTCACGGACTCCCCGCCGCACGGCGGGGCGCCGACGGGGAACATGAGCGAGGGGAGACCGGCGGGCGCCGCACCGAGCCCCGCAGGCGACACGCCGTCCCCGATTCCAACGGAACGGGAGCGGCAGAGAACGGGAACGGTGACGTTCCCCTCGGTGCGAGCCGGGTATTCGTACTGGCCAAGGGCGGGGAACCGCTGATGCCCTGCCATCCGGCCCGAGCCCGGGAGCTGCTCGGCAGCGGGCGGGCCGTGGTCGCCCGCCGCGCGCCTTTCGTCATCCGGCTCACGCGTCGGACCTTCGACGAATCCGACGTGGACGGCGTGGAGGTCCGCATCGACCCCGGGTCCAGGAGGACCGGCGTCGCCCTGACCGAGGACCGGATCCAGGCAGGCGCCCAGGGCGGCGCGAGCGTCGGCGTCCGCCGGGGGCTGCTGGCAGTCGAGCTCCGCCATCGCGGCGGGCAGATCCGTGCCGGGATGCTGCGACGCGCGGGATACCGCCGTCGCCGCCGCTCGGCCAACCTCCGCTACCGCGCCCCGCGGAATCGGAACCGCACCAGGCCTGAGGGCTGGCTCCCGCCCTCCCTGCGGCACCGCGTGGACTCCACGCTGTCCCTCGTGCGCCGCCTGTGCCGGTACGCACCCGTCAGCGCACTTCACGTGGAGCGGGTGGCCTTCGACACCTGCGCCATCGCAGGTGTCGACTACCGGCGGGGTACTCGCGCGGGAGCCGAGATCCGCGCGTACCTGCTCGACAAGTGGAATCGGGCGTGCGCGTACTGCGGCGCCTCCGGCGTGCCACTGAACGTCGAGCACATCCGCCCGCGGAGCCGCGGCGGCTCCGGACGGACCTCGAACCTGACCCTCGCCTGCGTCCCCTGCAACCGCGCCAAGGGGACCCTGCCGGTCGAGGAGTTTCTCGCCGGCCGGCCCGTCCGGCTCCGCCGACTCATGTCGCATGCACAGGCAGACCTTCACGACGCGGCCGCGATGAACGCCACCCGCCATCGGCTGGCCGAGGCGCTGGAGACCTTGGGACGGCCCGTGTACGCCTGGTCCGGAGCCCGCACACGATGGAATCGCGAGGCAATGGGGTTGCCCAAGAGCCACACGCTCGATGCGCTTCTGACCGGAGATCTGGATCATGAGAACGGAGCCGCCGTCGTTCGCATCCCGGAGCAGGTGCTGGCGATGACGTCCACCGGCCGCGGCTCCTACGCTCGGACCACCCCCGACCGCCACGGCTTTCCGCGGCTGCTCCGCAGCCGGGTGAAGCGGCACCACGGCTTCGCCACCGGCGATCTTGTCCAGGCCGACGTCCCGAGGGGCAAATGGCGGGGCCGCTGGGTCGGGAAGATCGCTGTGCGCGCCAGTGGCCGGCATCGGCTGACCACTGCGGCCTGCAGGTTCGATGTCGGCCACGGGAACCTGCGGCTGTTGCAGCGCGCTGACGGCTACGCCTACGAAATCTCGGCGGAAATATTCGCTTGAGGCCCGGCCCACGCCGTCCTAGGCTGACGCCACGCTCAGAAAGGAGGTGTTCCGAAGTGATTTCTGCTCGGACTAGCGAGGTGACTGCGGGCTGACGCCCGTCGTCCACGCACCCAGTGCGGTGCCGACGTAAGCGTCGGCCAATCCCAAGCAGTCACCCGACCCGCGGGCTCGCCGGTACGTCCGGCCGGCTTCTCTCACTGCAGGAGAGAAACCCGAGCCCGCGGGTCGTCTGCGTGCTACGGGCAGAGGCGCTCCAGGCGCCATTTCCCGTCCTCGAGGACGTAGCGCAGCCGGTCGTGGAGCCGGTTCTCGTGGCCCTGCCAGAACTCCATCGCGTCGGGGACGACCCTGATGCCTCCCCATTCGGGCGGGACGGGGACCTGCTCGCCCTCGGGGTAGCGCTCCGCGAGTTCCGCGTAGCGGCGGTCGAGCTCGGAGCGGGATCCGATCACCCGGGACTGCTCGCTGGCCCAGGCGCCCAGCTGGGAGCCGTGCGGGCGGGAGCGGAAGTACGCCGCCGTCTCGTCGCGGCCGATCCGGGAGGCCCTGCCGGTGACGATGACCTGGCGGGCGATGGGGTGCCAGGGGAAGAGCAGTGCGACGTGCGGGTTCGCGTCGATCTCGCGGCCCTTGCGCGAGCCGTAGTTGGTGTAGAAGGCGAAGCCGCGCTCGTCGAACTGCTTCAGCAGCACCGTGCGGGAGCTGGGGCGGCCGTCGGGGGTCGCCGTCGAGACGACCATCGCGTTCGGTTCGAAGAGGTGCGAGTCGGCGGCCTGCTGGAACCACTCGGCGAACTGCCGCATGGGGTCCTCGGCGAGGCTCTCCTCGTGGACGATCTCCGAGCGGTACTGCTTGCGCATCGTGGCGGGGTCAATGTCCTGGTCGGTCACGCCAGCCATCCTGCCGCAGGAGTGCTTGCAGCAGTGTGCCGTATGTCACGCTTCCGCCTGGCATCCGCAGCCGCCAAAATCTTGGGGCCGGTCCGGAGGTCCCCACACGGGTGACCGACGGCCGTGCCGGGCATCAACGGGGATGACCGCGCCGGACCGCGAGTCACGCCGGGAGCCGCGCGTGTTCGCACTATCTGAGGAGCCGCCTGATGTCCGACTTCGTACCCGGGCTCGAAGGGGTCGTCGCGTTCGAGACCGAGATCGCCGAACCGGATAAGGAGGGTGGGTCGCTCCGCTACCGCGGTGTCGACATCGAGGATCTCGTCGGGCACGTCTCGTTCGGCAACGTCTGGGGCCTGCTGGTCGACGGGGCGTTCAACCCCGGCCTGCCCGCCGCCGAGCCCTTCCCGATCCCGGTGCACTCCGGTGACATCCGTGTCGACGTGCAGTCCGCCCTCGCCATGCTCGCCCCCGTGTGGGGTCTGAAACCGCTGCTCGACATCGACGAGCAGACCGCCCGCGACGACCTCGCGCGCGCCGCCGTGATGGCGCTGTCGTACGTCGCCCAGTCCGCGCGCGGGCAGGGCCGGCCGATGGTGCCGCAGAGCGAGATCGACAAGGCCGAGTCCGTGGTCGAGCGGTTCATGATCCGCTGGCGCGGCGAGCCGGACCCCAAGCACGTCAAGGCCGTCGACGCGTACTGGACCTCGGCCGCCGAGCACGGGATGAACGCCTCGACGTTCACCGCGCGGGTGATCGCTTCGACGGGTGCGGACGTCGCCGCCGCGCTCTCGGGTGCCGTCGGCGCCATGTCCGGTCCGCTGCACGGCGGTGCGCCGTCCCGCGTCCTCGGCATGATCGAGGAGATCGAGCGCAGCGGTGACGCCGTGGCGTACGTGAAGAAGGCCCTGGACAAGGGCGAGCGGCTGATGGGCTTCGGGCACCGCGTGTACCGGGCCGAGGACCCGCGCGCCCGTGTGCTGCGGCGCACCGCCAAGGAGCTGGACGCGCCGCGCTACGAGGTGGCCGCGGCGCTGGAGAAGGCCGCGCTGGAGGAGCTGCACGCGCGCCGCCCCGACCGGGTGCTCGCGACGAACGTGGAGTTCTGGGCCGCGATCATGCTGGACTTCGCGGAGGTCCCGGCGCACATGTTCACCTCGATGTTCACCTGTGCCCGGACCGCCGGCTGGTCGGCGCACATCCTGGAGCAGAAGCGCACGGGCCGCCTGGTGCGCCCGTCGGCCCGCTACATCGGCCCGGGTCAGCGCAACCCGCGCGAGATCGAGGGGTACGCCGACATCGCCGAGACGGCCTGAGGGGCTGCTTCCCGCACCGGTCGCCGGTCAGGGCGCCGCCTCCCGTGCGTACGGGGGCGGCGCCCTCGGCGTTCCTCAGCCGAGGGTGTCGTCCAGGATCCGGGACCACTGGGCGACCACGCGGGCGCGGCGGGCCGTGTCGTCGGTGAGGAGGTTGGCCAGGCCGAGGCCGCGGGCCATGTCGAGGAGCCCCTGTACGGTCTCGCGCACGCCGGGGACGGACTCGTCCGCGCCGAGGAGCTCCACGGCGATGCGGTGGGTCTCGCGGCCCACGCGGGCCTCCAGTTCGGTGACCTGCGGGCGCAGCTGCTCCTCGTTGGAGGCGGCCACCCACAGCTGGAGGGCGGCCCGGAAGAGGGCTCCGGTGTAGAGGTCGACGAGGGCTTCGACCACGGCGGGGCGGGCGGCGGGTCCGGCGTGGAAGAGGTCGCGCAGGGCGGCGGAGCGTTCTTCGGCGACGTAGGCGACGGCGGCGGTGAACAGGTCCTCGCGCGTCGGGAAGTGGTACTGGGCGGCGCCTCTGGAGACGCCGGCGCGTTCGGCGACGACGGCGACGGTGGAGCCGGCCCAGCCCTGTTCGGCGAGGCAGGAGACGGCCGCTTCCAGGAGGTGGCGCCGGGTGACGCGGCTGCGGGCCTGCTTGGGGCCGGGCTGGGTGTCCTGCGCGGGGCCGGCGTCGGTCACAGGGCCCATGACGGGTCCCGGCGTTCGAAGCGGGCGCCGATGCCCTCGCGGGCCTCGGCGGAGCCGAAGTGGTGTGCGGACAGCTCGGTGAGCGCGGCGCCCTCGCGGGCGAGGACGTCCCGCACCGGGGCGGTGAGCAGTTCCTTGGTGGCGGCGAGGGCCTGGGGGCCGGCCTTGCGCAGGCCGGTGAGGACGGGGTCGAGGACCTGGTCCACGTCCTCGCCGTGGAGGGTGAGCAGGCCGATCCGGACGGCTTCGGCGGCGTCGAAGGCCTCGGCGGTCAGGAAGTACCGGGCGGCGGCGCGCGGGTCCAGGCGCGGGAGCAGCGGTGCGGAGATCACGGCCGGGACCACGCCCAGGTGGGTCTCGGTGAAGGCGTACGTGGAGGCGGGGCCGGCGGCGGCGATGTCGCAGATGCCGAGGAGGCCGAGGCCGCCCGCGCGGACGTGTCCGGTGACGCGGGCGACGACCGGCTTGGGGAGTTCGGCGATCTCGCGGAGCAGGGCGAGGAAGTCGGCCGGGTCGCAGGGGGACTTCAGGTCGGCGCCGGCGCAGAACGTGGTGCCGGTGTGGGTGAGGACGACGGCCCGTGCCTCCGGGTCCGCCGCCGCGTCGGCGAGGGCCGTGCGCAGCTCGCCGACGAGGTCCGCGGAGAGTGCGTTGCGGTTGGCCGGGGAGTCGAGCGTGAGGGTGGTGACGCCGCGCTCTCGCGCGGCGCCGACTGGGCGGGTCATGCCATGTCCTCCGGAGGTTGTGCGGATCGTGGGGCCGGGCGGCGGCGGCCCGCCGGCGCCCGGCCGGCCGGGACGGCCGGGGCCCGCCTAGTACGACTTGGGCAGGCCCAGGGTCTGGTGCGAGACGAAGTTGAGGATCATCTCGCGGCTGACGGGGGCGATGCGGGACACCCGGGAGGCGGTGATGAGGGAGGCCAGTCCGTACTCGCGGGTGAGGCCGTTGCCGCCCAGGGTGTGGACGGACTGGTCCACCGCCTTCACGCAGGCCTCGGCGGCAGCGTACTTGGCCATGTTCGCGGCCTCGCCGGCGGCCATGTCGTCGCCCGCGTCGTAGAGGTGGGCGGCTTTCTGCATCATCAGGCGGGCGAGTTCGAGGTCGATGTGGGCTGCGGCGAGGGGGTGGGCGATGGCCTGGTGGGCGCCGATCGCCTCCTTCCAGACCTGGCGTGTCTTGGCGTAGTCGACGGCCTTGGCGAGGGCGTGGCGGCCCATGCCGATGGCGAAGGCTGCGGTCATGATGCGCTCGGGGTTGAGTCCGGCGAAGAGCTGGAGCAGGCCCGCGTCCTCGTCGCCGACGAGGGCGTCGGCGGGCAGCCGTACCTCGTCCAGGGCCAGTTCGAACTGCTTCTCGGCCGCCTGGAGTTCCATGTCGATGACGGAGCGGGAGAAGCCGGGGGTCTCGCGCGGCATGATGAACAGGCAGGGCTTGAGGCTCCCCGTGCGTGCGTCCTCGGTGCGCCCCACGATGAGGGTGGCGTCGGCGATGTCCACGCCGGAGATGAAGACCTTGCGCCCGGTCAGCACCCACTCCTCGCCCTCGCGGCGCGCGGTGGTGGTGATGCGGTGGGAGTTGGATCCGGCGTCGGGTTCGGTGATGCCGAAGGCCATGGTGCGGCTGCCGTCCGCGAGGCCGGGGAGCCAGGCCCGCTTCTGGGCGTCGGTGCCGAAGCGGGCGATGACCGTGCCGCAGATGGCGGGCGAGACGACCATCATCAGCAGGGGGCAGCCGGCGGCGCCCAGCTCCTCGAGGACGATGGAGAGTTCGGCGATGCCGCCGCCCCCGCCGCCGTACTCCTCGGGGAGGTTGACCCCGAGGTAGCCGAGCTTGGCCGCATCGGCCCACAGCTCGTCGGGGTGGCCGCCCTCGCGGGCGACTCTGGCGAGGTAGTCGCGTCCGTAGCGCTGCCCGAGGGCGGCGACGGCGGCGCGCAGGGCCTTGTGTTCTTCGGTCTCGACGACGGCGCTGGTGGCGGGGCTCATGCGGGCTGTTCCTCCTGGACTACGGCGAGCAGGGCGCCGAACTCGACCGTGTGGCCGAGGGTGGCGTGGAGCGCGGTGAGCGTGCCGGAGGCGGGCGAGACGATGCGGTGCTCCATCTTCATGGCCTCCAGCCAGAGCAGGGACTGCCCGGCGGTGACGGCGGAGCCGGGGGCGAGGCCCTCGGCGACGCGGACGACGGTGCCGGGCATGGGGGCGAGCAGGGAGCCGGGTTCGGTGCGGTCCTGGGGATCGGCGAACCGGGGGACGGGGGTGAGGGTGTGCGCCCCGAGCGCGGGGGTCCCCCGGCCGGAGGCGGGAGGAGAGTCGACGTAGGTCTCGGCGGCTCCGGCACCCTCGGTGTTCGATTTGTGTTTCACGTGGAACATCCGCCGGACGCCCTCGACTTCGAGGGTGACGCGGTCGGGCTCGGCGGCCAGGACGCGAACGCCGGGATGGTCCACGAGCTCCGGGGGTCCGCTGCGGGCGGGCCGGTAGCGGACCTCGTACTCGGTGCCGGCCGCGGTGTAGCGGCGGATCTGCGGCTGGGAGCGGAGGTTGCGCCAGCCGCCGAGCCGGGTGGCGAGCGGGGCGTCCGGGGCCGCCGCGGCAGCCGACAGAGCGGCTGCGACCGCGGCCAGGGTGGCGTCCGGGCTGCCTTCGGTGAGGGTTGCGAGGTGGCGTTCGTAGAACCCGGTGTCGAGCCGTGCCTCGGCGAACTCCGGGTGCCGCAGGGAGCGTACGAGGAGTTCGCGGTTGGTGGTGAGCCCGTGGATGCGGGCTCCGGCCAGGGCGTGGGCGAGGGCGCGGACGGCCTCGGCCCGGGTCGGGGCGTGGGCGATGACCTTGGCGAGCATCGGGTCGTAGTGGACGCCGACGGTGTCCCCGTCGGCGAAGCCGGTGTCCACGCGGACCTTCCCCCTGGCTTCGCCGGGGGGACACCCACCGGGGACGGCGAGGGTGTGCAGGACCCCGGTCTGGGGGCGCCAGTCCTGGGCGGGGTCCTCGGCGTACAGCCGGGCCTCGACGGCGTGGCCGGCGGGCTCGGGGGGTGTCAGCGGCAGGGCCGCGCCCTCGGCGATGCGCAGTTGCAGGGCGACGAGGTCGAGGCCGAAGACGGCCTCGGTGACGGGGTGTTCCACCTGGAGGCGGGTGTTCATCTCCAGGAAGTAGGGGCGCCCGTCGGCGGCGACGAGGAACTCGACCGTGCCCGCGCCCTGGTAGGAGACCGCGCGGGCGGCGGCCACGGCGGCCTCGTGGAGGGTGGTGCGCAGCGCCTCGGGCAGTGCGGGGGCCGGGGCCTCCTCGATGACCTTCTGGTGGCGCCGCTGGAGGGAGCAGTCGCGGGTGCCGAGGGCCCAGACGGTGCCGTGGGAGTCGGCGAGGATCTGGACCTCGACGTGGCGGCCGCGCTCGACGTAGGGCTCGGCGAAGACCTCGCCGTCGCCGAAGGCGGAGCGGGCCTCGGCGGAGGCGGCCTCCAGCTCCTCCTTGAGGGTGTCGAGGGCGCGTACGACGCGCATGCCGCGGCCGCCGCCGCCCGCGGCGGCCTTGAGGAGCAGGGGCAGGTCGGCGGCGGTGGCGGCCGCCGGGTCGACGGGGTCCAGGAGCGGGACCCCGGCGGCGCGCATCAGCTCCTTGGCCCGGGTCTTGGAGGCCATGGCCTCGATCGCCCCGGGCGGCGGGCCGATCCAGGTGAGTCCGGCGGCGACGACCTCGCGGGCGAAGCCGGCGTTCTCGGAGAGGAATCCGTAGCCGGGGTGGACCGCGTCCGCGCCGGCGGCGAGGGCGGCCTTGATGACCAGGTCGCCGCGCAGGTAGGTGTCGGCGGGGGCGGCGCCGAGGAGGCGCACGGCCGCGTCGGCCTCCCGTACGTGCAGGGCGTCGGCGTCGGGGTCCGAGTGGACGGCGACGGTGGCCAGGCCCAGGGCTCGGGCGGTGCGGAAGACGCGCACGGCGATCTCGCCGCGGTTGGCGACCAGGAGGGACGTCAGGTTCGTCATGTGCGGGCTCACATCCGGAAGACGCCGAAGCCGCCGCGGGCGCCCTCGACGGGGGCGTTGTGGACGGCCGACAGGCACAGGCCGAGGACGGTACGGGTGTCGCGCGGGTCGATGACCCCGTCGTCGTACAGCCGCCCGGACAGGAACATCGGCAGGGACTCGGACTCGATCTGCGCCTCCACGAAGGCGCGCATCCCTGCGTCGCCCTCCTCGTCGTAGGGCTGCCCCTTCGCGGCGGCGGACTGGCGGGCCACGATGGAGAGCACGCCGGCGAGCTGCTGGGGGCCCATGACGGCGGACTTGGCGCTGGGCCAGGCGAACAGGAACCGCGGCTCGAAGGCGCGGCCGCACATGCCGTAGTGGCCGGCTCCGTAGCTGGCGCCGATCAGGACGGAGAGGTGGGGGACGCGGGAGTTGGAGACCGCGTTGATCATCATCGAGCCGTGCTTGACGATGCCGCCCTGCTCGTACTCCTTGCCGACCATGTAGCCGGTGGTGTTGTGGAGGAAGAGGAGCGGGATGTCGCGCTGGTTGGCGAGCTGGATGAACTGGGCCGCCTTCTGCGACTCGGCGCTGAACAGCACGCCCTGGGCGTTGGCGAGGATGCCGACCGGGTAGCCGTGGAGGGTGGCCCAGCCGGTGACCAGGCTGGTGCCGTAGAGCGGCTTGAACTCGTCGAACTCGGACGCGTCGACGATGCGGGCGATGACCTCGCGGGGGTCGAAGGGGGTCTTGAGGTCGGCGGGGACGATGCCCAGGAGTTCCTCGGGGTCGTACGCGGGCTCCTTCGCGGGCTGTGGATCGGGGTGGGGCTTGCGGTGGTTGAGGCGGGCCACGACCCGGCGGGCCTGGCGGATCGCGTCGTGCTCGTCGAGGGCGTAGTGGTCGGCGAGGCCGGAGGTGCGGGCGTGCATGTCGGCTCCGCCGAGGGACTCGTCGTCGCTCTCCTCGCCGGTGGCCATCTTGACCAGCGGCGGACCGCCGAGGAACACCTTGGAGCGGTCCTTGATCATGATGGTGTGGTCGGACATCCCCGGGATGTACGCGCCTCCGGCGGTGGAGTTGCCGAAGACGACGGCGATGGTGGGGATGCCGGCGGCCGAGAGCCGGGTCAGGTCGCGGAAGACCGCGCCGCCCGGGATGAAGATCTCCTTCTGGGAGGGGAGATCGGCGCCGCCGGACTCGACGAGGCTGATGCAGGGGAGTCTGTTCTGACGGGCGATCTCGTTGGCCCGCAGGGCCTTCTTGAGCGTCCAGGGGTTGGAGGCGCCGCCGCGGACGGTGGGGTCGTTGGCGGTGACCAGGCACTCGACGCCCTCGACGGTGCCGATGCCGGTGACGATGGAGGCGCCGACGGGGTAGTCGCTGCCCCAGCCGGCCAGCGGGGACAGCTCCAGGAACGGCGTGTCCGGGTCGAGGAGCAGCTCGATGCGCTCCCGGGCGAGGAGCTTGCCGCGGTCCTTGTGGCGGGCCGTGTACTTCTCCCCGCCGCCGAGGAGGGCCTTGGCGTGCTCGGCGTCGACCTCGGCGAGTCGGGCGGTGGCCGCGGCGCGGTGGGCGAGGTGCTCGGGGGCGTTGGGGTCGACGGTGGTGGTGAGGCGGGTCATGAGCGGGTCCCCTCCGGGGTGAGCGGGAGGTGGGTCGGCAGGAGGTGGGTGGGGATGTCGAGGTGCCGGGCGCGCAGCCATTCGCCGAGTGCCTTGGCCTGGGGGTCGAAGCGGTGGGCGGAGGCGACGCCGGCGCCGAGGATTGCGGCGACGGTGAAGTTGAGGGCGCGGAGGTTGGGGAGGGTGTGGCGGGTGACCGACAGCCCTGCGGTCTCGGGGAGCAGGGCCTGAAGGGTCTCGACGGTGAGGGTGCGGTGGAGCCACTCCCAGGCCTCGTCGGATTCCACCCACACCCCGATGTTGGCGTCGCCGCCCTTGTCGCCGCTGCGGGCGCCGACGAGCCTGCCGAGGGGTGCGCGGGTGGTGCCTGCCGGTGCCTGCGGCGGTGCGGTGCCGGTGGGCAGCCCTGCGGGGCCCTCCCCCACCCCGCCCCTTCCCGAAACCGTGGGGTCCGCCCCCGGACCTGCGCCCTCAAATGCCGGACGGGCTGAAGTCGGCGCCGGGCGGGCCGGAGCGTCCTGGATCGGCGGCACCGCGAGGCGGGTGCCGTCGGGGAGGACCGCCACGTGGGGGACCGACGCTGCGGGGATCGTCGACGCCGTGAAGACGCCGTACGGCTGGGCCGGGCCCGGCGGGGTCGTGACGTGGAAGCCCGGGTAGCTGGCGAGGGCCAGCTCGATGGCCTGCGAGGTCAGCACGCGGCCCACCCGGTCCGCCGAGGGGTCGCGGACCACCAGGCGCAGGAGCGCGCTGGCCGTCTCTTCCGTCGGGGCGTCCTCGTGGTCCGTGCGGGCCAGGGTCCAGTCCGCGGTGGCCACCTGGGACAGCGCATCCGCCAACTGCGCCCGGACGAGCGCCGCCTTCGCCTCGATGTCCAGCCCGGTCAGGACGAAGACCACCTCGTTGCGCCAGCCGCCGATGCGGGTCACCCCCACCTTGAGGGTGGGGGGCGGGGGTTCGCCCACGGCGCCCGTGATCGCCACCCGGTCGGGGCCCGCCTGTGCCAGTCGGACGGTGTCCAGGCGGGCCGTGACGTCGGGGCCCAGGTAGCGGGGGCCCTGGGTCTCGTACAGGAGTTGGGCCGTGACGGTGCCCGTCGAGACGACCCCGCCCGTACCGGGGTGCTTCGTGATCACAGACGAGCCGTCCTCGGAGATCTCCGCCAGCGGGAAACCGGGGCGCCGGACGTCGTGCGCCGTGAAGAAGGCGTAGTTGCCGCCGGTGGCCTGGGTTCCGCACTCCAGCACGTGGCCCGCCGCCACCGCCCCCGCCAGCCGGTCGTAGTCGTCCGGCGCCCAGTCGAACCACCAGGCCGCCGGTCCGCTGACCAGGGCCGCGTCGGTGACCCGTCCCGTGACGACCACGTCCGCTCCCGCCCGCAGGCAGGCGGTGATGCCCGCGCCGCCGAGGTAGGCGTTCGCGGTCAGCGCGCCCTCGGCGAACGGCATCAGGTCGTCGCCCTCGACATGGGCGACCGACACCGGGACCCCGACCTCGGCGGCGAGGGCGCGGATCGCGTCGGCCAGTCCCGCCGGGTTGAGGCCGCCCGCGTTGGCGACGATGCGCACGCCCCGCTCGTGCGCGAGGCCGAGGCCCTCCTCCAGCTGGCGCAGGAAGGTCTTGGCGTAGCCGAGGTCCGGGCTCTTCAGCCGGTCGCGGCCGAGGATCAGCATGGTCAGCTCGGCGAGGTAGTCGCCGGTCAGCACGTCCAGCGGGCCGCCGGTCAGCATCTCCTCGAACGCGCCGAAGCGGTCCCCGTAGAACCCGGAGGCGTTGGCGATGCGCAGCGGCCGGCGGCCGGTCATCGCGTGGCCCCCGGGGCGCGGCCGGGGCCCGCCGGGCCTGCGAACGCCTGGGCGATGTCCAGCCAGCGGTCGGCGTCCGGGCCGGTCGCGGTCAGGGCCAGGTCCGCGCGGTGGGCCCGCTGGGTCACCAGGAGGCAGAAGTCGAGCGCCGGGCCGGTGATCCGGTCCGCCGCGTCCTGCGGGCCGTAAGCCCAGGGCTCACCGCCGTCCGGGGGCACGAGTTCCACCCTGAACTCCCCGGCGGGGGCGGGCAGTCCCCGTACGGCGAACGCGTAGTCGCGGGCCCGTACGCCGATCCGGGCCACGTGCCGCAGCCGCGCGGTCGGGGTGCGGCGTACTCCGAGGGCGTCCGCGACGTCCTGGCCGTGCGCCCAGGTCTCCATCAGGCGGGCGCTCGCCATGGAGGCGGCCTTCATCGGCGGCCCGTACCAGGGGAACTTGGCGTCGGGCGAGGCCGCGGCGAGCGCCTCGTCGAGGGCGGCGCGCCCGGCCCGCCAGCGGTCCAGCAGCTCGGCGGGCGGCAGCGCGGCGCCCCGGGCGGCGCCCTCGTCCACGAAGGAATCGGGGGACTTCACCGCCTCCTCGACCATGGCGGCGAAGCCTTCCGCGTCGGTGAGGGAGACCAGCGCGGCCCGGTCGGTCCAGTGCAGGTGGGCGATCTGGTGGGCGACGCTCCAGCCGGGCGCGGGGGTTTGCCCGGCCCATCCGGCGTCGGGCAGGTCCCGTACCAGGGTTTCGAGTGCGAGGCCTTCCTCGCGCAGATCGGCGAAGACGGCGACAGCTGACGGATCGAGCACGGCGGGCTCCCCTTTCGGCGTGAGGGGAACTCTGACAGCCGCCGACAAAACAATCAAGCATGCTTGCATGATTTGGTCATCGGGCGCCGCCTTCGCGCCATCGCCGCCAACTGGCGGCGGTGAAGGGGTATTTGCAGCCCGCCGCCGACGCCTGGCAGGTCCGGGGCCACGGGCGCCGCGGGCCCGGAGGGGGCGATTCAGGCCGTACGTCGGAAAGCGCCGAAAGATCACCGGATGTCGCATCGATACTGAACGCTTCGTCCCCTGCTCCGCGAAGAATTCACTCGACGAAGAGGATGAACCGACGTGATCCCAGCCTCTTTCTCCCTCTATCCCGAACTCGACGCGACCACCCTCACCGCCTTCGTCACCGCCCTCGAGACCGGCGACGTCACCGGCCTCGCCCCCGCCCGCGCCGCCGAGGTCGCCGACACCCGGTCCGTCGCCGTCTTCAGCCGCGCCAAGGTCGCCGGCGCCGACGGGGACCTGCTCGACGCCGCGCTGTGGCGGCACAACGGGGGCCAGCCGCGGCCGGTGATCGTGATGCCCTCGCCGTGGACGAACCACGGCTGGCTCCCGTACGCCGTCCAGGCCAGCGTCTTCGCGGCGCGCGGCTACAACGTCCTCGCCTACAGCGCCCGCGGCTTCGCCGGCTCCGAAGGCCGGGTCGACGTGGCCGGCCCGCTCGACGTCGCCGACGGCAGCCGGGCCCTGGACCACCTGATCGAGCGAACCGCCGGCCCGGTCACGAGGATCGGCTTCCTCGGGGACTCGTACGGCTCGGGCATCAGCCAGCTCGTCGCCGCGCACGACACCCGCGTCGACGCGGTGGTCGCGCTCAGCACCTGGGGCGACCTCGGCGAGGCCTTCTACGAGAACCGGACCCGGCACGTGGCGTCGGTGGAGGCGCTGCTCAAGGCCGCCTCCAAGGCCCGGCTCAGCCCGCAGACGCAGAGCGTGTTCGAGAACGTCCTCGCGGGCCGCGACATCCGGGGCACCCTGCGCTGGGCCGAGCCGCGCTCGCCGTTCAGCCACATCAAGGAGCTCAACCGCCGCCAGGTCCCGGTGTACTTCTCGCACGCCTGGCACGAGACGCTCTTCCCCGGCAACCAGACCCTGAAGATGTTCAACGAGCTCACCGGACCCAAGCGCCTCGACTTCTCCATCGGCGACCACTCCGGACCCGAGATGACGGGCATGACCGGCCTGCCCAACCGGATCTGGACGAACGCCCACCGCTGGTTCGACCAGCACCTCAAGGGCATCGACAACGGCATCGCCGACGAGGGCCAGATACTGAGCGAAGTCATGTGGGGCCAGGCCCTGGAACCCCGCCCCACCTGGCATTCCGTCACCGAAGAGGTGCGCCGGCTGTACCTGGTGAGCGGCGGGGAGCTCACCGAGCGGCCCGAGGCCGGCTGGAGCGCGGGCGTCCTGTGCGGGGTGGACACCCCGGCGACCGTCGCCGACGAGATCGTGCGGTCGGGGTACGACGAGATCGCGGGCCGTCCGAAGGCCTACCGGACCGGCGACATCGACCGCACCGTCGCCGCGGTCTGGGCGTCGGACCCGGAAGCGGAGACGGCCCGGCTGCGCGGCACGCCCCGCCTGCGCGTCACCTACCGGGCCGCGAACTCCAAGTCCTCGTTCGTCGCGTACCTGCTCGCGGTGGCGCCCGACGGGACGGCGCACATCGTCACGCACGCCCCGTACTCCGACCTCGACTCGCCGCCCGACAGCCTGGTCAGCGCCGACATCGAGCTCCAGGCGACGGCGTACGACGTCCCGCGCGGGCACCGGCTGATGCTCGTGATCGACGCCCGCGACCCGTTCTACGGGGACGCCAACCTGCCGCGCGCGACGCTGGCCTTCACCTCCCCGGAGGCCACGCCGTCGTACCTGGACCTGCCGCTGGGATGACGGCGGGGTGAGGACTGCGCCCGCCCCGCCAGGCACCCCCGTGGCCGGCGGGGCGGGCGCAGTCCCGAGGACCCGAAGACCCGAAGACCCGAGGACCCGAAGACCCGACGGGCTCGGGCGGGATCAGGCGGGCTGCGCGGTGCGCCGCGTCAGGTCCATCGTCCAGTTCAGGAGCCAGGTCGCGCCCTCGTCGAGGGAGAAGTACTGCTCCCAGCGGGCGGAGTCGGCCCGGATGTCCTTCCACACGAACCGCGCCCTGACGGCCTTGCCGGCGTGGGTGTCCTCGCCCTCGAAGATGCCGGTGCCGTCCGTGAACCGGCCGGTGACCGGCGGGAAGAGGGTCCCGGTGCGCCCGCTCGCCCAGTACAGCGACCACTGCCCGCGCTCCGGGTCGTACAGGCGCAGGGTCAGGCCGGCGAAGCCCTTCGTCGGGAACTCGATCTCGTCGAAGCTCGCCGCGCCGTCGAAGTGGCGGGAGGCCTTGGACAGGGCCGGGAACTCCTCCCAGCCGCTGTCGGGGTCGAGGAAGTCGGTGCGCCGGCGGTTGGCCACGTCCCAGGTGCCGAGGAGGAAGTCGAAGTCGTTCATGCAGCGCACCGTAGGAGCGCTCCACTGACATCCTGTGTCAGTGAAGTCCAGCCGATTGCTGTCGATCCTGCTGCTGCTCCAGACCCGGGGGCGGATGACCGCCGCCGAGCTCGCGCAGGAGCTGGAGGTGTCCGTGCGTACGGTCTACCGCGACGCGGAGGCGCTCGCCGCGGCGGGCGTCCCGCTGTACGGGGACGCCGGGCACAGCGGCGGCTACCAGCTGCTCGCCGGCTACCGGACCCGGCTGACCGGGCTGAGCACGGGCGAGGCGGAGGCACTGTTCCTGACCGCGATGCCGGGCCCCGCGGCGGAACTCGGGCTCGGGCAGGCCCTGTCGGCGGCCCAGCTGAAGCTGCGGGCGGCGCTGCCGGCGGAGCTGCGGGAACAGGCGGACCGGATGCGGCTGCGGTTCCACCTGGATGCACCGGGGTGGTACGCGGAGCACGAGGAGACCCCGTACCTGGCGCAGGTCGCGGACGCGGTGTGGCGGGGGCGGGTGATCGAGGTCCGCTACCGGCGGTGGAAGGAGCCGCAGGAGGTGGACCGGCGGCTCGAGCCGTACGGGCTGGTGCTGAAGGCGGGCCGCTGGTACCTGGTGGCCGCCCCGGCGGGCGCGACGGGCGCGACGGGAGGGGCAGCGGCGCCCGGACCGGCCGATGCGGCGGGGCCGCGGACGTACCGGGTGGACCAGATCCTCGCGGTCCGCGAGACCGCTCAGGAGTGCCGGCTGCCGGAGGGCTTCGAGCTGGCGGCGCACTGGCGCAGGACGCAGGAGGAGTTCCATGCGCGGCTCCATCCGCAGGAGGCGGTGGTACGGCTCTCCGCGCGGGGCGCCGCGCAGCTGACGGGTGTCGAGGCGCGGGCCCTGGCCGCCGGTGGCACCCCGGACCCGGAGCGGGCGGGGTGGACCCGGGCGGTCCTGCCCGTCGAGTCGCACGAGCAGGCGCAGGCCCGGTTCCTGGCCCTGGGCCCCGACGCGGAGGTCCTGTCCCCGCCGCGCCTGCGGGCCCGGGTCCGGAACGCCTTGGCGGCGACGGCGGCCCTGTACGCGGACGGCGGACGGGACGAGGGCCCCGACGGGCCCGGCCCCGACGCCGAAGCCGACACCGGCCCCGACGCCTGAGCGGGCGGGGCGGGCGGGTGGCCGACCGGCCCGCCGGTCAGGTGCAGACCGGGCCCGGGGCCGCCGACGCCGTGGCGCGCAGGAGGCCGCGCAGCCGCGTCAGCGCCTCGCGGCGGGCCTCCGGGACCCCGGCCAGGTACGCGTCGACCCCGTCCGTGGCCGGCATCAGGCGGCCGCCGTACGGCTCTGGGAACGGACCGCGCCCATGCTCGCCGCGATGACCAGCGCGATGGCCAGCGCGTCCGACACCGACATCGCCTGGTTCAGGACCAGGAACCCGGCCGTGGCCGCGATCGCCGGTTCCAGGCTCATCAGGACCGCGAACGTCGGGGCGGGAAGGCGGCGCAGCGCCAGGAGTTCCAGGGTGTACGGCAGGACGGAGGACAGGACCGCGACACCCACCCCGAGGGCCAGGGTGCTCGGGACGAGGAGGTCGCCGCCCGCTTCGACCACGCCCAGCGGGAGCGACAGCACCGCCGCCACCGCCATGGCGATGGCCAGCCCGTCCGCCTGCGGGAAGCGGCGGCCCGTCCGCGCGCTGAACACGATGTACGCCGCCCACATCACGCCCGCTCCGAGGGCGAAGGCCGCGCCCAGGAGGTCGAGGCCGCCGAAGCCGCTGCCGCCCCCGTGGCCGGCCAGCAGGGCGACACCGGCCAGGGCCAGGCCGGCCCACAGCAGGTTCACCAGGCGGCGCGAGACGACGACCGAGAGGACGAGGGGGCCGAGCACCTCGAGGGTGACGGCCGGGCCGAGCGGGATCCGGTCGATGGACTGGTAGAAGAGCCCGTTCATGCCGGCCATCGCCACGCCGAAGGCGACGACCGTGCCCCAGTCCGCGCGCGAGTACCCGCGCACCTTCGGCCGGCACAGGACCAGCAGCACCAGCGCGGCGGCCGCCAGCCGCAGCGTGACCACGCCCGCGGCGCCCGCCCGCGGCATGATCATGACCGCGAGCGCGGCTCCGAACTGCACCGAGATGCCCGCCGCGACCACCAGGGCGACCGGGCCGAAACGCGAGGGGCCGGCGGCCTGCGGCCGGGCCGTGGCCGAGGGGGCCGACCTCGCGAGGTCGGCGGCCGCCGGGGTGGGGGTGGGGGCGGATTTGGGGGAGGGTGCGGGCATTCATCCAGACTAAGGGGTGCGTAAGGGCCAGAGGGCCGTGCGTTGCCTTACAGGCCCTCCGCCAGCAGTTCCGCCAGGTGGCGGGCCCGGCTCCCGTCGCCGGAGAGCTGGGCGATCTGGGTACGGCACGAGAACCCGTCCGCCAGGATCGCGGCGCCGGGCGGGGCCGCCCGCAGGGCCGGGAGCAGCTGTTCCTCCGCGCAGGCGACGGAGACCTCGTGGTGGCCCGGCTCGAAGCCGAAGTTCCCGGCGAGGCCGCAGCAGCCGCCGCTGAGCCCGCCGCTCAGACCGGCCCGCTCGCGCAGGCGGCGGTCGGCGCCGTCGCCGAGGACGGCGTGCTGGTGGCAGTGGGTCTGGCCGACGGCCGGACGGTCGAGGCGGGGCGGCTGCCAGTGGGGGGCGTACTCCTCGAGGGTCTCCGCGAAGGTCCGGACGGCGCGGGCGAGGCGCTCCGCGCGCGGGTCGTCGGGGAGGAGCTCGGGGAGGTCGGTGCGCAGGGCTGCGGCGCAGCTGGGTTCGAGGACGACGACGGGCCCGTGGGCGTCTGCGTCGCCCACGGCGTCGAGGGTGCGGCGCAGGACGGTGCGGGCGCGGCCGAGGCGGCCGGTGGAGAGGTAGGTGAGGCCGCAGCAGACCCCCTTCGGGGGGACGGACACGCCGAGGCCGGCGGCCTCCAGGACCGTGACGGCAGCTCGTCCCACCTCCGGGGCGAGGTACTCGGTGAACGTGTCGGGCCAGAGCGTGACGCGGGACCGGGCGGGGCCGGGCGGGCGGCCTTCTTCCCCGCCCCGCCCCGACGGGGGCGCCGCATCCGGGCTGCGCACACTGCGCCACCAGCGGGTGAACGGCTCGCGGGCCAGTGGGGGCAACGGGCGCTCGCTCGTCAGGCCCGGGATGCGGAGGTGGCGGGCCGCCGCGTTCGCGGGGGCCGCCGCGCGGAGCGCGGCGATCAGGCGGAGCCAGCCCGGCAGGCCGCCCAGGGTGTAGTGGGACAGCGGGCGGATGCGGCCCGCCCAGTGCCGGTGCAGGAACTCCGCCTTGTACGCGGCCATGTCCACGCCCACCGGGCAGTCGCTGCGGCAGCCCTTGCAGGCCAGACACAGGTCCAGCGCCCCGGCGACCTCCGGCGAGCGCCAGCCGTCCGTCACGATCTCCCCCGCCAGCATCTCGTGCAGCAGGCGCGCCCTGCCGCGCGTGGAGTGCTGCTCCTGCCCCGTCACCCGGTAGGAGGGGCACATCACCCCTTGCCCGGGCGCATCCGTCGAGCGGCACTTCGCCACGCCCACGCAGCGTGCCACCCCCTCCGACAGGCCCCCCTCCGACAGGCCCCCCTCCGACAGGCTCCCGCCCGGCAGCACCGCGAAGCGGAGGTTCTCGTCCAGGCGGGCCGGGCGGACCAGCATCCCCGGGTTCATCCCGCCCGCCGGGTCCCACACGTCCTTGTACGCGCCGAAGAGCCGCACGACCTCCTCCCCGTACATCCTCGGCAGGAGCTCGGCCCGCGCCTGGCCGTCCCCGTGCTCCCCGGAGAGGGAGCCGCCGTGGGAGACCACCAGGTCCGCCAGCTGCGACGAGAACTCCCGGAAGCGGGCGATCCCCGCCTGCGACACCAGGTCGAAGTCGATCCGTACGTGGACGCAGCCCTCGCCGAAGTGCCCGTACGGGGTCCCGCGCAGCCCGTGCGCCGCCAGCAGGGCGCGGAACTCCCGCAGGTACGCGCCGAGCCGGGCCGGCGGCACCGCGCAGTCCTCCCACCCCGGCCAGGCCATCCCCCCGTCCGGCATCCGCGTCGCCGTGCCCGCCGCGTCCTCGCGGATCCGCCACAGCGCCCGCTGTCCCGCCGGGTCCGTGATCACGGCCGAGTCCACCGCGTCGGCGGCCCGTACGAGGGACCGGGCCGCGGCCTCGTCGCGCATCTCCGCGAACAGCCACGCCCCGCCCCCGGGGAGCCCGGACGCCGAGCCCACCAGGTCCTGCGCCATGCCCTCCACCGTCAGCGGCCCGAACCCCAGCAGCCCCGCCGCCGCATCCGCGGCCGCGCTCTCGTCCGCGTACCCGAGGACCGCGAGCGCCGGCGCGCGCGGCGCCTCCACCAGGCGTACGACCGCCTCGGTCACCACCCCGAGCGTGCCCTCGCTCCCGCAGAAGGCCCGGGCCGTCTGCACGCCCCGCTCGGGCAGCAGCGCGTCCAGCCCGCCGTATCCGGAGATCCGCCGCGAGAAACCACCCGCCATCCCCGTACGGAGCACCGCCAGGTTCCCCGCCACCAGCTCCCGCAGGCCCTCCGGCGCCCCCGCCCAGCCCGTCCCGAGCCGGTACGACGCGCCTCCGTACGCCGTGACCGCCAGCTCCGCCACGTTGTCCGCGGTGGTCCCCCAGGCCACGGAGTGGGCCCCGCACGCGTTGTTGCCGATCATGCCGCCGAGCGTGCAGCGGGAGTGGGTGGAGGGGTCCGGGCCGAAGGTCAGCCCGTACGGGCGCGCCGCGTCGCGCAGCCGGTCGAGCACCAGTCCCGGCTGGACCACGGCGGTGCGGGCGGCCGGATCCAGCGACACGAGGGCGTTCATGTGCCGGGTCAGGTCCAGCACCACGCCGATGCCCGTGGCCTGCCCGGCGATCGACGTGCCCCCGCCGCGCGGCACGACCGGCACGCCGGCGTCCGCGCAGATCCGCAGCGCGGCCGTCACGTCCTGCGCGTCGCGCGGGGCGACCACGCCGACCGGGACGCGCCGGTAGTTCGAGGCGTCCATCGTCGCGAGGGCACGGGCCGCGGCCCCGAAGTCCACCTCCCCGCGCAGGTTCTCCCGCAATGTCCGTTCGAGTTCCCCGGGTGACGTCACGGACCCACCCTCCCACCGGCCTGACTCGTCTCACCGGGTGGACGCGCCTCCAAGGCGTGGACCGGGACCCGATACGCTCCGCTCGTGGCCGAGATCCAGATTCCCGCTGACATCAAGCCCGCCGACGGACGCTTCGGCGCGGGCCCCTCCAAGGTGCGGACCGAGGCGCTGGACGCCCTCGCCGCCACCGGTACCTCCCTGCTCGGAACCTCGCACCGCCAGGCCCCGGTCAAGAACCTGGTCGGCTCGGTGCGTCAGGGCCTCCGGGACCTCTTCTCCCTCCCCGAGGGCTACGAGGTGATCCTGGGCAACGGCGGCTCCACCGCCTTCTGGGACATCGCGACGCACGGGCTGATCGAGCAGAAGTCCCAGCACCTGACCTTCGGCGAGTTCTCCTCCAAGTTCGCCAAGGCCGCGAAGCTCGCGCCGTGGCTGGACGAGCCGACCGTGATCTCCTCCGAGCCGGGCACGCACCCCGAGCCGGTGGCCGAAGCGGGCGTCGACGCGTACGCGTACACGCACAACGAGACCTCGACGGGTGTGGCGGCGCCGGTCAAGCGCGTCGCGGGCGCCGACGCCGGGTCCCTCGTCCTGGTGGACGCGACCTCGGGTGCCGGCGGCCTGCCGGTGGACATCACCGAGTCCGACGTCTACTACTTCGCCCCCCAGAAGTCCTTCGCCTCCGAGGGCGGCCTGTGGCTGGCGGCGTTCTCCCCGGCGGCCCTGGAGCGCGCGGCGCGCGTCCACGCGTCCGGCCGGCACATCCCGGAGTTCTTCTCGCTGCCGACGGCGATCGACAACTCGCTGAAGAACCAGACGTACAACACCCCGGCGCTGTCCACCCTCTTCCTGCTGAACCAGCAGCTGGAGTGGATGAACGGCCAGGGCGGCCTGGAGTTCACGACCGGCCGTACGGCGGCCAGCGCGCGCAACCTGTACGGCTGGGCGGAGGCGTCGAAGTACGCGACCCCGTTCGTCGTGGACGCCGACAAGCGCTCCGCCGTCATCGGCACGATCGACTTCTCGGACGACATCGACGCGGCCGCCGTCGCCAAGGTGCTGCGCGCCAACGGCATCGTGGACACCGAGCCGTACCGCAAGCTCGGCCGCAACCAGCTGCGCATCGCGATGTTCCCGGCGATCGACCCGGCGGACGTGCAGGCGCTGACCGCGTGCATCGACTACGTGATCGAGAAGCTCTGACCGCACTCCGCACCCCGTACCCGTACGCAGCCCCCGGCGACCTCGTGTCACCGGGGGCTGCGTCGTCCCGGACTCCGACGTCGTCGTGTTCGCGCATCTCACCGGCCCGGCCCGGGGAGGTGGCGGTGGCCCGGCACGGGCCCGGCCGCCCCGACTGCCGGGGGCCGCACGCGATACCTTCATGGCCTCGGCATTCGGTGTTCGGTGAATGCAGTGCGGTGCAGGACAGCTTGGAGGCAGCGGCGTGAGCGTGCGAGTGACGGCGGCCCAGGGCGGCATGGACCCCTTCGGCACGGCCCGGCTGCGGCGCGGGGTGCTCGACGCCTGGGGCGCGGGCCCGGCCCGCTTCCGGGAGGACGCCAACGCCGAGGAGGACCTGGCCCTCGGCGGCTACCGCGACCGGCTCGTCGTCGAGCTGGCGCAGAACGCGGCCGACGCCGCGGCCCGGGCCGGGGTGCCCGGCCGGCTCCGGCTCACCCTGCATCCCGGCGACGGGGGGCACGCGGTGCTGGCCGTCGCCAACACCGGTGCCCCGCTTGACGCGACGGGCGTGGAGTCGCTGAGCACCCTGCGGGCCTCCGCGAAGCGGGAGTCCGCTGGTTCGGGAGACACCGTGGGCCGCTTCGGCGTCGGCTTCGCGGCCGTCCTCGCGGTGTCCGACGAGCCCGCCGTGCTCGGCCGCCACGGCGGTGTCCGCTGGTCGCTGGCCGAGGCCCGCGAACTGGCCCGCGACGCCGCGGGCGGCAGCCCCGGCCTCGGCGACGAACTGCGCCGCCGCGACGGGCACGTCCCGCTGCTGCGGCTGCCGCTGCCCGCCGAGGGCACCGCCCCCGACGGGTACGACACCGTGGTCGTCCTCCCGCTGCGCGACGCCGCCGCCGAGGACCTGGTGCAGCGCCTGCTGGCCGGCATCGACGACGCGCTGCTGCTCACCCTGCCCGGGCTGGCCGAGGTCCTCGTGGAGACCCCGGAGGAGGGCACCCGCACGGTGCGCCGCCGCGACGAGGGCGCGTACACCGTCATCGAGGACTCGGCTGGAGGCGCCGGGGGCGAGACCCGGCGCTGGCGCACCGTCCGCCACAGCGGCCCCATCGAGCGGGCGCTGCTCGCCGACCGGCCGGTCGAGGAGCGGCTGCGGCCGGCCTGGACGGTGTCCTGGGCCGTGCCCGTCGACACCGACGGCGCCCCCGTACGCCCGGCCACCGCAAGCGTGGTGCACGCGCCGACCCCGACCGACGAGCCGCTGGGCATCCCGGCCCTGCTCATCGCGACGCTGCCGCTGGACACCGCCCGCCGGCACCCCGCGCCGGGGCCGCTGACCGACTTCCTGGTGGAGCGCGCGGCCGACGCGTACGCCGAACTGCTGGGCGCCTGGGACCCGGTGAGCACCGCGCTCGTGGACCTCGTCCCCGGGCCGCTCGGCAAGGGCGTGCTGGACGGGGCGCTGCGCGCGGCCGTGCTGCAGCGGCTGCCCCGTACGGCCTTCCTCGCCCCGGCGGCCCCCGCCGAGCACGCCGAGGAGCGGTCCGCCCTGCGCCCGTTCGAGGCCGAGGTGGTGGAGGGCGCGGGCGCCGACACCGTGCGGGTCCTCGCCGAGGTCCTGCCGACCCTGCTCCCCGCCGGGCTGGAGCGGCGGGCCGAGCTGCGCACCCTGGGGGTGGGCCGGCTTCCGCTGGGGGACGCCATCGAGCGGATCGCGGGCATCGAGCGCACCCCCGACTGGTGGCACCGGCTGTACGACACCCTGGCCGGGGTGGATCCGGACCGGCTCTCGGGCCTGCCGGTGCCGCTGGCCGACGGCCGGACGACGATCGGCCCGCGGCACGTGCTGCTGCCCGACGCGGACACCCCGAAGGACCTGGCCCGGATGGGGCTGAAGGTGGCCCACCCGGAGGCCGCGCACCCGCTGCTGGAGCGCCTCGGCGCGCTCCCCGCCACGCCCCGCGCGGTCCTGACGACCCCGCAGGTGCGGGCCGCGGTGGCCGCCTCCCTCGACGCCGGGGAGATCTGGGACGAGGACGCCCTCGATGCCGACGAACTGGCCGAGGTGGTCCTGGGCCTGGTCCGGGAGGCCGACTTGGCGCCGGGCGACGAGCCGTGGCTCGGCGCACTGGCCCTCCCGGACGAGGACGGCGAGCTCACGCCGGCGGGCGAGCTGCTGCTGCCGGGCTCCCCGCTGGCCTCGGTGATCCGCGAGGACGAAGTCCCGTACGTGGACGCCGAACTGGCCGACCGGTGGGGTGCGCAGCCGCTGACCGCCTGCGGGGTGCTGGCCGAGTTCCAGCTGGTCCGCGCCACCGATGTGGTCCTCGACCCGGACGAGCTGGAGCCCCGCGAGGGGGACTTCGCCGAGCCCGACGACGCGGGCCTGCTGGACGCGGTGGACGTGTGGTGCGAGGACGTCCTGGACCAGCTCCCCGACACGCCGCTGCCGCCCGTGGCCACCGAACTCGTCGCGGTCCGCGACCTCGACCTGGTCGACGACGACTGCTGGCCCCAGGCCCTGGCCATGCTCGCGCAGCCCCCGCTGCGCGACGCGCTGACCCAGCCCGTACGGGTCCTGCTGCCGGACGGCACCACGCAGTCGGTGCGCCCGTACACCGCCTGGTGGCTGCGCGACCACCCGGTGCTCGACGGCCGCCGCCCGGCGGGGCTGCGCTCGGCCGGCGGCGACCCGCTGCTGGCGGGCCTCTACACCCCGGCGGATGCGACGGGCTTCGAGGACGAGCAGGTCCTGCGGGCGCTCGGCGTACGCACGACCGTGCCGGCCCTGCTCGACGAACCCGGCGGCGCCGCCGAGCTCCTGGGCCGGCTCGCCGACCCGGACCGCGAGGTGTCGGACCGTCAACTGCACGCCCTGTACGGCGCCCTGGCCGATCTGGACCCCGAGCAGGTCACGCTCCCGGACGAGCTGCGGGCGGTGGTGGACGGCGAGGTCGTCGTGGTCGACGCGGCGGACGCGCTGATCACCGACGCCCCGGACCTGCTGCCCCTCACCGCAGGGCTGCCCCTCCTGCCGGTGGCCCCGTCCCGCGCGGCCGACCTGGCGGAGCTCCTCCAGGTCCGCCGCCTGTCGGAGACGGTCCCGGCGGAGGTGACCACCCCGGGCGAGGAGCACGAGGTGCCGCAGTCGGTCCGGATCCTCCTCGGCCCCTCGACCCCCGAGACCTACCTCGAGCACGAGGAGCTGATCGCGGGCGGTGTGGAACTCGACTGGCGCCGCACCCCTGACGGCACCCTGCACGCCTCCACCCTCGAGGGCGTGGCGGCGGGCCTGGCCTGGTCGGCGGGCCAGTGGCCCCGCCGCTTCGAGGTGGCGGCCCTCCTGGAGGACCCCTCCCGCACGGCAGAACTGGCCCGCGACCGCTGGTTCGACTAGGTCGCCCCTTTCGGATCTTGCCGGTCAAGCCCGCGTCGTCTGGTGCCGTGCATCGCAAGGCGGAGGGGCGCCCGAGTACTGGACGTACTCGGGCGCCCCGACAACGCGGCGAGGTGCGGTGCCAGGCGGCGCGGGTCAGGCAAGATCCGGAAGGGACGGCCCAGGTCCGGATCACCGGAGCATCGGGGCCGTCAGCCACCGGTTCCGGGCGTCGCCGAGCTCGCCGGATGCCTTGTCCTCTGGAGGGCCGGACGGGCCGTCGCGCAGGGACCTTCCGGTCCGCCCGGCGGAACGTGAACCGGATCAGGGCGTGTACGGGCGGGCGTTGATCGCCGTACGGGCACGGCCGTCAGCAGCGGCGGGTCTGGTAGGGGACGGGGGTCGGGGACGGTGCCGGTTCGGGTGGGGTCGGGCAGCGGGTCAGGGCCGTGAGGAAGGTCAGGGCGATGCCGCCCGCCACCACGAAGAGGGCGGTGCTGATCCCGTCGGCGGTGGCGGTGCGGAGCCGTTCGCCGGAGAGGCCGCCGAGGCCGGCGGTCGCGATCAGGACGAGGACGGCGAGGCCGACCGCCGCGCCCACGCCCGAGCCGGTGGAGGCGATGCCCGAGGCGGTGCCCTGGTCCCGGTCGGGGACGCCGGTGGCGGCGGTGATGAACATGGTGGTGAAGACGATGCCGTCGCCGGTACTGAGCGCCACCAGGCCGGGGATCAGGTCGGCGTACGAGCCGTGCGGTGCGACCGCGAAGCCGAGGGCGACGGCACCCAGTGCGCCGACGGCGAGGGCGCACGTCAACGTGGCCCGAAGGCCGAACCGCGTCACCAGCCGGCCGGCCGTCGTCGAGCCGGCGACCACCACCGCCGTGGGGACGAGGAAACCGGCACCGGTCTGCAGGGCGTCGTAGCCGAGGACTTCCTGGAAGTAGAGGGACAGGAAGTAGAGCACCGAGCCGAACGTCGCCATGAACATGAACGCGATGACGACGCCGGTGACGAGGTGGGGGTTGGCGAGCAGCCGGGGCGGCACGAGCGGGTCGTGGCTGCGCCGCTCGATGACGGCGAAGGCGGCGATCAGCAGCAGGCCCACCGCCGCGCTGCCTAGGAAGGCGGGCGAGAGCCAGCCCAGGGCGGGGCCCTGGACCAGGGCGAACACGATCAGGGTGACGCCCACGGTGACGCTGAGCGCACCGGGCAGGTCGAACGAGCGGCCCCTCTCGCGCGCGCCGTCCGGCGGGATCACCACGAAGCTGAGCAGCAGCGCCGGTCCCGCCAGGGCGACGTTGACCAGGAACACCGCCTCCCAGCCGAAGGCCTGCGTCAGGAAGCCGCCGAGCAGCACGCCGATCACGAGTCCCGCCGCGCCGGCACCGCCCCAGATGCCCAGGGCGCGATTGCGCATCCGGCCCTCGGCGAAGGTGGTGTTGACGAGGGCCAGGGTGGTGGGGAAGACGAGGGCTCCGCCGAGACCCTGGACCGCGCGGGCGGCGAGCAGCGTCCCGGGCCCGGTCGCGAGTCCGCCCCCGAGGGCCGCGGCCGTGTACAGCCCGAGGCCGGTGGCCAGCACGCGCCGCCGCCCGAGCAGGTCGGCGGCGCGGCCGCCGAACAGGAGGAAGCCGGCCGAGGTCACCGCGTAGGCGCTGATGACGGACTGCAGCGTCTGCGCGGAGTAGCCCAGGTCCCGGGCGATGTCGGGGAGCGCGACCACCACGATGTACTGGTCGAGGGACACGACCAGCATGGCGAAGGACAGCAGTGCCAGGGTCGCCGTCCCACGGTCCCGGCCCATGTCGGCCCCTGCCTAGGCCGGGAACTTCCGGTCCACCCAGCGGAACGTGAACTCGATCAGGGCGGACGCCGCCGCGGCGATGGCGACCGCCGTCCACGGGAGCTGGGTGCCCACCAGCTTCAGCTGGAAGAACTCCTGGAGCCACGGGACGATCAGGACGATCAGGAACGCCGCGCCCATCGCGCCGACGAGGGCCACCCGCCACCACGTGTACGGGCGGGCGATGATCACCAGGACCCACATCGAGGTCAGGAACAGCGTCAGCGTCGCCGCGCTCGTCTCGGCGTTCAGGGCGTTCGGGCCCGTGTAGTGGTGGCGGGCGACCAGGTACGTCACGAAGGTGGCCAGCGCCGCGATCACGCCGCCCGGGATCGCGTACCGCATCACCCGTTTCACGAAGTGCGGCTTCGCGCGCTCCTTGTTCGGGGCCAGGGCCAGGAAGAAGGCCGGGATGCCGATGGTCAGGGTGGACAGCAGCGTCAGGTGGCGCGGCAGGAAGGGGTATTCGACCTGGAAGCAGACCACCAGGATCGCCAGCAGCACCGAGTAGACGGTCTTCGTGAGGAAGAGGGTGGCGACGCGGGTGATGTTGCCGATGACCCGGCGGCCCTCGGCGACCACCGAGGGGAGGGTGGAGAAGCTGTTGTTCAGGAGGACGATCTGCGCGACCGCGCGGGTGGCCTCGGAGCCCGAGCCCATGCTCACGCCGATGTCCGCGTCCTTGAGGGCCAGGACGTCGTTGACGCCGTCGCCGGTCATCGCGACCGTGTGGCCGTTCGACTGCAGTGCGCCGACCATGTCGCGCTTCTGCTGCGGGGTGACCCGCCCGAAGACGGCGTTCTCGTCGAGGACCCGGGCCATGTCCGCCCGGTCGCTCGGCAGCCTGCGCGCGTCGACCGTGTTCTCGGCGCCCGGCAGGCCGAGCTTGCCGGCCACGGCGCCGACGGAGACCGCGTTGTCACCGGAGATGACCTTCGCGTGGACCTTCTGGTCCTCGAAGTAGCGCAGGGTGTCGGCGGCGTCGGGGCGCAGCCGCTGTTCCAGGACGATCAGGGCGGTCGGCCGGGCCCCGGCCCCGACGGCCGGGTCGTCGAGCTCGCGCGCGGCCTTGGCGAGCAGCAGGACGCGCAGTCCCTGCTCGTTGAGCTCGTTGATCTCGTCGAGGGCCGGGTCGCCGGCCGGGAGGAGCACGTCGGGGGCGCCGAGCAGCCAGGTGTTGTTCTCGCCGTCGCCCTCGCTGAAGCTGGCGCCGCTGTACTTGCGGGCGGAGGAGAAGGGCAGGGACTCGGTGCAGCGCCACTCGGCGCTGACCGGGTAGGCGTCGATGATCGCCTGGAGGCTGGCGTTGGGCCGCGGGTCGGACTCGCCGAGCGCGCCGAGCACCTTCCTGACGTACGTGTCCTGCGCGCCGCCGAGCGGGCGGAGCTCGGTGACGTCCATACCGCCCTCGGTGAGGGTGCCGGTCTTGTCGAGGCAGACCACGTCGACGCGGGCGAGGCCCTCGATGGCCGGCAGTTCCTGCACGAGGCACTGCTTGCGGCCGAGCCGGATGACGCCGATCGCGAAGGCGACGGAGGTCAGCAGGACGAGGCCCTCGGGGATCATCGGGACGATGCCGCCGACGGTGCGGGCGATGGCGTCCTTGAGGTTGTCCTCCTTGACGACGAGCTGGCTGATGATCAGGCCGATCGAGGTCGGGATCATCATCCAGGTGACGTACTTGAGGATGGTGGAGATACCGGAGCGCAGCTCGGAGTGGACGAGCGTGAAGCGGGTGGCCTCTTCGGCCAACTGGGCGGCGTAGGCCGCGCGGCCGACCTTGGTGGCGGTGAACGCGCCGCCGCCGGCGACGACGAAGGACCCGGACATGACCGGGTCGCCGGGCTTCTTCAGGACGGGGTCGGCCTCGCCGGTGAGCAGGGACTCGTCGATCTCCAGGCCGTCGGCCTCGCCGACGACCCCGTCGACGACGACCTTGTCGCCCGGCCCGAGCTCGATGACGTCGTCGAGGACGATCTCGGAGGTGGAGATCTCGGCGGTCCGGCCGTCGCGGCGGACGCTGGGTTTGGCCTCGCCGATGACGGCGAGGCTGTCCAGGGTCTTCTTGGCCCGCATCTCCTGGATGATGCCGATGCCGGTGTTCGCGATGATCACGTAGCCGAAGAGGCTGTCCTGGAGCGGCGCGACGATGAGCATGACCACCCACAGGACGCCGATGATGGCGTTGAACCGGGTGAAGACGTTGGCGCGGACGATGTCGGCGGTGGAGCGGCTGCTGCGCACGGGCACGTCGTTGACGGCCCCGCGGGCGACGCGCTCGGCGACTTCGGCGGTGGTCAGCCCGGCGGGCTTGAACCGCGGTGCGGGGGGCCGGACCGGGTGTACCGGGTCGAGCTCGGCTCCCGCGTCGATGGCCGCGCCGCCGGGCCTGCCGCCCACCGGCTCGGAACCGCCTGGTTCGATCTCTGCCCGCTGCGTCATGCTTTCGACGGTAAAGGGGGTTCTACCGCTTCACCCGCCGAGAGGTCCCGAGATCCGACTTCGGGATGAGGGGAATCGTCCTGCGGTCGCCCCCGGGCGCCGTGCCGCGTCCCGGCGCGGCCGGGGCTAGACGGCGGTCGGCCCCGCGGCCGGGCCGGCGGGGTCCGCCGGGCCGGATTCCGTCCCGCCCGCGGCCAGCGCGTCGGCATGGCGCTTGAGTGCGGCGTCCCGGCCCCGGACGTACCAGAGGCCGATCAGGCCGAGCACGCCGCCGGCCGCGCAGCACCAGACCCACCACAGCAGGTCCCGGTCGGCGAACCAGCCGTAGAAGGGGAGCTGGACCAGGAACAGGGCGAACCAGATGATCGTGCCGCCGGTGACGGTCGCGACGATCGGGCCCTCAAGGGGCTCGGGCGCCTCGTGCTTCGCAGTCCATTTCGCCATGCCCTCAAGTCTAGGGGGTGCCTTGTGGGCCAAGCCGGATCAGGGAGCGGCGTCCGGTGCCGTGCATCGCAAGGCCGAGGAGGGAGTCGACGCGGAGCGTCGGCGACCGACGAGAACGCGGCGAGGCGCGGCACTGGACGCCGCGAGCCCGGCTTGGCCCACAAGGCACCCCCTAGGTGCGCGGAAACGGGGTCTACGCGCGGAGATGGACGGGCTTTCGTTCATGTGTTCATACTGAAACGGTGTGGGCATGGCCCATTTTCTTCGTATGAATCCCCCAATGCCCCCGCAATGAGGACCCAGAGGACCGCATGAGCACGTCGGCCCCCGCCCCCGCGCCCGCCCTCCCGGAACCCGCCCCCCAGGGCACGTCCGGACTGGACCGCCACTTCAGGATCTCCGAGCGCGGCTCGACGATCGCCCGCGAGGTCCGCGGCGGTTTCGCCACCTTCTTCGCGATGGCCTACATCATCGTGCTGAACCCGATCATCCTGGGCAGCGCGAAGGACATGTACGGGCACCAGCTCGACAGCGGCCAGCTCGTCACCGCCACCGTCCTGACGGCGGCGTTCACCACGCTCCTCATGGGCGTCATCGGCAACGTCCCGATCGCGCTGGCCGCCGGCCTCGGCGTGAACACCGTCGTTGCCCTCCAGCTCGCCCCGCGCATGAGCTGGCCCGACGCCATGGGCATGGTGGTCCTGGCCGGCTTCGTCGTGATGCTGCTGGTCGCGACCGGCCTACGCGAGCGGGTCATGAACGCCGTCCCGCTCGGCCTGCGCAAGGGCATCGCGATCGGCATCGGCCTGTTCATCATGCTGATCGGCCTGGTCGACTCGGGCTTCGTCACCCGCATCCCGGACGCCGCGCACACCACCGTGCCGCTCCAGCTCGGCACGGCCGGCCATCTGCACGGCTGGCCGGTGCTGATCTTCATCGTCGGCGTCCTGCTGACCCTCGCCCTGCTGATCCGCAAGACGCCCGGCGCGATCCTGATCTCCATCGTGGTCATGACCGTGATCGCCGTCGCCGTCCAGCTGATCGCCGGGCTGCCCGACTCGGGCTGGGGCCTCACCGTCCCCGAGTGGCCGGGCAACCCGGTGGCCGCGCCCGACTTCGGGCTCGTCGGCCAGGTCAGCCTGTTCGGCGGCTTCGGCAAGGTCGGCCTGCTGACCGGCGTCCTCTTCGTCTTCACCGTGCTGCTGTCCTGCTTCTTCGACGCGATGGGGACGATCCTCGGCGTCGGCGACGAGGCCAAGCTGATCGACAAGAAGACCGGTGAGTTCCCCGGCATCAACCGGGTCCTGCTGATCGACGGCCTGGCCGTCGCGTCCGGCGGCGCCACCTCGTCGTCGGCCACCACCTGCTTCGTGGAGTCCACGGCCGGCGTCGGCGAGGGCGCCCGTACCGGTCTGGCGAACGTCGTGACCGGCGGCCTCTTCGCCGTGGCGCTGTTCCTCACCCCGCTCGCCACCATGGTCCCCTCCCAGGCGGCCACCCCCGCCCTCGTGGCGGTCGGCTTCCTGATCCTGGCGGGCTCGGTCAAGGACATCGACTGGAGCGACTTCACCATCGCCGTCCCGGCCTTCCTGGCCATGGTGATGATGCCGTTCACGTACTCGATCACCAACGGCATCGGCTTCGGCTTCATCAGCTTCTGCGTGCTGCGGCTGGCGACCGGCCGGGGCCGTGAGGTCCCGGCGGCCATGTACGTCGTGTCGGCGGTGTTCGTCTTCTACTACGCGATGCCGGCCCTCGGCCTCACGTGAGCCCGTAGAACTTCTCCGTCTCGTCGACAGCCGCCTTGAAGCGCTCGTCGAAGTCATCGCGAATGAGCGTCCGGACGACATAGTCCTGGACGCTCATTCCGCGTTTGGCGGCATGAGTCCGGAGGCGGTCGAGCAGCTCCCCGTCTATGCGCATGCTCAGCACGTGTGTCCCCATGCCGAAAGAGTCGGGGCACGGGCCGTGGACGCGTGTCACTTTCCGCCGCCGACTCACCCGTACGAGTGATTCGACCGAGTGGCATTCCTTAGAGAGAGTAATGAGGTAGTCTAAAGAGATGCTCGACCTTACCCATGGCGACGACGCTGCCGCCGTGAACGACCTCCGCTCCGCCGTCATGCGGCTGGGCCGGCGCCTCAAGCACCAGCGCGTCGACGAATCGCTGAGCCCGACCGAGATGTCGGTCCTCGGCACCCTCGCCCGGTGCGGCCAGGCCACCCCCGGTGAGCTGGCCCGGCGCGAACACGTCCAGCCGCCGTCGATGACACGCATCGTCGCGCTGCTGGAGGCCAAGGGACTGGTCAGGCTGCAGCCGCACCCGGACGACCGCCGCCAGAAGGTGGTCACCCAGACCGAGGAGGCCGAAGCGATGCTCGAGGAGAGCCGTCGCAAGCGGAACGCCTTCCTGGCCGGGCTCGCGGCCGAGCTCACCGAGGACGAATGGGCCAAGCTGCGCGAGGCCGCGCCCGTCCTGGAGAAGCTCGCGCACTTGTAGGAGACGACGCCAGGAGGCGAACGCTTTTGAGTACGGGAAACGGAGCAGACTCCGCACCCGGCCATACATCCACCACTAGCACTGCGCGCACCACGCGCGCCGCGGGCGGGAACAGCTCGATGTTCAGCTCGCTGAAGATCCGCAACTACCGGCTCTTCGCCACGGGACAGGCGGTGTCCAACACCGGCACCTGGATGCAGCGCATCGCCCAGGACTGGCTGGTCCTGTCCCTGACCGGCTCGGCTTCCGCGGTCGGCATCACGATCGCGCTGCAGTTCCTGCCGATGATGGTGTTCGGCCTCTACGGAGGCGTACTCGCGGACCGGCTGCCCAAGCGGCCGCTGCTGATCGCCACGCAGTCCCTGATGGGCCTGACCGGCGTCGCCCTCGCCGCGCTCACCCTGGCCGGACACGTCCAGGTCTGGCACGTGTACCTCGCGGCCTTCCTGCTCGGCCTCGTCACCGTCGTGGACAACCCGGCACGGCAGACGTTCGTCTCCGAGATGGTCGGCAAGGAGCAGCTCGCCAACGCCGTCAGCCTGAACTCCGCCAATTTCCAGTCCGCGCGGCTGGTCGGCCCGGCGATCGCCGGTGTGCTGATCACCGCCGTCGGCTCCGGCTGGGCCTTCCTGCTGAACGGGCTGTCCTTCGCCGCGCCCGTCGCCGGCCTGCTGCTGATGCGGACGCGCGAACTGCACCCGGTCGAGCCGCAGCCGCGCGCCAAGGGGCAGCTGCGGGAGGGCCTGCGCTACGTCGCCGGGCGCCCGGAGCTGATCTGGCCGATCGTGCTGGTCGGCTTCATCGGCACCTTCGGGTTCAACTTCCCGATCTGGCTGTCGGCGTTCGTCAGCGACGTCTTCCACGGGGACGCGGGCACGTACGGCCTGTTCAACACCCTGATCGCGGCGGGCTCCCTCGCGGGTGCGCTGCTGGCGGCGCGGCGGGGCAACTCCCGGCTGCGGCTGCT
This sequence comes from Streptomyces sp. NPDC002209, assembly GCF_042890265.1. Lineage (NCBI taxonomy): Bacteria > Bacillati > Actinomycetota > Actinomycetes > Kitasatosporales > Streptomycetaceae > Streptomyces > Streptomyces sp. NPDC002209. The sequence continues at coordinate 89,313 of NZ_JBIARX010000013.1, read as the reverse complement.
GGTCGCGGCGGCGCTGCTGTTCTCCGTACTGGAGGTCGTGACGGCCTTCGCACCCGGGTTCTGGCTGTTCGCGGCGCTGCTCGTGCCGATCGGGATGTTCGGGCTGACGGTCAACGTCACCGCCAACGCGAGCGTCCAGATGGCCACCGACCCCGAGATGCGCGGGCGGGTGATGGCCCTGTTCATGATGGTGTTCACCGGCGGCACCCCGATCGGTGCACCGATCGTCGGCTGGGTGACGGACACGTACGGGGCCCGCATCGGCATGGCCGCGGGCGGTCTGGTCTCACTGGCCGCCGCCGCGACGATCGCGGTGGTCCTCTCCCGGGTCGGCAACCTCCGCCTGAGCGTGAGCCGCCACGGCGTCACGTTCGTCCCCTCCCCCCGCGCCCGCGAACTGGTCACGGCGGCGTAGCGGATCAGGAGCTGAGGGGCTTGCGGCGCAGGAGCCGCTTGGCCCCGAGGACCAGGGCCGTGCCCACGGCAAGGACGGCGGCGCCCTTCGTGAAGCCGCCCCCGCCCTGCTCGCCCGCAGGGCCGGGGGCCCCGGAGGCCGCCGTCGCGCCCGGCCTCGCGGGAGCCGCGGGGCCGTCGGACGCCGCCGGTTTCACCGCGACGGCCACCACGCGGCTCGACTCCCCCTCCGATCCGAACATCAGCGTCGACCCGTCCGCCGAGTACGTCACCGACTCCGCCTGCCCCTGCCACGGCGCGTCCACCCGCTCGCCCTCGCCCTGCGGCTTCCCGTCCTTCCACGGGTACGTCCGCGCGAAGAAGTAGCCGCGCAGCGTGAGGCGGCCGCCGTCCGGCGAGAACGCCCCGTCCGTGACCCACGGCAGGTCCGCCACCCGCCGGAACACGTTCGTCCCCGACGCGGACAGCGTCTCCGGCCCCTCGTACAGCCCGCCCTTGTCCTCGCTCTTGCTCGCGATGTACACCCGGCCCGTCACCGGATGCACCATCAGCGCCTCCGCGTTGCGCGCCCCGTCCGCGTACCGCACGGTGAACTGCTCGGCCTTGACCGTGACATCGGCCAGCTGCTTCGGCTCCGGGAAGCGGTAGATCCAGACGTGGTCCCAGCTCCCGTTCAGGTTGTCGCCGATGTCCCCGACGTACAACTGCCCGTCCGGGCCCAGCGAGATCGCCTCGACGTCGCGCGGGGTCCCCACCCCGGCCAGCGTCACCCGGGCCACGGTCCTGCCGGTCGCCGAGTCCACCGCGTACACGTAGGGGCCGTCGTCGCTGTCGTTGTGCGTCCAGTAGACGCCCGGGTGGATCCGGCTCGCCGCCAGCCCGCTCGACTCCTTGATCCGCGGATCGGCGATCGTGAACCCCGACGCCACGGAAGCGGAGGTCCGGGCGGCCGCGGCGGCCGAACCCGGCAGCACGACAAGGGCAATGGCGGCGGTCAACGGCAGGAGTCGCATACCCCCAAGCGTGCCAGCCCGCCCCGCGTGTCCGGCATCACAGGGGCTCCCGGCTCGTGATCCGCGATGATGACCGGATGCGTTTCATGTTCGTCGGCGACTCCATGACCATCGGACGCGCCGGCGACTACACCTGGCGCTACCGGATGTGGCAGCACCTCGACACCGCCCTCGGCGGGCCGTACGAGATCGTCGGCCCGCGCTGCGAGCTGTTCGACACCTCCGCGAACGAGCCGACCAGCCATGCGTACGCCGACCCCGGCTTCCCGGAGCACGCCCGCCGCCACCTCGCCGGCTGGGGCGAGGGCTGGCAGCACATGGCCCCGCTCATCGGCTCCGCCGTGCGCTCCGGCGGGGCCGACGTACTCCTCGTCTCCCTCGGCCTGATCGACCTCGGCTTCTACACCGGCGCCGAGGAGACCGCGGCCAACGCCCGCCGCTTCGTCGCGGAGGCCCGCGCCGTCCGGCCGGGCATCCGGATGATCCTGCTCCCGGTCATCCCGAACGTCCGGGCCGAGTCCGACGCGCCCTTCGCGGCCGAGGTCGCCCGGTTCAACGAGCTCCTCGCGAAGGCCGTCGCCGACCTGTCGACCGAGGCCTCGCCGATCCTGCTGGCCGCGCGCCCGGCCTCGTACGAGATCCACCGGGACACCTACGACGGCACCCACCCCAACGCCTCCGGCGAGCACCGCCTGGCCGGGGAGTTCGCGGCGGTCCTGCACCAGGCGTGGGGCATCGGCGGCCCCTACCGGATGCCCTGACGGCCCGTGGGGCCGCACCCGGCGTTTCCGCCGTAACCCGCTCTCCGTGCGTATCGTTGTACTACGCGGCTGCCCGCGCCCCCGTGCGGCAGCGGGGAGGAGCGCCACGGTGACCGTCGTAGAGACCGACAGGATCGAGATGGCCGACATCAGCAGCGAGCACGCCTTGGACGAGATGTTCGATGCGCTTGAGCCCGTCCCCGAGGGATTGAAGGTCGAGATCGTCGAGGGGACCGTCTACATGTCGCCGCAGCGGGACACGCACTGGGAGATCATCCGCAGGATCGTCCGCGCATTGGAAGACCAGTTCGGCATGGGAGTGAAAGCCCTCTCGGACGTACGCATCGACTTTCCGGGCCGTCTGAACGGGTTCGCGCCGGACGTCGCATTGCTCGGTGCCGATGCCACGAAGGACGACGCGGCTCACTGGCGCCACGAGGACGTGGAATTCGTCGCCGAGGTGATCTCCAAGGGCACCGCGGCGAACGACTACGGACCCAAGAAGGCCGCGTACGCGACCGCCGAAGTGCCCGCGTACCTCATCGTCGACCCCTACACCCGCCGCTGCGTGCTCCACACCCAGCCCAAGGACGGGGACTACGCCACGGAGACGAAGATCGCCTTCGGGGACGAGATCGACCTCACGGACACGGTGGAGGGCCTGAAACTCGACACCTCCGAGTTCCCCCACGACTGATCCGCGACCGGCTACCGGTCCGCGCCCCGCGCCGGGGCGCGGACCGGTAGCGCCGTCACTCCTACCGGATCACCAGGCGAACGCCTCGGGCGAGGCGCCCGGGCCGGGGAAGATCTCGTCCAGGCCGGTGAGCACCTCTTCCGGCAGCTCCAGCTCCAGCGCGCGCAGGGCGCTCTCCAGCTGCTCCGCCGTACGGGGACCCACGATCGGGCCCGTCACCCCGGGCCGGGTCAGCAGCCACGCCAGCGCCGCCTCGCCCGGCTCCAGGCTGTGCTTGTCGAGCAGGTCCTCGTACGCCTGCACCTGCGCCCGCACCGAGGTGTTGGCCAGCGCCTCCGCCGATCGGCCCTCGGCCCGGCGGCCGCCCTCGACCTCCTTCTTGATGACACCGCCGAGCAGCCCGCCGTGCAGCGGGGACCACGGGATCACCCCGAGGCCGTACTCCTGCGCGGCCGGGATGATCTCCATCTCGGCGCGCCGCTCGGCGAGGTTGTACAGGCACTGCTCGCTGACCAGCCCGACCGAGCCGCGCCGCGCGGCCGTCTCGTTGGCCTGGGCGATCTTGTAGCCGGGGAAGTTCGACGAACCGGCGTACAGCACCTTGCCCTGCTGGATCAGCACGTCGACGGCCTGCCAGATCTCCTCGAAGGGGGTCCGGCGGTCGACGTGGTGGAACTGGTAGAGGTCGATGTAGTCCGTCTGCAGGCGCTTGAGGCTGGCCTCGACGGCCCGGCGGATGTTCAGCGCCGAGAGCCGGTCGTAGTTGGGCCACGGGTCGCCTTCGCCGGCCATGTTTCCGTACACCTTGGTGGCCAGCACGGTCTTCTCGCGCCGGCCGCCGCCCTGGGCGAACCAGGTGCCGAGGATCTCCTCGGTGCGGCCCTTGTTCTCACCCCACCCGTAGACGTTGGCCGTGTCCACGAAGTTCAGACCCGAGGCGAGCGCGGCGTCCAGGATCGAGTGGCTGGTGGGTTCGTCTGTCTGCGGACCGAAGTTCATCGTGCCGAGTACCAGTCGGCTGACCTTGAGTCCGGTGCGTCCCAGCTGTGTGTACTTCATGAGCCCCTAGCCAACTGCTTGGAGCCCACTCCAGGCAAGGGCCCGCGCGGGCCGGCTACTGCCCCACGGCGGCTGCCACTGCCACGACGACGAACATCAGCACGAGTACTCCGGCCATTACGCGGTTTCGGGTCTTGGGATCCACCCGTCGAGCGTAACGCGGTCCTCCGCCGTTCCCGTACCGAGGGTCAAGCGCCCAGGGGCCAGGCCTCGAGGACCTCGTAGCGGGGCTGCTCCCCGGGGACCCCACCGGTCGGGAGGTTGCTGCGGACCAGGCTGAGCTCCCCGACCTGCCAGGGCGTGCCCTCGAAGCCGGCGAGGGCCTCCAGGTACGGGTGCAGGTCGGTGCCGCCGTGGCTGCGGGCCAGGGTGAGGTGGGCGGTGTACCGGCGGTGCTGGTCCATCGGGACCCCGGCCCGGCGGGCGGCGGCGTCCGCGCGCTCGGCGAGCATCCGCATCTGGTCGAGCCCGCCGGCGGCGCCGACCCACAGGGCACGCTCGCCGAAGTGCCCGGAGCCGTGGATGCGCAGGGGGAACGGGTCGGTGCGGTGCGCGGCGCGCGCCAGGCGGGCGTACAGGTCCGGCAGGACGGGGTCGCGCACCTCGCCCATGAAGGCGAGCGTGAAGTGCCAGCCCGCTTCCCCGGTCCAGCGGAGCCGCTCGTGCCCGACGGGCGGCCGGTCCTGCGCGACGGGCGGGGCGCCCCGTGCGGCCCCGACGGCCTCGCGGAGCTCCTCGACGGCCTCCTGGGGCGGCATCACCGCGGCGAACAGCCTCATGGGCGCGAGCCTAACCCGTCCGGGTCAGGCTCGCGCCGGGCTGGTTACGCCTCCGCGATCGGGATCTGGTGGGACGAGGAGGCCGTGCTGCCGTTCACCGGGGTGGTCCCCGCAGCGGTCCCCGGGGCGGGCGGCTGGGACATCGACGCGAGCAGCTGGCGGGCCAGGCCCAGGCCGGTGCCGCCCATGGTCAGCGCCTTCGCGAACATCTCCGACATGCCCTCGGCCCCGTTGAGCAGCACCATGTGCTCCACGTTCCCGAAGGCCCCGGCGCCCGCCTCCACGATCGCCGGCCAGTTCTCGGCGAGCTGCTGCGCGACCACCGCCTCCTGGTTCTCGGCCAGTGCGGCGGCCCGCGCCTTGATCGCGTCGGCCTCGGCGAGGCCCTTCGCCTTCGCCGACGCCGCCACCGCGAGGCCCTTGGCCTGGGTGGCCGCGGCCTCGGCCTCACCGGTCGCCCGGGTGGCCTTCGCGGCCGCGAGCCCCCGCGCCTCGGTGGCCGCCGCGTCCGCGGTCGCCGCCGTCGTCACGCGCGTGGCCTCGGCGGCGGCCGCCAGCTCCGTCTCCTTGGCCTTGGCCTGCGCCGCCGAGATGCGGGCGTCGCGCTCGGCCTCGGCGCGGGTGCGGGTCTCGTACGCCGCCGCGTCCGCGGGCTTGCGTACGTCGGCCTGGAGCTGCTGCTCGCGCCGGTGCGCCTCGAGCTCGGCGACCCGGGTCTCCTGGACGACGACCTCCTGGCGGGCCGCCGCCTCCGAGAGCGGGCCCGCCTGGCGGGCGGTCGCGGCGGCCTTGTCGCGTTCGGCCTGGTAGCCGGCCTGGAGGATCTCGCTGTCTCGGGTGGCTTCCGCCATCCGGGCGAACGCGGTCTGCTCGGCCTCGGTGGCCAAACGGTTCGCCTCGGCCTGCGCGATGCGCGCGTCCCGCTGGACGGCGGCCGCGTGCGGCATCGCCAGGTTCTTGATGTAGCCGGTCGGATCCTCGATCTCGTGGATCTGCAGCGAGTCGACGATCAGGCCGAGCTTCTCCATCTCCGTACCGCAGGCCGCCCGGGTCTGCCCGGTCAGCTTCTCCCGGTCGCGGATCATGTCCTCGACCGTCAACCCGCCCACGATGGAGCGCAGATGGCCGGCGAAGACGATGTGCACCCGTTCGGGCATCATCTTCTGCTGGTCCAGGAAGCGGCGTGCCGCGTTCGCGATGGACACGAGGTCGTCGCCGATCTTGAAGATCACGACGCCCTTCACCCGCAGCGGGATGCCCTGGTGGGTCACGCAGTCCACGTTCAGCTGGGTCTCGTTGAGGTCCAGCGACAGCTTGCGCACCGCCTGCACACCGGGGACCACGAGGGTTCCGCGCCCGGTGACGATCCGGAACCCCATGCCCTCGCCGATGCCCTCGGTGCGGTGCGTGGAGCCGGAGATGACGAGTGCCTCGTTCGGTTCGGCCACCCGCCACATGAGCTTGAACAGGCCGATCAAGGCCAGGATTGCGGCGAGAACGATTCCCGCCACGACGCCGATAGCCATCGGCAACGCCCCCTTATCGCAGTGCCGTTCGACACTGACGAGGGCGAGTGTGCTCCTGTGCCGGGCCGTTAAGAAGACGCTGGCGGTTTCTTGTCGCCATCTTGATACGAACCACATCCGCGCAGGTGGCGCCGGGGCTCAGTTGTCGTACGCCGCCATCACGTACACCGTGCGCGGCGGCAGGTACTCGACGACGGTCACCACCGTGCCCACCGGCAGCCGGCCCGTCCCGTGCGCCGGGTGCGCGAGGAAGTGCTCCGCGCCGCCCCGGATGCGGACGATGACCTCGCCCACCAGGCCCGGGCCCACCGTCCCGGTCACCCGGCCGTCCAGCCCCACCATGCCGTCTTCCCCCATGCGCCGAGGGTACGCCGCACGGGCGGGGCCGTCGCCCCGCCGGGCGGCACGCACTCCTCGCCGCGTACGGCTACGAGTGGCCGAGGTCGGCGGCCGGGAGGTCCGTCGAGGGCACCGAGCCCGTGTCGGGGGCCGGGCGCAGCGGGAACTCGTCCGAGGCCATCGAGTCGAGCACCGGCGGTGCCGGGCGCAGCGGCTTCGGCATGACCGCGGCCTCGGAGTGGCCGCCGCAGCCGTACGAGAGGGAGACGAGGTGTCCGTCGGCCGGGCCGAACTCGTTGGCGCAGACGCCGAAGGCCTGGCCGAGCGAGCCGCCGATCGCGACGAGGAACCCGCAGGAGACGCAGGAGGCGGGTGCCGCCTGGGCCATCGGCGTCTTGGCCCCGAAGGACTCGTCCCAGCGGTCGGCGGCGCTGTGCAGCCCGTAGCGGGACAGGACGCGGGCCCGCCGCATGCCGAGTTCCTCGGCGACGGAGGCGATGGACCCCCGTACGGGTACCACGGTGCGGTCGGTGACGTCGGCGTCCTCGGCCTCGACCAGTTCCGCCATCTCGCTGGAGACGAGCGAGTTCGGCGGCGGGACGTCCTCGCCCGACCAGCCCGGCTCCAGCCGCAGGTCCTCGGCGTCGGTGGGCAGCAGGTCGCCGGGGCCCATGTCGCCGGGGCGCAGTCGCTCGCTCCACGGCACCCACTCGGGGGCCAGGAGGGCGTCCTCGCCCGGAAGCAGCACCGTTTCGTCGAGGGTGACGTTCTTGGCGCGGGAGGCGCGCGTCACGGTGACGGCCCAGCGCCAGCCCCGGTAGCCGGGGTCCTTGCACTCGAAGAAGTGCGTGACGACCCGGTCGCCCTCCGCGACGGCGGAGACGTGCTCGCCCACCACTCCGGGAGCGGCGGCTTCCTCGGCCGCCGCACGGGCGAGGTCTACCGCCTCGGCGCACAGGCGGTCGGGGGTACGGCTTCGCGTCGTCGCAGCACTCACAGGTCTCGTTCTCTCCTACGCCGTCTCACGAGTGCGCCGTCCGTACTGTCGTCCACAACGACCCGTCGGTCCTGTCCGTACGTGGCGCGGGCGGAGCGGACCAGAGGGCCGCGTCGACGTCCGCACCCGATCGGCCTCGGGCGCACCTACCTGCTATCCATTCTGCGGGATCGCGAAGAGGCGCGCGGCCGAGAGCAACCGCCGGTGGCGCGCTACGCACGCTACCTCCTCCGAAGCCTTGGGCCCACATGCAAGGTCCGATTCGCGGACAAGCCCGCACGCAGACATCGCTCCTACACCCTCCGGACGACGCCCGGACAGCGGCCCGACCACAGCCCGACGGCGACCCGACGGGCGCCCGTAACGCGCCGGGACGGGACCCGGCAGGGTCCGTGGGGCACTATGTCGAGTGTGGCACCCGTACGGTCGTCCCGTGACGGCTCGGGACCGGCCAGGCGGGCCGGCCGGGCCGTCGGGCGTGCCCTGCACCGCCCTTTCACCGGTACGGCCCGCGGGATCCGGCGGGCCACGCACGCGCACGGGGCCGGCGAATCGGGCCTCGGCAAGCTGATCGAGCTGCACGCCATCAACGGCGCCGGCGATGTGATGATCACCGTGGCGCTGGCCTCGACCGTGTTCTTCTCGGTACCCACGGACGAGGCACGCGGCCGCGTCGCCCTGTACCTGGCCATCACCATGGCCCCGTTCACCGTGCTGGCCCCGGTGATCGGCCCGGCACTGGACCGGCTGCCGCACGGGCGGCGGGCCGCGATGGCCTGCGCGATGCTCGCGCGGGCGCTGCTCGCGGTGATGATGTCCGGCGCGGTGGCCACGGGCGGGCTGGAGCTCTACCCGGCGGCGCTGGGGGTACTCGTCGCGTCCAAGGCGTACGGGGTGGTCCGCAGTGCGGTGGTGCCGCGGCTGCTCCCGCCGAAGTTCTCCCTCGTCAAGGCGAACTCCCGGGTCACCCTGGCGGGCCTGCTCGCCACGGCCGCGGCCGCGCCGGTCGCGGCGGGGCTGCACACCATCGGGCCGCCCTGGCCGCTGTACGGGGCCTGCGCCATCTTCCTCGGGGGCACGTTCGCGGCGTTCACGCTGCCCCACAAGGTGGACGAGGCGAAGGGCGAGCGGCGGGCCCGGCTGTCCACGCACGAGCCGCACTCGCGCAAACCGGGGCTGCGCACGGTCAGCCCGTCGGTCATGTGCGGGCTGCTGGCGAACGCTTCGATGCGCGCACTGTCCGGGTTCCTGATCTTCTTCCTGGCGTTCCTGCTGCGGGAGCACCCCCTCGCCGGGCAGAGCGCGGCGGTGTCGCTGGGCATCGTGGGCGTCTCGGCGGGCGTCGGGAACGCGTGCGGGACGGCGGTGGGCGCCTGGCTGCGGGCCCGGGCGCCGGAGACGATCATCGCGGCGGTGCTGTCGGTGACCCTGGGGGTCGCGGTCCTGGCGGCGGTGTTCTTCAGCGGGCTGTTCATGGCGGTCCTGGGCGCCACCGCCGGGTTCTGCCAGGCGCTGGCGAAGCTGTCGCTGGACGCGATGATCCAGCGGGACGTGCCGGAGGCGGTACGGACGTCCGCGTTCGCCCGTTCGGAGACGCTGCTGCAGGTGGCGTGGGTACTGGGCGGCGCGATCGGCATCGCGCTGCCGCTGAACGGGGTACTGGGCATGGCCGTGGCCGCGGCCATCGTCGCGGCGGGCACCACGATGGCCGTCCGCGGCCTCCTGACCTCGCCCCGCCACCACCACCCGGGCTCCCCGCGCCCCCGGGTGGCGTAGCGATCCGAGCCTCCCGGGGCGGGCGGCGCGCCGCGCCGCAGGCCACGCGGGACCCCCGTGCGGCGGCGGAGCCGGGTGGCCCGATAGCCTTCGGCTCATGACCGCACCGCTTTTCTCGGGTAGGGGCCGCCGCAGCGTCGCGGCCCTCGGAGCCGTGTCCGCCGGCCTCCTCCTCCTCTCCGCCTGCGACAAGCCGACGCCGCTGGCGACCGTGACGGTCGGCACGTCGTCGGTGTCCACCGAGGCCGCCTGCTCCGACGACAAGGAGCTCTCCATGGACAAGGTCCAGGAGTGCCTCACCGACATGAAGGACGCCAAGACCATCGAGTACGGCCGCGGGGACACCCTGCGCCTCGGTGTCGAGCCGGAAGTCGTCGAGGACGGCAAGCGGTGGCAGGCGGTCCTGGACGGCCAGCCGATCACCGAGCCCTCGTCCAACACCTACCGCAGCTTCCCCGGCGCCGACATCTTCGCCACCGGCGGCCAGGGCGAGGCCCCGTCCTCCAAGAAGCTGAACATCGTCCAGGTGGGCGAGGACGGCAAGCCCCTCGCCGTCTGGGCCTACAACGTCAAGCTCAAGTAGCCACGTACCGCCGGTGCGCGCGCTCATCGTGACCGCGGTGGCGGCGGAGGCAGACTCCGTCGTCAGTGGCCTGACCGGGCCCACCCCTCATCCGGACCCGGTGACGCCGGAGCCGCGCGCGCTGCCCGGCGGGTACCTCCTGTCCCGGCGGGATCTGCCCGGCCTCGCCGCCGACGTGCTCGTCGGCGGGGTGGGGCCGGCCGCCGCCGCGGCCGCCACGGCCACCGCACTCGCGCTGGCCGACTACTCCCTCGTCGTCTCCGCCGGCATCGGCGGCGGGTTCGCGCCCGCCGCCCCCGTCGGCTCCCTCGTGGTCGCCGACGCCGTCGTGGCCGCCGACCTCGGGGCCGAGACCCCGGGCGGCTTCCTCGACGTACAGCAGCTCGGCTTCGGGCACAGCGTGCACCTGCCGCCCGCCGAGCTCGCCGCCCGCGCCGCCGAGGCCACCGGGGCGCTGCTCGCGCCCGTGCTGACCGTCTCCACCGTCACCGGCACCGCCGACCGCGCGGCCCTGCTCGCCGCCCGGCATCCGCTCGCCGGGGCCGAGGCCATGGAGGGCTTCGGGGTCGCGGAGGCGGCCGCCGCGCACGGGCTGCCCGTGCTGGAGATCCGCGCCGTGTCCAACGCCGTCGGCCCCCGCGACCGCGACGCCTGGCGGATCGGGGACGCGCTGGCCGCGCTCACCGCCGGATTCCGCGCCCTGGGGCCCGTACTCGTCCATTGGGGAGAGCACCGACATGAGTCGTGAGCCGCAGCCGGCGGTCAAGATCGCCTATTCGCCCTGTCCGAACGACACCTTCGTCTTCGACGCCTGGGCCCACGGGCGCGTCCCGGGTGCGCCCGGCCTCGACGTCACCTTCGCCGACATCGACATCACCAACGGCATGGCCGAGCGCGGCGAGCTGGACGTGCTGAAGGTGTCGTACGCCGTGCTGCCCTGGGTGCTGGAGGAGTACGCGCTGCTGCCCTGCGGCGGGGCGCTCGGGCGGGGTTGCGGGCCGCTGGTGCTGACGCGGGAGCCGGGCGTGGACCTGGCCGGCAAGACCGTCGCCGTGCCGAGCGAACGCTCCACCGCCTACCTGCTGTTCCGGCTGTGGGCGGCGGACGTGCTGCCGGAGGGCGTCGGCAAGGTCGTCGTCCTGCCGTTCCACGAGATCATGCCGGCCGTCCGCGACGGCCGGGTGGACGCCGGGCTGGTCATCCACGAGGCCCGGTTCACCTATCAGGACTACGGGCTGCACTGCCTGGCCGACATGGGCGAGCACTGGGAGTCCACGACCGGGCTGCCGATCCCGCTGGGCGCGATCATCGCCAAGCGCTCGCTGGGCGCCGAGACCCTGCACGCGCTGGCCGAGTCGGCCCGTGCGTCGGTGCGGATGGCCTGGGACGACCCGGAGGCCTCGCGCCCGTACGTCCGTGCCCACGCGCAGGAGCTGGACCCGGCGGTCGCCGACCAGCACATCGGGCTGTACGTCAACGAGTTCACCGCCGACCTCGGCGAAGCCGGGTACGCGGCGGTGCGCGGGCTGTTGACGCGGGCCGCGGCCGAGGGTCTGGTACCGGCCATCGCACCGGGTGCGCTGGCCTTCCCCTGAGGCCCTTTCAGGCAGACACGACGGTGCCCCGGCCCTCTCGCGAAGGCCGGGGCACCGTCGTGCGTACGGGCTCAGACGTCGAGCTGGTCGGCCACCGCGCGCAGCAGACCGGCGATCTTCGTGCCGTGCACCTTGTCGGGGTAGCGGCCGCGCTCCAGCATCGGAGTGATGTTCTCCAGCAGGGTCGTCAGGTCCTGCACGATCGAGGCCAGCTCGTCGGGCTTGCGGCGCTGCGCGGCCGCCACGGAGGGCGCCGGGTCCAGCACGGTCACGGAAAGCGCCTGGTCACCGCGCTGTCCGGCGACAACGCCGAACTCGACGCGCTGGCCGGGCTTGAGTGCGTCGACCCCGGCCGGGAGCACCGACGAGTGGACGAAGACGTCACCGCCGTCGTCGCGGGAGAGAAAGCCGAAGCCCTTCTCACTGTTGAACCACTTGACCTTGCCGGTAGGCACGTCCGTCCTCTGTCCTTGTGCTCGTCGGGGTCCGGTACGCCGCACGGCGGCTCCGGACAACAGCGCAGCGGGTCATGGTGACCCGCTGTATCCAGGCTAGTGGGCGATCGACAGGTGACAAGACGTTCCCCGGTCCTTCGCCGGCTCTTCGCTGTCGGCTGTGCTGTCGGCTGCTTCGGCCAGGGAACTACCCTGGTGGGGTGACTGTTACTCCTCATCCCGACGAAGCGCGGCCCGGCGACGGCCTGGTGCGCGCCGGCGGCATCGTGTTCATCGCCGGCGCCGTGGCCACCCTCGTGACGATGGCCCCGCTGTTCCTGCACACGGACCCGTTCCCGTCGTACGCGTGGGCCGTGTGCATGCTGATGGGCGTCGGCTTCGCCATCTCGGCAGCGGGCGTGCTGCGCTCGGCGGCGGCCCAGCGCCGGGCCGCCCGAGCCTCCCAGGCTTAGCCCCCCCGGATCAGACGGTTTGCGTGCGGACGTACTCCGCGAGCCACTGCGGCAGCGCCGTGAGGTCCGGCAGCACCACGTCCGCGCCCGCCTCGCGCAGTTCCGGCTCGGGGCACGGGCCGGTCGGGACCGCCACCGACAGCGCGCCGGCCGTGCGGGCGCCGCGTACGTCGCCCACGTGGTCGCCGACGTAGACCTGCGCCCCGTACTCGCGCAGCGCGCCCGCCTTGGCCTCGGCCCACAGCCAGCCGATGACGGCGTCCGGCTCGATGCCGAGGTGCGCCAGGTGCAGCCGGGCGTTGGGCTCGTGCTTGGCCGTGACGACGATCGCGCGGCCGCCGAGCGCCTGGACGGCCTCGATGGCCTCGCGGGCGCCGGGCATCGCGGGCGTCGGCTCGATGGCGTGGGTGGGATAGATCTCCCGGTAGCGGTCGGCCATGGCGGGGATCTCCGCCTGCGGGAACCAGTACGCGAGCTCCTCGTCCAGCGGCGGACCGAGCCGCGTGACCGCCTGGTCCGCATCGATGAAGGTGCCCGTCTCGGCGGAAAGTGCCTGGTAGGCGGCCTTGATGCCGGGGCGCGAATCGATGAGGGTCATGTCGAGGTCGAAGCCGACGGTCAGCTGGGCCGACGCGGCGGGCACGGTGGGGGTCTCGGAGCTCATACGTCCATTGTGCCGAGCCGGGGCGGACGGCCGGGAACGCGGAGTTGGCCTGGCCTTACCGGACGGTGAACTCGGTGACATGCCGCCGCGAACCCTCCCGGTCGCCACCGGGCGGCTCAGCGGCGACGGCCGCGCCAGACCAGGTACAGCGCGGAGGCGACGGCCGCGGCCCGGGCCAGCCAGGGCCACATGCCCTGGAAGACCCCGCCGAGCCCCTCGTCCGTGAGCGGGGCCCCCCAGCGCCCCTCGAGCCGGCCCCACAGCCACACCACCGCGCCCGCGAACACGGCCCCCGGCAGCCCGAAGACGACCACCTTGCGCTCCGTCGGCCCCAGCACCCGCGAGGCGTACGCCAGCAGCCAGCCGCCGATCAGCAGCAGCCAGGAGCCGGTGACCGCGCCCGCCACGAGCACGACGGCGGCCAGCAGCAGGAAGGCGTGCGGCTTCGGCCGCGGGGCGGCGGCCGCCGCGGCCGCCTTCTGCGGATCGGCCGCGGCCGCAGCCGATTTGGCCTGCCGGCGCTGTTTCAGGAACCGTACGAGGCCCCGTACGCCGGACGTCTCCTCGGCGGCCGGTGCGCGGGACGGACCCGCCGCGGGCTCCGGCTTCTCCTCTTCCGGCTGCCCGAACAGCTCCGGGATCTCCACCCCGCCCGCGAAGCCCTCCACCTGCGGACCCGCGCCGTACGGCCCCGGGGCGACCCGCCACCAGTCGGGTTCCGCCCCGTCGTCGGAGCCGAGTTCGTCGAGCCCGGCCAGGTGCGGCGGCGCGGCACCGCCGGCCGCCGGGCGCGGCGGCGGCACCGTCTTGCGCAGCAGCCGGCCGGGCCCCCGCTGGGTCGGCACCGCCGGCGCCCGGTCGGGGGTGGCGGCCCGCGTCGCCGGGGCCGGGGACGCGCCCATGCCGTCGAGGACCTCCTCCGGCGTGCCGATCCGCTCCAGGATGCGGCGTACGGCCGCCGGGGTCTCCGGCTCGTACTTGGCGCGCCGACGGTCGATCTCGTCCCGCAGCCCCGCCACCAGCCGCATCCGGTCCCCGGAGGACAGCTGCCGCCGCTGCGCCAAGTCCCCGACCCGGCTCAGATATTCGTAGACCAGATGGTCGCTCTCGATCCCCACGCCCGGCTCCTCCCGTACCACCCACTCGAAAAGGTAGCGCGTGCGCCCGTGGAGCGGCCGAGGGCGCAGCGGATACCGTTGGCCGGATGGGGACCGGCCGACGCGACCATGGAGGCGACCGTGCCTGAGCCAAGCAGCGCTGCGGGAAGCGCCACAGCGAGCAACGCCCCGCGCTCCCTCGCGGAGGCGCTGCGCGCCCGCGACGACGCATCGCTCGCCACCCTGCTGCACGCCCGCCCGGACCTGCTCGGCCCGGTGCCCGGCGACATGACCCAGCTGGCCACCCGGGCCGGCACCCGGGCCTCGGTGGTCCGCGCGCTGGACCGGCTCGACCGGTTCGCGCTGCAGACCGCGGAGGCCCTCGCGGTGGCCCCGGACCCGTGCCCCTACCCGGTGCTGGAGTCGCTGCTGGCCGGCGAGCAGGGCTCCACGGGCGAGGACAACGGCGCCCGCGCCGAACTCCCGCGCGCCCTGGCCACCCTGCGCGACCAGGCGCTGGTCTGGGGCGACGACGAGCGGCTCCGGCTGGTCCGCACGGCCCGCGAACTGCTCGCGCCGGCCGCCGGCCGGCCCTCCCCCACGGGCCTCGGCCCGACCGTCGCCGAGGCCACCGCCGGGATGTCACCGACCCGGGTCCAGGAGATCGTGGCCGCCGCCGGGCTGCCCGCCACGCACGACCCGGTGTCCGCCGTCACCGCGCTGACCGGCCTGTTCGCCGATACGGAGCGGATGTCGGCGCTGCTGGACGAGGCCCCGGCGGAGGCCCACCAGGTGCTCGGCCGGCTCGTGTGGGGTCCGCCGTACGGGGAGGTCACGCCGAACCCGACCGCACCCGTGCGCTGGCTGCGCGACCACGGGCTGCTGCTGCCGGCGTCCGCGCGGACCGTCGTGCTGCCCCGCGAGGTGGCGCTGCACCTGCGCGGCGGCCTCGCGCACCGGGTGACGCAGCCGCTGGCGCCGGCGGTGCCCGCGGACCGCGAGCACCGTCCACAGCTTGTGGACGCCAATGCGGCCGGGCAGGCGCTGGCCGCGCAGTCCACCGTCGAGGAGCTGGTGAAGTCCTGGGAGCACACCGGGCCGCCGGTGCTGCGGGCCGGCGGGCTGTCCGTACGCGACCTGAAGCGGACCGCGGCCACCCTGGACACCACCGAGGCGACGGCCGCGTTCTGGATCGAACTCGCCTACGCGGCCGGGCTGCTGGCCAGCGACGGGGAGGCGGACGAGCGGTACGCGCCCACCCCCGCCTTCGACGACTGGCTCGAACTCCCGCCCGCCGAGCGGTGGTCGGCCCTCGCCGCGGCCTGGCTGCCGGCCACCCGCACCGCAGGCCTGGTCGGCGATCAGGACTCCAAGGGCCGCACCCTGTCCGTGCTGGGCCCCGACCTCGACCGCTCCGCCGCCCCCGAGGTGCGCCGGCGCGTCCTCGAACTCCTCGCCGCCCTGCCCGAGGGCGGCTCCGCCGCCCCGGACTCCCTCCTGGCCCGGCTCGCCTGGGAGCGCCCCGTACGGGGGACGAGCGAGCTGCGCGCCCGCCTCGCGCAGTGGACGCTGACGGAGGCCGAGGTGCTCGGCGTCACCGGCCGCGGCGCGCTCGCCGGGGCCGGCCGCGCGCTGCTGGAACACCGCGACCCGGCGCCGCTGCTGGCGCCGCTGCTGCCGGAGCCCGTGGACCACGTACTGCTCCAGGCCGACCTGACGGCGGTGGCGCCCGGGCCGCTGCGCCGGGCGCTGGGGGACGTGCTGGCCGTGCTCGCGGACGTGGAGTCCAAGGGCGGGGCGACCGTCTACCGCTTCACGCCCGGCTCCGTACGCCGGGCCCTGGACTCCGGTCGGACCGCCTCCGACCTGCACGCCTTCCTCGCCGAGCACAGCATCACGCCGGTCCCGCAGCCGCTGGCGTACCTGATCGACGACGTGGCCCGGCGGCACGGGCACCTGCGGGTCGGTGCGGCGTCCTCCTACGTGCGCTGCGACGACGACGGCATGCTGAACGAGATCATGGCCGACAAGCGGTCCGCCGGGCTGGGCCTGCGGCGCCTCGCCCCGACCGTGCTCGCGGCGCAGGCCGAACCGGGCGCGCTGCTCGACGGGCTGCGGGCGATGGGCTACGCGCCGGCCGCGGAGTCCCGTACCGGCGACGTGCTGGTCGCGCGGGCCGACACCCGCCGCACCCCGGCGCGTTCGGCGCCCGTCCCGGTGCCGGACGGCCCACCGGTACCGGACGCGACGCTGCTGGGGGCGGCCGTACGGGCCATCCGCGCGGGCGATCTGGCGGCGACGGCGGTGCGCAAGGAGCCGGCCGCGGCGTCCGCCGTCCCGGGCGAACTCCCGCGCACGAGCGCGGCGGAGACCCTGGCGACGGTGCAGGCTGCCGCGCTGACCGGGTCGGCGGTGTGGATCGGGTACGTGAACGCGGACGGCGCGGCGAGCCAGCGGGTCATCGACCCGGTCCGGGTCGAGGGCGGTTTCGTCACCGGGTACGACCACACGGCGGACGAGGTCCGGACGTACGCGCTGCACCGGATCACGGGGGTCGCGGAACTGGCGGAGGAGCACCTGTAAAACGGCTCGCAGCGCGGGGTGTGCACCCCGCACCCTGGTCCCATGCAAGAAACGAAGCGTCAGGCAGCGCTCCCGGACCGGCAGATCCGCGCGGCCCACACCGACACCACCGTCACCGTCTACCAGGCGTACGCGCCCCGGCTGGGCGTGCCCGCGGCCCGCGACGGCCGGTTCCCGCCCGCCTGGAAGCGGGAGCGCATGACGTGGATCAAGCCGTCGTTCCTGTGGATGATGTACCGCTGCGGCTGGGCCGCCAAGGCCGATCAGGAGACGGTGCTGGCCGTCGAGATCACCCGTGAGGGCTTCGACCACGCGCTGCGCCACGCCTGCCTGTCCCACTTCGAACGCGGCACGCACACCGACCGCGAGGCCTGGCAGCAGGCCCTGCGCGAGTCCCCCGCCCGCGTCCAGTGGGACCCGGAGCGCGACCTGCACCTGAACCCCCTGGCCCACCGCTCGCTCCAGCTGGGCCTGTCCGGTCCGGCCTCGCGCGCGTACGCCGACGAGTGGACGGTCGCCATCCGCGATGTGACCCCGCTGGCCCGCGAGATCCACGGCCTGGTCCGGTCCGGCGACGAGGCCGCGGCGCGGACCCTGCTGCCCGTGGAGACCCCGTATCCGGCGGGCCCGCTGGAGCACCTGGGCGCGTAGCGGATCCGGCGCGCGAAGCGGAATACGAAATATCGTTTGCGCAGCTCAGAGGGGTTACAGGGGCCTGCCGACCCTGTTGCACAGCGGTGACAGACGGGCGATGGATTAGTGATCCACGATGTGTGAAGATCAGTTCATCGCAGCAGCGGCCGAGGAAAACACACCGGCCCGAGGGCGACACCCCGCACCACCGGCCCGGCACTGCGCCACGGCCTCCCGTACGTCGTCTTCACCCCCGCTGTGCCCTCGCTGTCTCGCCTTGCCTTCACCTGCCTTCCGCCGGCCGCCGCCGCTCTGCGCTGCTCGCCTGCCTTCGTGATTCCTTGGGGGGAGTCCACCATGTCCGCTCGCACCGCCGCCCGCCGCAACCTCCGCTCCGCGGCCGCCACCGCCGTCGTCGCCGCCGTCGCCGGTACCGTCCTGATGCCGCTGTCGGCGTACGCCGCCCCGGCCGCCGACAACCACGGCGCGCTGAAGATGACCATGGGCGCCCCGGCGCCGAGCGGCCCGCTGACCCGCGGCGGTGCGACGGAGACCTTCGAGCTGACCGCCACCAACACCACGGACAAGCCCAGTTCCTTCCACCCGTGGCTGCTCCTGCAGGGCGCCGGCGCGAGCCCGCTCACGCAGAGCGACGTCATCTTCAAGGTCGAGGGCGTGACCGCGCCGGCGACCGAGTCCTCCATCGGACAGCAGGACGGCGAGTGGCAGGGCATGTTCCACCCGGCGGGCAAGCCGGGCGGCGAGGGCTTCGAGATCCCGGCGGGCGCCAAGATGACCTGGAAGGTCACGATCGGCCTCGGCAAGAGCTACCCGACCACCAACGGCGACTTCAAGCTGACGGCCACGAGCTACTCGGGCGAGGTGGCGGAGGGCAACACCGCCTCCCTGACCTTCAAGACGGACCCGTCGGTCAAGACGGGCAAGCTGGAGACCGCGTTCAAGAACGTCGGCGACTGCAAGGGCGTTCCCGCTCTCCAGTGCCGCGAGATGGACCTGACCTACCGCCTCACCGGCGACGGTGAGTTCAAGACGGCGCTGTACACCTCGCTGGACGTGAACTTCGGCACCGACGTCAAGGTGCCCAACCTTCAGCTGGAGATGCTGGTCGACGGCAAGTGGCAGGGCGTCAGCACCGCCGACCCGTACAACTTCATGCTGCCGACGATCCCGGCGGGCTTCAGCGCCGCCTCCGGCGAGCGCGTCCTGCACCTGCGGACCTCGTTCGGCCCGAACACGGACTACAAGAAGGCCACCGACGTCACCCTGTCCGCGAACGTCGCCCTCCCCGAGGGCAACACCTTCGCGTTCTCCGGCGCCGAGACGAAGTTCCAGCTCACCCCGGCCCCCGTGACCACGTCGCCGTCGCCGACCCCGAGCAAGTCCGCCACCACGCAGCCGTCCGCGAGCCCGACGCCCTCGGCGTCCGCCTCCACCACCGCGGCCGCCGCCGCCGCCGGCAACTCCAACACCAAGGCCACCGGCTCCACGGGCTCCCTCGCGAAGACCGGCGCCGGCTCCAACACCGTTCTGTACTCCGGCCTGGCCGCCGCCCTCGTCGTCCTCGGCGGGGCCGCCGCCTGGCTCGGCGCCCGTCGCCGCCGCGCCACGCGCGTCTGATCACCCGCACCACACGCAAGGGGCCCGGCACACCACGTGCCGGGCCCCTTGCGCGTTCACCGGGCCGCGTAGTCGATCCGCTCCTCCTCGAACGGCCACACCTCGGCCAGCCAGCGCGTGACGGCGGCGTACAGGACCTCGTCGAGCGGAGCCCGGTCGGCCCGTACCCAGGAGCTGACCTGCACCCGCTCGGGCGCGTCCTTCCCCGGGTAGATGTAGAGGCAGCCGATGACCTCGTCACCGTCCAGGACGCTGTACGTGAACCCCGTACGGGCCGCGAAGTCCCGTGCGTGCCGGGCCAGGTCGGCCAGGTTCGCCTCGGCGGTCATCCCCTCGACCGGCGGCCACCCCCGCCCCTGGAAGCCGGGCGTGGCCCGCACGTGCGCGATGCTGCCGCCCCAGGCGGCGAGGTCCCGCGCGTTGTGCGCCTCCCCGAGCGGCTCGAGCCGGAATCCGTCCCCGTCGAAGCCGAGCGGCACGTCGAACCCGTCCGGCACGAAAGAAAGTCGATCATCCATCCCCCCACCGTAGGCCGACCTGCCGCCGCCGGTCGTATGACCGTACGGACGGCTCCGGCGGTCGGGCCCCGGACACCGGGCCCCCGATACGGCAGACTGGAGGTTTGGCCGTCCGCGCCCGGGCAGCCACCCCACGCCGGAAAGGGACGTTTGTGAACGGGCCTCTCATCGTCCAGAGCGACAAAACACTCCTCCTCGAGGTCGACCACGAGCTCGCCGGCGCCGCGCGCCGCGCCATCGCCCCCTTCGCCGAGCTCGAGCGGGCCCCCGAGCACATCCACACGTACCGGATCACCCCGCTCGGCCTGTGGAACGCCCGGGCCGCGGGGCACGACGCCGAGCAGGTCGTCGACGCGCTCGTCGAGTTCTCCCGCTACCCCGTCCCGCACGCGCTGCTCGTCGACGTCGCCGAGACCATGGCGCGCTACGGCCGCCTCACCCTCTCCAAGCACCCCGTCCACGGGCTGGTCCTGACCAGCACCGACCGTCCCGTGCTCGAGGAGATCCTGCGGTCCAAGCGGATCACCCCGCTGGTCGGGGCCCGGCTCGACCCCGACACCGTCGCCGTGCACCCCTCCGAGCGCGGGCAGATCAAGCAGACCCTGCTGAAGCTGGGCTGGCCGGCCGAGGACCTCGCCGGGTACGTCGACGGCGAGGCGCACGCCATCGACCTCGTCGAGGACGGCTGGGCGCTGCGGCCGTACCAGCAGCAGGCCGTCGAGGGCTTCTGGCACGGCGGCTCGGGCGTGGTCGTGCTGCCCTGCGGCGCCGGCAAGACGCTGGTCGGCGCCGGGGCCATGGCGAAGGCCAAGGCGACCACGCTGATCCTGGTCACGAACACCGTCTCGGCCCGGCAGTGGAAGCACGAGCTGGTCAAGCGGACCTCGCTGACGGAGGAGGAGATCGGCGAGTACTCCGGCACCCGCAAGGAGATCCGGCCGGTCACCATCGCCACGTACCAGGTCCTGACGACGAAGCGGAAGGGCGTCTACCCGCACCTGGAGCTGTTCGACTCCCGGGACTGGGGACTGATCCTCTACGACGAGGTGCACCTGCTGCCGGCGCCGGTCTTCAAGTTCACCGCCGACCTCCAGGCGCGGCGGCGGCTCGGCCTGACCGCGACGCTGGTCCGCGAGGACGGCCGCGAGTCGGACGTGTTCTCCCTCATCGGCCCGAAGCGGTTCGACGCGCCGTGGAAGGAGATCGAGGCGCAGGGCTACATCGCCCCGGCGGACTGCGTCGAGGTCCGGGTGAACCTCACCGAGTCGGAACGGCTCGCGTACGCGACCGCCGAGACGGAGGAGAAGTACCGGTTCTGCGCGACGACGGCGACGAAGCGGAAGGTCACCGAGGCGCTGGTGCGCAAGCACCAGGGCGAGCAGACCCTGGTCATCGGGCAGTACATCGACCAGCTCGACGAGCTCGGCGAGCACCTGGACGCGCCCGTCATCAAGGGCGAGACGTCCAACGCGCAGCGCGAGAAGCTCTTCGACGCCTTCCGCGAGGGCGAGATCAGCGTGCTGGTGGTGTCGAAGGTCGCGAACTTCTCCATCGACCTGCCCGAGGCCACGGTCGCGATCCAGGTGTCCGGCACCTTCGGCTCCCGGCAGGAGGAGGCCCAGCGCCTGGGCCGCGTGCTGCGCCCGAAGGCGGACGGCCACGAGGCGCGGTTCTACTCGGTCGTCGCGCGCGACACGATCGACCAGGACTTCGCGGCGCACCGCCAGCGCTTCCTCGCCGAACAGGGCTACGCCTACCGGATCATGGACGCCGACGAACTCCTGGCGGCCGACTGACCGGCTCCTCGACGACGCGGACGTCCTGCTGCCCGAGGGGTGACCTTCGTACGGGGACCAGGACGAGGTCGGGCTTCGGGCCCGTGCGGCGGCGGGATGCCGCCGCACGGGCCAGGAGGGCGAGCAGCGGGACGGCCCAGACCCACAGGTGCGGCCAGTCCAGCAGCAGGGCCCGGCCGGAGGCGGGCAGGTGCCGGGCCCAGAACTCCGCGGAGGCCTGCGGGAGGACGAGCAGCCCGAGCAGGGCGGTACCGGCGAGGGCGCCCAGCGCCGTCAGCCCGGCCCGGATCCGGCCGGTCAGCAGCAGGTACGGGATGAACAGCGCCGGCGTCAGGGTGATCCCGGCGGCCGTGCCCAGCGCGAAGCCCTTGCCGAGCGCGGCGCGGGGCCGTCGCAGGTCCCACAGGACCAGGCAGGCGAGCGCCAGGTTGACCTGCCCCGCGGGCAGGCTCTGGAGCAGCGGCTCCACCCACAGCCCGGCGACCGTGGCGGCCAGGACGGGCCCGGGCCGGGCCCGCAGTCCCGCGAGGCGGCAGGACATCAGGATCAGCAGGGCGAGCAGCCCGGCGTTGCCGAGGACGAAGAGGGCCTTCAGGACGCCGGCGGGCAGCCAGGCGGCCGGCGTGAACAAGATCGCCGCGAACGGCGGGTACGCGGCGGGAGGGCGCCACTCGGCGGCGCAGAACCCGTCGACGAGGCCGTCGGCGATCGGGATGCGCAGCGCGATGCAGAGCACGCCGAGTACGAGGAACGGGCCCGTGACCAGCACGCCGGCCAAGGGCGACGGCGGGGGGCTGGGACGGGCGCTCCGGGTCACGCGCGTGACCCTAGTGGATCAGCGCCAGCGCTCCGCCGGTATCCGGCCAGCGCGCTGAGCGGCGGCCGCGCCCGGGTCAGCGGCGTATGACGCCCGCGTCCTCGCCGTACTCGCCCAGCACGACGACGCTCACGGCGGCCGCCACGAAGACCTTCGCGGCGCGCAGGGCGTTGCCCACGAGGTGGCGGGGAGGGGAGTCGGAGGTGGCGGTGGCGCCGCTAGGGCGGCCGCCCCGGATCGGGGTGAAGGTTGCGGTGCTCATGTATCCATGGTGCGTTCCCGCCCCGGATTTCACATCGCCCCCGGGGTGGAACCGCAGGCCCTGCCGCCTACTCCTGCAGGCCCATGCCACCCCCTAGTGGCTCTGCCCCAGGTCTGACACTCCCGGGTATGACACCCGTACGGACGTCCCACCCCGGAGGGACGTCCGCCCCGGTATTGCGTTCGCGCCCCGCCTGCACGGTGACTACAATCTCCGCTCTTGCCGCCTCCCGCCGCCGTTTCGGGGAGAGCCGCCCGCCGGACGGAAACCGGTGGGCATCGTTCCGTACCGATCAGCAGCTGGAGGCATTTCCGTGTCCGCGCACGCCCCCGAGACCGGCATCGACAACGACAGCGACAGCGCCGCCCACCCCCTCGCCCGCGAGCAGGCGCACCTGACCGCCTCCCGCGCCGCGCTGCGCGCCATGCGCGAGGACGTCGAGGCCCTCGACATCCGCGACGTCACCGCGAACTGGGTCAACGCGATCGTCCTCCAGGCCCAGATCGACGACCGGATCAAGGCGCTGGCCGACCTCGCCCACACCCCGCTCTTCTTCGGCCGGCTCAACTACCTGCACGCGCCCGGCGCCGAGCTCGCCGAGGGTGCGGACGGCGAGCAGTTCTACATCGGCCGCCGCCACGTCCACGACGCCGACGGCGACCCGATGGTCATCGACTGGCGCGCGCCCGTCTCCCAGCCGTTCTACCGGGCCTCCAAGAACGACCCGCAGGACATCGCGCTGCGCCGCCGCTTCGGCTACACGGGCGGCGAGCTCACCGCGTACGAGGACGAGCACCTCTCCGACCCCGCCGAGGCGGCCGCGGTCAGCAAGCTGCTCCAGCAGGAGATCGAGCGCCCGCGCGTCGGCCCCATGCGCGACATCGTCGCGACGATCCAGCCCGAGCAGGACGAGATCGTCCGCTCCGGCCTGTCCGGCTCCGTCTGCGTGCAGGGCGGCCCCGGCACCGGCAAGACGGCCGTCGGCCTGCACCGCGTCGCGTACCTGCTGTACGCCCACCGCGAGCGGCTCGCCCGTACCGGCACGCTCGTCATCGGGCCGAACCGTTCCTTCCTGCAGTACATCGAGCAGGTCCTCCCGGCCCTGGGCGAGCTCGAGGTCAAGCAGGCCACCGTCGAGGACCTGGTGGCGCGCGACGGCCTGGAGATCCGCGCCGCCGACGCCGCCGCGACCGCCGTGGTCAAGGGCGACGCCCGGATGGCGCAGGTGCTGCGCCGCGCGGTCCGCTCGCACGTCGCCGCGCCCGCCGAGCCGCTGATGGTGGTGCGCGGTTCGCGCCGCTGGCGGGTGCCGGCGTACGAGCTCGAGGAGATCGTGGCGCAGCTCCTCGACCGGGACATCCGCTACGGCGCCGCCCGCGACGCGCTGCCGCAGCGGATCGCGCACACCGTGCTCGTACGGATGGAGCAGGCGGGCGAGGCGCCCGACGACCGCGTCCAGGACTCGGTGGCCCGCAACTCCGCCGTGAAGGCGGCGGTCAACGCGGTGTGGCCGGCCGTGGAGCCGGCGAAGCTGGTGCTCCGCCTGCTGTCGGACGCGGAGTTCCTGGCGGAGCACGCGGAGGGCGTCCTGTCGGCCGAGGAGCAGGAGCTCCTGCTGTGGCCCAAGCCGTTCCGCAGCGTGAAGTCGGCGAAGTGGTCGGCGGCGGACCTGGTCCTGATCGACGAGGCTGCGGACCTGGTGGAGCGCACGCACTCGCTGGGCCATGTCGTCCTCGACGAGGCGCAGGACCTGTCGCCGATGCAGTACCGGGCGGTGGGCCGGCGCTGCACGACCGGCTCGGCGACGGTCCTGGGTGACCTCGCGCAGGGCACGACCCCGTGGGCGACGCGCAGCTGGGACGAGGCCCTGGCGCACCTGGGCAAGCCGGAGGCGGCGCTGGAGGAGCTGACGGCGGGCTTCCGCGTGCCGCGCGAGGTGATCGCGTACGCCTCGCGGCTGCTGCCGTCGATCTCCCCGGGGCTGGCCGCGGTCTCCTCGGTCCGTGAGACGCCGGGCTCGCTGGTCGTCGCGCCGACGCCGGACCTGACGGCGTCGGTCCTGGACGCCTGCCGCGCCTCGCTCGGCCACGAGGGCTCGATCGGCCTGATCGCGGCGGACGCGCGGATCCCGGAGCTGGCGCAGGCCCTGCGGGCGGCGGGGATGGCGTACCTGTCGCCGGGCGAGGAGACGTCGGCGCAGGCGCGGCTGACGCTGGTGCCGGCGTCGCTGGCGAAGGGCCTGGAGTACGACTACGTGGTCCTGGACGAGCCTGCTGCGATCGTCGCGGGCGAGCCGGACGAGCGGACGGGCCTGCGCCGCCTGTACGTCTGCCTCACCCGGGCGGTCTCGGGCCTGACGCTGCTGCACGCGGATCCGCTGCCGGCGGAGCTGGCGTAGCCCCACCGCTCCTCCCCCCGGCGGTGGCCGGGGGGAGGAGCGGTGCGGGGGCCGGCTCCCGGCGGGCGCGCGGCGCCCGCGGGCGGGCCGTCAGGCCAGGGCGGTGCGCCAGGCGGCGACGGCGGCGGCGGAGACGGGGCGGTCCCACCCGGAGGGCCTGGCCGCGCCGCCGATGTGGAACGCGTCGATCCCCGCGGCCCGCAACTGTGGCAGGTGCGACAGCGCCAGCCCGCCGCCGACCAGGATCTGCGCCGTGTACCCCGGCTCCCCGCGCCGCGCGGCCTCGGCCAGCAGCACCGGCAGGCCCGCCTCGACCCCCTCCGCCGCCCCCGCCGTCAGGTACGTGTCCGGCCCCGGCAGCCCCTGCGCGGCGGCGAGCGCCTTGCGCAGCTGGTCCCGGTCCGCCGCCCGGTCAATCGCCCGGTGGAAGGTCCACTTGCAGCCGTGCAGCTCCGCCAGGACCGCGTCGAGCGCCGCCAGGTCCGGGCTGCCGTCCGGGGTCAGGAACCCGAGGACGAACTCCTGCGCCCCCTCCGCCCGCAGCGCCCGCGCCTCGGCGACCAGCAGGTCCACGTCTTCGGCGGAGCCGGCCGCGAAGCCGTCCGTCGTGCGGAGCATCACGCGCAGCGGGATGTCGACCGCCGCCCTGATCGCCGCGAAGGTCTCGCGCGGCGGGGTGAGCCCGTCGGCGGCCATGTCGGTGACCAGTTCCAGTCGGTCCGCCCCACCGGCCTGGGCCGCGACCGCGTCCTCCACGTCGAGGGCGATCACCTCCAGGACTGCACGGTTGCTCATTGGGCCCCACTCCTCCGGAAAGCTGCTGGTATGGAAAATAGGTCTAGTCCAATATCCAGAGTACGGGCCCGTGCCCACCCTCCACCACCGCCATCACGCCACCCGCACAATGTCCGCATGGACCGCAAGGACACCGAGCCCCACGGCGAGCCCGCCGCCGCGCCCGACACCGGCCTGCTCCGCGCCCGTTGGCGCGCGACCGCCACCGCCGCCGGGGCCCCCGCCGACCGCGACCCCGACCCCTACGCCGACCGGCTCCTGGCCGCCTGGGCGGAGCCGCAGCGCCGGTACCACACCACCGCGCACCTGGCCGACGTGCTCGCGCGGATCGACGTACTCGCCGCGCACGCCGCCGACCCCGCCGCCGTCGAGCTCGCCGCCTGGTTCCACGACGCCGTCTACCGCCCCGACCGCTCCGAGAACGAGGAGCGCAGCGCCGCCCTCGCCGAGCGCGCCCTGCCCGAGCTCGGCGTCGGCGCCGCCCGCACCGCCGAGGTGGCCCGCCTGGTCCGGCTCACCGTCACCCACGACCCCGCCCCCGGCGACACCAACGGCGAGGTGCTCTGCGATGCGGACCTGGCCGTCCTGGCGGGCGGCCCGGACCCGTACGCCGCGTACGCCGCCGCCGTGCGCGCCGAGTACGGGTTCGTCCCCGAGGACGCCTTCCGCGCCGGCCGGGCCGCCGTACTGCGCCAGCTGCTCGCGCTGCCCCGCCTCTTCCGCACCCCGTACGGCGCCGCCCACTGGGAGGCCCCGGCCCGCCGCAACCTGGCCGCCGAGCTCGCCGGGCTCGGCGCCGGGGAATGAGATCCGCGGCGCGGAGGTTCGTACGGAACGTGCCCCCAGCCCCCGCCGCCCCCGCGCGCTCCCGCATGCCCGTCGCCGTCCACGTGCTCGGCCTGGCCGTCTTCTCGCTCGGGACGAGCGAGTTCATGCTGTCCGGGCTGCTGCCGCCCATCGCCGAGGACATGGGCGTCACCATCCCGCAGGCGGGCCTGCTGATATCGGCCTTCGCGATCGGCATGGTCGTCGGGGCGCCGCTGCTGGCGGTGGCGACGCTGCGGCTCCCGCGCCGCACCACCCTCATCGCCCTCATCAGCCTCTTCGGCCTCGGGCAGGTGGCGGGCGCGCTGGCCCCCTCGTACGAGCTCCTCTTCGCGTCCCGCATCGTCTCCGCGCTCGCCTGCGCCGGCTTCTGGGCGGTCGGCGCGGCCGTCGCCATCGCGATGGTGGACAAGGACCAGCGGGCCCGCGCCATGGCCGTCATGATCGGCGGTCTGTCCATCGCCAACGTCCTCGGCGTCCCCGCCGGCGCCTTCCTCGGGGAGCACCTGGGCTGGCGTTCCGCGTTCTGGTCGGTCGGCGCGGCCTCGGCGGTCGCCCTCGCCGGCATCCTGGCGCTGATCCCGGACATCCCGCTGCCCGCCGTACGGCCCACCCTGGCGCGTGAGCTGCGCATCTACCGCGACCGGCAGGTGTGGCTGTCCGTCGGCGTCACGGCCCTGGCCGCGGGCGGGGTCTTCTGCGCGTTCAGCTACCTGTCGCCGCTGCTGACGGAGGTCGCCGGGCTGGACGCGGGCCGGGTGCCGTGGGTGCTGGCACTGTTCGGGGTCGGCGCGCTCGTCGGCACGACGATCGGCGGGCGGATCGCGGATGCGCACCTGTTCGGGGTGATGCTGTGGGGCATCGCCGCGTCCACGGTCTTCCTCGTCGCACTGGCCCTGCTGGCGTCGGCGGCGGTGGCGGCGGTCGGGCTGTCGTTCCTGCTCGGCGTCTCGGCGTTCTTCACGGCGCCGGCCCTCAACGCCCGCATGTTCAACGTCGCGGGCGCGGCCCCGACCCTCGCCGGGGCCACCACGACGGCGGCGTTCAACCTGGGCAACACGGGCGGCCCCTGGCTCGGCGGCACGGTGATCGACGCCGACTACTGCTTCGCCGCGACCGCCTGGGCGGGCGCCGCGATGACCCTGACGGCGATCGCCCTGACCGCGATCGCCCTGCGCCTCCACCACCGCACCCCGCCCGCCGCGACCCGGGTGATCGCCTCGTCGGGAGCGGCCGCACCGACCGCACCGCCACCGACCGCACCGGCGGCACCGGCCGCACCCGCACGGCCCGCCGCCCGCTGACCCCGCCAGCCCCCGGTCCCGGCGGGCTCCGCTACGCCGGGCGGCCCTTCGGGCGGCGCAGACCCGCGGACGTCAGGCGGCGCACCAGCTCCTTGCTGCCCACCTCCACCGCGCCCGCCCGCACCGCATCCGCGTAGCGGTACGACGGCACGTCGTAGTGGTCGCGCTCGAACGCCTTCGGCGGGCAGCCGATCGACGCCGCGAAGGCGTGCAGCTCCTCGTACGAGACGTCGCTGACCAGGTGCGACCACATGCGGCCATGACCCGGCCACGTCGGCGGGTCGATGTAGAGCGTCACCGGCGGTTCACCGGCCGGCACCGAAGACGGGCGCGAGGCCGCCGACCGCGGCGACCTTCACTCCTGCCTTGGCGCACACCCAGTGCGGGTCGGGTCCCAACTCCGGCTCCACGTCCAGCGCGTGCGGATCGCCGTGCGAGCAGACCGGGCACAGCGGCCAGCGCCCGTACTTCTCCAGCAGCGCGTCCTGCACGTCCTGGGCGACGAGTCCGGCAAGGTAGTCGACCCCCTCCGGCCACTGCTCCACCCACCACCGGCGGTGCGTGACCGAGTCCTCGACGAGGGAGACGACATCGGCCTCGGCGACCTCGCCCGCGGCGAGATCGGCGAGAACAAGGGCGCGGGCGACGTGCAGCGCCTGTTCCATGGGGGTCGCGTGGTCCATGCGCCCATTGTGGACCCGTATGGCCCAGCTGACGAAGGTCCATTCGCCGCGGGGGACTCATGGCGCCTTGACGGCCCCCACGGCCGAAAATAGCTTTCAGGTGTGAGCGCAGATGCGAAGGAAACTTCCAGCCCCCCGGCCCCTGCGCCCGCCCCCGGCGCCCTGCAGGCCCGGATCCGGGCGCTCGGCCCCTCCATGACCCGCTCCGTGCAGGCCGTCGCCGAGGCCGTCGCCGCCGACCCCGCAGGCTGCTCCCGCCTCACCGTCGGCGCGCTCGCCGTGCGCACCGGCACCAGCGAGGCGACCGTCGTCCGCACCGCCCGCCTCCTCGGCTACGGCGGCTACCGCGACCTGCGCCTCGCGCTCGCCGCGCTCGCCGCGCAGCAGGAGTCCGGGGCGGCACCCGCCGTCACCGCCGGCATAGCCGTCGACGACCCGATCGCCGACGTCGTCGCCAAACTGGCCCACGAGGAGGCCCGGACCCTCGCCGACACCGCCGCCGGACTCGACCTCGCCGCGCTCTCCGCCGCCGTCACCGCGCTCGCGACCGCCCGCCGCATCGACGTCTACGGCGTCGGCGCCTCCGCCCTCGTCGGCCAGGACCTGGCCCAGAAGCTGCTGCGCATCGGCCTCGTCGCCCACGCCCACGGCGACCCCCACCTGGCCGTCACGGGCGCCGTACAGCTGCGCCCCGGAGACGCTGCCGTCGCGATCACCCACTCCGGCGCCACGGCCGACGTGATCGACCCCCTCCGCACCGCCTTCGGGCGCGGCGCCACCACCATCGCCCTCACCAGCCGCCCGAACGCCCCCGTCACCCGCTACGCCGACCTCGTACTGGCCACCTCCGCCGCCCGCGAGACCCGGCTGCGCCCGGCCGCCATGTCCAGCCGGACCAGCCAGCTCCTCGTCGTCGACTGCCTGTTCGTCGCCGTCGCGCAGCAGACGTACGAGACCGCCGCGCCCGCGCTCGCCGCCTCCTACGAGGCACTCGCCCCCCGCCGAACCGCCAGGAGCCCCCGCCCATGACCGCGTCGTACGCCGCACTGCGCGCCCAGCTCGACACGCTGACCACCGAGGCCTTCCGCCCCGAACTGGCCGAGATCGACCGGCTGTCCACCCTCGAGATCGCCCGCACCATGAACGCCGAGGACGCCGGCGTCCCGGCGGCCGTCGCCGCCCAGCTGCCGCACATCGCCGCCGCGATCGACGCGATCGCGCTGCGGATGGCCCGGGGCGGGCGGCTGGTCTACGCGGGCGCCGGCACCGCCGGCCGGATGGGCGTCCTGGACGCCAGCGAGTGCCCGCCCACCTTCAACACCGATCCGGCCCAGGTCGTCGGCCTGATCGCGGGCGGCCCCACCGCCATGGTCGAAGCCGTCGAAGGCGCCGAGGACTCCGCCGAACTGGCCGCCGCGGACCTGGCCGCCCTGGAGCTGACCGCCGACGACACCGTCATCGGCATCTCCGCCTCCGGCCGCACCCCGTACGCGATCGGCGCCGTCGCGTTCGCCCGTACGCGCGGCGCGCTCACCGTCGGCCTGTCCTGCAACGCCGGATCGGCGCTCGCCGCGGCCGCCGAGCACGGCATCGAGGTCGTCGTGGGGCCCGAGCTGCTGACCGGATCCACCCGCCTGAAGGCCGGTACCGCGCAGAAGCTCGTCCTGAACCTCGTCTCGACCATCACGATGATCCGGCTCGGGAAGACGTACGGGAACCTGATGGTCGACCTGCACGCCTCCAACGAGAAGCTGCGCGCCCGCTCCCGGCGGATCCTGGCGCTGGCCACCGGCGCACCGGACGGGGAGATCGAGGCCGCGCTCGACGCCACCGGCGGCGAGGTCAAGCAGGCCGTGCTCGTGCTCCTCGCGGGCGTGGACGGCCCGACCGCGGCCGGGCTGCTCACCGCCTCGCACGGCCACCTCCGGGAGGCCCTCGCCCGTACGACGGCCGCCACCGAGTGATGCCACCGCCCCGCTGACCTGCCCACCTGCTGACTTGCCGACCTGCTGACTGCCCCGTTCCCCCGACGCAAGGCGATCACCACATGTCCACTGACAAGAACCGCGCCACAGCCGCCGCGATCCTCCCCCTGGTCGGCGGCCCGGACAACATCAGCTCGATCGCGCACTGCATGACCCGCCTGCGCATCGCGCTGCACGACCGCTCGCTGGTCGACGACGCGGCCCTGCGGGCACTGCCCGCGGTGCTGGGCGTCGTCGAGGACGACACTTACCAGATCGTGCTGGGGCCGGGGACCGTCGCCCGCGTGACCCCGGAGTTCGAGGCGCTGGTCGAGCAGGGCCGCTCGGCCGGGCACCCGCCGCGTACGGCCGCCACAGCGGTCACCGCCGAGGAACTCGCCGACCGGGGCGCCGCGTTGAAGCAGGCGCAGAAGGCCAGGAACAGCACCCCGGTGAAACTGTTCCTGCGCCGGATCGCGAACGTCTTCGTCCCGCTGATCCCGGCGCTCATCGGCTGCGGCATCATCGCCGGCCTGAACGGCCTGCTGCTGAACACCGGCTGGCTGCCCGCCGCCGTCCCGGCGCTCGCCGCGATCGCCTCGGGGTTCATGTCGCTGATCGCGGTGTTCGTCGGCTACAACACGGCCAAGGAGTTCGGCGGCACCCCGGTCCTCGGCGGCGCCGTCGCCGCGATCATCGTCTTCCCGGGCGTCGCGAAGATCGATGTTTTCGGCCAACACCTCTCGCCCGGCCAGGGCGGCGTACTGGGGGCCCTGGCAGCCGCGTTCCTCGCGGTCCGGGTGGAGAAACTGTGCCGCAGGCGGGTCCCCGAATCGGTGGACGCTCTGGTCACCCCCACCCTCACCGTCCTGGTCTCCGGGCTGGTGACCATTTTCGGCCTGATGTTCCTCGCCGGCGAGGTCTCCACCGCCATCGGCTCCTTCGCGACCTGGCTGCTCGCCACCGGCGGCGCCTTCGCCGGGCTGGTCCTGGGCGGCCTGTTCCTGCCGCTCGTGATGCTGGGCCTGCACCAGGCCCTGATCCCGATCCACACCACCCTCATCGAGCAGACCGGCCACACCGCCCTCCTGCCGGTCCTCGCCATGGCGGGCGCGGGCCAGGTCGGCGCCGCCCTCGCGGTCTACTGCCGGCTGCCGCGCAACCGGTCGCTGCGGACGACCATCAGGTCCGCGCTCCCGGCGGGCTTCCTGGGCGTCGGCGAACCGCTGATCTACGGGGTCTCGCTCCCGCTGGGCCGCCCCTTCGTCACCGCCTGCGCGGGCGGCGCGGCGGGCGGGGCGTTCGTCGGCCTCTGCAACCAGCTGGGGTTCGCGTTCGGCGCGACGGCCATCGGTCCGTCGGGGTGGGCGCTGTTCCCGCTGCTGGACGGCCCGTCGGGGCTGGGCCCGAACCTCGCGATCTACGCTGGCGGCCTTCTGGCCGGCTACCTGGTGGGCTTCGCCGCCACGTACTTCTTCGGATTCACGCGGCAGATGCTGACCGAGCTCAACGCCGATCAGGAGCCAATTCCGGCCACCGCCCCACCGGTCAACGAGCCGGTTGTAGCGAAAATCTAGCCGCATTCGGGACACTGCCTGGATGGAGCTCCCCGCCGATGCCGTTGCCGCCGCCGCTGTCGTCGAGGTCGTGCGCCTCTCCGCGCGCCCCGAGCGGTACGGCGACCCCATGACCGGCGACGTCGTCTCCCGCTGGACGGGCAGAGAGGCCGCCGACTCGCTCGCGCTGTTCGCGTCGATGGCGCCGGGTGAGCCGCGCATCTGCTTCGCGCCGGGCTGGGGCCTGCGGGCGTACGACGCCCTGGACGAGCCCCTGTTCGAGCTGATCTTCTGTTTCAGCTGTCACCACGCCTGGCTGTGGGGGCAGGCCGTCCCGGCCGGCATGGGCTTCGACACCATCTCGGGCAGCACCGCCGACGCCGAGGCCCTGCTGGCCCACTTCCGGGACGCGGCGTGACCCTCGCCCCGGTGGTCCCACCGGGCCGGATGGCAACCCTCCCCCAGCCGGTCCTCGACCTCCCGGGCCGCCGCCACCTGCGCCCGTGGACCCCGTACGACGCCCCCGCGCTGGTCGAGTCCTGCCACGACCCGGAGATCCGCCACTGGAACCGCCCGCCGATGCTGTCACCGGCCGAGGCCGTGGCCCGCATCGAGCGCTGGCAGGAGCGCTGGCACGCCGAACAGGCCGCGATCTGGGCGGTGGCTCCCACCGCCGGCGGCCTGCCCGTCGGCCTGATCGGCCTGGCCGACCTCGACCTGGCGGGCGGGAGCGGCGAGATCCTGTACTGGCTGCTGCCGGCCGGCCGCGGCGCCGGCGTCATGGTGGCGGCCACCGACCGCGTCACCCGCTGGGCCTTCGACGACCTCGGCCTGCACCGCGTGCGCATCACCCACTCCGTGGCCAACCCGGCCTCCTGCGCCGTGGCGACGAAGGCCGGCTTCCCCCTGGAGGGCACCATGCGCGGCGCCCTCCTCCACGCGGACGGCTGGCACGACGAACACCTCCACGCCCGCCTCGCCACCGACTGACGGGATACGGCCCCAGACGCGCCTCACCGCCGTTAGGGCACCGAGCCCTGTTCCACGACCCACTCCACCGACTGTCCCGTGACCTTTGCGATCCCGTCGTAGTCCGCGTCGTAGTGGAGGACCACCGCCCCGTGGCGCTCCGCCGTGGCGGCGATCAGCAGGTCCGCCAGTGAGGCGCGCCGATGGTCACCGCTCTGCGCCAGCAGGCCCTGCACTTCGATGGCCCGCTCCCCCACCTCATCGGTGAGGGGCAGCCAGGCGAAGCCTCGCCGTACGGAGCGGCCACGCGCGTGGTCCTCGGCGTTGCGCGCGCTGTAGAGGATCTCCAGGTCGACAACCGCGCACGTCGCGAGCAGACCACGCTCCAAGAGCGGCATCAGCCTGTCCCGGACAGCCGGCACATGCATCCGGGCCCACGCGCTCTTGTCGACCAGGTACACCGTCACCGCCATGCCCCCCGCATCACTTCCGGGTCGCGCAGATCATCGAAGACGCCTTCATCCATCAACTCCACGAAGCGCCGACGCCGGGCTGCGGCCACGAATTCCGCCAGTGCTCCGTTGATCGTCGCCCGCTTCGTGGTCGTCCCCAGTATTTCCGCGGCCTCCGCAAGAAGTGCATCATCCAGGTCCACCATGGTGCGCGACATTGGGCCCTCCAGGCATACAGATCTGGTCAATACATATGCCATCCTACAGCCCGGGCCTCGTCAGCGGCGCTCGGACGGGTTTCACCTCGCACTCCACCCCTACCGCCGCACGCAGGAAGCGAACGAGATCCTCCATCGAGTAGCCGAGCTCCGGGGCCCGTTCGGCGGCCATGAGCAGCAGCTGGCCCACGATCTCCGCGCCCCAGCCGTCCGTGCCGTCCTCCGACCACTCCCAGAGCCTCTCGAACCCGAGGTCGGTCATGAGCAGCCCGTGTCCGGTCCGGACCTCCCCGCACAGCTCGGCCACCGCGTCCAGCAGCCGCGCGCCCGGCCGCTCGCAGCGCAGCCCGAAGTACCCGCCGATCTCCTCGACCGCGCAGCCCTGCGGGGGCCGCGCCTTGAGCCCGTCGTAGCGGGCGTCCTCGAACCGCGCGCACTCCCCCACCGGCCAGTGGATCAGCGTGAACCGCTGCACACCCGGCGCAGGCGGCTGCGCCCGCCCCCCGCGCTTCCATCCGCCGCCGAGGAGGGTCTGCTCCAATCTCCGCAGCTTCCATCCGAGTTCGAAGCCCCAGTCGGCGGCCCCGGGCTCGATCACGGGTGCGCCCGCTCGTGGAGCACGGCGGCCAGCCGGAGCGCGGTGTCCAGGTTGCAGCGGCCCAGATCGACCAGCGGCAGCCCGTACGTACCGGCGGCCGAGACCCCGTCCACCCCGAGGGACGGGAACACGACCCCGACCCCGGTCAGCGACTCCTTGAGCTGCTGCACGGCCTCCTCGGCCGCCTGCATCCGCTCCTTCGGAGTGAGCACCATGACACGTCACCTTTCCACTCTGAGTGTTCAGCTTCGACACACAGCGTGGCGACGGGCTCGGTAGCCTTTCAATACGGACACCGCAACAACGGCACGTGTTGCCAGGAGAGTTGC
This sequence comes from Streptomyces sp. NPDC002209, assembly GCF_042890265.1. Lineage (NCBI taxonomy): Bacteria > Bacillati > Actinomycetota > Actinomycetes > Kitasatosporales > Streptomycetaceae > Streptomyces > Streptomyces sp. NPDC002209. The sequence continues at coordinate 54,768 of NZ_JBIARX010000013.1, read as the reverse complement.
CATGGCAGGTAAGAACCTCGACCCGTCCTCCTCACCCCGCGCCCTGCTCGGCGCCGAACTGCGCGTGGCCCGCGAACGCGCGGGCCTCAGCCAGACCGAACTCGGCGAACCCCTCTTCGTCAGCGGCTCGTTCATCGGCCAGCTCGAAGCCGGCACGCGGCGGATGCACATCGAATTCGCCCGGCAGATGGACGAGATCCTGGGCACAGACGGCTTCTTCACCCGCAACTGCGGCGCGGCGGCCAAGTCCAAGTACCCGGACCACTTCGCGGCGGCGGCCGAGGCCGAGGCTCTGGCAAAGGCCATCCGCGAGTACGCGCCGCTCATCGTCCCGGGGCTCTTGCAGACCGAGGCGTACGCGCGAGCGGTCTTCCGCGCGTACCAACCGACGGCCACGGCCGAGACCATCGACGAGCTGGTGGCCAACCGGTTGGCCCGAGCCGCGCTCCTGATTGATCCAACAACACCACTGTTGTGGTGTGTTCTTGACGAGGCGGTGCTGCGCCGTGAGGTGGGCGGCCCTGCTGTGATGGCCGAGGCCTTGCGTCACATCGCCACACTCATCCGCTCTCACCGGATCATCGCCCAGGTCGTCCCATTCAGGACTGGTGCTCATGCGTCCCTGGGTGGTCCTCTCAGGCTGATGGCCTTTGACGACGCTCCCCCGCTCGCCTACGTCGAAGGCCTTGAAACAGGGCTCCTGCTGGATGATCCGGCGACAGTCTCCCAACGCACCCTGACCTACGATCTCCTCACGGCCAGCGCGCTACCACCCCGGGAATCACTGGCTCTAATCGAGTCTGTGGCGGAGGATTACGAGAATGACGAGCACGCCTGAGTACGACCTGTCGGCGGCCACTTGGCACAAGTCCAGTTACAGCGCTGGCGACGGCGGTAACTGCCTGGAGATGGCCACCTGGCGGAGGTCCACCCACAGCGACGGCAGCGGCGGCAGCTGCCTCGAAGTCGCCGACGGCCACCCCGGCCTCGTCCCCGTCCGGGACTCCAAGCGGCCCGACGGTGCCCACCTCGTCTTCGGCGCGGACGCCTGGAGCTCCTTCCTCTCCACCCTCTGAGCGACCTCACCCATCCGGGCTAACTACGCGTCGTCGCGGGGATGCGCTCCGTCATATGCCTCTAGCGTATGCGCCATCCGCACCCGAACGGAGCCGCATATGACGATTCAGTCGATCCGGAGGTGGGCTCACGGGGCACCATGGTGTCGAGGAGGCGACGCCATGACCCCCAGCTTTGCCGAGCACCCACAGATGACGGTCGAGGAGTTCGAACAGATCGCCCTGGCGGCCCCGGAAACGGTGACCCTCGAGTTCATCCAGGGAAAGCTAGAGGTCAAGCCCGTGCCTGACGGCGACCACGACGAGATCATCATGTGGGTGGTGCAACAGTGCATGCAGCAGCGCCCCGGGCTGGGGCTCTACCGGGAGCGGGGGTTGGAGGTCGAGCGGTACCGGGCGGGCCGTGCACGGGTGGATGGCGCTCTTGCACCCATCGGAACATTCGCCGGTGCGGGCGAGTGGGCCGATCCCGCAGGGGTCCTGATGGTGCTGGAGGTGACCTCGCACGACTCGAACACGGACCGGCGTGACCGCCGTGAGAAGCGCGACGGGTATGCGGCAGCCGGCATCCCGGTCTACCTGCTCATCGACAGGCAGAGCTGCACGGTGACCGTCCACAGCGACCCCAGCGGTGGCTCGTACCGTGAGAACCCTTCCTTCCCATACGGCGAGACGGTCAAGATCCCGGACCCGGTCGACATCACCCTCGACACCGAGGCCCTGAAGGACTACGCGAGCTGATTCACCAGCCGATCGTCGGAGCCACGTCGAAGATCGGCGGGAGGCGGCCGTCGTCGTCGAGGTTGACGAACGTCCGGCCGTAGAGGGCGAACGACTCGCCCAGCCGGAGGCCCCGCAGGACCGTCGGCTCGCCGCGCGGCTTGCCGGTGCGCGGGTCGAGGTGCCAGAGGTGGGTGTACGCGCCCTCCGTGACCAGGGCGATCCGGCCGAACCGGTCGGCGGTCAGGGCGCGGATCCGCCAGTCGTCCTCGAAGGCGCGGGTCCACAGGTGGCGGCCGTCCGTCAGCGAGAACGCGGCCAGGACCTCACGCTTCTCCCGTTCCGGGACCGACGCGTAGAGCACCTCGCCCGCGACCAGCCACTCCGTCTCGCCCGTCGTCGGGACGTACGGCGCAGGCGACTCGCCGCGCGGGCGGCCCGCATCGTCGAACACCAGCAGGCGCCCGTCGCCGACGGCGGCGGCCGGGGAGGCCGACACGATGCGCGGGGATTCGTACCCGACCGGCATCGGGAACCGCCAGGCGACGGCGCCGGTGCGGGCGCCGAGCGCGAACAGCTCGACTCCCTGGTCGGTCCGGGCCAGGAGCAGGACCCGGTCGGGGCCGGCGGCGACCTCCAGGGCGACGGCGCCCGCGGGCAGCGGGGAGCGCCACAGCTCGGCACCGGTGACCAGGTCGTGGGCGAGTACGGCGTCCGCGGTCGCGGTCGCGGCCAGGGAGCCGCCCGCGGACGGCTTGCCCACGAGTTTCGGGACGTCCTTGGTCCAGAGCTGCTTGCCGGACGTGACGTCCACCGCCACCAGGCGGTTGCCGCAGGTGCTCTCCGCGGTGGTCACGGTGAGCAGGCCGATGCCGGAGGGGGTGTCACCGCTCATCGCGCACACCGCGCCGCCGGCCGGGGCGGGCAGGCTCCAGCCGTGGCGGCCCTCCCCGTTGTAGCCGGTCACCACGTCCGCGCGGGCCCGGACCACGAACCCCGTGTCCGGGTGCCCCGCCCAGGAGCCGAGCGGCTTGTCCGCGCCCGGGCCGTCCGGGACCTGGTACGAGAAGAGGTCCATGTGCGGGCCGCGCAGCCACGAGTAGCCGAGCCAGCCGGGCCACAGGGCGACGAGCCCGACGGTGACGGCCAGGACCCATCCGACGGCGGAGCGGTACCCGCGCCCCTTCACGACCGACCACCACAGGCCGCCCGCGGCCGACACGGCGACCAGCGCCCACAGCACCAGCGGGCCCAGCCCGCGCGGGCAGCCGCCGTCGCTGCACACGACGTCGGACATGTCCACGACGGTCAACCTCAGGCACAGGACGCCGTACAGCGCCGCGACGGCGCTGAACGCGCAGGCCGCGGCGAGCCGCACGTGGTCCCCGAGCCGCTTCACGAGCGGCGATGGCGTGTTCATGATCCCCCCTGGCCCGCAGCCTATCCGCGATCGGGCTGCGGGCCGGGTTCGTCAGGACCCTCCGGCGGTCAGAGACCGGCGGTGAACAGGAGCTTGTTCGGGGAGGCCGGGCTGAGGCTCTTCAGGACGTCCTTGGTGGTCTCCTGTTCCAGGTATTCGGCGATCTCTTCCGGGGCGGCGGTCGGGTGCGCCTGCTTGTAGAGGGCGGCCACACCGGCGACGTGCGGCGCTGCCATCGACGTGCCGTCGAGGGCCACGCTGCCGCCGCCCAGCTTCGCGGAGACGATGGCCTGCCCGGGCGCGTAGAGGGTGACGCACTGCCCCCAGTTGGAGAAGGAGGTCTCCTCGTCCCACTGGTTGGTCGCCGCCACCGTCACCACGAGCCCGGCGGACGCGGGCGAGACGCCGCAGGCGTCCTTCGCGGAGTTGCCCGCAGCGACGACCGGCAGCACACCGGCGTTGGTGACCGCGTCCGCGGCCTCGTTGACGGCGGTCGACTTGTCCCCGCCCAGGGAGGCGTTCAGGACCGCCGGCTGCTTCGCGTTCTTGGCCACCCAGTCCATGCCTGCGATGATCCCCGACCAGGTGCCCTTGCCGTCGCAGCCGAGGACGCGGACGCTGACCAGGTTCGCCTTGCGCGCCACCCCGTACGTCTTGCCGGCGACCGTGCCCGCGACGTGCGTGCCGTGGCCCTGGCAGTCCGCGCCGAGCCGCCCGTCGCCGATGGCGTCGTAGCCGAAGGTGGCGCGCCCGCCGAACTCGTCGTGCGCGTAGTCGATGCCCGTGTCGAGGATGTACGCGGTCACCCCGGCGCCGTTGCCCTCGGTCGAGAAGCTGTTGTCGAGCGGCAGCTCCTTCTGGTCGATCCGGTCCAGGCCCCACGACGCGGACGGCGCCCGCATACCCGGCGTCCTGGTCGGCGTCGGGATGGACTGGACAGCGGCGTCCTCCTCGACCGACTTCACCCCGAGGCTCACCCGCACGATCTGCAACTGGAGCGGGGTCAGCGGAACCGCGAAACCGGTCATCGCCTTCGTGTAGACGAACGTCGGCTTCAGACCCAGCTTCTGCGCGACCTTCGCCGCGTCCTGCCCCTTCTCCAGGGTCACGATGTACTGGCCGGGCACCGCGTTCTCGGCGGTGTGCAGCGGCACCGGGGTCGGTTCCGGGGTGTCGGCGGCAGCCGTGCCGGCCGCGACCGCGGGCACGGTGAGGAGGGCGGCGGCGGCCAGGCGTGCGAGCAGGCGCATGGAAGGAACTCCCTGAAGGGGCGGGACGGAAGTCGGCATGAATGAGCCGCCCCGACCAGGACGAATGCCTCTGCGGGGGCGGCCTTCCCTTCCATCGGTGCCACCCGGGCGCGTCCTGAACCGCCGTGCACCGCCTGGCCGATCGTCCGGTGCCCGCACCCGCACGCCCTGTCGCGCACGCTGCAGAAAGGGTTGTCCCCTTACGCCGTCAAGCCCGTGCCGTGCGAGGTCCCGGCCCGTACGGCCCGCACGCCTCCCGCAAGATCACCCGTATGGCCCGCCCCCACACCAGGGAGCGCACGGCCGGTGCGCCCCCGGTGCCCCCGCCACCCCCGTGGACCTCGTTGACCTGCACCGTTGTACGTGATGGCCTCGCCCCATGCGTACCCGTCTGAGCCGGGCCCTGCCCGCAGCCGTCGCCGTACTGGCCGTCTTCTCCGCCCTGCCCGTGTCGGCGGCCACGGCCGCCGTGCGCGAACCGGTGCCGTACGCGGCCCCCGTCGACCACCCCTCGTACATCGTCACCGTACGCAGGGACCTCGACCCGGCCGACGTGGCGCGGCTGGTCGGCGTCACCCCGGTCCACGTCTACCGCACCGCCCTGCACGGCTTCGCCGCCCGGCTCAACCCCGGCCAGGTCGCGGCCCTCGCCGCACTGCCGGGCGTCGAGACCATCGAGGAGGACGGCACCGCCTCGGCCGGGGTCTCCTAGGCCCTGCCGTCAGCGGCCGGTCAGCCGCGGGCGGCCTCGATGAAGGCGCGGATCAGGTCGGGGGACTTCACGCCGCGCTCCCGCTCCACCCCGCTGGACACGTCCACGCCCCAGGCGCCGGTGGTTCCCACGGCCTCCCGGACGTTCTGCGGGGTCAGCCCGCCGGCCAGCAGCCAATGGCCCTCCGGGGCGGTGAACCCCTCGGAGCCCCAGTTCCACGGCTTGCCGGAGCCGGGGTCGGGCGCGTCGAGCAGCAGCAGGTCCTCCCCGTACTCCCCGCAGCGCTTCACGTGCTCGGCGGTGGCCCGCAGCAGCGTCCGCCCCTCGGCGCGCAGCGCCTCGTAGTACTCCGGGCCCTCGTCGCCGTGCAGCTGGACTCCCCGTACGCCGCTCTCCTCGGTCAGCCGCCGGACCTCCTCGACCGGCTGCCCCCGGAACACCCCGACGGTCAGCACCGAGTCCGGCACCCGCGCCGCGAGCTCGCGCGCCGCGGCGGCGGCGATCGTGCGGGGACTCCCGACGGCGAAGACGAACCCGACGGCATCGGCCCCGGCGGCCACGGCCACGTCGACGTCGTGCGCGGTCTTCAGCCCGCAGATCTTGACGAAGAGATCGCTCATGCCCCCAGTGAACCAAAAGCCGCACGTTCGGTGGTGATCCGTCTCGGCACCCGGGCGCGACCACCCACCCGCCGCTAGCCTGGAACGGGGCTCACGCCCAGTGCACGGCACGCCACGCGGAGGACAACGGTGACGATCATGATCGAACGGGCCACACCGATAGAGCAGGCGGCACCGCCGACGTTCGAGACGCTCCTGCGCACGGTCGAGGAGATGGACACGCCAGACGGCTTCAAAGCCGAGCTCATCCGGGGGAAGATCATCGTGTCACCGTGGTCCAGGCGGCGTTACTACCTCCCCATGCGGGCGCTGCGCGAGCAGCTCGAGGCCCACGCCCCGGACGGTCACGTCGCGGACATTGCGCCGTTCCTCTTCCAGTTCCCTGAAGCCGGTCGCGCCTACGGCCCCGATCTCTATGTGGTCGACGTCTCTGCCTTCAAGGGAGAGGGGAGACACCTGGACGGATCGGAACTCTCGCTGGTGGCCGAGTTCACCTCGGTGTCCACGAAAGACGTGGACTGGCACGAAAAGCTGGACGTCTACGGACAGCTCGTCCCCGTCTACCTCGTCGTCGACATGCAAGCGTCCGAGATCACCTGTTTCTCGGACCCCTCCCCACACGGGTACCAGTTCCGCAAGACGGTGCCCTTCGGTACGCCCCTGCCCGTCCCGGACCCCTTCGGCTTCGAGGTCGACAGCTCGGGCTTCTAAGACGCGTTGAAACGCCCGAGGGCGGCACCCCCCGTGTGGGGAGTGCCGCCCTCGGTCGAAGAACAGCCGATCAGCCAGGGGCCGATCAGAAGTCCATGTCACCGCCCGGCATGCCGCCGCCGGCCGGGGCGCCGGCCTTCTCGGGCTTGTCGGCGATGACGGCCTCGGTCGTCAGGAACAGCGCGGCGATGGACGCGGCGTTCTGCAGGGCAGAGCGCGTGACCTTCGCCGGGTCGATGATGCCCTCGGCGATCATGTCCACGTACTCGCCGGTCGCGGCGTTCAGGCCCCAGCCGACGGTCAGGTTGCGGACCTTCTCCACGACGACGCCACCCTCGAGACCACCGTTGACGGCGATCTGCTTGAGCGGGGCCTCCAGGGCGAGCTTCACGGCGTTGGCGCCGGTCGCCTCGTCACCCGACAGGTCGAGCTTCTCGAAGACCGCGGAGGCCTGGAGCAGGGCCACGCCACCACCGGCGACGATGCCCTCCTCGACGGCAGCCTTCGCGTTGCGGACGGCGTCCTCGATGCGGTGCTTGCGCTCCTTGAGCTCCACCTCGGTCGCGGCGCCGGCCTTGATGACGGCCACGCCGCCGGCCAGCTTCGCGAGGCGCTCCTGGAGCTTCTCGCGGTCGTAGTCCGAGTCGGAGTTCTCGATCTCGGCACGGATCTGGTTGACGCGACCCTGGACCTGGTCGCTGTCACCGGCACCGTCGACGATCGTGGTCTCGTCCTTGGAGATGACGACCTTGCGGGCGCGGCCGAGCAGGTCGAGGCCCGCGTTCTCGAGCTTGAGGCCGACCTCCTCGGAGATGACCGTGCCGCCCGTGAGGATGGCGATGTCGCCGAGCATGGCCTTGCGGCGGTCGCCGAAGCCCGGGGCCTTGACGGCGACGGACTTGAAGGTGCCGCGGATCTTGTTGACGACCAGGGTCGACAGGGCCTCGCCCTCGACGTCCTCGGCGATGATCAGCAGCGGCTTGCCGGACTGCATGACCTTCTCGAGCAGCGGAAGGAGGTCCTTCACGTTGCCGATCTTGGAGTTGACGATGAGGATGTACGGGTCGTCCAGGGACGCCTCCATACGCTCCATGTCGGTGGCGAAGTACGCCGAGATGTAGCCCTTGTCGAAGCGCATGCCCTCGGTGAGCTCGAGCTCCAGACCGAAGGTCTGGGACTCCTCGACGGTGATGACGCCTTCCTTGCCGACCTTGTCCATGGCCTCGGCGATGAGCTCGCCGATCTGGGTGTCGGCGGCGGAGATGGAGGCCGTGGAAGCGATCTGCTCCTTGGTCTCGACATCCTTCGCCTGCTCGAGCAGGGCGCCGGAGACGGCCTCGACGGCCTTCTCGATGCCGCGCTTGAGGGCCATCGGGTTGGCACCGGCGGCCACGTTGCGCAGGCCCTCGCGGACGAGCGCCTGGGCGAGAACGGTGGCGGTGGTCGTACCGTCGCCGGCGACGTCGTCCGTCTTCTTGGCGACTTCCTTGACCAGCTCGGCGCCGATCTTCTCGTACGGGTCCTCGAGCTCGATCTCCTTGGCGATGGAGACACCATCGTTGGTGATCGTGGGGGCGCCCCACTTCTTCTCAAGGACGACGTTGCGACCCTTGGGGCCAAGGGTGACCTTGACGGCGTCGGCGAGCTGGTTCATCCCGCGCTCGAGACCGCGCCGGGCCTCCTCGTCGAACGCAATGATCTTGGCCATCTGAAGTGGTCCTCCAGGACTGGGGTTCCCCCTGCGCCGCCGGCGCGAGGGGAGGGTTGGATTGCTCCGGACCGCGCCCGCGCCCGCGACGGACGGCCTGCGTGCCCGGCGGTTCCTTCCCGCCGGACCCTGCGGGCCTCACCGACCCGGTCCTGTGTAGTAGCACTCTCAGCAGGAGAGTGCTAACGCCAATGATTAGCACTCGACCCCCGAGAGTGCAAGCGGCTTCGGGAACGCCGGGCCGGCTCCCGCACCGGCGCCCGGACATGCGTCGAGGGCCCACATCCCTCCTCAAGGATGTGGACCCTCGTGCGTCATGCGTCGGTGGTCGATCGCGCCGGGGCTAGACGGCGAGCTTGACCATGTCCGCCTGCGGACCCTTCTGGCCCTGCGAGATCTCGAACTCGACCCGCTGACCCTCTTCAAGGGTGCGGTACCCGTCCATCTGGATGGCGCTGTAGTGGACGAACACATCCGCACCACCGTCGACCGCGATGAAGCCGTAGCCCTTCTCCGCGTTGAACCACTTGACGGTGCCCTGAGCCATGCCTAACTCCCCTATTACTGGCCCTTGCGCAGGACCGCACTTCGCGGTCCCGGGTCAGAACTTGCGCCGGAACGCCTCGACCGGGGCTGAATGTATCTGCACCGCTGCTGTCTGCAACAGGTCAATCCGACGAGAAATCTGGACACGGGGATACATTGAAATAGAGTGAAAATTTGGCATATTGGCGGGCAACTCGGACCCGGCATATCTCGCCAAAGCCCCATACCGCGCTTGCATATTGACTCAATGTCAACCCTCACACGACCCGCTCATATGCGGCGGGCAAGTCCAGCGGAGGGGACTTCCCCAACCCTACCGCGCCCAACCAAGCAGAATTACCCCCTCCGCTTTTACCGGAGGGGGTAATTCAGGGGTTCTTGCGTCAGCAGCCGCCCGCGACGGCGGGAATGATCGAGACGCCCGCGCCGTCCGGCGTCACGGCGTCCAGGCCGCCCTCGAAGCGCACGTCGTCGTCGTTGACGTAGACGTTCACGAAGCGGCGCAGCTTGCCCTGGTCGTCCAGGACGCGCGCGGCGATGCCCGGGTGGTTCTCCTCCAGGGAGGCGATGACCTCGGAGAGCTTCGCGCCCTCGGCGGTGACCTCGGCCTGGCCGCCGGTGTAGGTGCGCAGGATGGTGGGGATGCGGACGTTGACGCTCATGGCGCTACTGCCTTTCCGGGTGTCGGGGGGGAGATCAGACCAGGCCGGCGGCGCGGAACGCGTCCAGGCTGGGGCGGATGGTGGCGGTCTGCCCGCTGTCCGCGGCCACCGCCTCCAGGGTCTTGAGGCCGTCACCGGTGTTCAGGACCACCGTGGTCAGCGCCGGGTCGAGCTGCCCGTTCTCGATGAGCTTCTTCGTCACGCCGACGGTCACGCCGCCCGCGGTCTCGGCGAAGATGCCCTCCGTCTGCGCGAGGATCTTGATGGCCTCGACGACCTGCTCGTCGGTGACGTCCTCGACGTAGCCGCCGGTGCGGCGCGCGATGTCCAGGACGTACGGGCCGTCGGCCGGGTTGCCGATGGCCAGCGACTTGGCGATGGTGTTCGGCTTCTGCGGGCGGACCACGTCGTGTCCGGCCTTGAAGGCCGTGGAGACGGGGGAGCAGCCCTCGGCCTGCGCACCGAAGATCTTGTACGGCTTGTCCTCGACCAGGCCGAGCTTGATCAGCTCCTGCAGACCCTTGTCGATCTTCGTCAGCTGCGAGCCCGACGCGATCGGGATCACGATCTGGTCGGGCAGCTGCCAGCCGAGCTGCTCGCAGATCTCGTACGCGAGCGTCTTGGAACCCTCGCCGTAGTAGGGGCGCAGGTTGACGTTGACGAAGCCCCAGCCCTCGCCCAGCGGGTCGCCGATGAGCTCGGAGCAGAAGCGGTTGACGTCGTCGTAGTTGCCCTCGATGCCGACCAGGTCGCCGCCGTACACACCGGCCATGACGACCTTGCCCTGCTCCAGGTCGTGCGGGATGAACACGCAGGAGCGGAAGCCGGCCCGGGCGGCCGCGGCGCCGACGGCGCCGGCCAGGTTGCCGGTGGAGGAGCAGGACAGGGTGGTGAAGCCGAAGGCGCGGGCGGCCTCGACGGCGATGGCCACGACGCGGTCCTTGAAGGAGTGCGTCGGGTTGCCGGAGTCGTCCTTGACGTACAGCTTGCCGGTGACGCCGAGCTCCTTGGCCAGGTTGGCCGCGTCCACGAGCTTGGTGAAGCCCGGGTTCAGGCTCGGCTTGGAGGCCACGTCCGCGGGGACGGGCAGCAGCGGGGCGTAGCGCCAGATGTTGTTCGGGCCGGCCTCGATCGCGGCGCGCAGGGCTTCGGGGTCCCCGGTGGGAAGGTCGTAGGCGACTTCCAGAGGTCCGAAGCACTCGACGCAGGCGAAGATGGGTCCGAGCTCGAAGCGGGTACCGCACTCCCGACACGAGAGGCCGGTGGCAGGTCCGAGATCGACAGAGGTGGCAACAGTCTGTGCAGCCATGATGGCGAGGCCCTTTCTCCTCATCTTCCCCATGGCGCACTTCGCCATGAGACGGAATTGGCACCTTCCCTAGCCGGGGACCTCGCTGCCGCAAGCAGGCGCGAGAACCGACTGGAGGGTTGCCGGGGCTTCAACGGGCCGTGTCCCTCTGCCCCTCTGGATGAGCGGTATGGCACCGGTTCGCGCGCTCCATGGCGCGTCCGGGCGTTTGTGCGCGGGGACCCCCGGCATGCGGTGGTCCTTCGCGTTGTTCAAGACTGTAACGGAAGGTCCGGGTGGTTGAGACAGCCGTCCGAACCGCGAGATGGATCACTTTTCGGCTGAAACCCGCCGAGGACGAACGAGGAAACAGGGAGTGCCGAACGTGCTGGAAGAGGTGGAGCGCTGGTTTGCGGACCGCTCCTGGTCCGCGGCCGACCGACCGCTCGACCAGCTGCTCTGCGCCAAGCGGGCGGCAGGCACCACGGTCAGCGTCGTCCTGCCCGCGCTCGACGAGGAGGAGACGGTCGGCGCCATCGTCGAGGTGATCCGGCGGGATCTGATCGACGGGCTGCCGGTGCCGCTGGTCGACGAGCTGATCGTGGTCGACTCCGGTTCCACCGACCGGACCGCAGAGGTGGCCGCGAAGGCCGGCGCCCGTGTGGTGCACCGCGACGACATCCTGCCGCGGATCCCGGCCGTGCACGGCAAGGGCGAGGTGCTGTGGCGCTCGCTGCTGGTGACCACCGGCGACATCGTCTGCTTCGTGGACGCCGACCTGCGGGACTTCTCCTCCGTCTTCGTGTCCGGGATCGTCGGCCCGCTGCTGACCGAGCCGGACGTGCAGTTCGTCAAGGCGATGTACGACCGCCCCCTCGGGGGCTCCCCCGGCCAGGGGGGCCGGGTGACCGAGCTGGTCGCCCGTCCGCTGCTCAATCTCCACTGGCCGCGGCTGGCCGGCTTCGTCCAGCCGCTGGGCGGGGAGTACGCCGTGCGCCGCACCCTGCTGGAACGTCTGCCCTTCCCCGTCGGGTACGGCGTCGAGCTGGGCCTGCTGGTGGACGCGCTGCACACCGTCGGGCTGGACGCGCTGGCCCAGGTGGACGTCGGCGTACGGCTCCACCGCCATCAGGACGGACAGGCGCTGGGCCGGATGGCCGCGGCGATCTACCGCACGGCGCAGCTGCGGCTCGCGCACGGGCACTCCCCCGGCCACCGCTGGGGGAGTGCCCGCGTACGTCCGGAGCTGACGCAGTTCGAGCGCGGGCCGAACGGGTTCGTGCCGCGCACGTACGCCGTGGACACCGAGGAGCGGCCGCCGATGGCCGAGGTCAAGGAGTACTCCGGCCGCAGGGTGGCGTGAGGGAACTGACGTTTGAGCGGGCAGCCCCCGGGCTAGGTTCGCCGCATGGCTTCCCAGGTACTCGTTGCAGCGAACCGCGGCCCGCTCTCCTACCTCCTCGCCGACGACGGCACGCTCACCGCCCGGCGCGGCGGGGGCGGCCTCGTCTCCGGCCTCTCCGCCGCCCTCGCCCGGCAGCCGGAGGCACTGTGGATCTGCGCGGCGCTCTCGGAGGCGGACCGGGAGGCGGTCCGCCGCGGCGTCTCCGAACCCGGTGTCCGGATGCTGGACATCGATCCCACGACGTACGACGACGCGTACAACGGCATCGCGAACTCGGTGCTGTGGTTCACGCACCACCACCTGTACGACATCCCGCACGAGCCGGTCTTCGACGCGGTGTTCCGGCGGCGGTGGGATGCGTACGTCGCCTACAACCACGCCTTCGCACTGGCGCTCGCCGAGGAGGCCGGCCAGGGCGCGGCGGTGCTCGTGCAGGACTACCACCTGGCGCTGGTCCCCGGTGAGCTGCGGGAACTGCGGCCGGACCTGAAGATCAGCCACTTCACGCACACCCCGTGGGCCTCGCGCGAGTTCCTGGACATGCTCCCCGGCGACATCCGGGCGCAGCTGATGTGGGGCATGCTCGGGGCGGACGTGGTGGGCTTCCACACCTGGGCCTGGGCGCACAGCTTCATGACCGCGGCGCAGCTGGACGACGAGCGGGGCATCGCGGAGCCGAAGATGGCGGCCGGGGTGGACCCGAGGGACGCGCGGTACATCGAGAAGATGACGAGGGGCCCGGTGCCGCACCGGCGGACGACCGTGGCCGTGTACCCGCTGGGCGTGGACGGCGACGAACTGCGGGCGCTGGCGCACCGGCCGGAGGTGAACGACAAGCTGGCGGCGCTGCGGGCGGAGGTCGGGGACCGCAAGTCGATCGTCCGGGTGGACCGGACGGAGCTGTCGAAGAACATCGTGCGGGGGCTGCTGGCGTACCGGGAGCTGCTGAGCGAGCACCCCGAATGGCGGGGCCGGGTGGTCCACCTGGCCTCGGCGTACCCGTCCCGGCAGGACTTGGCGGTGTACCGGTCGTACACGCAGGCGGTGCGGGAACTGGCCGCGCGGATCAACGAGGAGTTCGGCACGGAGGACTGGCAGCCGGTGCTGGTGTCGGTGAAGGACGACTTCGCGCGCTCCCTGGCGGCGTACCGGCTGGCGGACGTGGCGCTGGTGAACCCGGTGCGGGACGGGATGAACCTGGTGGCGAAGGAGATCCCGGTGGTCTCGGACGCGGGGTGCGTGCTGGTGCTGTCGACCGGGGCGGGGGCGTACGGGGAGCTGCGCGAGGACGCGCTGACGGTGAACCCGTACGACGTGTCGCAGACGGCCGATGCGCTGCACGCTGCGCTGGTGATGCCGGACGAGGAGCGTGCGGAGCGCACCAAGCGGCTGGCCTCGGCGGCCACGGCCCTGCCCCCGACCGCCTGGTTCGCGGCCCAACTGGCCGCCCTGCGCGAGGCGTAGGCCGTTCCCCCGGCGGCCCGGGCCTCGCGAGGCTCAGTCCAGGACGAGTTGCCAGTGGGCGGTCTCGCGGAAGCCGGCGGACGGGGGAGCGACCTCGACGGTGACCGGGGTGCCCTGCCTGCCGGGCACGACCTTCACCACGACGGTCCGCTTGCCGCCCTTGCCGAGGGGCGGCATCAGGGCGGACGCCGCCTCGTCCTCGTTGAGCCAGGTCAGCCGGTGGTCGGTGGCGTAGCCCTCGTGGGACTCGCCCGGCCGCACGACGACGGGGGCGTTGGCGATCGTGCTGACGCCGGTCTTCTCCGACCGGCCACCCGGGTGCAGCACCTCGTCGGTGCCGTTGGCGTAGGTGATGGTGAAGCGGTAGGTGCCCCCGGCTTCGCGGCGGGGCCGGCTGACGGTGACCTCCAGGTCGTCGATGTACCGGGCGGTCGCGCCGGGGCCGAGCGGGTTCGACACGCTGCCGGAGGTGCCGCCGTTGTCGAGGTGCCCGCCGCCTTGCAGACCCTTGGCGATCTCGGCCAGCGCCACGGCTCCCACCAGGGCCAGGACCGCGAGGACGAGCAGCGCCGTGGCGCAGCCGCCCGGGCGCCGGGGGCTTGCCGCCTTCGCGCTGTCAGGTGTCGGGTCCGTGTCCGTGTCCATGGACCCGACGATAGGAACCGCCGGGCGGCGGGACATGAGTGCACGTACTCAAAGACCGGCTGGGTAGTGCAGGTGGGCCGGCGCGGGGCTGCGTCAGCTGCGGACGGCTTCGGCCAGGGCGGCCAGGAAGGCCACGACCTCGCTGGGGCCGTTCAGGACGAGATCGGCCCGGGAGGCGAGCTCGGGGACCTCGGCCGAGCCACTGGCCACCAGCAGCCCCGGCAGGCCGTCGGTCCGCCGTTTCTCCACGGCCGCATACGCGGCGAGGTCGCCCAGGTCGTCCCCCGCGTACAGCACGGCCTCGGCGCCCGTCTCCGCCAGGTACTCGGTCAGGGCCACGCCCTTGTCCATCCCCGGCGGCCGCAGCTCCAGCACCGCCCGCCCCGGCTCCACCATCAGCCCGTGCCGCGCCGCCAGCTCGGCCAGCGGCTCGCGCAGCGCGGCGAAGGCCGCTTCGGGGTCCTCGGCGCGCCGGGTGTGGACGGCCAGCGCCCGGCCCTTCTCCTCGATCCACGTGCCGCGCCAGGCGCCGATGGAGTCGAGGAACCCCGGCAGCTCCGCCCGTACGGCGGCGACTCCCGGGTGCTCGGCCGGGGCGTGCACGATGCCGCTCACCGCGTCCCAGCGCTCGGCCCCGTAGTGGCCGAGGACCACCAGGTGTTCGAGGCCGGCAGCCCCGGCGAAGCCCCCGTAGCGCACCGCGACCCCGGCCGGCCGGCCGGTGATCACGGCCACCGAGGCGACCTCCGGTGCCAGGGCGGCCAGCGCCCCGACGGCTCCCGGGTGGGCCCGCGCCTGGTCCGGGTCCGGGACGATCTCGGCGAGGGTGCCGTCGAAGTCGAGCGCGACCACGGATCGGCGGGGTGCGCGGAGGAGGGCTTCGAGGCCCTCGCGTCCGGCGGCGGTGACGGGCATCGGCAGGCTGTGCGGATGGCTCCCCATACGGACGACCCTAACGGCCCCGCCGGGCCACGGCTACGGCGCGCGGCGGGCCCGTGGGCGCCGATGCGTCAGCGCCGGGCCCGCTGGGCTTCGCGGATGCGGCGGAGCCGGTTGACGGTTCCGGGTGAGTGGGCCAGCGCCCTCGGGTCGTCCATCAGCACGTTGAGCAGCTGGTAGTAGCGGACCGGGGTCATCCCCAGCCCTTCCCGTATGGCCCGCTCCTTGGCCCCGGGCCCGGGCCAGGTGCGTCCCTCGTACGCGAGCACCGCGGCCTCGGCGGCCGTCAGCCCCTCGGCCGGCCTCCCGTCCGGGCTCCCGTCGTCCGTCATACCGCCAGATTAACGCCGCCCTCCGACAGCCACCGGGCGCCCACCGCCGGGCGGCGGGCGCCCGCATCCGGGCCGTTCCGTACGGGCCCGTTCAGTACGGGCCCGTACGTACGCGCCCGTTCAGTGGGCGTCCTCCTTGCGCGCCGCCTGCGCGATGTCCTCGAGGACCTTCGCCGGCTGACCGCCCGGCTGCACGCTCTTGCCGATGTTCTGCTTGACGTCCTCGCTCACCCCGGCCCAGGACTTCTTGCCGACCGGGTAGAGCCGGGCGTTCGGCAGCGCCTGCAGGAACGTCTTCAGCTGCGGGGCCGCGCCCCCCGCACCGGAGTCCACGGCCCGGTAGCCGCTCGTCGTGACCGGCAGCAGGTCGTACTTGTTGGTGAAGGCCGTCACGTTCTTCGCCTCGTACAGGTAGTCCAGGAACTTCCCGGACTCCTTGCGGTGGCCGTTCTTGAAGGCCATCACCCAGTCCGCGACGCCCATCGTGGGGTGTTCGGTCCCGTCGGCGGTCGGCATGGCCACCATGCCGAACTTCACGCCCTTCTCACCCGCCTGCTTGATCAGGGTGGGGTGGCCGTTGAGCATGCCGACCTCGCCCCGCGCGAAGGCGTCGAACGCGGCCCGGCGGTCCGTCTTCGCCGGTTCCGTCGCCCCGGTCAGCCCCTGGCCGACCATCTTGTCGCGCAGGAACTCGAAGGTCTTGACGTTCTCCGGGGAGTCGATCGCGTACGCCTCCTCGTTGTCGGTGTAGCCGCCACCGCCGGAGAGCATCCACATCATCGATTCGGCCTGCGCCTCCTCGCGGCCCAGTGGCAGCGCGAACGGCGTCGCCACGCCCGCGGCCTTGAGCTTCTTCGCGGCGGCCTCCAGGTCGGCCCAGCTCTTCGGCTGCCAGCCGCCCTTGGCGTCCTTCGCGATGACCCCGGCGTCCGTCAGCAGCTTCTCGTTGTAGAAGAGCAGCCGGGTGCTGGCCACGAACGGCATGCCGTACTGGACGCGCCTGACCTTGCCCGCGTCCGCGAGCGGCGCCAGGAAGTCGGCCTCGGTGGTGACGGAGAGCAGCTCGTCCGCCGTGTACAGCTTGCCGGCGGCCGCGTAGTCGGCGTAGGCGCCGATCTGGGCGATGTCGGGGGCCTTGCCCGCCTTGACCATCGCCGCGACCTTGGCGTCGACCTCCGACCAGGAGTAGACGCTGACCTCGACCTTGACGCCGGGGTGGTCCTGCTCGAAGCCGGCGGCGAGGTCCTTCCAGTACCCCGACGAGGAGTTTTTCGGATTGTCCCCGTAGTCGGCCGCCACGACCCGCAGGGTCACCTCGTTGTCCCCGGTGAGACTCCCCACGGCTCCACACCCGCTCAGCGCCACGGCGGTCAGGCCCAGCGCGGCTCCGGTCGCGGCCAGGCTCAGGTAACGGCCCTTCACAGTTCTCGATCCACCCCTTGTTGTACGTACGATCCACGTAAGGTCTACACCACTTTGGCGGCTCGTCCACATCGGGAAACGCACCGTGTCCGGTTCGTGGCCCGGCCGAGGTCGCGAATTTGTATGGCAGCTCAACAATCCCTTCCAATGGACTAGACCTTTCCCCGCCGAGCACGCGAGACTGTCACCTGTGAAACCCGTGAAACACGCCGTGAAGCACGTCATCGCCCTCGATGTGGGCGGCACCGGGATGAAGGCCGCCCTCATCGCCGAGGACGGCACCCTGCTCCACGAAGCGCGCCGCGCCACCGGCCGCGACCGGGGCCCCGACGCCGTCGTCGAGACGATCCTGGAGTTCGCCGCCGAGCTGTCCGGGCTCGGCCGCGAGCGCTTCGGCGTGCCCGCCTGCGCGGCCGGCGTCGCCGTCCCCGGCATCGTCGACGCCGAGAACGGGATCGCCGTCTACGCGGCGAACCTGGGCTGGCGCGACGTTCCGATGCGCGAGCTGCTCAGCAGGCGGCTCGGCTCCCTCCCGGTGGCCCTGGGCCACGACGTGCGCACGGGCGGACTCGCCGAAGGCCGCATCGGCGCCGGCCGCGGCGCCGACCGCTTCCTGTTCGTCCCCCTCGGCACCGGCATCGCCGGAGCCATCGGCATCGCCGGCCGCATCGAGGCCGGCGCGCACGGCTACGCCGGCGAGATCGGCCACATCGTGGTCCGCCCCGGCGGCCCCGCCTGCGGCTGCGGCCAGTACGGCTGCCTGGAGACGCTCGCCTCCGCGTCCGCCGTGAGCCGCGCCTGGGCGAGCGCCTCCGGCGACCGGGACGCGGACGCCGCCGACTGCGCCAAGGCCGTCGAGTCCGGCGACGCGCGCGCCCGCGAGGTGTGGCAGGCCGCCGTCGGCGCCCTCGCCGACGGCCTGGTCACCGCGATCACCCTGCTGGACCCGCGCACGCTGATCATCGGTGGCGGGCTCGCGGAGGCAGGGGAAACCTTGTTCACACCACTACGGAAGGCCGTCGAGGAGCGCGTGACGTTCCAGCGGCTGCCCGACATCGTTCCGGCGGCCCTCGGGGACACCGCCGGATGCCTGGGCGCAGGGCTGCTCGCCTGGGACCTACTCGCCACGGAGGTACCTGCCTGATGTCCGGAAGCGCACACAGCACCGTTCTCTCCGGCGCCAGGGTGGTGCTGCCCACCGGGACCGTGGCGGGCGGCCGCGTCATCGTCGACGGAGAGCGCATCGCCGGCAGCGCCGGCGAGGGCGCGAGGACCGTCGACCTGTCCGGGCACTGGATCGTCCCCGGCTTCGTGGACATGCACAACCACGGCGGAGGCGGCGCCTCCTTCACCTCCGGCACCGCCGAGGAGGTCCTCAAGGGCGTACGGACCCACCGCGAGCACGGCACCACCACGCTCGTCGCCTCCACCGTCACCGGCGACCTCGACGAACTGGCCCGCCGCGCCGGGCTGCTCGCCGAGCTGACCCAGCAGGGCGAGATCGCGGGCATCCACTTCGAGGGCCCGTTCATCAACCCCTGCCGCAAGGGCGCGCACAAGGAGGAGCTGCTGCGCGACCCCGACCCGGCCGAGGTCCGCAAGCTGATCGACGCCGCGCACGGCGCCGCCCGCATGTTCACCCTCGCCACCGAACTCCCGGGCGGGCTGGACTCCGTACGGCTGCTGGCCGAGCACGGGGTCATCGCCGCGATCGGCCACACCGACTCCACGTACGACCAGACCCGCCAGGCCATCGACGCGGGCGCGACCGTGGCCACCCACCTGTACAACGCGATGCCCGGCATGGAACACCGCGCACCCGGCCCGATCGCCGCACTGCTGGAGGACGAGCGGGTCACCGTCGAGCTGATCAACGACGGCACCCACCTGCACCCGGCGATGCTGGAGCTGGCCTTCCACCACGCGGGCGCGCACCGCGTGGCGCTGATCACCGACGCGATGGACGCGGCGGGCTTCGGCGACGGGATCTACCACCTCGGGCCGCTGGAGGTCGAGGTCAAGGAGGGCGTGGCCCGCCTCGTCGAGGGCGGTTCGATCGCCGGCTCCACGCTGACCCTGGACACCGCGTTCAAGCGGTCGGTGACGCTGGACAAGCTGCCCGTCGAGTCCGTGGTCCAGGCGATCTCCGTGAACCCCGCAAAGCTGATCGGCCTGTACGACGAGGTCGGCTCGCTGGAGCCGGGCAAGTACGCCGACCTGGTCGTCCTGGACGCCGAGTTCGACGTCAAGGGCGTCATGCGGCGCGGCGAATGGATCGTGGATCCGCTGGTCTGAGCGGGTATGGGAGGCAGCGGGCGGCCCACGGGACTGGGCCGCCCGTACTGCTGTTTGGCATGATCCCGGCACACACCGAGACCGGGGCCTGCCATGATCCTGACCGTGACGCTCAACACCGCACTCGACGTCACCCACCACGTGCCGAAGCTGATCGCGCACACCACCCACCGGGTCACCGCCGTGACCGAGAGACCCGGCGGCAAGGGCCTCAACGTCGCCCGCGTACTGGCCGCACTCGGCCACGAGGTCACCGCGACCGGCTTCGCGGGCGGCCGCACCGGCGCCGTCGTACGCGAACTGCTGGCCGCATCCCCGCAGGTGACGGACGCTCTGGTGCCCTGCGCGGGCACCACCCGGCGCACCCTGGCCGTCGTCGACGAGGCTTCGGGCGACACCACGCAGTTCAACGAGCCCGGCCCGCCGATCAGTTCCGCGGAGTGGGCGGAGTTCCTCGCCCGCTACGAGGCGCTGCTGGCCGGCGCCGGCGCGGTCGCCCTGTGCGGCAGCCTCCCGCCGGGCGTGCCGGTGGGCGCGTACGCGGTGCTCGTACGGGCCGCCCGCGCGGCCGGGGTCCCGGTCCTCCTGGACACCAGCGGCGAGGCCCTGCGCCGCGGGGTCGCCGCCCGCCCGGAGATGATCAAGCCGAACGCCGCCGAACTCGCCGAGCTGACCGGCTCCTGCGAGCCGCTGCAGGCCACCCGCGACGCCCGCCGCCGCGGCGCGCACGCCGTGGTCACCTCGCTCGGCCCGGGCGGGCTGCTGGCGGCCACCCCCCAGGGCACCTGGCAGGCGGCCCCGCCGCGCGCCCTGGCGGGCAACCCGACCGGAGCCGGCGACTCCGCGGTGGCGGGCCTCCTGTCGGCCCTCATCGAGGGCCTGGACTGGCCGGCCCGCCTGACCCGCGCGGTGGCTCTCTCGGCGGCCACGGTCCACGCCCCGACGGCAGGAGACTTCGACCCCCGCACCTACGAGGAGGTACGGGGGTCGGTGAAGCTGACGGAGCGCTAGGCCGCCGTGGCCGGGTGGCTGCGGGGGGGCCGATCAGCCCTTCTCGAGCCAGAGCTGGTCGAGGTTGACCTCGCACTGGTTCCCGGCCTCGCACGAGATCTTGATCGTGTTCGTGCCCTGCTTGAGCGTCACGAGCGACCAGGTGTTGGTCCAGCCCTTGTCCCACTCGCCCGGCTTGGCCTGGGAGAAGTTCTTCATGTTGACCGGCCGGGACTGCGCCTCGCCGTTGATGGTCAGCGTGGTGCTGGCGTCCTTGCCCGGCACCCCGTAGACCATCTTCAGCTTGTACTGGCCCGCCTTGGCCACGTCCACGGTCCACGTCGCCGCCGCACCGGCGGCGTTCAGGCCGCCCACGTACTGGCCGCCCGCGCTCTTCGCGCCCGGGACCGTGCCTTCGAGGTGTGCGCCGCCGGTCAGGGACATGCCCGCACCCGAGGCGTCCGCCTTGGGCAGCGGGGCCTCCGGGGACGTCGAGGGGCTCGGCTGCGCGGACGACGAGTTCTGCGGCTGCGCGGACTGCTGCCCGCCCGCCGTGTTGCCCTTGTCGTTCTTGTCCTTGTCCTTGTCGCCGAAGGTCACGGCCGCACCGATGCCGATCGCGACCGCTGCGACCACCGCGACCGCCGCGATGAGCATGCCCTTGCGGCTGGAACCGCTGCCTCCGCCGTGACCGCCCGGCGCCGGGATCGTCGCCGTGGTCTGCCCCTGCTGCGGCGGAACCCCGTAGCCGCCCGCCTGGAGGGCCTCAGGGGCCTGGTACTGGGCCTGGTAGGCCGGCGGCTGCTGCTGCGGAACCTGGGCGCCCCGCTGGCCGCCGTACGTCCGCTCACCGACCGTGCGCACCTGGTTGTAGGAGGTACGGGGGACACCGGGCTGTACGCCTGGCTGACCACCGACCGTCGGGCCGGGGTAGCCGTATCCACCGCCCGCCGCGGGCGGGGTGGCTCCGGCGGCCTGGCCGTCCGCGTAGAGGTAGCCGAACGGGTCGTCGTCCTCGGGCTGGTTCGCCCCACTGTTCGAGCCGTGGTTCGCGGGCGTCGTCATCGCAGGTCACTCCTTTCAACCCACGGGAGCCTACCCCGAACACGTGCACCCACGGGCGGCCGATCGCCTCATCCGGCCCGGCGGTGCGCCTTGGAACGGGACCTTTTCTCGATGTACATCCGCTGGTCGGCCGAGCGCAGCACCTCGTCCGCCGACATGCCGCAGCTGGCCCATCCGATGCCGAAACTCGCGCCCACACGGACCGCGCGGCCGTCCACGCGGATCGGCGGGATGATCGCGTTGCGCAGCCGGACGGCCAGGTCGGCGGCGTCGGCGGCGCCCAGTCCGTCCGCGAGGACGACGAATTCGTCACCACCCAGCCGAGCGACGGTGTCACCGTCCCTGACGCCCGTCGTCAGCCGCCGGGCCACCTCGATGAGGACCGCGTCACCCGTGTGGTGCCCGAACCGGTCGTTGATCGACTTGAACCCGTCGAGGTCGCAGAAGAGCACCGCGAGCCCCTTCGTCCCGTCGTCGATGTCCGTCGCGGGCGCCACCGTGTGCACGTGGTGGTCGTACGGGCCCGCCCCCGCGCCGGGGGTCCCGGGGGCGCCGGGCGCCGCGGGCGCGCCGGGGAACTCGAAGGGCTCGGGGAAGGCGTCGGGCCGAAAGCCGTGTTCACCGCCGCCCCCGCCGGCCGGGAGCGCCCCGCCGGCGCCGTGCCCCTCGTAGGCCGCGTCGAGCGCCTCCACGGCGGTGGCGCGGACCGACTGCGGCCTGCGGCACAGCCTGGCGCCGAGGCGGGCGCGCAGCTCCGCGCTGTTCGGCAGACCCGTCAGCGAGTCGTGGCTGGCCCGGTGGGCGAGTTGGAGCTCGTGGCGCTTGCGCTCCTCGATGTCCTCCACGTGCGTGAGCAGGAAGCGCGGCCCGTCGGCGGCGTCCGCGACGACGGAGTTGCGCAGCGACACCCATACGTACGTGCCGTCGCGCCGTCCGAGCCGCAGCTCGGCCCGGCCGCCCTCGGCGGAGGTGCGCAGCAGGGTCCCGATGTCCTCGGGATGGACCAGGTCGGAGAAGGAGTACCGGCGCAGTACGGAGGCGGGCCGGCCCAGCAGCCGGCACAGCGCGTCGTTGGTCCGCAGCAGCCGCCCGTGCTGGTCCCCGCCCATCTCGGCGATCGCCATGCCGCTGGGCGCGTACTCGAAGGCCTGCCGGAACGACTCCTCGCTCGCGCGCAGCGCCTGCTGTTCGCGCTCCAGCCGGACCAGGGCCCGCTGCATGTTCGCGCGCAGCCGTGCATTGCTGATCGCAATCGCGGCTTGGAAGGCGTACATCTGGAGCGCTTCGCGCCCCCACGCGCCGGGGCGCCGCCCATTGCGCGGCCTGTCCACCGAAATGACACCCAGAAGTTCCCCGCCGGACGCGTACATGGGGGCGTAGAGCCGGTCCTCGGGGTGCCACTCGTCCTCGAAGCGCGGATCGGGTCCGTCCGTGTGCCACTGGGGCACGTCGTCCTCGAGGAGGACCCAGCCCTCGGTGTGCGGGATGAAGCGGAGCCCGTCCCAGCTCTCCCCCATCGTCAGACGGCGCTCCCAGGAGGCGCGGGAGCCGACGCGCCCGGTGATGAGGGCTTCTGCGGCGGGGTCGCCTGCGAAAGCGGCGACGACGAGATCCCCGTCAGGGCGTACGAGGTTGACACAGGCGAGCTGGTAGCCGAGGCCAACGACAATGCCGTCCACGACGGTCTGCAGAGTGTCCGCCAGGCTTCTGGCCGTATTGAGCTCGGCCACCACCTGGTGAAGCTGCCGCAGGGTCGCAAGACGGACGTACGGCTCCGACTCGGTCTCCATTGCTCGCTCTCCCCGAGACCTCGACAGCAACTCCAGGTTTGTCATCGGCGTTTCGTTGCGGTGTCCCGTCCACTGAATCACAGTGAGCTGTGCGCCAGGTACACAGGGTCAACAAATCTTGCCCTCTGTGACTCAAGTCACATGAGATGAATAAAGGCGGGCAGTGGGGGTGGTGGCATCCGGGAGCGCTCCCCTGCATTCCCGGGAGCAAACGATACGCCCGGGCCCGGTGCGGCCTAGGTCGACGGGCCGGGACGCGACTCGGACTCGGGCCCGATGTGCGGCGCGGGAGGGCGAGACTAGCGTTCTGGGCGTGCCGAAGACGACCCCTGTACCCATGCCGATCGCCTCCACCCTTCATCCTGAGGGCGTGAGCAACGACGAGTTCCGGGCCGCGATGTCCCGCCTGGCGGCGGGCGTGTGCCTGATCACCGCACACGAGAACCCGCTGACACCGGACGGTCCGGGCGGCGAGGACATCGGCATGACGGCCACCGCCTTCATGTCCGTGTCCCTGGACCCTCCGCTGGTCCTGGTGAGCCTGCGCGAGGGCTCCCGGATGGACGACCTGCTGGCGGAGCAGCCCCTGTGGGCGGTCTCGGTCCTCGCCGACCACCAGGTCCAGGTGGCGGGCCGCTTCTCGATGAAGAACCGCATCAGCGACCGGCTGCTCTTCGCGGACCTGCCCTACGTACGCGGCGAGGTCTCGGGGGCCCCGCTGCTGACGGGCGCCCTGGCCACCCTCGAATGCCGTACGGAGAACCGCGTCGAGGCGGGCGACCACACCCTGGTCGTCGGCCGCGTCCTCACCTCGGCGCTCCCGTCCCCCGACTCCCCGCCGCTGACGTACTTCCGCGGCCGCTACCGCCACCTGGCGGGCTGAGCTCCTGCGCTGCTACCAGTCCCGGCCGGTACGGCCGCGCTTGGTCTGCGCCCGGGCCTTCTTCTCCCGCAGCCGCCGCTCGTTGATCCCCCGCGGGATCTTCGTGGCGCGGCGCGCCTTCGGCGGCGGGGCGGTGGCCTCGGCGAGCACGGACGCCATCCGGACCAACGCCATCTCCCGGTTGCGCAACTGCGACCGGTGCTCCGAGGCCCGTACGGTCAGCACCCCGTCCACCAGCCGGCCGGCGAGCCGCTCCAGCGCCCGCTCCTTCCACACGTCCGGCAGCACCTTCGTCGCCGCGACGTCGAACAGCAGCTCCACCCGCGAGTCCGAGGTGTTCACGTGCTGCCCTCCCGGCCCGGAGGATCGCGAGAAGCGCCAGGCGAGCTCCGCCTCGGGGAGCACGACCGAACCGCGAATGACATAGGGACCAGGCATGCCCCCTATGATCCCGCCCCGCGCGATGCCCGTCACCCGTATTTCCGCGGCTGAATGGTGGGGGAATCCGCGGGGAAATCCCGGAGTGGAACCTACTGCCCCCCTCCCCGCGTTATGAAGGTCAGCGGTACCTTGGCCACAATCTCGCGGCCATGCGACGAGGAAGGGACACCAGTCAAAATGGCAGTAAGCCTGTCCAAGGGCGGCAACGTCTCGCTCACGAAGGAGGCCCCCGGCCTCAGCGCCGTCACGGTCGGCCTCGGCTGGGACGTCCGTACGACGACCGGTGTCGACTTCGACCTGGACGCCTCCGCCATCGCGGTCAACGCGATGGGCAAGGTCGTCTCCGACGGTCACTTCGTCTTCTTCAACAACAAGTCCACCCCGGACCAGAGCATCGTCCACACCGGTGACAACCGCACCGGCGAGGGCTCCGGCGACGACGAGTCCATCAACGTCAACCTCGCCGCGCTCGCGGCCGACGTGGACAAGATCGTCTTCCCGGTCTCGATCTACGACGCCGACGCCCGCAGCCAGAACTTCGGCCAGGTCCGCAACGCGTACATCCGCGTCGTGAACCAGGCCGGCGGCGCCGAGATCGCCCGCTACGACCTCTCCGAGGACGCGGCCACCGAGACCGCCATGGTCTTCGGCGAGCTCTACCGCAACGGCGCCGAGTGGAAGTTCCGCGCGGTCGGCCAGGGTTACGCCTCCGGCCTGACCGGCATCGCCCAGGACTTCGGCGTCAACGTCTGAGTCCCGGGCCGGGCCTGAGCGGCTGACAGCAGCCGTGGCGAAGCCCCCTCCCGGCCGTCCGGGGAGGGGGCTTCGCCACGGTTCGGCGGGCATCACAAGGCCCTGTGGGGCCGGGTGCCGCGACGGGCGGCCTACTTCGGCCGGCCCTCCCCGTACAGCCAGACGTCCCAGACCTTCTTCAGGTCGTGCCCCGTCGACCGCTCCGCGTACGCGGTGAACTCGGCCGTGCTCGCGTTCCCGTACTTGTGGTCCTGGGCCCAGCCGCGCAGGAGGGCGAAGAACTTCTCGTCGCCCACCTCCTGGCGGATCCGCTGGAGGACCATGGCACCCCGGTAGTAGACCGGACTGTCGGAGATGTCCTTCGCCTTGGGCGGATCGGCGGGAGGAAAGGCGTCCCAGTCGCTGTCGGCGTCCTTGTCCACCGCGGTGTCGCCCGCGAGGAACGCGTCGAAGTACTGCTGCGCGGTCGTCCCGCCGTGGTCCTCGGACCACAGCCACTCGGCGTACGTCGCGAAGCCCTCGTTGAGCCACATGTCCTTCCAGGACTTCGGCGACACCGAGTCTCCGAACCACTGGTGGGCCGTCTCGTGCAGGACCAGCTTCTCGTCGGGTGCGCCGGAGAAGACGGATTTGGTCTGCGTCTCCAGCGCGTACGTGAGGGTGTCGGCCGGCAGCACGATCGCCCCCGCGGTGCCGAAGGGGTACGGGCCGAACCTGCGGCTCCCCCACTCCACGATCTCCGGCAGCCGGGCCAGCGCCGGGGCACCGGCGGCCGCCTCCGCGGGCGTGACGGCCTCGTAGAGGGCGACCCCCGACGGGGTCCGCCCGGTGGTCACCTTGAACTTCCCGATCGCGGCGGTGGCCAGGTAGCTCGCCATCGGCTCCCGGCTGTGCCACGCGAACTCGGTCTGCCCTCCGGCCGTGTCGGTGCGGGATTTCAACTCGCCGTTCGACACCGCCTCGTAGCCCTTGGGGACGGTGAGGGTGATGTCGTACGTGGCCTTGTCGCTGGGGTGGTGGTTCCCGGGGAACCAGGCCATCGACCCGATCGGCTCGCCGACCCCGACGGCGCCGTCCGCGGTGGTGATCCAGCCTTCCTTGGCGCCGTCCGCATCCGTGATGGGCTTCGGCTTGCCGTGGTAGTCGATCTCCGTCCGGAAGACCTCGCCCTTCTTGAGGTCCTCGGCCGGACGCACCGTCAGTTCCCGGCCGGTCCGGTTGAACCGCGCACCCTCGCCCTGCACGGTGACGCCCTCGACCTCCAGGCCGCTCAGGTCGAGGTTGAAGGAGCTGAGCCCCTGCTCCGCACGGGCGGTGATGACGGCGGTGGCGTTCAACTCCCCGTCGGCGGGGTCGTAGTCGAGGTCCAGGTCGTAGTGCTCGACCTGGTAGCCGCCGTTGCCGGCCTTGGGGAAGTACGGGTCGCGCAGCCCGGACGCACCCGGCCGCCCCTGCACCGTGCCGGCCGTACACGCCGTGGTGAGGGCGAGCAGGGCGGCAGCGACGGCTGCAGGGGCGGCGAGGCGGGAGAGCGCGCGGTGTTCCACGCGCCCGATCCTATGTGGGCCCGATGTCGCACTTCGGGCCGTTTCCCACGAGGGCCGGATTTCGCAGGGTCCGGATCGCGCGGGTCGCGCCGGACAGTAAGCGGCCGGGTCGCTCCCGGCCGGGGACTACTTGTCCAGGGAGTCGGCGCCGGCCTTGGCGTACTTCTCGTCCAGGTCGCCGCTCGGGGCGCCGGCCACGCCGATGCCCGCGACCGGGGCGCCCTTGGCCTGCACCGGGGTGCCGCCGCCGAGGAAGAGGGTGCCGGGGATGTCCTTCAGGTTCGGGGCCTGGGCGAGGCGGCCCGCGAGCACCGAGGTCGGGGCGTTCCAGGACACGGCGGTGAAGGCCTTGCGCTGCGCCGACTCGTAGGACTGCGGGCCCGCGCCGTCGCCGCGCAGGGTGACGATGGTGTTGCCGTTGCGGTCCACGACCGCGACCGTCACCTTCTGGTTCTCCTTCTGCGCGGCCTCGAGCGCGGCCTGGGCGGCGCGGGTGGCGGCGTCGACGGTGAGGTGGGTCGTGGTCGTGAAGTTCTTCTCGTCCGGCTGGCCGTCCTTCTTGGCGGCGGCGACGGCCGGGGCGTTCTCGCTCTGCGCGGCGCTGGCGCTGACCGCGCCGAAGGTCCCGGCGCCGAGCGCGACGGCGAGGGCGGTACCGGTGAGAACGCGGGTGCGGGTGTTCATGTCTGCTGCTCCTGAGTGCATCGGCTGAGTGCGTCGGCTCGTCCTGCTGCTCCAAGCCTGGGCCCGTACCCGGTGCCCACCCGTCCCCGTACCGGCTCGCGACGGCTGCCGCACCGGTTGACCCCGGGGTCAACCGATCGGTCGATGCGGACCGGGTACGGGTACGGATTGGCTGGTCGGCGCCATCGCGTACGACCAGGCACGATGGAGGAGCCAGACACCGACCCGGGAGCCCGCCGTGAGCCACGTGAGCCGCACCCCGCCACAGGCGCCGCGGACGCCGGGCCCGCCCGGCGCACCCGGCACGCCGGGGAAGGCCGACACGCGCACCCTGGCGACCGTCATGCACACGGCGTTCTTCCTGCTCCTCGGCGCCTCGGTGGCCCGCTTCCTGCTGCGCCACCCCGGCTCGCCGAGCACCCCCTGGATCATCGCCCTCAGCATCGTGCTGGCCCTGCTGTACGTGCTCGGCCCCGCACTCGGGGCCGCGCCCACCGTGCGGCGGATGCTCTGGCTCGGGCTGGTGGTGGCGACCTGGGTGATCCTGGTCGTCCTCGCGCCCAGCTTCGCCTGGTGCGCCGTCCCCCTCTTCTTCACCGCCCTGCGCACCCTGCCGCCCCGCGCGGCGATCGTCCTCGTGGCCCTGCTGACCGTGTTCGTGGTGGCGGCCCAGCTCAAGCTCTCGAAGGAGTTCGACCCGAACCTCCTGCTGGCCCCGCCCGCGATCGCCGCCCTCGCCACCGCCGTCTTCGTCCACATGGAGCGCCAGGCCGAGTCCCAGCGCGCACTGATCGACGACCTGATCCGCACCCGCCGCGAGCTGGCCGCCACCGAGCGCCGCGAGGGCACCCTCGCCGAGCGGCAGCGGCTGTCGATGGAGATCCACGACACGCTCGCCCAGCACCTGTCCAGCCAGCAGATGCTGCTCCAGGCCGCGGACCGCACCTGGGACAGCGACCCGGCCACCGCCCGCGCGCACGTCCGCACCGCCACCGGCATCGCGGCGCGCGGGCTGGCGGAGGCGCGGCGCCTCGTCCACGACCTGGCCCCGCCGGAGCTCGAAGGCGGCGGCGGCCTCGCGGAAGCGCTGCGCGCGCTCGACGCGGGCCCGGACATCGAGGTCCGCTTCCACCTGGAGGGCACGCCGGCCCCGCTCCCGGACCGCGTCCAGTCGGCGCTGCTGCGGATAGCGCAGGGGGCACTGGCCAACGTCCGCGAGCACGCGCACGCCCGGACCGCGGCCCTGACCCTGAGCTTCCTGGGCGACCAGGTGGTCCTCGACGTCGCGGACGACGGCGAGGGCTTCACCGAGCCGCGGCCGGGTGCGCGCGCAGCGGCCGGTGACCGCGGGCACGGGCTCCCGGCGATGCGCGCCCGCGTCCGCCAGCTCGGCGGCACCCTGACCCTCGAATCCACCCCCGGCGAGGGCACGGTCCTCTCCGCGGCGATCCCCCTGGAGCCCACCGGATGACGACTGGAACCGGCCCGATGACGACGATCCTCCTGTGCGACGACCACGCGGTGGTCCGGGCCGGCCTGCTGGCGCTGCTGGGGAGCGCGCCGGACATCGAGGTCCTGGGCGAGGCCGGCAGCGGCGAGGAGGCGGTGGCCCTGGCGGCGAAGCTGCGCCCGGACGTGGTGCTGATGGACCTCCAGCTGGGCGAGGGCATCGACGGCGTCGAGGCCACCCGCCGCATCACGGCGGTGACCGACCCCCCGCACGTCCTGGTCCTCACGACGTACGACACGGACGCGGACGTCACCCGCGCCATCGCGGCGGGCGCCACGGGCTACCTGCTGAAGGCGGAGCGCCCCGAGGAGCTGTTCTCCGCGATCCATTCGGCGGCGGCGGGCCGCACGACGCTCTCGCCTCCCGTGGCGAGCCGCGTGATGGCCCACATGCGGGGCTCGCGGCCGACGCTGACGGACCGTGAGCTGGACATCCTGGGCCAGCTGGCGCGGGGGCTGGGCAACCGGGACATCGCCCGGGCCCTGTTCATCAGCGAGGCCACGGTCAAGACCCATCTGGGCCGCATCTACGACAAGCTCGGCGTGGACACCCGCGCGGGAGCGGTCTCGGTGGCCAAGGAACAGCGCCTGCTGCCCTGACGGGGCCCGTGCCCTGACGCGGCTGCCGCCCCGCGGCGTCGGGTTCCGGACACCGGGCGGGGGCTGTTCGGACAACCCGGCCGGGATCCCCGAAATCCTTGTCGCAGACCTGCCAAAAACGGGGGCTCTCCTGTCACGCTCACTCGCGCCGCCACCCCGGCCACCGCGAAGGAGCCCGAGTGACCCACCCGACGCCCTCTCCCCGCACCCGCCTCGCCGCCCTGCTGGCCGCCGCCGCCGTCATGACGGTCACCGCAGCCACAGCCACAGCCACGGCTGCGACTGCGGCCCCCCTCAGCACCGGTACCGGCCACAGCCAGCACGCCGGCACCGTCCCCCTCACCACCTACTTCACCGGCAGCACGTACCAGCTCCGCGACACCACCCGCGGCAACCAGCGCACCCTCGACGCCATGAACCAGACCGGCGGCGGCACCCTCTTCACCGACCCCGACAACGACTGGGGCGGCACCGGCACCCCCGCCAACCGTCAGTCCGCCGGCGTCGACGCCCACTACGCCACCGCCGTCACCTGGGACTTCTACAAAGGCGTCCTCGGCCGCAACGGCATCCGCGGCGACGGCACCGGCGTCACCTCCCGCGTGCACTACGGCAGCAACTACCCCAACGCCTTCTGGGACCCGTCCTGCTCCTGCGCCAACTACGGCGACGACCCCACCACCGGCCGGACCCTCGCCACCCTCGACATCGTCGGCCACGAGCTCACCCACGGCGTGGTCGCCGCCACCGCCGGACTCACGTACTCCGGGGAACCGGGCGCCCTCAACGAGGGCACCGCCGACATCCTCGGCACCTCCATCGAGTTCTTCGCCGAGAACACCACCGACGTCGGCGACTACTTCATCGGCGAACGCGTCTTCACCGGCAGCTCCCTGCGCCGCATGGACCACCCCAGCCTCGACGGCCACTCCCGCGACTACTGGTCCAGCGACATCGGCACCCTCGACCCGTACGCCGCCTCCGGCCCCGCCCGGCACTTCTTCTACCTCCTCGCCGAAGGCAGCGGCCCCAAGGAGATCAACAAGATCTCCTACGACTCCCCCACCTACGACGGCTCCAAGCTGCTCGGCATCGGCCGGGACAAGGCCGTCCGCATCTGGTACCGGGCCCTGAGCACCCACATGACCTCCACGACCAACTACGCCCGCGCCCGCACCGCCACCCTCATGGCCGCCGCCGAGCTCTACGGCCCGGGCAGCACCGAGTACGCGCGCGTCGCCGCCGCCTGGAGCGCCGTCAACGTCCACTGACGTCGCCGCCGCCGAGCGGGGTCCGGCAGGGCCGTGTCCGTGACGTGCGGGGCACGCACCGCAGGCGGGCCCGCAGCCGCCCATGCCCGCCGGGGCGGCTGCCGGACGCGGCCCGCGGCCCGTCATCCCCCCGGCCCAGGACACCCCACCGACGTCCCGTCCCACACACCCGCCCCACCGTGACACCATCGGGTACGTGCTCGACATCGGCTACTCCCTCTCCCGGCGCTTTCCGGACCCCCCGCAGACCGACTACCGCTCGGCGGACGTCCACTCCCTGCGCCACGACCTCTTCTGCGGGGACGTGTACCTCGCCGACACCGTCAAGGACCGGGAAGTGTCCACAGCCTGGGGATGGGTACCCGTACTCGACTTCGCCTGGGCGCTCTGCGACATCGTCGAACAGCTCGACCAGGACCCCCGCGGCAGCCGCTCCGCCCACCGCCAGTACGCCGAACTCGACTTCACCGAATCCACCGACCGCATGCTCTTCGAGCGCCGCTTCGGCTGGGTCGACATCGAGGCCGACTGGATGCCGCCGGAGGAAGAACCGCTGACCTTCAGCCACCGCCTGCTGCGCCGCGAAGCCCGCGACTTCCTCCACGACCTGATCGCCGACCTCATCGACATGCACGACGGCCTCGCCGACAACCCCGCCATCTGGACCCTCCAGGCCCGCTTCCCCCGCGTGCCCGCCTAGGTCGTCTCTTTCGGACGCGGGTCAGGCAAGATCCGGAAGAGACGGCCCAGGGGGCAGCCCCCGCCAGGGGGCTACGGCAGGACCCGCAGGCCCAGCTGCGCGGCCAGGGCCGGGGCCAGGTCGAAGAGCTGGGACGGGCTGATCGCCGCCCCGGACAACGCGTCCACCCCCCGCGCGATGCCCAGCTCCGCGGCCCCCCGCAGATCCACGTCCGTCATCCGCGCCCCCGTGAAATCCGCCGCCCGCACCGCGCACCCGCGAAACTCCACCCGCTCCAGCACCGCGCCCGCGAAGTCCGCCTCCACCAGCACGCACCCGTCGAAGACCACGTCCTTGAGCCGCGCCTTCCGCAGGTTCAGGTAGTCGATCTTGCCCCCGCGGACCACCACCCGCTCCAACACCGCCCCGTGCAGCTGCAAGCCCCCCAGGCGCGCCTCCACCAGCTCCACATCCCGCAGCGAGGCCCCCGACAGGTCCGTCCCCACCCCCCGGACCCCCTCCAGCACCGAGTCCAGGATCCGCGCCTTCGCCAGCCCCGTCCCGTCCAGCGCACACCTTCGCAGCGCGCAGTCCATGAACCGGGCCCCGATGCCCTCCTGCCCCACCAGGTCCAGGTCCGCGAACTCCAGCCCGTCGTAGTCCCCGTCCGGCTCCAGCTCACCGCCCTCCCAGGCACTCAGCTCCGGCAGCCGCACCTCCGGTTGCCGCGCCGCCTTCACCGTCTCCTGCTGCCCCTTGCGCGCCATGCCCCCATCGTCCCCCGCCCCACTGACAACGGCAGCCGACTGCCGCCAGAGCCTTGACCTCAACCGCGCTTCAGGTCCGAGCCTGTCCGCATGGAAACCCTGCACACCATGAACGCCATCCGCCTCCACGCCTTCGGCCCCGCCGAGAACCTCGTCCACGAGCGCACCGAAACCCCCGTACCCGCCCCCGGCCAGGTCCGCATCGCCGTCGCCGCCGCCGGGGTCCACCTCCTCGACACCGCCCTCCGCCAAGGCGCCCGGGGCCCCGCCCCCACCCTCCCCGAACTCCCCACCATCCCCGGCCGCGAGGTGGCCGGCACCGTCGACGCCCTCGGCCCGGGCACCGACCCCGGCTGGCTCGGCCGCCAGGTCGTCGTCCACTTCGGATTCGCGCCCGGAGGCTACGCCGAGTACGCCGTCGCCGACGCCGACCGCCTGCACCCCGTACCGCCCGGCCTCGACCCCGCCCAGGCCGTCGCCATGATCGGCACCGGCCGCACCGCCCTCGGAATCCTCCAGTTCGCCGACCTCGGCCCGGACTCCGTCGCCCTCGTCCCCGCCGCCGCCGGCGGCATCGGCACACTGCTCGTCCAGTACGCCCTGGGCGCCGGGGCCACCGTCGTCGCCCTCGCCGGCGGCTCCGCCAAAACCGCCCTCGCCGCAGCGAACGGCGCCCACCTCGCCCTCGACTACACCGCCCCCGGCTGGACCGACGCCGTACGCCGACACCACCCCGCCGGCGCCACCGTCCTCTTCGACTCCGTCGGCGGCCCCATCGCCCGCGCCGCCCTCGACCTGCTCGCCCCCGGCGCCCTCCACCTCGTCTTCGGCTGGTCCGCCGGCCCCATCCCCCTCACCGACACCGACCGCGCCGACCTCACCGCCCGCGCCGTCACCACCGAGAACGTCCTCGGCCCCGCCATGCTCCGCCGGGCCGGCGGCGACAACCCCCTGCGCGTCCTCGAAACCCGCGCCCTCGCCGAAGCCGCCGCCGGCCGGCTCCGGCCCGCCCTCCAGCGCTACCCCCTCGCCGAAGCGGCCGCCGCCCACCACGACCTGGAAACCCGCGCCACCACCGGCAAAGTCGTCCTCGAACCCTGACGAGAACCCCCGCGCCGCCGGCAATATCGGATGACAGCGGCCCGTACCCCCACGTACCGTCCCCCGACGTGGACCCGCTCACCGAAAAACAGATCCGTTCGTCCTTCGTGAACTGCACCAAGGGCGAGGCAGCACGCCTCAAACTCCCCCTGGACCACAGCGAACTCCCCTGGGAAGACCTCGACTTCCTCGGCTGGGTGGACCCCGGCGCCCCGCTCCGCGCCCACCTCGTACGCCAGGACCCCGACGGCACCCCCATCGGCATCACCCTGCGCGTCCCCGGCACCAGCCGCACGAGCGCCCTCAAGTCCAGCGTCTGCCAGATCTGCCTCACCGGCCACGCCGCCTCCGGCGTCTCCCTCCTCGTCGCCCCCCTCGCCGGAGCCCGCGGCCGCGACGGCAACACCGTCGGCATCTACGTCTGCGCCGACCTCGCCTGCTCCCTCTACATCCGGGGCAAGCGACAGCCCAAACTGCGCGCCGGCCGCTACGAGGAGACCCTCACCCTCACCGAGAAGATCGACCGCGCCCGCAGCAACCTCGACGCCTTCACCGCCAAGATCACCGGCTGACCCCACACCACCGGCCCGGCGCAGCGGCCTCAGCCCTGCGCCGAGCCCAGCTCCCTCAACGGCCCGTCCGTCAGCCGGTACACCGACCACTCGTCCTGCGGCCGCGCACCCAAGGCCTCGTAGAACGCGATCGCCGGCTCGTTCCACTTCAACACCGCCCACTCGAGCCGCTCGTACCCGCGCTCCACACAGATCCGCGCCAACTCCGCCAGCAGCGCCTTCCCGTGCCCGCCACCGCGCACACCCGGCCGCACGTACAGGTCCTCCAGGTAGATCCCGTGCGCCCCGCGCCACGTCGAGAAGTTCAGGAACCACACCGCGAACCCGACGGCCTCCCCGTCCTCCCCCTCCGCGATGTGCGCGAACACCGCGGGCCGCGCCCCGAACAGCGCCTCCCGCAACTGCTCCTGCGTGGCCCGCGCCTCGTGCGGCACCTTCTCGTACTCCGCCAGCTCACGGATCATGGCGTGGATGACGGGAACGTCTTCGACAACAGCACTACGGATCATGCCGAAAGCCTAGGCCGCGCCACCGATCCCGAGCCCCTTCAGGGCCTCCGCGAACGCCGCCGCATCGAACATCGCCCCGCCCTTCGCCCCGACCGCCCGCCCACCCACCAGCGCCACCGGCGCGCCCTGCCCCACGTACGCCCACCATCAACCAAACCCCTAAAAACCACAACAAAACCCCCCGCAGCCACCCTAGGGACCCCACCACCCCCGCCACATCAGCCAAAAGGCCACCCCTCCCACCCCAAAACCCGGCACTCGGTACCTGGACACCCCACCGAGACCCCGTGTACCAACACCCCCATGACGATCAACGGCGGCATCTCCTTCTGGTACGCGACGGACCACACCCCCGCCCGGCCACCCCGCGCCCCCCTCACCGGCCACGCCACGGCCGACGTCGTCATCGTCGGCGGCGGCTACACCGGCCTGTGGACCGCCTACTACCTCAAGACCGCCGCCCCCGACCTCCGCGTCACCGTCCTCGAGCAGAAGTTCTGCGGCTACGGAGCCTCCGGCCGCAACGGCGGCTGGCTCTACAACGGCATCGCCGGCCGCGACCGCTACGCCGAACTCCACGGCCACCAGGCCGCGCTCCGCCTCCAGCAGGCCATGAACGACACCGTCACCGAAGTCATCGACATCGCGACCAAGGAGGACATCGACGCCGACATCCACCGCGGCGGCGTCCTCGAAGTCGCCCGCACCCCCGCCCAGCTCAGCCGCCTCAAGGCCTTCCACACCGCCGAACTCGCCTTCGGCGAGACCGACCGCGAGCTCTACGACGCCACCGACACCCGCGCCCGCATCGACATCGCCGACGCCGTCGGCTCCACCTGGACCCCGCACGGCGCCCGCATCCACCCCCTCAAGCTCGTCAGGGGACTGGCCGCCGCCTGCGAACGCCTCGGCGTGGTCATCCACGAATCCACCCCCGTCACCGAGATCGCCCCACGCCGGGCCATCACCCCGTACGGCACGGTCCGCGCCCCGTACGTCCTGCGCTGCACCGAGGGCTTCACCGCGGCCCTCAAGGGCCAGAAGCGCTCCTGGCTCCCCATGAACTCGTCGATGATCGCGACGGCCCCGCTGCCGCCCGAGACCTGGTCCCGCATCGGCTGGTCGGACGCCTGCACCCTCGGCGACATGGCCCACGCCTACATGTACGCCCAGCGCACCGCGGACGACCGCATCGCGATCGGCGGCCGCGGCGTCCCGTACCGCTTCGGCTCACGCACGGACACCGACGGCACGACCCAGCAGTCGACGATCACGTCACTGACGCACCTCCTGACGTCCTTCTTCCCGATCCTCACGGGAGTGGAGATCACCCACGCCTGGTCGGGCGTCCTCGGCGTCCCCCGCGACTGGTGCGCCACGGTGACCCTGGACCGCACGACGGGCCTCGGCTGGGCCGGCGGCTACGTCGGCTCCGGGGTCGCGACCGCCAACCTGGCGGCCCGCACCCTGCGCGACCTGGTCCTGGGGGACTCCACGGAACTGACCACCCTCCCCTGGGTCAACCACCGCGTCCGCCGCTGGGAGCCGGAACCCTTCCGCTGGCTCGGCGTCCAGGCCCTCTACGCGGCCTACCGCGAGGCGGACCGCCGCGAATCCGCGACCCACACCCCGACCACAACCCCCCTGGCCCACCTGGCAAACCGCATCTCGGGCCGCCACTGACAACAAAGCGGAAGGCTCCGGATGATCATCCGGAGCCTTCCGCTTCTGTATGAATTCCCTCGGTCTCCATCCATCTGACCTGGGACGGAGCCGCCTGTCGGAATCGAACCGACGACCTCAAGATTACAAGTCAAGCGCTCTAGCCAACTGAGCTAAGGCGGCACATATGACACTGCACAACGCACAGAATCGCCCTCACTTTACACAGCCACCGGACTTCCCCGCGAAGAACTTTCCGGCCTGCGCAACCACTCGCCCTCCTGTTCGTTCTCCGCACAGGAGGGCACGTCCGACTATCGGACCGCAGGGCTGGGGAGGGGCGGCGGCCGAAGCCACCGAGCATCCGGTGTGGCCCTCGGGGCCGCGCCGGGCGGCAACGGACGGTGGAGCAGGAAGCGTCCCGCTCAAAAATGCGCCGCTCTGCCCTCACGTCGCCCCGGCCACGGGGTACCCGATACGGCCGACCGCCGAGGCCGCCGCGGCCAAGCGGTGTCGGAGTTCTCGCGCCAGAAGACCACCGTGGCCTGGAGGACGCCTTCCACGACACCGAAGGCCGGCTCCGCCAGCTGCGGCCGGAAGACCTCCGGCACGGTGTCCACCAGGCCGGGCCACAGCGCCATGCCCTCGTCGCCCCACGGACTCATCGAGGACTCGTGGTCGAAGCCGCGGCCGAACGCACCGTCCGCCGTGAAGAGGATCGAGTACTCGTCGCCCGAGCCGTTGTCCATGAGCGCCGCCTCCTCGCCGTCGGCCCACTCAGGGGCGTAGGAGAAGCAGCCGCCCTCTCGGTTGCCGCCGATCAGCAGCTCCAGCGCGGCCATGGCCCGGCAGCGGGCGCGCAGCGTGGGGACGTCGGGGAGGACGCGGATCAGTTCGTGGACGTTACGGGGGCGGGGCGCGGCGGTCATGGCCGTCATCCAAGCGGTCGCGTCCGACAGATCGCACAGAGTTCGAAGTCATGGGCTCGGGGGTGCTGACAGGAGGAGGGGCGGCGGGTAGCGTCGGGCGGAGTCCTGCTTGTTGGACTAGACCTTCCACTCGGATCGTCCGGCACGTTCCTGCCGGTAGAAGGGATTCATCACCATGGCTTCTGTCACCTTCGACAAGGCGACCCGGCTCTACCCCGGCGGCGACAAGCCCGCCGTCGACGAGCTCGAGCTGCACATCGAGGACGGCGAGTTCCTCGTCCTCGTCGGCCCCTCGGGCTGCGGCAAGTCCACCTCGCTGCGCATGCTGGCCGGCCTGGAGGACGTCAACGGCGGCGCCATCCGCATCGGCGACCGCGACGTCACGCACCTGCCGCCCAAGGACCGGGACATCGCGATGGTGTTCCAGAACTACGCGCTGTACCCGCACATGACCGTCGCCGACAACATGGGCTTCGCGCTCAAGATCGCCGGTGAGGACAAGGCGACCATCCGCAGGAAGGTCGAGGACGCGGCGAAGATGCTCGACCTCACGCAGTACCTCGACCGCAAGCCGAAGGCGCTCTCGGGCGGTCAGCGCCAGCGCGTCGCCATGGGCCGTGCCATCGTGCGCAAGCCGCAGGTGTTCCTCATGGACGAGCCGCTGTCGAACCTCGACGCCAAGCTGCGCGTGTCCACCCGTACCCAGATCGCCGCGCTCCAGCGCGACCTCGGGATCACCACCGTCTACGTCACCCACGACCAGGTCGAGGCCATGACGATGGGCGACCGTGTGGCGGTCCTCAAGGACGGTCTGCTGCAGCAGGTCGACACCCCGCGCAACATGTACGACCGTCCGGCGAACCTGTTCGTCGCCGGTTTCATCGGTTCCCCGGCCATGAACCTGGTCGAGGTCCCGATCGCCGACGGCGGCGTGAAGTTCGGCGAGACCGTGGTCCCGGTGTCGCGCGAGGCGCTGTCCGCCGCCGCGGACGCGGGCGACCGTACCGTCACGGTCGGCGTCCGTCCGGAGCACTTCGACGTCGGCAGCGAGGGTGGTCTGACGATCACCGTCAATGTCGTCGAGGAGCTCGGTGCCGACGGCTACGTCTACGGCCGCACCACCGAGGCCGAGGGCGGTCAGGACATCGTGGTGCGCGTGGGCGGCCGGCAGGTGCCGGAGAAGGG
The DNA here is from genome assembly GCF_042890265.1 of Streptomyces sp. NPDC002209. Lineage (NCBI taxonomy): Bacteria > Bacillati > Actinomycetota > Actinomycetes > Kitasatosporales > Streptomycetaceae > Streptomyces > Streptomyces sp. NPDC002209. The sequence continues at coordinate 16,616 of NZ_JBIARX010000013.1, read as the reverse complement.
CTCGACGCTGCACGTGGTGCCGCGGGCCGGCGAGATCCACGTGTTCTCGACGTCGTCGGGTGAGCGGCTCTCGGACTGACCGCGGACGGGCACGGCGAAACGGGGGCGCTCCTTCTCGGGGGCGCCCCCGTTCGCCATCCCGGGCAGACCGGGCCATTCGGCCCCACTCGTCAACCCTTAATTCGAAAAGCCACGTCGAACCATCCCCCGACCGGGTGACTAAATGTCGCCAAATCTTCACCGAGCGCTACTCTCGCCCTCGTGACCCACACTGCCCGCCGTATCGGCCGTTCCCTCGCCCTGGTCCTGCCCGTCGTCCTGGTCCTGTCCGGGACCCTCGCGGTCACGATGGTCCCCTGGGCGGACAACACCCCTTCCCAGATCCTGACCGCCTCCGCCGAGGACGTGTCCGTCCCCGCGAAGCCTCGGGCCGCGCAGGACGTGCTGCGCGACAAGCTGCTGAGTGAGCTGCAGCAGGGCGAGACGCCGGGTGACGTCCTGACGCACCTCCAGCGGGAGGTGGACCGGCGGCCGTCGCTGGCCGAGCACTGCGTGGGGATCGCGCGGGCGCTGGGGCGGGCTGCGGTGGATGCGTACGGTCCGACGAAGGCGCAGTCCTTCGCGCGTCCCGTGTGCGACACCTCGTACGCGACCGGTGTTGCCTCGATGGGCTGACGGGCGTCGCCGTACTCCTCCGGGTCGGGGCCCCTACGCTGGCGGCCATGACCGACGCACCTCCCGTGTCCCGTTCCTCCGTTTCCGCGGCCGCGTACCCGGCCTCCCTCGCTCAGGCGCCTGTTCAGGCAGTCGTGTTGGCGGGTGGCCAGGGTTCGCGGCTGCGTCCGTATACGGACGACCGGCCGAAGCCGATGGTGGAGATCCCGGGGACCGGGGTGCCGATCATCGGGCATCAGCTGGCGTGGCTGGCGGCGGAGGGGGTGACGGACGCGGTGGTGTCGTGCGGGCATCTCGCGGAGGTGCTGCAGGAGTGGCTGGACGGGGCGGACCTGCCGCTCAGGGTGACGACGGTGGTGGAGGAGGAGCCGCTGGGGCGGGGTGGCGGCCTGAAGTACGCGGCCCGGCACCTGCCGCATCCGGACCGGGCCTGGTACGCGACGAACGGGGACATCTGGACGCGGTTCTCGCTGCGCGAGATGGCGGCGTTCCATGCGGAGCGGGGGGCGACGGCGACGTTGGCGCTGGCGCGGCCGCGGATTCCGTGGGGGGCGGTGGAGACCAATGAGTTCGGGCAGGTGCTGGACTTCATCGAGTCGCCGCCGTCGCCGTATCTGATCAATGCGGGCGTGTACGTGTTCGGTCCCGAATTCGCGGCGCTGCTGCCGGATTTGGGTGATCACGAGCGTACGACGTTCCCGCGGCTGGCGCGTGAGCGGCGCCTGGCGGGCTTTCCGCTGCCGCAGGGGGCTTACTGGCGGGCTATCGACACGGCGAAGGACCTGACCGAGGCGGCACGGGAGTTGGCCGCGCAGAGCGGCTCCTGAGGCCGTCCGCGCATGAAGCCGGGGCCGGCGCGCACACAGCGCGCCGGCCCCGGCTTCGTGTCGTCCCGTTCGGTTGTGTCGTCAGCCGAGGAGGCCGCCGACGAGGCCGGGCTTCTTGGAGGGTGCGTCGCCGCCGGTGCCGCCGCCGCTGCCCGAGCTGGAGGACGGCGGCTTCGGGGTGGACTGCTTGGGCGTGCTGCCGGAGTTCTGGCCGCTGCCGGAGCCGCGGGTCGCGGTGGGTGACTGCGCGCCGGTGCCGGCGGTCTCCTTGGCGGTGGAACCGGTGCCGGCCCGGCCGGACTTGGCCGCGGGCGCCGAGGCGCTGGCGGTGGGTTCGGCCGGCTTGGAGGGCTGCTGGGTGGCGGGCTTCTGCTGCTGTTGTTGCTGCTGCTGCTTGGTGGGGGCCTGCGGGAGCGGGGAGCCGGGCAGGTAGTTGCTGGGGGCCTGGCCGGGTCCGGGCACGGTGACCACGGTGGTGGAGCGGACGGCGCCGCCGAGGAGCGAGCCGGTGATCAGGGTGAGTCCGCAGACGACGGTGGCCATGATGGTTCCGCGGCGCAGGACGCGCCGGCGCAGCCGCCAGATCTCGGAGCGGGGTCCGAGGGTGCGCCAGGCCTCGCCGGCGAGGCGGCCGTCGAGGGAGTAGACGGGGGCGCCGGCGATGATCAGCGGGCTCCAGGCGGCGAGGTAGATGATGTCGGGGGCGTCGTAGGCGGGGACGGTCTTCCAGCTCACCGTCATGAGGAGTGCGGCGGACAGCAGGGCGCCGATGCAGGCGGCGAAGCGCTGCCACAGGCCGAGGACGGTCAGGACGCCGACGATGACCTGGAGGAAGGCGACGGTGAGTCCGGCGCCGACGGGGTGGGCGAGGGCGAAGTCGCGCAGGGGTTCGGCGAGTGCCCAGGGGTGGAGGGTGCGGAGCCAGGTGACCATGGAGCCGCGTTCGCCGCCGTCGAAGTAGACGGGGTCGCACAGCTTGCCCATGCCGGCGTAGATGCAGATGAAGCCGAGGAAGACGCGCAGCGGGAGGAGGACGACGCCGAGGTTCATGCGGCGGCCGGGGTAGTACGAGGCGTGGCCGCGGGCGTCGGAGGGGGCTCGGCGGGAATCGGTGCCGGGTCCGCCGTCGAGTCCGTCGAGTCCGTCGTGGCGGTCGTAGGGGCCGCCGGCCGCGTACCGGGTGTCGTACGGGAGGTCACGTACGGGGGTCAGCGGGCGGGTTTCGTCCGGGTCTCCGTAGGTGCGCTGGCCGATGACGGTCGGCGTGGCGAGGGTGTCCTCGGCGAGGTCGTGGGCGAGGTCGATGCGGGGGATGGTCTGGGTGGTGCCGCCGTCGCCGTCGTAGCCGTGGCCGCGCCCGTGTTCGCGGACGGCCTGGATGAGTCCGCCCATTGCGGCGGTGTCGCCGGGGGCGGACTTGCCGCTCCAGACGACCGGGGCCCGGCGGCGGCCGGCGCCGGCGGCGGCGACCGCGGCGCCGCCGAGGACGGGCACGCGGCCGGGGGCGTTCGCGGGCTTGGAACGCGCGCTCGGGCTCGGTGCGAGCCGCACGCGGAAGCTGGCGTGGTTGACGATGACCTGTGCGGGGTCGCACGGCACCTTGACCATGCTCAGCGCGGGCTGGTCGTCGAACCCTGACGTTCTGGTGTCCACACTCATCTAACCGAGTGATCAGTGTTTAGGACACTGCCTTGACAGCAGGGATGTGTCCGAGACCCGTCAAGATCAAGCCACCCCGCCCGAAAGGGGCGGGGTGGCACGCTCACGGGTCACGTTCCATGAGCCAAGTGGATCAAGGCGGCGGGGCCGCCCGGGGGTCAGACGCGGCCGCGGGTGGCCCGGCGGCGGGCCGCCTCGTAGAGCACGACGCCCGCTGCGACGCCGGCGTTCAGCGACTCGGCGCCGCCGGGCATCGGGATGCGGACGAGGTAGTCGCAGTTCTCGCCGACGAGGCGGCCGAGGCCCTTGCCCTCGGAGCCGACGACGATGACGACGGGACCGCCGAGCGCCTCCAGGTCCTGCACCTCGTGCGTGCCCTCGGCGGCGAGGCCGACGATGGCGATGCCGGCCTTCTTGAAGTCCTGGAGGGCGCGGGTCAGGTTGGTGACGCGGGAGACCGGGGTGCGGGCGGCGGTGCCGGCCGAGCTCTTCCAGGCACCGGCGGTCATGCCGGCCGCGCGGCGCTCGGGGATGACCACGCCGTGGCCGCCGAAGGCGGAGACGGAGCGGACGATCGCGCCGAGGTTGCGGGGGTCGGTGACCCCGTCGAGGGCCACGATCAGCGGGTCGTCGCCCTCGTCGTACGCGGCGGAGGTGAGGTCCTCCGGGTGCGCGTACTCGTAGGGCGGGACCTGGAGGACCAGGCCCTGGTGGTTGAGCCCGTTGGTCATGCGGTCGAGCTCGGGGCGCGGGGCTTCCATCAGGTTGATGTTGCCGCGCTCGCCGGCGAGCTGGAGGGCCTCGCGGACGCGCTCGTCGTTGTCGATGAACTGCTGGACGTAGAGGGTGGTGGCGGGGACGCCGTCGCGCAGCGCCTCGAAGACCGGGTTGCGGCCGACGACCATCTCGCTGGTGCCCTTGGGGCCGCCGCGGCGCGGGGCCGGGCGGCGCTTGGCGGCCTGGCGGGCCATGGCATTGGCGATGCGGTTCGCCTTGTGCTTCTTGCGGTCCTCGGCCTTGGGCGTGGGGCCCTTGCCTTCCAGGCCCTTGCGCCGCTGGCCACCGCTGCCGACCGTGGCGCCCTTCTTGTTGGACGTGCGGCGGTTCCTGCGCTGGCTGTTCCCGGCCATGACCTCTACCTGTTTTCGTTGATGCTGCGATATGTACGTATGAAGAGTGTGCCGCCCGGAGCGCCGGGCGGCACAGTCGGACTGCTCCGGGCTGCGGCGGCTCAGCGCGGGCCGAGCGTCCAGCGCGGTCCCGTGGGGCTGTCCTCGATGACCAGGCCCGACTGCTGGAGCTGGTCGCGGATGGCGTCGGCGGTCGCCCAGTCCTTGCGGACCCGGGCGGACTCGCGCTGTTCGAGTACGAGGCGTACGAGGGTGTCGACGGCGCCATGGAGGTCCTCGCCGCGGTCGCTCTCCTCGGCCCAGTGCGGGTCGAGCGGGTCGAGGCCGAGGACGCCGAGCATCGCCCGTACCTCGGACAGCCGGGCGATCGCCGCGTCCTTGTCGTCGGCGGCGAGGGCGCTGTTGCCCTGGCGGACCGTGGTGTGGACGATGGCGAGCGCCTGCGGGACGCCGAAGTCGTCGTCCATGGCCTCCGCGAAGGCGAGCGGGACCTCGGGGGCCGGGTCGACGGTCTTGCCGGCCTTCTCGACGACGCGCTGGTAGAAGCCCTCGATCCGCGCGAACGCGGACTCGGCCTCGCGCAGCGCCTCCTCGCTGTACTCGATCATCGAGCGGTAGTGCGGGGTGCCGAGGTAGTAGCGCAGGACGATGGGGCGCCAGTTCTTGACCATCTCGGAGACGAGCACCGAGTTGCCGAGGGACTTGGACATCTTCTCGCCGGACATGGTGACCCAGGCGTTGTGCACCCAGAACTTCGCGAACTCGTCGCCGAAGGCCTTGGCCTGGGCGATCTCGTTCTCGTGGTGCGGGAAGATCAGGTCCAGGCCGCCGCCGTGGATGTCGAAGGCCTCGCCGAGGTACTTGTGCGCCATGGCGGAGCACTCGAGGTGCCAGCCGGGGCGGCCGCGGCCCCACGGGGTCTCCCAGTCGGGCTCGCCGGGCTTGGAGGCCTTCCACATGGCGAAGTCGCGGGGGTCGCGCTTGCCGGTGATGCCCTCCTCGGCGGGCTGGCGCAGGTCGTCGATGTTCTGGTTCGACAGCTCCAGGTAGCCGGGGAAGGAGCGCACGTCGAAGTAGACGCTGCCGTCCGCCTCGTAGGCGTGGCCGCGTTCGATGAGCGTGCGCATCATCTCGATCATCTCGGGCACGTGGCCGGTCGCGCGCGGCTCGTACGTGGGCGGGAGGCAGCCCAGCGCGTTGTAGCCGTCGTTGAAGGCGCGCTCGTTCTCGTAGCCGATGGACCACCACGGGCGGCCCTGGTCCTCGGCCTTCGTGATGATCTTGTCGTCGATGTCGGTGACGTTGCGGATGAAGGTGACGTCGAGGCCGCGGTAGGTGAACCAGCGGCGCATGACGTCGAAGTTCAGGTAGGAGCGGACGTGCCCGATGTGCGGGGCCGCCTGGACGGTGGCGCCACAGAGGTAGATCGAGACGCAGCCCGGCGTGAGCGGGACGAAATCGCGGATCTGCCGGGCGCTGGTGTCGTACAGGCGAATAGTCACGGCATCCAGGGTAGTGGGCCTGTAGCAGTGCCCCGCGACCCTTTCGGGGCGCGGGGGTGCTTTGTTGCGGAAGCGGTGTCGTCGGGGACCCCGTACGGGCGGGGCCAGGCGGGGCTAGGCGGGGTTCGTCCGGTACACCAGTGCGGTGGCGATGGCGGCGAGGCCCTCGGCGCGGCCGGTGAGGCCGAGGCCGTCGGTGGTGGTGCCGGAGACGGAGACGGGGGCGCCGGCGGCCGCCGCGAGCGCCTTCTGCGCTTCTTCGCGCCGCTTGCCGATCTTCGGGCGTACGCCGATCACCTGGATGGCGATGTTGCCGATCTCGAAGCCCTCGGCGCGGACGATGCGGGCGGCTTCCGCCAGGAGGGTGACGCCTGCGGCGCCGGACCACTCGGGGCGGGAGGTGCCGAAGTGGGCGCCGAGGTCGCCGACGCCGGCGGCGGAGAAGAGGGCGTCGCAGGCGGCGTGGGCGGCGACGTCGCCGTCGGAGTGGCCGGCGAGGCCGTCCTCGCCCTCCCAGAGCAGGCCGGCGCACCACAGCTCGCGCCCGGCCTCGAAGGCGTGCACGTCGGTGCCGATGCCGACGAGCGGGATCAGCGGGGCGGCGGAACCGGTGGGGCTAGTAGGCATCGGTGGCCCTCCTGCGGGCGAGTACGGCCTCGGCGAGGACCAGGTCGAGCGGGCGGGTGACCTTGAAGGCCTCTTCGTGGCCGGGGACCACCATGACGGTGGTGCCGAGCCGTTCCACCATTCCGGCGTCGTCGGTGGCGCCCTCGCCGTTGACGGCGATGGCCTCGTGCGCGCGGACGAGGGTGGCGAGGTCGAAGCCCTGCGGGGTCTGCACGGCGCGCAGCCGGGCCCGCTCGGGGGTGGCGACGACCGGCTCGGGCTCGCCGGGCTTGCCGGGCTCGACCTCCTTGACGGTGTCGGCCAGCGGCAGTGCGGGCACCACGGCGGGCGAGCCGTCGCGTACGGCCTCGATGACGGAGTCGACGGTGTCCACGGGGACGAGGGGGCGGGCCGCGTCGTGGATGAGGACGGAGGTGATGTCCGCGGGGAGTGCGGCGAGGCCGGCGCGTACGGATTCCTGGCGGGTTTCGCCGCCGGGGACGACCAGGATCTCGGTCCGGTCGGGCAGGGCGTGTTCGTCGACGAGCCGGCGCACCTCGGCGGCGCCGTCGGACGGGGCGACGACGACCACGAGGGAGACGGCCCGGGAGCGGGCCATCGCGCGGACGGCGTGGATGAGCATGGGGGTGCCGCCGAGGGCCCGCAGGGCCTTGGGGGCGCCGGGGCCGAGGCGTACCCCGCGGCCGGCGGCCGGGATCACCGCGGCGGTGCGGTGGGGGCGCGTTTCGTCAGACATCAGTAGCTCCGAGCCAGGTTTGTGACTTCGGCCGACATGGGTATGGCCTGAAGGGTGCCGGGTGCGACGCCCTCGCCCCTTCCGTGACGACCGGTCGAGCAGGCAGTCCGGACCCGGCACGCCGGTGAAAAAAGCCGGTGGAAAAAGATGTGGGTGCAGACATGCCGCAGCGCCCGGCAACAGCCCTCTCGTGGAGGAGAGGGCATGTCATCGGGCACCGCGGCACAACCGTGTGAACGCTGTTTTCCTGGGCGGCACGCCGCGTCAGGACGCGAGAACCTCGTCGAGGAGGGCTTCCGCCTTGTCCTCGTTGGTGTTCTCGGCGAGCGCGAGCTCGCTCACCAGGATCTGGCGCGCCTTCGCGAGCATGCGCTTCTCGCCCGCGGAAAGCCCGCGCTCACGCTCACGACGCCACAGGTCACGCACCACTTCGGCGACCTTGATGACATCGCCAGAAGCGAGCTTCTCCAGATTTGCCTTGTAGCGCCGGGACCAGTTCGTCGGCTCTTCGGCATACGGTGCACGCAGCACCTCGAAGACCCGGTCCAGCCCGTCCTGGCCGACTACGTCGCGAACGCCGACGAACTCCGCATTGTCCGCAGGCACACGAACCGTCAGGTCGCCCTGGGCGACCTTGAGCACCAAGTAGGTCTTGTCCACGCCTTTGATCTGGCGAGTTTCGATGGCCTCGATCAGCGCGGCCCCGTGATGGGGATAGACCACGGTGTCGCCAACCTTGAACGTCATGTGACAGGTACCCCTTCCGTGGCTATCCAGGGTAACACGAGAACTGACTGTTATGAATGGCGTTTTCGCAGGTCAGGGCACATCTCGGGGCTTGACAACAGCGACACGAACGTGCTGCGAAGGGCTTCCGGAGGGGGGTATTCGCAGGTCGGAGCCGCTGTGCGGACCGGGCGAAACGGCCACGTTACACCCGGGCGGCGGCCCCACCCCTGTGATGTACGTCCCGTTTTGCCGGTTTCGAAGCCGGGAAACCGAACTACTCCGTTCGACTGGCGACCACCCGTACGGAGCGGTTCCGGCCCAATCCGGAATTGATCACCGAGCGCCGTTCGAAGGAATCCCGGAATTGATCACAGCAGGCCCGGCGGACGATATGCGGGCGGCACATGATCGGCAGATGAACGGCGCGGGAAGTACCCGGCGCAAGGGCGGCCGGAAGGCCCGCCGGAACAGCGGACGGAAAGGAAGATCGCGGGGCCGGTGCAGGGCGGCCCGTGCACTGCGGAGGGTCGGGTGCGGGGGCGGGGCGGCGGCTCGGTAACCTAAGCGCGCTGACACACCCTTAGGACGGCTTTACCTCGGCCGCCCTGGGACTGCCCACCCTTCCGTTCCGTACGTCCAAGGAGTTGCCGCCGCCGTGAGCCGCAGCCTTCGACGCGGCGCCCTCGCCGCCACCGCCGTCGTGTTCTCGATCGCCTCGCTGGCCGCTTGCGGTGCAGGCAACAACGCGGAGACGCTCCAGATCAAGCCGGACAACGCCGCCGTCACCAAGGGCGACATCAAGATCCAGAACGCGCTGGTGATCACCAAGGGCGAGAAGGACAAGAAGGGCCCGGCCGCGGTCTCCGCGACGGTCTTCAACAGCGGCGACAAGCCGCAGACCCTCGACGCCATCACCCTCCCGGGTGGCAAGTCCAAGGTCGTCCTGAAGGGCGCCGAGGGCGCAGCGGGCAAGGTCACCGTGCCGGCCGGCGGCTCCGTGGTCATCGGCGGCAAGGGCAACGCCTCCGCCGTGATCGAGGGCGGCGAGGGCGTGCAGAACGGCAACGCGCAGAAGGTCGTCTTCCAGCTGAGCGACGCGGGCGACGTCGAGCTCGACGCGTTCGTCGTCCCGGGCACCGGCATGTACGCGGGCTTCGGCCCGACCGAGGCCCCGGTCGCGGCCCCCGGCGCCACCCCGTCGGGCAGCCCCTCGGGCACGCCGTCGGGCAGCCCGTCCGGCGCCCCGGCCACGACCCCGTCGGGTGCCGCTTCGGGCGCCCCGTCGGGCGCGGCCTCGGGTTCGCCGTCGGGTTCCCCCTCGCACAGCGCCGGCCACTGATCCGGTAGCGGCACGTACGAAAGGGCCCCCCTCCGCTCCGGCGGAGGGGGGCTCTTTCGTATACGGCTGCGGATCGCTCCTGCCGGCTGCGGCCTACGGCTCGAACTTGTAGCCCAGGCCGCGGACCGTGACCAGGTAGCGCGGCGCGCCCGGGTCCGGCTCGATCTTGGCGCGCAGGCGCTTCACGTGGACGTCCAGGGTCTTGGTGTCGCCGACGTAGTCCGCGCCCCAGACCCGGTCGATCAGCTGCATGCGGGTCAGTACGCGGCCCGCGTTGCGCAGCAGCATCTCGAGCAGGTCGAACTCCTTCAGGGGGAGGTCCACCTTGGCTCCGGCGACGGTGACCACGTGGCGGTCGACGTCCATCCGTACGGGCCCGGCCTCCAGCGCGGCCGGGGTGACCTCCTCCGGCTCGCCGCGGCGGCGCAGGACCGCGCGGATGCGGGCGACCAGCTCCCGCGAGGAGAAGGGCTTCGTGACGTAGTCGTCGGCTCCTATCTCCAGCCCGACGACCTTGTCGATCTCGCTGTCCTTGGCCGTCACCATGATGACGGGCACGTTGGAGCGGCCGCGCAGCTGCCGGCAGACCTCCGTGCCGGGCAGGCCGGGGAGCATCAGGTCGAGGAGGACGAGGTCGGCGCCGTTGCGCTCGAACTCGTCGAGCCCGTCGGGCCCGGTCGCGGCGATCGCGACCTCGAAGCCCTCCTTGCGGAGCATGTAGGACAGGGCGTCGCTGAAGGATTCCTCATCCTCGACGACGAGCACTCGGGTCACGGAAGGACCTCCGGGGCAGGAATGGCTGGTTCTTGTTCAGGCAGGGGTGGGGTGGCTCGGTGCGGGGGCGGGCTCCGCGGCCGGGGCGGCCGCGGGTGCAGGTGCCGGAGCGGCTGCTTCCGGCAGGCGCAGGGTGAACGTGGAGCCCTGACCCTCCGAGCTCCATACGGACACCTCCCCGCCGTGCGAGGCCGCTACGTGCTTCACGATCGCAAGGCCGAGGCCGGTTCCTCCCGTGGCACGGGAGCGGGCCGGGTCCACGCGGTAGAAGCGCTCGAAGATGCGCTCGCGGTCCTTTTCCGGGATGCCGATGCCCTGGTCGGTCACGGCGATCTCGATCAAGTCTCCCCCAGGTGCCGCGACCCTGCGTCCGGCTATGCCGACGCGGGTGCGGGCGGGGCTGTAGTTGACGGCGTTCTCGACCAGGTTCCCGAGGGCTGCCGCGAGCTGGCCGCGGTTGCCCCAGACCCGCAGGTCGGCGGTGCCGCCCGCGGCCATGGTGATCTGCTTGGAGGACGCCGTGTGGCGGCAGCGGTCGATGGCCTCGGCCACCAGCGTGTCCACTCGTACGGGCTCCGCGTCCTCGAGGGGGTCGTCGTTCTGTACCCGGGAGAGGTCGATGAGCTCCTGCACGAGGTTGATCAGGCGGGTGGCCTCGATCTGCATGCGGCCGGCGAAGCGGCTGACCGCCTCGGGGTCGTCCGCGGCGTCCATGACGGCCTCGGACAGCAGCGAGATGGCCCCCACCGGTGTCTTCAGCTCGTGCGACACGTTCGCGACGAAGTCGCGCCGTACGGCCTCGATGCGGCGGGCCTCGGTGAGGTCCTCGACCAGGAGCAGGACGAGCCGGGAGCCGAGGGGGGCGACGCGCGCCGAGACCGCGAGGGCCTCGCCGCGGCCGGTGCCGCGCCGGGGCAGGTCGAGCTCGACCTGGCGTATCTCCCCGTCGCGGCGGGTGTCGCGGGCCATGTGGAGCATGGGTTCGACGGCCAGTTTGCCGCCGCGCACGAGCCCGAGGGCGTAAGCGGCGGACGAGGCCTTGACGACGGCGTCCCCCTCGTCGAGCACGACCGCGGAGGAGCGGAGCACGGAGAGGACGGTGTCCACGCCGGGCGGGAGCACCGCGTTGATGTCGGGGCGCATGGAGCTCCGGGTGGGGCGGGCTTGGTCGCGCTCGCTCCAGCGGAACGCCAGCATCGCGATCACACCGGTGCAAAGACCGGCGATCGCTGCAGCTGCGGCGACCGCCGCGTTCACGTCCATGCATCAAGGTTAAGCAGGCTCGATGGCACTTCCACAGCCGTTCGGGTGGCACCTCGAACAGTCGTCGCCCAGAGTTCACCGTGGCGACGGGGTTGATTCACTTGTGATGCCGGAGTCGGACGCGTTTGCGGCTCACCGTGTCAACGTGGGGCTTGAAGGCCGCCCCGGCCCGGCCCACGGGCAGCAGAGGCAGTAGGCAAGAGAGGGACAACCCATGCGTGACGCGTACCACGAGGAACTGGACTCGATCGGAGAAGGCCTGGTCGAGATGGCACGGCTCGTCGGTTCCGCGATCGGGCGGGCCACGACGTCCATGCTCGACGCCGATCTGAAGCTCGCCGAGAGCGTCATCGCCGCCGACCAGAAGGTCGACGACCTCCAGCACGACCTGGAGGCCCGGGCCATCGCGCTGCTCGCGCGCCAGCAGCCGGTCGCCACCGACCTGCGCATCGTGGTGACCTCGCTGCGCATGTCCGCCGACCTGGAGCGTTCGGGCGACCTGGCCCAGCACGTGGCGAAGCTGGCCCGGCTGCGCTTCCCGGACACGGCGGTGCCGCGCGACCTGCACGCGACCATCCTGGAGATGGGGCAGCTGGCGCAGCGCCTGATGGCGAAGGCGGCCGAGGTCATCATCACGAAGGACGTCGACCTGGCGCTCCAGCTGGAGCAGGACGACGACGAGATGGACCAGCTGCACCGCACGCTGTTCCAGCACCTGATGGACGACCGCTGGAAGCACGGCATCGAGACCGCGGTGGACGTGACCCTGCTGGGCCGCTACTACGAGCGCTTCGCGGACCACGCGGTGTCGGTGGCCAAGCGCGTGGTCTACCTGGTGACGGGCGAGCACGCGGACGAACTGCAGGCGCCGACGCAGGTCGACGGCGTCTGAGCCGTTCTGCCCCCGTGCGCCGTTGACGCGCCGGTACGGCTGGGCATGAATGAGGGCGAAGGCAGTAAGAGGCACGGAAAGCAGAAGACGCCACGCACTCCGCCTGCGAGGAGGATCCATGCCCGATTCCCCCGTCCCCATCACCCCGGACCACGAGCAGCAGCCGCGGCCCGAACCCCTGCGGCTCCCGCTGCTCGCGGCCTGCGGCTGCGGCTCGGGCTGCGGCTGCGGCTGCCAGTCCGGGGCGCCCTGCCAGTGCGGAGGCTGACCCCGCCCGCCCGGCATCCCGTACGGGAAGGGCCCCGGCCGCATCTGTCGGCCGGGGCCCTTCGCGTGCCGTGCGCGGCTCCGGGGCCCCCGCCCGCCCGGAGGCCGGACCGGGGATCCGCGCGGCCTCGCGCGGGGTTGGGGGACGCACTCGCTCCAGGACTCGCTCCAGGACTCGTTCTAGGACTTGCCCCTGCTCTGGGCTTCGGCCTCCACCATGACGCGGGCTTCGCTCTCCTCCAGGGCGATGGCGAAGCCGAGCGCCTGGGCGATGTGGCCCGCGGCGGACATGACGCGTGCGGTGCCCACGACGGGGGCGATCGCGACGAGGACGTCCTGGAGTTGCTCGGCGCTCAGGTCGGCCTTGACCGCGGGACTGATGTGGGCGAGGTAGGAGACCGGCGGCGCGTCCATGGCGACGAGCGCGGCGATGCGGGTCAGGATGAGGGTGCCCTCGTCCATGCCGCACCGTTCGAGCGAGTCGACCGTCATGGCGGCAAGGGTGTCGAGGACGGGTGTGTCTGAGGTTGTGGCCATCTCTGGACCGCCTATCGGTGGGTGCGGAGCCCACACGCACGACCCGTGAACACGGGCGGGCCCTCCCCCGCATGTCGGCGTTTTGCCCTTTCACCGTAGAGGCCGCCCGACTCGCGCGCACGTTGGTCCGTACGCGTGACCCTGGCCGCCCCCGGGACGGCGGAGGAAGCGCCCGACCGGTCCGTCAGTCCGTGATGTCGCGTTCCGCCGGCGTGACGCACTTGAGGTCGCCCTCGAACTTGAGGCGCCAGACGTAGCCCGGCTGGCACCGGTTGCTCCCCGGCTGGCGCTTGGAGTTCCAGGCGTGCGCCTCTTCACGCTCCGCCGTCGTGACGCACTTGCCGTCGCCCTCCCAGGCGTCACGCCAGACGTAGCCGGGCTGGCACTGGTTGCTCCCCGGCAGACGGTTGGGGTTCTGCGCCGCCTCACGCTCCGCCGGCGTGACGCAGAGGCCGTCGCCCTCGAAACCGTCGCGCCAGACGTAGCCCGGCCGGCACTGGCTGCTCCCGGGCTCGCGGTTGGGATCGTCGGCGGTGATCCTCGTGCCCGGGGCATGGTTCGGCGGCCCGGTCGCCGCGGAGGCCGGCAGCGCGACGGCTCCGGAGACGAAGGCCGCCGAGGTGAGGGCGATCCCGAAGCGCAGGATCCGCCGCGCGGACCGGGAGGGGGCCGGGGTGTGAAGGCCGTGGTTCATGACTGCTCCTTGAAGGGTGTGCGGCCGGCGGCGGACACCGCCGGCCCTGTTCCTGCCTGACACCCCCAGTACGGAGGAAGGCGACGCCCCCGTCATGCCACGGAAAACCGTGGCTTGACGGGGGCGTCGGACAGCGAAGAGCCCCCTGCCCGGCGGGGAAACCGCAGGCAGCCGGACGGGGGGTCGGGCGGGGCTGAACGGGGGGACCGGTGGGGTGGGGCGGTAACCGGGGGGACGGGCGGGGCGTTCCCCGCGCATGACGCTGAATCGAACCTCGCTCGTCGGCGCTTTCGCCGGCGCCGTCCTGCTCCTCGGCGGTGCGCCCGCCCAGGCCGCCGACAACCCGCTGCTCTCGCTCCTCGACAACCTCAACATCTCCGACATCTCGGAGGTCGTGCACGTGCCGCTCGACCGCGTCCTGAACCCGAACGTCGTCCTGTCCAACGGCAACGTCGCCGCGCTCCAGGACACGGCGGAGTCCCTGCTGGCCAAGCCCGCCGCCAAGCCCGCCGCACCGGCCGTCGCCCCGGCCGCGCCGACCGCCCGCTGACCCCCCGCCACGCCGAGGGCCCAGAAAGGTCCCAGGGCATCAAAACGCCTCCCACCCGCGCCGTATGCGCAGGTGGGAGGCGTGATCACAAAGGTTACTTCTTCTTGCCCTGGTTCTTCACGGCCTCGATGGCGGCCGCGGCGGCGGCCGGGTCGAGGTAGGTGCCGCCCGGGTTGAGCGGCTTGAAGTCGGCGTCCAGCTCGTAGGAGAGCGGGATGCCGGTCGGGATGTTGAGGCCCGCGATGTCGGCGTCGGAGATCCCGTCCAGGTGCTTGACCAGGGCGCGGAGGCTGTTGCCGTGCGCGGCGACCAGGACGGTGTGGCCGTCGAGGAGGTCCGGGACGATCGAGTCGTACCAGTACGGGAGCATGCGGACGACGACGTCCTTGAGGCACTCGGTGCGCGGGCGCAGCTCCGGCGGGATCGACGCGTAGCGCGGGTCCTCGGACTGCGAGAACTCCGTACCGTCCTCGAGGGCCGGCGGCGGGGTGTCGTACGAGCGGCGCCACAGCATGAACTGCTCCTCGCCGAACTCGGCGAGGGTCTGGGCCTTGTCCTTGCCCTGGAGCGCACCGTAGTGCCGCTCGTTCAGGCGCCACGAGCGGTGGACCGGGATCCAGTGGCGGTCGGCGGCCTCGAGCGCCAGCTGCGCGGTGCGGATCGCGCGCTTCTGGAGCGAGGTGTGCACGACGTCGGGGAGCAGGCCGGCGTCCTTGAGCAGCTCACCGCCGCGGACCGCCTCCTTCTCGCCCTTCTCGTTGAGATTGACGTCCACCCAGCCGGTGAACAGGTTCTTCGCGTTCCACTCGCTCTCGCCGTGGCGGAGGAGGATCAGCTTGTACGGTGCGTCGGCCATGCGTACGAGCCTAATGGACGCGCGGGGGCGCTCGCGCGCGGTGTCCACGGCCGTGGATTGACGGTGCGCGTCAATCCGGTGGCCTTCGCAGCCCCTCCACCCGTAGGGTGCGCTGAGCAGGAGAGACACTTACACCGCCGGGGGGATTCCGTATGTCCGTTGCCAGTCTCGGACGAGCGGCGCGGGAGAGCGTGTCGGGGCTGCCGCGGGAGTTCTGGTGGCTGTGGACCAGCACGCTGGTCAACCGGCTCGGAGCCTTCGTCGCCACGTTCCTGACCCTGTACCTGACCGTGGACCGGGGCTATTCGGCCTCCTTCGCGGGACTCGTGGTGGCGTTGCACGGGCTCGGCGGGGTGATCTCCTCGCTCGTCGCGGGGGTGATGACCGACCGGCTGGGCCGGCGCCCGACCCTGATGGCGGCTCAGGCCTCGACGGCGTTCTCGGTGGCGCTGCTCGGGTTCATGCAACACCCGGCGGCCATCGCGGCGGTGGCCCTGCTGGTCGGCATGACCTCGAACGCCTCGCGCCCGGCGGTGCAGGCGATGATGGCGGACATCGTCCGGCCGGAAGACCAGGTACGGGCGTTCGCGCTGAACTACTGGGCGATCAACCTCGGCTTCGCCGTCTCGGCGACGGCGGCGGGCTTCGTCGCCGAGTACAGCTACCTCGCCGGGTTCCTCGGCGAGGCGGCGCTGACGCTGGTCTGCGCGGTGCTGGTGTACGTGAAGCTGCCGGAGTCGCGGCCGGAGCGGACCGCCGCGCAGAAGGCCGCCGCCGAACCGGAGATCGGGCTCGGCACGGTGCTGCGGGACGGGCGCTTCATGGGCGTGGTCGGGCTGTCGTTCCTGATCTCGCTGATCTTCATGCAGGGGTCGTTCGGGCTGCCGCTGGCGATGGGCAGGGGCGGCTTCTCCGCCGGGGACTACGGGCTGGTCATCGCCGCCAACGGGCTGCTGATCGTGCTGCTGCAGATCCCGGTCACCCGGTTCATCGAGAAGGGCGAGCCCC
The DNA here is from genome assembly GCF_042890265.1 of Streptomyces sp. NPDC002209. Taxonomy (NCBI): domain Bacteria; kingdom Bacillati; phylum Actinomycetota; class Actinomycetes; order Kitasatosporales; family Streptomycetaceae; genus Streptomyces; species Streptomyces sp. NPDC002209. The sequence goes on along the minus strand of NZ_JBIARX010000013.1, from coordinate 551 downwards.
AGAAGCTGCTGGTGGTCTCGGCGCTGCTGGCCGGGTACGGGTTCGGGCTGACGGCCTTCGCCGGGTCGGTGTGGAGCCTGGGGCTGACCGTCTGCGTGTGGACGCTGGCCGAGATCATCAACTCCCCGACCCAGATGGGCCTGGTCGCCCGGCTCTCCCCGCTGCACGGGCGCGGCCGCTACCAGGGCATGTACACGATGTCCTGGGCGGTGGCCTCGCTGCTCGCGCCACTGATGGCCGGGTTCATGATCGACCGGTGGGGCGCGGGCTGGCTCTGGGCGTCCGTGGCGCTGCTGGGCACGGTGGCGGCGCTGGGCTACTGGCTGCTGATGCGGAACCTGGCCGAGACCCAGACCCAGACCGAGACCGGGGCCGGGTCCGTGGTCTCGGCTCCGGCCGCCGCACCGGCCGCGGCTCCGGCTCCGGTCACGGCTCCGGCTCCGGCCGCCGTCGAGGCCTAGGTGTATTGACCACGAGCGTTGTTAACGGTGCTGGGTCTTGATCATGGCGAAGACCTCCGGTGTGGTGGAGGTGTCTAGGCTCCACACCAC
>NZ_JBIARX010000012.1:0-203339 GCF_042890265.1 Streptomyces sp. NPDC002209 | reverse complement strand
CACGCTGTTGAGTTCTCAAGGAACGGACGCTTCCTTTGTACTCACCCTCTCGGGCTTTCCTCCGGGCTTCGTTCTTCGTTTCCGACTCTATCAGAGTCGGTCCCGCTTGCTTTCCAGGTCCTTCGCTTTCGCGCTTTCCCTTTCCGGCGATTCCGACTCTATCAGATCCTTTCGGGCCTGACTCCCAGTCAGCGGGCCTCCCGCGAAGCGGGAGTTGTTGCTGTCCGCTTGGGCTGTTGGGCCCTTGCGGCGAGTGAGACAGTAGCGGATTCCCTGCCCCCGAACCTAATCGGCGGCTGCGTCCTTGACGGTGTCCTTGGACGCGGATTCCCCATTCGCAAATACGCATGAAAACGAGACGACACAGTGCGTCGTTCGTTCGAATGTGTAGTGCGGGATGGCTGTCCGGGGACCGACCGGAGTCGGCGCTCACGTCGGACAACTCGAAGAACCTTACGGATCCAGGACTCGCGTGTCAATCCCAGGACAGAGGGCGCCCGGGAGGGCTAGCCTGGGGCCCATGACTACGCATGCGCTCACGCTCAGCCTTTGCTGGTGGGCCGCCTGACGGCGGCCCAGCTTCCACGCGAGCACGCATGCGCTCACGGCCGCCGCTTACGGCGGCCGTTTCTGTTTCTCCCTCCCGGGAGTGGCTCGGTCGCCCGACGCGGCGGCCCCGACACCAGCCACGAACAGGGAGACAGGACATGACGAGGATCTTCAGCGGGATCAAGCCGTCGGGGCATCTGACGCTGGGCAACTACCTGGGTGCCGTCCGGCAGTGGGTCGCCGCCGACCAGGCGCCGGACGAGGCGCTGTTCTGCGTCGTGGACCTCCACGCACTCACCGTCGAGCACGATCCCGCGCGGGTGCGCCGGCTCAGCAGGCAGGCGGCGACTCTGTTCCTCGCCTCCGGGCTGGATCCGGAGAAGTGCACCCTGTTCATGCAGAGCCACGTCGACGAGCACACCCGGCTGTCCTACCTGCTGGAGTGCACCGCCACCGACGGGGAGATGCGCCGGATGGTGCAGTACAAGGAGAAGTCCGCGCAGGCGCAGGCGTCCGGGCAGGGCGTACGGCTGTCGCTGCTGACGTATCCCGTGCTGATGGCCGCCGACATCCTGGCGTACGGGACCGAGGAGGTTCCGGTGGGTGAGGACCAGCGGCAGCACGTGGAGCTGGCCCGGGACCTGGCGGTGCGGTTCAACCAGCGGTACGGGCACACGTTCACGGTGCCGAAGGTGACGCTGCCCGAGGTGGCCGCACGGGTCATGGACCTGCAGGAGCCGACCTCGAAGATGGGGAAGTCCGGCGGGGCGGGGCCCGGCGTGGTGTTCATGCTGGACGAGCCCGGGGTGATCCGGAAGAAGGTCATGCGGGCCGTGACCGACAGCGGGGAAGACGGGGTCGTCTACGACCGGGCGGCGCGGCCGGGGGTCGCGAACCTGCTGGACGTGCTGGCCGCCTGCACCGGCGGGGATCCGGCCGCGCTCGCCGAGGGCTACAGCGGGTACGGGGCGCTCAAGCGGGATGTCGCCGACGCAGTGGTGGAGGTGCTGCGGCCGGTGCAGGAGCGGCATGCCGAGCTGGCGGCCGATCCGGCGGCGGTGGAGAAGGTGCTGCGGGACGGGGCCGAGCGGGCGCGGGCGCTGGCGCGGCCGGTCGTGGACCGGGCGTACCGGGCGATCGGGCTGCTGGAGCCCTGACGGAGGCGGCGGTACGGGCCGGCTCGCGCAGGGGCCCGTACCGCCGTACCGCCGTTCCGGCTGTGTCAGCTGTTGCCGGAGGCGAGTTCGCGGCTGCGGTCGCGGGCTGCTTCGAGGGCCGCGATCAGGGCGGCCCGTACGCCGTGCCGTTCGAGTTCGACGATCGCGTTGATGGTGGTGCCGGCCGGGGAGGTGACGGCCTCGCGGAGCTTGACCGGGTGCTCGCCGCTGTCGCGGAGCATCACGGCGGCGCCGATGGCGGCCTGGACGATGAGGTCGTGGGCCTGGGCGCGGGGCAGGCCGAGGAGGATGCCGGCGTCGGTCATCGCCTCGACGAGGAAGTAGAAGTAGGCGGGTCCGGAGCCGGACAGGGCGGTGGCGGCGTCCTGCTGGGACTCGGGGACGCGCAGGGTCTTGCCGACGCCGCCGAAGATCTCCTCGGTGTGGGCGAGGTGTTCTGCGGTGGCGTGGCTGCCGGCCGAGATGACGGACATGGCCTCGTCGACGAGGGCGGGGGTGTTCGTCATGACCCGGACGACGGGGGTGCCGGAGGCGAGCCGCTCCTCGAAGAAGGCGGTGGGGATGCCGGCGGCGCCGCTGATGACCAGCCGGTCGGCGGGGACGTGCGGGGCGAGCTCCTCGAGGAGCTTGCCCATGTCCTGCGGCTTGACGGTGAGGATGAGGGTGTCGGCGCGCTTGGCGGCCTCGGCGTTGCTGACGGCCTCGACGCCGTAGCGGGCGCGGAGCTCTTCGGCGCGTTCGGGGCGGCGGGCGGTGACGAGGAGTTTGGAGGCGGGCCAGCCGCCGCGGATCATTCCGCTGAGCAGGGCCTCGCCGATCTTGCCGGTACCGAGGACTGCGACTGTCTGGGTCATGCCCGATTCACCTCGCCGAACTTTCTTGCACGTGTGCTTGCTCTCCGTCCTCATCCTTGCACCCGTGCGCGCGGCGGCGGGGCGGTGTCCGCAGTGCGGTCAGGGCGTACGGCGGCGGAGGGTGGCCGCGCCGAGGGCGAGGACGAGCAGCGCACAGGCGGCGACGATCACGGCGTCGCGGACGAAGTCGGCGGTCATGTCGGTGTGGGTGAGGACCTGGGTCATGCCGTCGACGGCGTACGACATGGGCAGCACGTTCGAGAGGCCTTCGAGGACGGGGTGCATGGTGTCGCGCGCGGCGAAGAGCCCGCAGAGCAGGAGCTGAGGAAAGATCACGGCCGGCATGAACTGGACGGCCTGGAACTCGCTGGCGGCGAAGGCGGAGACGAACAGGCCGAGCGCGGTGCCGAGGAGGGCGTCGAGGAGGGCGACGAGCAGGAGCAGCCAGGGGGAGCCGACGACGTCGAGGCCGAGGAGCCAGAGGGCGAGGCCGGTGGCGAGGAGGGACTGGACGACGGCGACGGCGCCGAAGGCGAGGGCGTAGCCGGCGATCAGGTCGCCCTTGCCCAGCGGCATGGCGAGGAGGCGTTCGAGGGTGCCGGAGGTGCGCTCGCGCAGGGTCGCGATCGAGGTCACCAGGAACATGGTGATGAGGGGGAAGATCCCGAGGAGCGACGCGCCGATGCTGTCGAACGCGCGCGGCCCCCCGCCGGTGGTGCCGCCGTCGAAGACGAAGCGCAGCAGCGTCAGCATCAGTACGGGGACCAGGAGCATCAGCGCGATGGAGCGCGGGTCGTGGCGCAGCTGGCGCAGGACGCGGGCGGCGGTGGCGGCGGTGCGGGCACTGTTCACGGGGTCGGCTCCTGGGCGGCGAGGGTGTTGGCCCCGTCGACGAGGCGGAGGAAGCCCTCCTCGACGGTGGCGGAGTGCGTACGGGTGCGCAGTGCGTCGGGGGTGTCCTGGGCGAGGATGCGGCCCTCGCGCATGAGGAGCAGGTCGTGGCAGCGCTCGGCCTCGTCCATGACGTGGGAGGAGACGAGGATCGTGGCGCCGCGGTGGGCGGCGATGTCGTGGAAGAGGTTCCACAGGTCGCGGCGCAGGACGGGGTCGAGGCCGACGGTGGGTTCGTCGAGGACGAGCAGCTCGGGGGTGCCGAGGAGTGCGACGGCGAGGGAGACGCGGCTGCGCTGGCCGCCGGAGAGGTTGCCGGCGAGGGCGGTGACGTGGGTGGTGAGGTCGACGTCGGCGATGGCGCGGGTGACGGTGGCGCGGCGGCGGTCTGCGGCGGCGCGGCCGGGGTCGAGGACGGCGGCGAAGTAGTCGAGGTTCTGGCGGACGGTGAGGTCGTCGTAGACGGAGGGGGCCTGGGTGACGTAGCCGATGCGGGAGCGGAGCTCGGGGTGGCCGGCGGGGCGGCCGAGGACGTCGAGGGTGCCGGTGACGTGGGCCTGGGTGCCGACGATGGAGCGCATGAGGGTGGACTTGCCGCAGCCGGAGGGGCCGAGGAGGCCGGTGATGCGGCCGCGGGGGACGTCGAAGGAGATGTCGTCGAGGACGGTGCGGGAGGTGCGGCCGGTGCCGCGGCGGACGGTGAGGCCGCGGGCGTGCACGGCGGTGGCCGTGGCCTCGGAGGTGGCCTGCGCCGAGGCCTCCGCCGTGGCCGTGGCCGTGACGGCCTCCCGCTCTCGGTTATTCATCATGTGATGAATAATGCTCCTGGCGGTGCCGGGGCGTCAACAGGACGGGGTGGGCCGAAAGGGCTGGGCCGGCTACTTCTTCTTCTTGGGACGGCGCGCGGCCGGGTTGCCCGTCCGGGCGCTGCGGCGGCGGGCGAATTCGGCCCGGGCGCGCTCGTACTCGGCGCGGCGCAGCTTCTCGCCGGGGGCCTCGGCGAGGCAGCGCAGGAAGTACGCGATGAGGGAGCCGATGAAACCGATCGTCTTCAGGCCCTTGAGGGCGGCCTCGTCGGAGGACGGGGCGGGACGGCGGCTGAAGGAGTCCCAGGTCTTGACGAAGGCGATGGAACTCGCGATCGCGAAGAGGACGACGACGGAGATGCTGAGGAACGGGCCGACGTTGCCGATCTCCAGGCCCTCGTAGGCGAGGCGGAGCAGGACGGCCGCGGCCACGGCGGTGACCAGCGAACCGACGGCGAGGCCGACGCGGAGCAGCGCGTAGCCGCCGTCGTGGTTCACCCAGGTGGTGCCGAAGAACCGGATCGGCTCGGGCTCGGGCCCGTCGGCGCGGGCGGGGCCCGCCGGAGCCTGGGCCGGCTCGGCGGGGGTCTGGTCTCGCTGGTCGTCGTCGCTCACACCGGCGATTATCCATCCCCCCTCCGACCCGGCCGGGGTTGTCTCACGTGGCAGACGGGGCTAGACGGCCTAGGCGCACTGGGTGGCGACGTAGCCGTCGCTGCCCGTCTTCACGTAGGCGTCGGAGACGAACCGGCCGTTGCCGACGCAGTCCCAGATGTCCGACGTGCCGTACGGGCCCGAGACGGTCGTGCCGTCGCACTGGCAGCGGATCGTGACGGACGCCCCGTAGGGCAGGACGTCGATCACCGAGTAGTTGGTGCCCGGGCCGCTGCGGACGTTCACGCGGTACCCCGGGGCGACCGGAAATGTCTGGAATCCGGAGCCGGCTGCGAGGCTCTGGACTTGGCTGGAATCATTCTCTGTCGACATGCGAAATCTCCCCCCACGGGTGTTGCCCTGCGCAACTCGCGCAGGGTAGCAGGACCCTTGGAGATTCGTACGGCCCATCGACTAGGCTCCGGCGGGGGTGGTTGAGCGGTGCATTCGCTGCGCGCGGACTACGTGGGCTTTCCGGAGTACGCCGGCCAGTACCGGCTGGAATCGGTGCTCGGTTCCGGCGGCATGGGCGTCGTCCATCTGGCCACCTCCGGTTCGGGGCTGAAACTCGCCGTCAAGATCGTGCACGCCGAGCATGCGGTCGATCCGGAGTTCCGGGCCCGGTTCCGGCAGGAGGTCACCGCCGCCCGGCGGGTCAGCGGGGCGTTCACCGCGCCCGTCGTGGACGCCGATCCGGATGCCGAACGGCCGTGGATGGCCACCCTGTTCATCGATGCCCCGACGCTCGCCGAGCGCGTACGGGAGCGGGTGCTGGACCCCGCCGAACTGGCCAGGCTCGCCGCCGGGCTGGCGGAGGCCCTGCGGGACATCCACCGGGCGGGCGTGGTGCACCGGGACCTGAAGCCCAGCAACGTACTGATGGCCCCGGACGGCGTGCGGGTCATCGACTTCGGCATCTCGCGGCCGGCCGACAGCGATCTGCGGACCGAGACCGGGAAGCTGATCGGGACGCCGCCGTACATGGCGCCGGAGCAGTTCCAGCGGCCGCGCGAGGTGGGGACGGCCGCGGACGTCTTCGCGCTGGGCGCGGTGCTCGTCCACGCGGCGACGGGGCACGGGCCGTTCGACTCCGACAGCCACTACCTCGTGGCCTACCAGGTCGTGCACGCCGAGCCCGACCTGAGCGGGCTGCCGGAGCAGCTCGTACCGCTCGTCGCCCGGTGCCTGGCGAAGGAGCCGGCGGACCGGCCCACCGCGGAAGAACTGATCGCGGAGATGCGGGCGGTGGCGTACCCGACCTCCGAGGACACGCAGACGTTCATCCCGCGGCCGAGGCCGCGGCCGGCGGTCGAGACAGGGCCCGCCGACGAAGCCACGCACCGCAGGGAGCGGCTCGGCGTCGAGTCCGGGCGTCCCGGTCGCGGGCGGCGCAGGGGGCGGGTGGCCGCGGCGGCGGCGCTCGGACTGCTGCTGACGGGCGGGGCCGTGGGCGGGTACCTGCACTTCGGGGCGGGTACCGGACCGCCGGGCAGGACCGCCGCCGCGAAGGCCGGTCCCGCGCCCTCGAAGCCCTTCGTCCCCTGGTCGGTCGCGCTGGGCGCGCCGGGGGCCGGGGGCCGGACCGGCACCGGCTCGTGTTCCTGGGACGCGGCCCTGTACTGCGCGGGTCCGGGGCTGACCGCGGCGCGGCTCGACCCTGCGGACGGCTCGGTGCTGTGGTCGGTGAAGGCCGCCGCCCCCGGCAGCGGGACGGCGGCGGACGGCGCGCCGCTGCATGCGGGCGGGCTGGTCCTCGTGGTCGCCCCGGGCAGCGGGACGCTCCAGGCGCTGGATCCGGGGACGGGCGCCGAGCGCTGGAATCGCAAACTGCCGGACGGCGCCCGGGCGGTGACCTCGGGCGGGCAGGTGCTGCTCGTGCCGCCGAACGGGAGTGTGACGGCGCTCGATGCGGCGAGCGGGGCCGTGCGCTGGACGAAGCAGCTCGGCGGGGTGGGATCCGTGTGGTGGGGCGGCGGCCCGGATTCCGCCGGGGCGCCGGTGATGTACGTGGCGACGCCCGACGGGGGCGGCGGTACTACGCAGCTCACGGCGGTCGACCCGGCGAGCGGAACGCCGCGCTGGCAGCTGCGGACCGGGGGGCGGCTGCGGCCGGTCGGAGCCGCGCGCGGCGGGCTGTACCTGCTGGACAGCGACGCGGGGACCAAGACCGGTGCGGTGGTCCGGGTGGACGTGGCGACGCACGCCGTACGGCGGGTGCGGCTGTCGGCGCCGCTGTTCGACGCGGAGGCGGCGGTCGGCCCGGACGGCGTCGTGTACGTGGCGGGGGTCTCGGGCGGGCTGGTCGCGGTCGGCGCCGAGAAGGAGCAGTGGCGGCTGGAAACCGGCCTGGCCGTGAGCTCCCGGCCGGTGGCGGCCGACGGCCGGATCCACCTGGCGGCGCCGGACGGACGGCTGCTGGCGGTCGACGCGGGCAGTGGGCGGCTGCTGGGGCAGACGAAGCCGCGGATGGGCAGCGGGCGGGACGGCTTCGAGGCGACGCTGCCGGCGCCGGTGTCCGCCGACGGGCGCGTGTACGGGACCGCGCCCGACGGGTCCGTGTTCGCCGTGGACGGAGCCGATCCCGCGAAGTGGTGACGGGAGCCGGTCCCGCCGGGCGGTGACGGGAGCCCATCCCGCCGGGCAGTGACGGGAGCCCATCCCGCCGGGCGGTGACGGCCCCGGGCCGGGCGGCGGGGGCCGGTCACCGCCGACGGCGCCGCACCCGCAGCGTCCGGGTGGACGGGGTGCGGCGGCGTCGGTGTCGCAGGGGCGGGTCGGTCAGCCGCCCAGCTTGCTCACGTCACGGACTGCGCCCTTGTCGGCGCTCGTGGCCATCGCCGCGTACGCGCGCAGGGCCGCCGAGACCTTGCGTTCGCGGTTCTTCGGGGCGTAGACCCCGCCGAGGGCCGCGTGCCGGGCCGCCAGGGTGGCCTCGTCGACCAGGAGCTCGATCGAGCGGTTCGGGATGTCGATCCGGATCCGGTCGCCGTCCTCGACGACGGCGATGTCGCCGCCCGAGGCCGCCTCCGGGGAGGCGTGGCCGATCGACAGGCCCGACGTACCGCCGGAGAAGCGGCCGTCCGTCACCAGCGCGCAGACCTTGCCGAGGCCGCGGCCCTTCAGGAACGACGTCGGGTAGAGCATCTCCTGCATGCCGGGGCCGCCGCGCGGGCCCTCGTACCGGATGACGACGACGTCGCCCGCCTTGATCTCCTTGCGGAGGATCTTGTCGACCGCCTCGTCCTGCGATTCGCAGACGACCGCGGGGCCCTCGAAGGTCCAGATCGACTCGTCGACACCGGCCGTCTTCACGACGCACCCGTCCTGCGCGATGTTGCCGCGCAGGACCGCCAGCCCGCCGTCCTTGGAGTACGCGTGCTCGACGGAGCGGATGCAGCCGCCCTCCGCGTCGAGGTCGAGGGTGTCCCAGCGCTCGGACTGGGAGAAGGCGGTGGCGGAGCGCACACAGCCGGGGGCCGCGTGCCACAGCTCCGTGGCCTCCGCCGAGGCGGTGCCGCTGCGGGCGTCCCACTTCGCGAGCCAGTCCTCGAGGTTCTCGGAGTGGACCGTGGTGACGTCCTTGTTCAGGAGGCCCCCGCGGTGCAGCTCGCCGAGGATGGCGGGGATGCCGCCGGCCCGGTGGATGTCCTCCATGTAGTACGTGCCGCCGGGCGCCACGTTCGGGGCGACCTTGGCCAGGCACGGGACGCGGCGCGAGACCTCGTCGATGTCGGTGAGGTCGTACTCCAGGCCCGCCTCCTGGGCGGCGGCCAGCAGGTGCAGGATCGTGTTCGTGGAGCCGCCCATCGCGATGTCCAGGGCCATGGCGTTCTCGAAGGCCTGGCGGGTCGCGATGGAGCGCGGCAGGACCGAGTGGTCGTCCTGCTCGTAGTACCGCTTGGTGATCTCGACGACCGTCCGGCCGGCGTCCTCGTACAGGGCGCGGCGGGCGGTGTGCGTGGCGAGGACGGAGCCGTTGCCCGGCAGGGCCAGCCCGATGGCCTCGGCGAGGCAGTTCATGGAGTTGGCGGTGAACATGCCGCTGCACGACCCGCAGGTCGGACAGGCGTTCTCCTCGATCCGCAGGACGTCCTCGTCGGAGACGTTCTCGTTGGAGGCGTCGACCATGGCGTCGATCAGGTCGAGCTTGCGGACGGTGCCGTCGACGAGGACGGCCTGGCCGGCCTCCATCGGGCCGCCCGACACGAACACGACGGGGATGTTGAGCCGCATGGCGGCCATCAGCATGCCCGGCGTGATCTTGTCGCAGTTGGAGATGCAGATGAGCGCGTCGGCGCAGTGCGCCTCGACCATGTACTCCACGCTGTCCGCGATCAGGTCGCGGGAGGGCAGGGAGTACAGCATGCCGCCGTGGCCCATGGCGATGCCGTCGTCGACCGCGATGGTGTTGAACTCGCGCGGGATGGCGCCCGCGGCGCGGATGGCGTCGGAGACGATCCGGCCGACCGGGGCCAGGTGCGTGTGCCCGGGGACGAATTCGGTGAACGAGTTGGCGACCGCGATGATCGGCTTCCCGATGTCCGCGCTCGCTACGCCCGACGCGCGCATCAGGGCGCGTGCGCCCGCCATGTTGCGGCCGTGGGTGACGGTGCGGGACCTCAGCTCGGGCATCGGGTTCACTCCCCATGAGTGCGGTGGCGCGAGGCGCCTGCCGCGACTGTACGACTGTGGATATGGCTCGGTTACGAGGCTACGCCCCTGGCCCGGGATGCGGACAGGATGTCCGCATCCCGGGACGTCCGGCTCATTCCTCGGTCAAGTAGCGCTGGAGGGTCGGGGCCACCAGGTCGACGATGGCCTCCGGGTCGGCGGACGCCAGGGGTTCGACCTGGACCACGTACCGCAGGAGCGCGATGCCGATCATGTGGGAGGCGGCGAGCTCGGCCCGGAAGGTGGGGTCGGGGACGTCGAGGTCGGCCGCGACCCGTTCGAGGACCCGGCGCAGGATCAGCCGGCGCAGGACCGCCGCCGCGGCCTCGTGGGTGAGGGCGGAGCGGACGACGGCGAGCATGGGCGCCCGGGTGACCGGGTTCTCCCAGATGCCCAGGAAATAGCGGGCCAGCCGCTCCCCGATGCCCTCGGGGCCCTCCCCCACGATCGCGGGAACGACGAGGGCGGGCTCCATCGTGACCTCGATGGCGGCGGCGAAGAGGTCGTCCTTGCTGCCGAAGTAGTGGTGGACCAGAGCCGGGTCCACGCCGGCGACCTTCGCGATGCCGCGGACGGACGTCTTGTCGTACCCGCGCTCCGCGAACACCTCGCGGGCCGCGAGCCGGATCCGCTCCTGGGTGCCGGGGCCGTCGTCGGCCTCGTCCTGCCGGGGCCGGCCGGGGCCGCGGCGCGGCTTGACGGGTTCCGTCACGGCCGGGGGATCCGTACCGGGGCGGCAGTGGCGCTGGCCGCGAGGTGGAGGCGGGTGAAGGCCAGGGCCTCGGCGAGGTCGGCCTCGCGCTCCGCGGAGGACATCGCGCGGCGGGTGTTCACCTCGATGACGACGTGCCCGGCGAAGGAACTGGCGGCGAGACGTTCCAGAAGCTCGGCGCAGGGCTGGGTGCCGCGGCCGGGGACGAGGTGCTCGTCCTTGGCCGAGCCGTTGCCGTCGGCGAGGTGCACGTGCGCGAGGCGGTCCCCCATGCGGTCGATCATCGCGGCCGCGTCCGTGCGGGCGGTCGCGGTGTGCGAGAGGTCGATGGTGAAGTGCCGGTAGTCGTCCTTGGTGACGTCCCACTCAGGGGCGTAGGCCAGCATCTCGCGGTCCCGGTACCGCCACGGGTACATGTTCTCGACGGCGAACCGGACGTCGGTCTCGTCGGCCATCCGCCAGATGCCGCCGACGAAGTCCCGCGCGTACTGCCGCTGCCAGCGGAAGGGCGGGTGCACGACGACGGTGGAGGCCCCCAGCCGCTCGGCCGCGGCCTGCGCCCGCTGGAGCTTGGTCCAGGGATCGGTGGACCACACCCTCTGGGTGATGAGCAGACACGGGGCGTGCACGGCCAGGATCGGCACCTGGTGATGCTCGGACAGCCGCCGCAGCGCATCGATGTCCTGGCTGACCGGATCCGTCCAGACCATCACCTCGACGCCGTCGTACCCGAGGCGCGCGGCGATCTCGAAGGCGGTCGCCGTCGACTCCGGGTACACGGAGGCAGTGGAGAGGGCGACTTTCGCGGTCGGGATCCGGACTGGTTTTGCCACGGAGACAGAGTACGGGCCCACCCCCGCCCCCCGCCGTGACGATCACCACCCGGACGGGGGGCGGACGGACCTCACCGCCCCCGCCGGGCCTTCACCGCGTCGGTGTAGAGCTCCCGGGTCAGTTCCTCGGCCCGTGGTTTGAGCTCGGCCTCGATCATCCGGCTCATGGACAAGGTCAGTCCAGCGGGAGGGCTTGGTGTGCGGTGACGATCGCGTCGATCCGGTGGGCGAGGTCGAAGTCCGCGGCAGTGAGTCGGCATCCGGCGTCGTGCGTGGTGATCGTCGCCCGAAGTCGGTCGATGCGCAGATCGAGATCCGCATGGTGGCTGATCCGCCGGGACCGGTCCGCGATGGTCACGATCGCGGCCACTGCAGCGTGGTAGCGGATCTCGTACACACGGGTGATCTCGTCACCCTTCCGCTCCCAGTCCGGCAGGCCCACCAGGCGCTGCGCGATCTCTTCGTCGGACAGCGGCTCAGGTACACCCATGTCAGCTCCCCTCGTTCACAGCCGCCAGGATCTCGGCCAGGTCCCGGCCTACCGGGGCATCGTGCCACGGGCGCATCACCCGCTCCAGAGTGGCGAGTTCGCGGGACATTCGCGCGGACCGGGTCTCGACAGCGATCTCGACCGCTTCGCGAGCGATCTCGACGGCGTGGTCGGGCTCCCTCGCCGCGGCGGCTGCCGTGGCGTGTCGAGCGAGGTACACGCCACGGTCCCGGCGGGCGGTAACAGGCACTCCATCGAGAACCTGTGTCCAGAGTGAACCAGCTTCCCGACCGAGGCCGAGCCGCCCGTAACAGGTGGCGCGCTGCACCTCCAGGTAGCCCGGCGTCCTGCGACAGGCGTTGCCCCACGGCAGGTCATCGTCGACACGGGAAAGCAGGCCACTGGCCGTGTCGATGAGCCGGTCCACGGCTGTCCGATCGCCGGTGAGACTGGCCCCATGAGCCTGCTGCTGCATGGCCATGATCCTCACCTTGGGAAAGAGCACGTCCGATCCGTCGAGGACGGCCTCGCAAAGGTCGATGACTCCGTACCCATCGCCCAGATCCGTACGCACCTGGGCCTGGTTCACCAGGCTGTACCCGATGAGGTGCGGATCACGGGACCGGACCGCGATCTCCTGGGTGACGCCCCTCCAGAACGCCGCAGCGCCGAGATCGCCCGCGTCCTGGTACAGCCAGCCGACGAGCGCGGCATAAGCGGCGCCGACGCGGAGGAGGCCGCGCCGCACGTCGCCTTTCGCTGAACGGATGAGTTTGTCGATCAGTTGGTACTGCGCGCTGACGGTACCGATCAGATCGTGCGGGCCGAGGTACATGTCGGCCCGGTAGTGCCCTTCGAGCTGCTGCTGGAAGTAGTCGACGAGGGCGGAGTCGACGTGCTGGGGCACGGTCGGCCCGGCGACGAGAGCCGCAGCGGTTGCGGATACGAACCTCCGTCGGTTCACGTCGTCCTTCAGGCGTCTCTCGGGACGGATCCAGCCGTCGGGCGTCGTGAATCCCAGGTCCTCGGGCCATCGCCCGAACACGTCGTGCAGCACGAGAGCGGTCTCTGCGGGCGGCCAGCCGGGGCGCTGGCCCTCCCACCGCCGCCACGTACGTGGCGAGACGTCGAAGTGTCGATCGTCGAGGAGCTGCCGACCATGTACGGATAATCCCTTCGCGGCCTGGTCCATGGTGCGCCAGCCAACACGGAGCCGCGCTGCCCGGAGGGCGTCGTTTCGGTGACTCATGGCCCCAGCTTGAGGTGTCATCGCATCCGTCTCCGGCCGTGGCCACCACGTGGCCACTGGTGGCCACGGGATGACCTATCTGCCCCTCTGCGTGCCGGCCCATCATCGACCCATGAAGACGAACACCGCCGACGAACGCTCCAAGCCGAGTCACTCGGCGCCGTCGTTGCCCGCACTGCCACCTGGCCTGAGCGCCGAACTGGTGGCCCGTGCGAACGCCGGGTGGCAGCGGTTCCTCCGCAGCGCAGGCAGGGAGCGGCGCGGTCCGATGCCTGAGTGCTACGTTCCGCACCCGCTGCTGCGCCGTCGTGTACGCGATGTCGCCTCCGGTGCGGAGGGCGAGCTGATGGCAGTGATCAACGAGAACGTCTCAGCCGTCGCTGCCCGTGAGTACTGGATCGACCTGGCCTACATCCGCGGCGCATCCGGCCGCGAGTTCTCCACGTCGGTCGACAACATCCAACCGGCCGCCGACCCGAGCGCAGCCCGGACGGAGCCCAGTGCAGGGGAGCCGGGACCCGCACCCCGACCCGGTGAGCGCGCCCAGACGGCCGCCGGACGCTGTGGCGAAGGAAGCGCGTAGCGATCTGGGGCGTGCCGCCCGCCTGCCCAGCGGTGGTGGGGGTCTGGTCGCTGTCCGACTCAGCCTGGGCCGGGACCGACCCGGGACGGGCCTGCTGATGGGTCCCGGCTGGGCAGCCGGATCCCCGGAGCGGGGCCTTGTCGGCGCTGATCCCGTTCCGCTCAGGGCTTGTGCCCAGGTGACCGTCCTTTTGGGGGCTTCCCGGCAGTCCCTGTCTTTCCGGGGCGGGACGGGCGGTCAAGGGGGGCCGAAGGCCCTCGCGAAGCGACGCGAAGCGCCCTTGAGGGCCCGTCCCGCCCCGGAGAGACGATGGGACTGGCGGGAAACCCCCAACCCCTCCCTGATTCCGATCACCGGACCACCGCCCTTCGCAGCCCCGGCCCTGCGGGCAACGCCTCCCCGAGCGAAAAACCGCCCAGGCCGACCCCGGCGCACGGGCTACCGCCGCCGGCCCCGATGCCGAGGGGGGCGGGCGGGCAACCACCGCTCCTCAGTGGTGGAGCGTGGGGGGCGAAGGCCCCGCCCGGGCGCAGGAGCCGTACAGCCACGGGCCCCGCACCGGCGTGCGACCCGTATCCGCGCCCCGCTACGGCAGGTGGTCCAGGCGGCGCAGGATGACGCCCTCGCGCAGGGCCCAGGGGCAGATCTCGAGTTCGTCGACGCCGAAGAGGTCCATCGCGCCCTCCGCGACCAGCGCCCCCGCAAGCAGTTGGGACGCGCGGCCCTCCGAGACGCCCGGAAGCGCGGCCCGCTGCGCGGTCGTCATCGCCGCGAGCCTCGGGACCCACTCCTCCAGGGACTTCCGCGTCAGGTCCCGCTGTACGTACAGCCCGTCCGCCGAGCGCGCCGCGCCCGCGATGCGGGCCAGCTGCCGGAAGGTCTTCGACGTCGCCACCACGTGGTCCGGCGCCCCGAAGCGGCTGAACTCGCCGACCGTGCGCGCGATCTGGGCCCGCGCGTGGCGGCGCAGCGCCCGTACGTCCGCCGCGTCCGGCGGGTCGCCCGGGAGCCAGCCCGTGGTGAGGCGGCCCGCGCCCAGCGGCAGCGAGACCGCCGCGTCGGGGTCCTCGTCGATGCCGTACGCGATCTCCAGCGAGCCGCCGCCGATGTCGAGGACCAGCAGCTTGCCCGCGGACCAGCCGAACCAGCGACGGGCGGCGAGGAACGTCAGCCGTGCCTCGTCCTCACCGCTGAGGATGGGGAGGTCGACGCCGGTCTCGAGCTTCACCCGGGCCAGGACCTCGTCCGCGTTGGTGGCTTCCCGTACGGCGCTGGTCGCGAAGGGCAGCACGTCCTCGCAGCCCTTGTCCTCGGCGGCCTGCGCGGCCTCGCCGATCACCGACACGAGGCGCTCTATGCCGGCCGGGGTGACCGCTCCTGCCTCGTCGAGGAGCTCCGCCAGTCGCAGTTCCACCTTGTGCGAGTGCGCCGGCTGCGGGCGCGCGCCGGGGTGCGCGTCCACCACCAGCAGATGGACCGTGTTCGAACCCACATCAAGGACACCGAGTCTCATACGGGGAAACGCTACTGTGCGGCTGGAGTATGGGTGGCGTAAGGGGCGCTTAGGCTTGGGTTTGTGCCAAATACGAAGAAGGCCAACAAGTCCAAGCCCGCCGAGAAGGCCGACAAGGCGAAGAAGGCCAAAAAGGCGAAGCCCCAGGCCAAAGCCTCGGTCGTGCGTGACGACGAGAAGGGGCTCGACTTCCCGCGGGCCTGGGTGGAGTTTCCCGATCCCGCCGATGCCGAGCAGGTCTTCCGCTGTGACCTGACCTGGCTGACCTCCCGCTGGACGTGCATCTTCGGCAGCGGCTGCCAGGGCATCCAGGCCGGCCGGGCCGATGACGGCTGCTGCACCCTCGGTGCGCACTTCTCCGACGAGGACGACGAGAAGCGGGTCGCCGAGCACGTGGCGCGGCTGACCCCCGAGCTGTGGCAGTTCCACGACGTCGGCAGCGAGACCGGCTGGACCCAGCACGACGACGACGGGGAGAAGCAGACCCGCCGCTGGGAGGGCGCGTGCATCTTCCTGAACCGGCCGGGGTTCCCCGCCGGCGCCGGGTGCTCGCTGCACATCCTGGCGCTGAAGAGCGGCCAGGAGCCGCTGGAGACCAAGCCCGACGTGTGCTGGCAGCTGCCGATCCGCCGGACGTACGAGTGGATCGACCGGCCGGACGACACGCGCGTGCTGCAGGTTTCGATCGGCGAGTACGACCGGCGCGGCTGGGGTCCGGGCGGGCACGACCTGCACTGGTGGTGCACGTCGGCGACGTCCGCCCACGGCGCCGGCGATCCGGTGTACGTCTCCTACCGCGCCGAGCTGACGGAGCTGATGGGCAAGGAGGGGTACGAGGCCCTCGTGAAGCTGTGCGAGGCACGGCTGTCCTCGCTGCTGCCGATGGCCCCGCACCCCGCGGACCCGGCCTAGCCGCCCGGGCTAGGCGGCCGGGCCCGGCCGCCTAGCCCGGCGCCGGCCCGCTCGGGTCCGAGGGTGGGGAAACCGTTCCTCCTGAGGCGCTCGGCGTCGGCGTGGGGGTCGGGGTGGGCGTAGGCGTCGGCGTGGGGGGCTGCGTCGGCGTCGGGGTGGGTGTCGGGGTCGGCGTCGGGTGCGTGGGCTGCGTCGGCGAGGGCGCCGGGCGGCCGCGGCCCTGTACGGAGACCACCGCGCCGCCGGGATCCACGCCCACCCGGGCGGACCAGGCGCCCACGGGCTGGGCTTCGGTGTCCACGGTGATCTGCAGGGTGATCGATTCTCCGGGGGCCAGCGTGCCCGCGGTCCGGCTCGCGCGCAGCCAGGGGGCGTCGGACCAGAGCCGCCAGTCCACCGGGGCCCCGCCGGACGCGGTGAGGGTGAGCAGGGTGGTGCCCCCGCGCGAGGAGGCGGCGACGGAGAGCCGGCCGGGGTTCCCGGCCCGGTCGGGGGCGGCCGTCGGCCCGGTGCTGATCACCTCGACGGAGACGTCGTCCGGGGTGTCCGGGGCGGCCCTGCCCGTGGCGAAGCCCGGCTCGCCGGTGGTGTGGGCGGTGTTGCCGGCGTTCTCGTACGCGCGCAGCGGGCGGCCGTCCCGGTGCGGGAGGGGGATCTCGGACTCGCTCGCGGAGATCCGGGTGGATTCCGCGCCGACGGGCTCGCCGGTCTCCGGGGCGCCCCGGTACGCGGCCCAGAGCGCGAGGACCGGGGCCGCGACGACGGTGGCGACGACGGTGGTGGTCACGGCCCGGGCCCGCAGCCGGTCGCGGCGGGCCGCACGGTCCCGGGGGTCCATCGGGAAGCCGGTGCGGTCGAAGCGGGGGCCGGGCCTGCGGTGGCGCCGGCCGCCGCCGGAGCGGAGCATGGCCGCGCGGACGGCGGTGCGCGGGGCGGGGACCAGCGGCAGCGCCGCGTGGATGCCGCCGGTGCCGGGCCAGGGGGAGGCGGCGTCGACGCGTTCGGCGACGCGGCGGCAGCGCGGGCAGTCGTCGACGTGGCGGACCAGCTCGGCGCGCAGGGTGGTGGACAGGAGCACCTGGCCGTCGCCGGTGAGCCGGGACACGGAGGGGCAGTTGCCGGTCTCGACGACGGCGAGGGCGGCGCGGGTCCGCTCCACCTCGCAGGCGGCGCCGGCCAGCAGCTCCCGGGCGGTGGCGGGGGGCGTGCCGAGGACGGCGGCGAGTTCGGGGACGCCGAGGCGGTGGCGGACGGCGAGTTCGAGGGCCTCGCGCTGCGCGGGCGTGGTCCCGGCGGCCTCGGGCCAGGCGAGGCGGGCCAGCTCGGTGCGCCGGTAGGCATTCACGTCCAGGGAGCGGTGCGCCTCCGGCGCGTGCTCGGCATCCGTGCGCTCCGGCGTGCGCCGAGCGGAATGCGCTCCCTGCCGGGTCCGGCGGTGCTCGGCCAGCCGCTGCAGACAGCCCCAGCGGGCGAGGGCGTACAGCCAGGCCCGCCGGTCCCCCTCGTCGGGACATCGGCCGGGGTGCCGCTCGGCGACGGCGAGGACGTCGGCGAGCACCTCGGTGGCGGTGTCGTGGTCGCAGAGGACCGACAGGCAGTACGTGAACAGGCCGTCGAGGTACGGCTCGTGCCGGAAGGGGGGCGGTTGCCGTTCCCCTTCGGGGCCCTCGGGGGGCGTGCGCCCGTGCGCCCGGTGTGCGCCGGTGCGCAGGGCGGGGCTCTCCTGGTCGCTGCTGTTCACCCTGGCGAAGGTAGGCCGCACGCCGGTGACGGCCGTGAAGCCTTCAGCTGTTTTAGCCCTTACGGGTGAACAGATCGACCCCGTGCTGACAGCGGCCCTGACGCCGGGCGGGCGGGCCGGGGCGCGGTCGCGGCGCCGAACGTGCGCGGTCGCTGTCACAGGGGCCGGATACCGTGGGCCGCATGGCTGCCCGTACATCTCGTTCATCCGCCAAGGACCGGCCGTCCTACCGCTGCTCCGAGTGCGGGTACACGACCGCGAAATGGCTCGGGCGGTGCCCCGAGTGCCAGGCGTGGGGCACCGTGGAGGAGATGGGCGGCGCGCCCGCCGTGCGGACCACCGCCGCCGGGCGGGTCTCGGCGCCCGCGCTCCCGATCGCGCAGGTCGACGGCCGGACGGCGACCGCCCGCAGCACCGGCGTGGACGAGCTGGACCGGGTCCTCGGCGGCGGGCTCGTGCCCGGTGCCGTCGTCCTGCTGGCCGGCGAGCCCGGCGTCGGGAAGTCGACGCTGCTGCTGGACGTGGCGGCGAAGGCGGCCAGCGAAGCCCACCGCACGCTGTACGTGACGGGCGAGGAGTCGGCGAGCCAGGTGCGGCTGCGCGCCGACCGGATCAACGCGCTGAACGACCACCTCTTCCTCGCCGCCGAGACCGACCTGTCCGCCGTACTGGGCCACCTCGACGCCGTGCAGCCCTCGCTGCTGATCCTGGACTCCGTACAGACCGTGGCCTCGCCCGAGATCGACGGCGCGCCCGGCGGCATGGCCCAGGTCCGCGAGGTGGCCGGGGCGCTGATCCGCGCCTCCAAGGACCGCGGGATGGCCACCCTGCTGGTCGGGCACGTCACCAAGGACGGGGCGATCGCCGGCCCCCGGCTGCTGGAACACCTCGTGGACGTCGTCCTCAGCTTCGAGGGCGACCGGCACGCACGCCTGCGCCTCGTACGCGGCGTCAAGAACCGGTACGGGGCCACCGACGAGGTCGGCTGCTTCGAACTGCACGACGAGGGGATCACCGGGCTCGCCGACCCGAGCGGGCTGTTCCTGACCCGGCGCGCGGAGGCCGTCCCGGGCACCTGCCTGACGGTGACGCTGGAGGGCAAGCGCCCGCTGGTCGCCGAGGTGCAGGCGTTGACCGTGGACTCGCAGATCCCCTCGCCGCGTCGGACCACCTCGGGCCTGGAGACCTCCCGCGTCTCGATGATGCTGGCGGTGCTGGAGCAGCGCGGCCGGATCACCGCGCTCGGCAAGCGCGACATCTACAGCGCCACCGTGGGCGGGGTGAAGCTGACGGAACCGGCCGCCGACCTGGCGATCGCGCTCGCCCTGGCCTCGGCTGCGAGCGACGTGCCGCTGCCGAAGAACCTCGTCGCGATCGGGGAGGTCGGCCTCGCGGGCGAGGTGCGGCGCGTGACCGGGGTGCAGCGGCGGCTCGCGGAGGCGCACCGGCTCGGCTTCACGCACGCCCTGGTGCCCGGCGACCCCGGGAAGGTGCCGGCCGGCATGAAGGTCACCGAGGTCGCGGACGTGGGAGACGCCCTGCGCGTCCTGCCGCGCGGCCGGTCGCGGGCGGCGGCCAAGGAGTAGGCGGCCCGCGGAGCGGTCGGTCACGGCGTCGGCGCGCGCGAAGGTGTGGCGCAGGAGCCGTGCAGGAGCGGTGGAGTTGACGCAGGAGTGCCTGGTGAGGGGGCCCTTACGGGGCCCCGCGGGGGCGCACCTGGCCAAGCCACGGCGGGCGCGCAGCGCACGCCGGTAGACTTTGTGCTGGTCCGCCCGGCCGTACGCAGGCGGCGCAACCCGCGACCGGAGGAGTGCAGTGGCAGCCAAGGACGGGGCAGCAGCATCCGGAAAGTCGGGCGCGAGCTCCAAGCAGGAGGCCATGATGCGCGCCTCGCTGAGCGCGGTCGCACCTGGTCAGCCCTTGCGTGACGGTCTGGAACGGATCGTCCGCGGCAACACCGGCGGCCTCATCGTCCTCGGGATGGACAAGACCGTCGAGGCGATGTGCACGGGCGGTTTCGTCCTGGACGTGGAGTTCACCGCGACCCGGCTGCGCGAGCTGTGCAAGCTCGACGGCGCGCTGATCCTGGACAAGGACATCACCAAGATCCTGCGGGCCGGCGTCCAGCTGGTGCCGGACGCGTCGATCCCGACGGAGGAGACCGGCACCCGTCACCGCACCGCGGACCGCGTCTCGAAGCAGTGCGGCTTCCCCGTGGTGTCGGTGTCGCAGTCGATGCGGCTGATCGCGCTGTACGTGGACGGGGAGCGCCGGGTCCTGGAGGAGTCCGGGGCGATCCTGTCGCGGGCGAACCAGGCGCTGGCCACGCTGGAGCGGTACAAGCTGCGGCTCGACGAGGTCGCGGGGACGCTGTCGGCGCTGGAGATCGAGGACCTGGTCACGGTGCGCGACGTGACGGCGGTCGCGCAGCGGCTGGAAATGGTGCGCCGCATCGCCACGGAAATCGCTGAATACGTGGTCGAGCTGGGCACGGACGGGCGACTGCTGTCGCTCCAGCTGGACGAGCTGACGGTCGGCATCGAGCAGGAGCGGGAGCTGGTCATCCGGGACTACGTGCCGGAGCCGACGGCGAAGCGCTCCCGCACGGTGGAGGAGGCGCTGCCGGCGCTGGACGCGCTGACGCATCCGGAGCTGCTGGAGCTCGGGATCGTGGCGCGGGCGCTGGGGTACACGGGCTCGCCCGAGACGCTCGACTCGGCGGTGTCCCCGCGGGGCTACCGGCTGCTGGCGAAGGTTCCGCGGCTGCCGGGGGCCATCATCGAGCGGCTGGTGGAGCACTTCGGGGGCCTGCAGAAGCTGCTGGCCGCGTCGGTGGACGATCTGCAGACGGTCGACGGCGTCGGCGAGGCCCGTGCGCGGAGCGTCCGCGAGGGCCTGTCCCGCCTGGCGGAGTCCTCGATCCTCGAGCGCTACGTCTGATCTTTCGACGCGCCGCGAGCCGGTGCCGGTGGTTCGGCCCGGCGGGGGCTGAAAGATCCAGCCCCGGCCCGGCTAGGGGGTGTCTTGTGGGTCAGGCCGGATCAGGGAGCGGTGTCCGGTGCCGTGGATCGCAAGGCCGAGGTGGGGGTCCCCCCGCCGAAGGCAGGGGGAGGAGCCAATGCGGAGCATTGGCGACCGACGAGAACGCGGCGAGGCGCGGCACCGGACACCGCGAGCCCGGCATGATCCACAAGACACCCCCTAGTCCTGCTTGAGGACGAACGAGGTGCGGGCGACCGGCATGCCCGGGGACTTGACCTCCACCACGTAGGTGTCCGGAGCCGCGCTCCCCGCCGGAGGCGTCTGGCACTGGTCCGCCGCGCTGAACTTCCTGTCCCACTCCAGCGACTGCTTCGTCTCCCCCTGCGCCGGCACCCGGAAGAACGCGTTGCCCGCGCCCGACGGGCAGTCCGACGAGGACCAGACGGCCTTGCTGGTGCTCGCCTGGAGGATGGTCAGGACCGCCTGCTTCGGGCCGAGGTCGACCTTGCAGGTCGTGCCGGAGACATTGCGGGCGACCAGTTCGAGGCGGGGCTTCTCGCTCGTCTCGTACTCGTTCTTCACGCTCTTGACCTCCCACTGCAGCCCGCTCGGGGCGCACGTGGGAAGCGGGGAGTCCGCCGGGACCTGGGACGTGGCGCCGCCCGTACCGCCGCTGCCGCCGCCCCCGCCGGCGCCGCTGCCGGCGGATCCCTGACCCGCGCCCGCCGCGGTGCCCGCAGTGCCGCCCGGTTCGCCGTTCTTGCCCGCGCCGCCGCCCGACTCCGCACGCCCGCCCGGCGCCTGACTGATCGCCGGCCCCGTCCCGGAGGGCCCGGGGGTGATCGAGGCGACGGGGTCGGGCCCCTTGTCGCCGCCCTTGCCGTTCGTACTCGACTTCCCGCCACCGGAACTGACGGTCCATACGGCGAGGAGCGCGAGGAGCGCGACGACGGACGCCAGCACAGCCCTCCGTCGCCAGTAGATGGAGGAGGGGAGCGGCCCGACCGGATTGCGCATAGATCCCACGGACGGAACTTTACGAGAGTCCACGGCCCGATCCGCGCCCCACATGCCGCGCAAGCGGCTTGTTTTGCCGATGATCATCCTGCGGGCGGACGCCCGAGCGACGAGAATCGGCCAACCCTCCCACGTCAGGCGTGATCGCGTTTGAGTACGGTCGGTGACCATGGACACCTCCGGCCTCTACCGCGACATCACCGATTCCGCCCGCTCCGCACCCGGCTGGGTTCAGTCGGCGTTCGAGGTGTGGACGGAGTACGGGCTACTGCTTTTCGGCCTGCTCTTCATAGCCGTGTGGTGGCGTGCGCGCACCCAGGCCGGCCCGCGGGCCGTCGCCCTCGCCGTCCTGGCGCCGCTCGCCACCGCCGTCGCGTACGTCGCCTCCGAGGTCGTGAAGTCCGCCGTGGAGGAGGAGCGGCCCTGCCGGGCCGTCGCCGGGGCCGCCGCATCGCTCGTCGCCTGCCCGGCCGCCGGCGACTGGTCCTTCCCCAGCAACCACTCCGCCATCGCGGGCGCGGCCGCCGTCGCACTGGCCCTCGCCGTACGCCGCCTGGCACTGCTGACCGTGCCGCTGGCCCTGCTGATGGCCTTCTCCCGGGTCTTCGTCGGCGTCCACTACCCCCACGACGTGGGGGTGGGCCTGCTGCTCGGCGGTTCGCTCGCCGCGCTCCTCGTCCTCGCCCTCACCGGTCCGATCAGTACGATCACCACCGCCATGCGGGCGAGCGGAGGGCGCGCCGCTGTCTGGTTCACCGGCCCGGGCCCCGCGCGGCAGCCCTGAAACGTGCCAGGATGCCGTCTGCCATGACTGCATCCACCAGCCCTTCCCCCGAGACCTGCCCCGACGTGTCCCACGCGCTGCACTCCCCGGTCATCGCCTGGTTCGAGGAGCACGCCCGCGACCTGCCCTGGCGCCGCCCCGAGGCCGGCCCCTGGGGGGTCATGGTCAGCGAGTTCATGCTCCAGCAGACCCCGGTCAGCCGGGTCCTGCCGGTGTACGAACAGTGGCTCGCGCGGTGGCCCCGCCCCGCCGACCTGGCCGCCGAGGCCCCCGGCGAGGCCGTACGGGCCTGGGGGCGGCTCGGCTACCCCCGCCGGGCCCTGCGCCTGCACGGCGCGGCCGTCGCGATAACGGAGCGGCACGGGGGCGACGTACCGCGGGAGCACGCGCAGCTGCTCGCGCTGCCCGGGATCGGCGAGTACACGGCGGCCGCCGTGGCCTCGTTCGCCTACGGGCAGCGGCACGCCGTGCTCGACACCAACGTGCGCCGGGTCTTCGCCCGCACCACGACCGGGGTCGAGTACCCGCCGAACGCGACCACGGCCGCCGAGCGGCGCCTGGCCCGGGCCCTGCTGCCCGAGGACGAGGACACCGCGGCCCGCTGGGCGGCGGCCTCGATGGAGCTCGGCGCCCTGGTGTGCACGGCCAAGTCCCCGGACTGCGCGCGCTGCCCGGTGGCCGGGCTGTGCGCATGGCGGCTGGCCGGGAAGCCGGCCCACGAGGGGCCGCCGCGGCGCGGGCAGACGTACGCGGGGACGGACCGGCAGGTGCGCGGAAAGCTCCTCGCGGTGCTGCGGGATGCGGTCGGGCCGGTTCCGCAGGCGGTGCTGGACACGGTCTGGGACGAGCCCGTGCAGCGGGCCCGGGCCCTGGACGGGCTGGTCTCCGACGGGCTCGTCGAACCGCTCGCCGGGGGGATGTACCGGCTGCCGCAGGGCCCCGCGGCACCGCTTTCCCAGGACCCCGCCACGGACTGAGCCGAACTGAGTGGGGGATTCCGCTTGTTCCGGTCAAACCCCAGCTCACGGCACTGTTACACAACCTATGGGTGTCCGTGCGTCCACCGAAGGCTGGCCCGCACAACCCCGTGACAACCCCTCCGTACCTTCGAATCCGTAGGACACGGGGATGAGCGGTTGCACGGGAGGCGGTCTGAGATGGCGCACGGCGAGGTACTCGGATTCGAGGAGTACGTACGCACTCGGCAGGACGCGCTCCTGCGCAGTGCCCGACGCCTGGTCCCGGACCCCACGGACGCGCAGGACCTCCTGCAGACCGCGCTGGTGCGCACGTACGGCCGCTGGGACGGCATCGCCGACAAGTCCCTGGCCGACGCCTACCTGCGCCGCGTCATGATCAACACCCGCACCGAGTGGTGGCGCGCCCGCAAGCTCGAGGAGGTCCCCACCGAGCAGCTCCCGGACGCCTCCGTCGAGGACGGCTCCGACCAGCGCGCCGACCGCGCCCTGCTGATGGACATCCTCAAGGTTCTCGCGCCCAAGCAGCGCAGCGTGGTCGTGCTGCGACACTGGGAGCAGATGAGCACCGAGGAGACCGCCGCGGCGCTCGGAATGTCGGCGGGTACTGTGAAGAGCACCCTGCACCGCGCGCTGGCCCGGCTCCGGCAGGAGTTGGAGAGCCGGGATCTGGACATGCGTGCGCTGGAGCGCGGTGACCACCGCGGTGACCACACCATCCGGTACGAGGGGCGTGAGCGGTGCGCGGCCTGAACGGCCAAAACTCGAGCGGCAGAAGTCCGCTGGTGCTGATGTCGGCGGGGACGGTCGTCCTCGTCGGCACAGTGCTGTTCGCGGCCGGTTGCGCCGCCGGCGGCACCGGCCTGAAGGACGGCGGCCCCGCCCACACCGACTCGGTCGCCAAGAGCGGCTCGCCGACGGCCACCCCGCCCGCCCACGTCCCGGCCACCACGGGGGCTTCGGACGGTCCCGCCCGGCGGGTCGACGCCATCGCACTGCTCCAGGCGGACCCCAAGGTCAGCGCCGAGGTCAAGCGGGACCTCAAGCCGTGCACGGGCAAGGAGTACCCGGTCGACGTCAGCTACGGGAAGGTCACCGGGGGCTCCGTCGCCGACATCGTCGTCAACGTGCTGTCCTGCGCCGACGCATTGGGGCGCGGCTCGTACGTGTACCGGGCGGAGGGCGGGAGGTACGAGAATGTGTTCTCGGACGAGCAGCCGCCCGTCTACGCGGAGATCGACCGGGGCGACCTGGTCGTCACCAAGCCCGTCTACGGCAAGAGCGACGCCCTCGCCTATCCGTCGGGCGAGGACGTGATCACGTACCGCTGGAACGGGGAGAAGTTCTCCGAGCAGGACCGGGTGCACACCGACTACAGCAACATCGGTGGCGCGGCCCAGCCGGCGCCCGCGATCACCCAGAAGAACTGACTGCCCGAGACCACAAGAACCGACGCACCGAAGAAGCGAAGAACCGAGGCGAGGCTTCCGCATGGCCGAGACCCATGTCCTGTTCGTGGAGGACGACGACGTCATCCGTGAGGCCACGACCCTGGCGCTGGAACGCGACGGGTTCGTGGTCACCGCCATGCCCGACGGCCTGTCCGGCCTGGAGTCCTTCCGGGCCAACCAGCCGGACATCGCGCTGCTCGACGTGATGGTGCCCGGCATGGACGGCGTGAGCCTGTGCCGCCGGATCCGCGACGAGTCCACCGTCCCCGTGATCATGCTGTCGGCGCGCGCCGACTCGATCGACGTCGTCCTGGGGCTGGAGGCGGGCGCCGACGACTACGTCACCAAGCCCTTCGACGGCTCGGTCCTCGTCGCCCGGATCCGCGCCGTGCTGCGCCGCTTCGGCCACGCCGGCGGCCCGCAGAACGGCCGGGCCGGGGCGAACGGCGAGGACGGCTCCGAGGAGCGCGGGGTGCTGGTCTTCGGCGACCTGGAGGTCGACACCGAGGGCATGGAGGTCCGCAGGTCCGGCGCCCCGGTGGCGCTGACGCCGACCGAGATGCGGCTGCTGCTGGAGTTCTCCTCCGCACCGGGCACCGTACTGTCCCGCGACCGGCTCCTGGAGCGGGTCTGGGACTACGACTGGGGCGGCGACACCCGCGTCGTGGACGTCCACGTCCAGCGGCTGCGCACCAAGATCGGACAGGACCGCATCGAAACGGTCCGAGGATTCGGATACAAGCTCAAACCATGAGGCGCTTCACCCTCCGTACGGGGATCCGCTGGAAGATCACGCTCGCCATCACCGCCGTCGGCGCGCTCGTCGCCGTGGCACTGAGCCTGGTCGTGCACAGTGCTGCCCGCGTCTCGATGCTGGAAAGCGCCCGCGACGCACAGCTGGCCAACGTGAACGTCATCGCCCGCTTCGTCGAAGCCGGGCGCAAGCCGGCCCTGGGGGCCAAGCTCAACGACCCCGAGCTGCCCGCCGCGCTGCGCGAGAAGGCGCGGTCGGGGCGGCGCGGCACGTACATCCAGGAGAAGCGCAAGGGCGTCCCGGAGGTGTGGGCCGCGGTACCGCTCGGGAACGGGCAGGTGCTGTCGCTGCACAGCGAGTTCAAGGAGAGCGCCAACATGGTGCGCGACCTGGACCGGGCCCTGGTCGTCGGGTCGATCTCCGTCGTCGTCGCGGGCGCTGCGCTCGGCGTGCTCATCGGCGGGCAGATCTCGCGCCGGCTGCGCAAGGCCGCGGCCGCCGCGCAGCGAGTGGCGCACGGGGATCCCGACGTACGGGTGCGGGACGCGGTCGGGGGTGTCGTACGCGATGAGACCGACGATCTCGCGCGGGCCGTGGACGCCATGGCGGACGCGCTCCAGCAGCGGCTGGAGGCCGAGCGGCGGGTGACCGCGGACATCGCGCACGAGCTGCGGACCCCGGTGACGGGCCTGCTCACGGCGGCGGAACTGCTGCCTCCGGGGCGGCCGACCGAGCTCGTGCGGGACCGGGCGCAGGCGATGCGGGTGCTCGTCGAGGACGTACTGGAGGTGGCCCGGCTGGACAGCGCGTCCGAGCGGGCGGAGCTCCAGGACGTGGCGCTGGGCGAGTTCGTGAGCCGGCGGGTGACCGCGCTGATGCCGGAGGCTTCGGTACGGGTGGTCGCGGACGAGATCGTCAGCACCGACCCCCGGCGGCTGGAGCGGATCCTGGGGAACCTGCTGGCCAATGCCGCGCGGTACGGGCAGCCGCCGGTCCAGGTGGACATCGAGGGGCGGGTCGTCCGGGTCCGGGACCACGGGCCGGGCTTCCCGGAGGCGCTGCTGCGCGAGGGGCCGAGCCGGTTCCGGACCGGGTCGACGGACCGCGCCGGGGTGGGGCACGGCCTCGGGCTGACCATCGCGGAGGGGCAGGCGCGGGTGCTGGGCGCCCGGCTGACGTTCCGCAACGTGGCGGCCCCGGGCGGCGTGGACCGCGAGGGAGCGGCGGCCGGAGCGGTGGCGGTGCTGTGGCTGCCCGAGCAGGCACCGACGGCCACGGGAAGCTTCCCGATCATCAAGGTGCAGAACTGATCGCGAGCGGATCGGGACCGGGCCGTACAGCCGTGCGGACCTGTGTTTTAGCATCCGTGGCATGACCGACGGTACGAATCCCCCCAGCAACCCGCAGCCCGAGCCCGCCCCCGGGAACGGGGGCTACGGGTTCCCGCCGGTCCCGCCGGCCTCCGCGGCCGGCTACGGCTACCCGCCCGGCGCCCCGGCGCCGGGTGGCGGCGGCAGCTTCGGCCCGCCGCCGGGCGCACCCGCTGACGGCGGCGGCTACGGCTACCCGCAGGCGGGCTCGCAGCCCGGCGCTCAGCCCGGCCCGTATCAGCACCAGCAGGCTCCGGCCCCGGCCGCCGCGCCCCAGCAGTGGGCCCAGGGGCTCCCGAACATGGGCGGGCCGGGCGCACCGGGTGCTCCGGGCCCCGGGCTCCCCGGGCCGTTCGTGCCGCAGTCGGACCAGCCGGACTGGGAGGCCATGGCCGACCGCTCGGCGGCCGAGAAGCGCAAGAAGCGGCTGTGGATGATCGGCGCCGCGGTGACCGTACTGGCGCTGCTCGCCGGCGGTGGAACGTTCCTGCTGCTGGGCGGCGACGACAAGGGCGGGAACGAGGCGAAGAACGACGCGCCGTCCCCGTCCGTGTCGGCCTCGCCCTCCCCCAGCGCGTCGAAGAGCAAGGCCCCGGTCGACAACACCCCGACCGTCAAGGACGACCCGACGCAGATCCGGGACCGCAGCGGAAAGGCCCCGCTGAAGATGGGCCCGGACGCCGGGGTCTTCCCGATCGAGAAGCGCTTCGAGATCCGGACGAAGGGCAACGAGAACTCGTACGCCGAGTCCGCGAAGGGCGTCGTGGACACGTCCAAGAGCTTCACCGTCTCGGCGCACGTCTGGAACCGCGCCCCGAAGGGCCGCCAGATCGCCCTGAGCCAGGGCAACGAGAAGTCCTTCTCGTTCGAGCTGGGGCTGGACCAGGTGAACGGCAAGCCGACCTGGGTCTTCCGCGTGCAGACGGGCGACCAGGGCGCGGAGGCGACCGCGGTGACCGTGACCGGGGAGAGCCCCAAGATGGAGAAGACCTTCTCCACCCTGACCGGGACCTACGACGCCGAGCGCAAGCAGATCGCCCTCTACGTCAACGGAAAGAAGACCGGAGAGGCCCCCGTCCCCGGCGTCTTCCAGGCGCAGGGCCCGCTGCAGCTGGCGCGCTCGCGCCACGAGGACAAGTGGACCGCGCCGTGGAGCGGGGCCATGGAGACCGTGCAGACCTACGACGTGGTGCTCTCGCCCGCCCAGATCGACACCCTCAAGCCGGGCAGGGTCGACGCGGCGACGAAGCCGACGGGCTCCTGGCTCCTGTACTGACCGTGGTCAGAGGGCTCAGACGGTGACGCCGGCGTTGCGCAGGAACGCGACCGGGTTGACGGCCGAGCCGTAGTTCGGGGTGGTCCGGATCTCGAAGTGGAGGTGCGGGCCGCTCGAGTTGCCGGTGTTGCCGGACAGCGCGACCTGCGTGCCCTTGGAGACCTTCTGGCCGATCCGGACCTGGATCTTCGAGAGGTGCGCGTACTGCGAGTACGTGTTGTTCGCGTGCTTGATCACGATGGCGTTGCCGTACGCCGGGCCGTCGCCGCCGCCGTTCGGGCCGGCCTTGACGACGACGCCCGCGGAGGCGGCCTTGACCGGGGTGCCGACGGGGCAGGCGAAGTCCTGGCCCGAGTGCTTGTGGGACCACATGCTGCCGCCCTTGCCGAAGGTCGCGGAAAGCGTGTAGCTGGCGACCGGCTTCTGCCAGGAGACGTTCTTCGCGGAGGCCGCGGAGGCCTGGGCGGCGGCCTGGACCGCGACCAGCTGGGCGGTCCCGGTCAGGGCGGTCTGCGGGGCCGTGTCGGCGAAGGCGGCGGTCGTCCCGGCCCCGAGGGCCAGGGCCGCACCGAGAGCGGTGACGCCGATGGCGAGACGGGTACGGGGGGTGCTGACGCGCTTCGCGAACATGAAGGAGACCTCCGGGCCGGGGACAAGGACGGTTCGGGCATGAAGTCACCCGGCACGCTGGGAAGCGGATGCCGGGCTTGCCCATCCTTGGTAACCCGTGTCCCTCGGCATCCCCAAACGTCCCGATTACTACCGGGACTCGTAGGCCTGGGGGGTGTGACGCAGCCGGTTGACCCCGTCCCCGCTGGGCCGGGGGCAAGGGTGGGTTGGGGCAAAATGGACATTCCACCTACGAGACGTCCTAGTAGGTCCGTTTTGCCCTGTGTGGCTTGTCACCGGGGCGGGGCCTCCGAGGGCGCGGAAAAGGGGCGGCCCCGGAACCTTTCGGTTCCGGGGCCGCCCCTTTTTCAGCCGGTGCTTACGCGCCCTTGCTCAGGTCCGGGCCGGAGCCCGTGGCCTCGATCGGGGGGAGGTCGGGCAGAGCCGACTTCTCCTCGCCGCGGAAGGTGAACTTGGCTTCGTCGCCGTCACCCTCCTTGCCCACGACCACGATGTGGCCGGGACGCAGCTCGCCGAAGAGGATCTTCTCCGACAGGATGTCCTCGATCTCGCGCTGGATGGTGCGGCGCAGCGGGCGGGCGCCCAGGATCGGGTCGTAGCCCCGCTTGGCGAGCAGGAGCTTCGCGTCGCCGCTCAGCTCGATGCCCATGTCGCGGTCCTTCAGGCGCTCGTCGACCTTGGCGATCATCAGGTCGACGATCTGGATGATGTCTTCCTGCGAGAGCTGGTGGAAGACGACCGTGTCGTCGACGCGGTTGAGGAACTCGGGCCGGAAGTGCTGCTTGAGCTCTTCGTTGACCTTCGCCTTCATCCGGTCGTAACCGGTCTTGACGTCGCCCACGGCGGCGAAGCCGAGGTTGAAGCCCTTCGAGATGTCCCGCGTACCCAGGTTGGTCGTCATGATGATGACCGTGTTCTTGAAGTCCACGACCCGGCCCTGGGAGTCGGTCAGGCGACCGTCCTCCAGGATCTGGAGAAGGGAATTGAAGATATCCGGGTGGGCCTTCTCGACCTCGTCGAAGAGGACGACGGAGAACGGCTTGCGGCGCACCTTCTCGGTGAGCTGGCCGCCCTCTTCGTAGCCCACGTAGCCGGGGGGCGAACCGAAGAGGCGGGAAACCGTGTGCTTCTCGCTGAACTCCGACATGTCGAGGGAGATCAGCGCGTCCTCGTCGCCGAAGAGGAATTCGGCGAGCGTCTTGGAGAGCTCGGTCTTACCGACACCGGACGGACCGGCGAAGATGAACGAGCCACCCGGGCGCTTCGGGTCCTTCAGACCCGCACGGGTACGGCGGATCGCCTGGGAGAGCGCCTTGATGGCGTCCTTCTGGCCGATGACCCGCTTGTGGAGCTCGTCCTCCATGCGGAGCAGACGCGAGGACTCCTCCTCGGTGAGCTTGAAGACGGGAATGCCGGTCGCGGTCGCGAGGACCTCGGCGATGAGCTCGCCGTCGACCTCGGCGACGACGTCCATGTCGCCGGCCTTCCATTCCTTCTCGCGCTTGGCCTTCGCCGCCAGCAGCTGCTTCTCCTTGTCACGGAGAGAAGCCGCCTTCTCGAAGTCCTGGGAGTCGATGGCCGACTCCTTGTCGCGGCGCACGCCCGCGATCTTCTCGTCGAACTCGCGGAGGTCCGGCGGCGCGGTCATCCGGCGGATGCGCATCCGGGAGCCGGCCTCGTCGATCAGGTCGATCGCCTTGTCCGGCAGGAAGCGGTCCGAGATGTACCGGTCGGCCAGCGTCGCCGCCTGGACGAGGGCCTCGTCCGTGATGGAGACGCGGTGGTGGGCCTCGTAGCGGTCGCGCAGGCCCTTGAGGATCTCGATCGTGTGGGGGAGGGAAGGCTCCGCCACCTGGATCGGCTGGAAGCGGCGCTCGAGGGCCGCGTCCTTCTCGAGGTGCTTGCGGTACTCGTCCAGCGTCGTGGCACCGATGGTCTGGAGCTCACCACGGGCCAGCATGGGCTTGAGGATGCTGGCGGCGTCGATCGCGCCCTCGGCGGCACCCGCACCCACGAGGGTGTGGAGCTCGTCGATGAACAGGATGATGTCGCCGCGGGTGCGGATCTCCTTGAGCACCTTCTTCAGGCGCTCCTCGAAGTCACCGCGGTAGCGGGAACCGGCGACCAGGGCACCCAGGTCAAGCGTGTAGAGGTGCTTGTCCTTGAGGGTCTCGGGGACCTCGCCCTTGACGATCGCCTGGGCCAGGCCCTCGACGACGGCGGTCTTGCCGACGCCGGGCTCGCCGATGAGGACCGGGTTGTTCTTGGTACGGCGGGACAGGACCTGCATGACCCGCTCGATCTCCTTCTCGCGCCCGATGACCGGGTCGAGCTTGGATTCGCGGGCGGCCTGCGTGAGATTGCGGCCGAACTGGTCCAGGACGAGGGAGGTCGAGGGGGTGCCCTCGGCCGGGCCGCCGGCCGTGGCCGACTCCTTGCCTCCGCCGGAGTAGCCGGAGAGCAGCTGGATGACCTGCTGCCGGACTCGGTTGAGATCGGCGCCCAGCTTCACCAGGACCTGGGCGGCGACGCCCTCGCCCTCGCGAATGAGGCCGAGCAGGATGTGCTCGGTGCCGATGTAGTTGTGGCCGAGCTGGAGGGCCTCTCGGAGCGAAAGCTCCAGGACCTTCTTCGCCCGCGGAGTGAAGGGGATGTGGCCGGACGGGGCCTGCTGCCCCTGACCGATGATCTCCTCAACCTGCTGGCGAACAGCCTCGAGCGAAATCCCGAGGCTCTCCAGGGCCTTAGCGGCGACACCCTCACCCTCGTGGATCAAGCCCAGGAGGATGTGCTCGGTGCCGATGTAGTTGTGGTTGAGCATCCGGGCTTCTTCCTGAGCCAGGACGACAACCCGCCGCGCGCGGTCGGTGAACCTCTCGAACATCGTTTATCGCTCCTCAGAGCGGTCGGGCAGTTCGGGGTCGGTCCCCGCCCTGTCCTTCCGCATGCTAGTCCCGCGGGGCGGGACAGCTCATTCCAACTGCCGACATCCGTCCGCGGCTCACCCCCACGTCCGTGGGGAAAACCGGCTTCAACTGCCGACAACTGCTCCAACCCGATGGTGCGAGACGATGTTCCCGCAGGCCAGGCAGATACCCGTCACACGTGTACGCCGATGGCGAACGGAAGCTGCCCAAAACAGCGTGTCGCCCCGATCCACTAGGAATGTCTTACCCGTAAGCACCGACACTCCATGCCGGTGGCACCGGTTCCCTCCGCTACGGGCGAACACGATTGCGTCCCGAATGTGGGACACCACCCCGCCGGATGTTTACGTTCCGCATTGAGACCGCCGCGCTGCGTAACTCCGGGGCGCCTTCGGAGTTGCTCCGGGCATGGCCGTCACCGTTCCGCCGCCCCGCGTCGCGTCCGAGGATTCACCCGCGCATTCGCCCCGGGACGCGTACGCGTCCTGGTACGAGGAGGTGCTCGGCTGGCCCGTCGCGGGCGGGTCGCCCGCCCGGCTGGTCACCGGGGACCGGTTCGACGTGCTGGAGCTGCCGGCCGATGCGGGGGCCGAGCTGCTGCGCAGGCCGGTCGCCACGGGTCCGGTGGCACTCGCGGGGCGCAGGATGCGGTTCCTGGTGGCCGCGGGGAGCGCGGACGAGCTGGAGGGTCTGCTCGACTGGCTGGAGTGGGGCGCCGTCGCCCTCGATCTCACCGCCCTGGGGGCCGGCGGCCGGATCACGGCCCCGGTTCCGCCGGGACACCCGCAGGTGAGTCCCCGGGGGGCCGCCGTGTGGCTGCGACCCCCCGAGCAGGGATGCGAGGCGTTCCTGCCGTCCCTGCCCGGGCCCGGGCAGGGTGCCGGTCCCCGGCACGGTGGTGCCGGGCCCGATCTCGTACGCCTGGTCGCCGCGGCGGCGACGGAATGCCACCGGGCGCGCCTGTGGCGGCGTACGCCCCTGAGGAGCGCCTCGGCCGGGCCCTGCACGGGCCGACCGGGTCAGACCCTGACGGGTCAGGCCCGGTTCTCGTAGGCCTCGCGGATCTCCTGCGGGACGCGCCCGCGGTCGTTGACGCTCATGCCCTGGGCCTTGGCCCACGCGCGGATCTCGGCGGTGTCCGGGTTGCCGGACGTCGCGGCCGTCCGCGTCTTGGCGCGGCCGCCGGAAGCGCGGCCACCGGTGCGGCGGGCGCCCTTGACGTAGTCGGCGAGCGCGGAGCGCAGCTTCTCCGCGTTGGCGGTGGTGAGGTCGATCTCGTAGGTCTTGCCATCCAGAGCGAACGTCACGGTCTCGTCCGCCTCGCCACCGTCGAGGTCGTCGACAAGAAGGACCTGAACCTTCTGTGCCACCGGGATTTCCTTTCATCGAAAAGCAGTACGCGGAAAGGAAACCGCTTTTCCCTGGAAAACACAAACCCCCGGGGAGAGGTTCGAGACCGCAACGCGGCGGGAAACGTGCGCGATTCGGACATAGGCCACAGGTGCGCGGAGCACGGGAAAAGCCGCCGTGATCGTTCAGAGGTGCAGAAGCATCCGGCTGTTGCCCAAGGTGTTCGGCTTCACTCGTTCGAGACCGAGGAACTCCGCGACGCCCTCGTCATAGGAACGCAGGAGCTCCATGTAGACATCCGTCTCCACCGGGGTCTCGCCGATCTCGACGAAGCCGTGCTTCGCGAAGAAGTCCACTTCGAAGGTCAGGCAGAAAACCTTCCGGACGCCCAGCGCGCGGGCGGTGTCCAACAACTGCCCGAGCAGCTGATGGCCGACTCCGGCCCCCTTCAACTCGCGGTCGACCGCGAGAGTGCGTACTTCGGCGAGGTCTTCCCACATGACGTGGAGAGCGCCGCAGCCCACCACCTGGCCGTCGGAGTCGCGTTCCGCGACCCAGAACTCCTGGATGTCCTCGTAAAGGACGACCGGGGCTTTGTCGAGGAGGATCCGCTGCTGCACGTACTGGTCGAGCAGGCGCCGCAGCGCGGGAACATCGCCGGTGCGGGCACGGCGGATCGTCACTGTTTTTGGCTGTGCAGCGGAAAACTCACCCATGCCCGGACGCTATCGCCCCGACTCGGTCCCGCGCCCGGCGGAGTCCCCTTCGGCTGGTGGGACTTCGGCGGGGGCCGCGGCCGGGGCTCCGGCGGGGGGCTCGGCCGCGGACCCGGCCGGTGCCCCCTCCGAAGTCCCACCAGCCGGCTCCGCAGCGGGTTCGCCGGCCGAACCGTCGTCGTACCCGACGATGCGGAAGGCGTCCCGGAGGGCGTCGCGCTGTTCCGCGGACATCATGCCGAAGAAGGCCACGAGGGCGGCGGCGGGGTTGTCGCTCGTCGACCAGGCTTCGTTCATCAGTGCGGCCGAGTAGGCGGCGCGGGTGGAGACCGCGGTATATCGATAGGCGCGGCCTTCGGCTTCCCGGCGGACCCAGCCCTTCTGATGGAGATTGTCCATAACCGTCATGACGGTGGTGTACGCGATGGACCGTTCCTGCTGGAGGTCTTCCAGGACTTCACGAACAGTGACCGGGCGGTTCCACTGCCACACCCGCGTCATGACCGCGTCTTCGAGTTCTCCCAGGGGGCGAGGCACAACAGCACGATAGTGCGGAATGTGCGGAATTGCCCGGCCATTCGGAACGCAACGCTCAACAAAATCGGGCGTACGGCTCTCGAAGCCGTACGCCCTGCCGGTCCGCCCGCGCGGCCGTGCTGCTGCTTCCGGGGCTGCTACTTCCCGGGCTGGGACTGCCGGGCGGCCTCGGCGCGGGCGATCACGGCGTCGACCGCCGCGTCTTCCTTGGCCTTGTTGGCGCCGCCCTGGCTCTTCACGATCGTCACGACGAGGGCGATGAAGAAGCCGGCCATCACTACGGGGGGCACGAGCGCGGAAACGTAGTCCATGCCCCCAGCGTAGCTACCCGGCGGCGAGCCCGGCCGCCGGGGGCGGGCTGGGCTTGCGGCGCGGCGGGAAGACCTCGCCGGGGGTCGGGATGGGCCGCTCGGACGGGCGTTCGGCCGGGCGCTCGGGGTGCGGCGGCTCCTTGGGGGCCGGTGCGGGCCGGGCGGGCTCTTCCTTGCCGTCCTTGCCGCCCTTGCCGCCCTTGCCGTCCTTGGCCTCGCCGGCACCGTGGGCGCCCTTGCCACCGGCCAGGGCGAGCAGCCGGGTCCGCGGCGCCGGCGTGATCGAGAGCCGCCGCCGTACCGAGCGCTCGGCGATGCCCTGGCAGCGCTCCAGCAGCGCCGCCGCGACCGGGTTGGCCCGCAGGGCGCGCAGGGCCGCGAGGTCGTCCGGTGCGGGCTCGTACCCCGCGGCCAGGGCGTCCTGGAGCACCTCCAGGTACCCGGAGAGGCTGCCGGGCAGGGCGCCGCGGTAGCGGACGAGGTCGGCGAGGAGGAACTCTCTGAGCCGCCCCGCCTCCTGGACCGCGTCGTCCACCGACTGCGCGAGGCGCAGGCAGTCCTGGACCTCGGAGGTCGTCAGGGGGGCCGTGGAGGACTGGAGGGCGTGGGCGAGCGTTCGCCTGAGCACGTGCAGCTCGGCGGCGCTGAACGCCATGCCGCCGCGGGATCCGTAGGGCGTGGGCATGGGCCGAAGATACGCGCTAATCGGACAAAATCCCCTGAGCGGCGCGATTCCGGGCGCGCCGAGGCTTATCCGGATGCTTTGACGGCGTCAAGGAAGTCGGCCCAGGCGGACTGGGTCGTGGCCAGAATCAGGTGCGCCGGGTCGGCCCGGTCGGCCACGCGGACGAGGTGTCCGGGGGCCGCGGAAACGTAGACGCAGGCGTCTCCTTCGCCGCAGTACGTGGACTTCTGCCAGGCGGGGTGAGCGGTCATGGTGTCTCTCCTCCGGGGGACGGCTCCTTGCTTCCCGTGGAGGGACGGTAACTCCGAGAGGGCCCGGCACCGACGACTTCGGCGGAATTCGGTACATCGTCGTTGCATTGGCCGGGCCCCGGGACCGGCTGCGCGCCCTACGGGTGGAGGCGGGCCGCGAAGGCCTCGACCGCCTCCGTCACGTCCTGCGCAGTCCAGGCGAGGCCCGGGGAGGTGATCTCCAGCTCCGTCGCCGAGACGCCCGGGACCACCGTCGCGGACCACCTGCGGAACAGGACCGTGCCCGTCTCCTCCGCCAGGCGGATCCCCGCCTCCGTCAGGCGGTCCGCCTCGTACGGCAGCCACACCTGGAACTGGTGCGTGTGCGGGATCTGCGGGTTGATCCGGAACCAGGGGACCCCGGCCGACTCCAGCGCGGAGCCCAGCGCCGCCGCCACCGTGCGCGCCTGGGCCACGTACGACGGAAGGCGCGGGAGCTCCCGGTCCAGGCCGGCCAGCGCCGACAGTGCCTGCGGGAACTGGCGGAAGATCTGGCCGCCGTACCGGTGGCGCCAGACCTTCGCCTCCGCGATCAGCGAGGAGGAGCCCGCAAGGGCCGCGCCGCTCAGGCCGCCCAGGGACTTGTAGAAGGACACGTACACCGAGTCCGCGAGCCCCGCGATCTCCGGCAGCGGCCGCCCGAAGTGCACCGTCGACTCCCACAGCCGGGCCCCGTCGAAGTGCACCACCGCGTCGCGCTCCCGGGCCGCGTCGACCAGCGCCTCCAGCTCCTCCCAGGTGGGGAGCAGGAAGCCCGCGTCGCGCAGCGGGAGCTCCAGCATCAGCGTGCCGAAGGGCTCGGCGAGGTCCGCGACCTCCTCGGCCGTGGGCTGGCGCGGGTCCTTCGTCGGGTGCACCGTCCGCAGGCCCGAGACCAGCGACAGCGCACCGCCCTCCCACAGCTCCGGATGGCTCATCGGGTGCAGCGCGACGACCGGGTTCCCGGTCCGCCCCGCCCAGCAGCGCAGCGCGATCTGCTGGGCCATCGTCCCCGACGGGAAGAACGCCGCGTCCTCGGTGCCCAGCAGCTCCGCGACCCGGCGCTCCAGCCGGGTCACCACGCCGTCCCCGTACAGGTCGGCGGGCTCGTCGGGATCCGGCGCCGCCAGACCGGACAGCAGCTCACCGACCGTCGCCTCGCGCAGGTTGCGGGAGAGCATCCGCCCGGCCCCGCGTCCCGCCGCCACCAGCCGCTTCGTCAGATCGTCGTCACCAGTCATGCCCCCGATCATCGCCGACCGGCCAACACGCCCAGGGGCTAGCATGGCGGCGTATCGTCCGGTACCCCCCGCGGACTGGAACGGAAGGCCCTCCCCGCGTGAACTCATCCCAGCAACCGCGCCCCGCCCGGCTCACCGTCGGCGTCGTCGGCGCCGGCCGGGTCGGCCCCGCGCTGGCCTGCGCGCTCCAGCAGGCCGGGCACCGGCCGGTCGCCGTGTCCGGCGTCTCCGACGCCTCCCGCCGCCGCGCCGAGCGGATGCTGCCCGACGTGCCGCTCGTACCGCCCGCGCAGGTGCTGGAGCTGGCCGACCTGGTGCTGCTGACCGTGCCCGACGACGCGCTGCCGTCGCTCGTCGAAGGGCTCGCCGAGACCGGCGCGGTCCGGCCGGGCCAGCTCCTCGTGCACACCTCCGGGCGGTACGGGACCGCCGTGCTGGACCCGGCCCGCCGCGCGGGCGCGCTCCCGCTGGCCCTG
This sequence comes from Streptomyces sp. NPDC002209, assembly GCF_042890265.1. NCBI lineage: Bacteria > Bacillati > Actinomycetota > Actinomycetes > Kitasatosporales > Streptomycetaceae > Streptomyces > Streptomyces sp. NPDC002209. Next base: position 165,950 of record NZ_JBIARX010000012.1, on the reverse strand, counting down.
CACCCCGCGATGACCTTCACGGGCACCGAGGTCGACGTCCAGCGGCTCGCCGGCTGCTCGTTCGGCGTCACGGCCCCCGAGGAGCTGCGGCTCGCGGCCGAGGCCCTGGTGATCGAGATGGGCGGGGAGCCCGAGTGGATCGCGGAGGAGAACCGCCCGCTCTACCACGCGGCCCTCGCCCTCGGCGCGAACCACCTGGTCACCCTGGTCGCCCAGGCCATGGAGCTGCTGCACAAGGCCGGGGTCGAACACCCCGACCGGATGCTCGGCCCGCTCCTCGGCGCGGCCCTCGACAACGCCCTGCGCTCGGGTGACGCGGCGCTGACCGGCCCGGTGGCCCGCGGCGACGCCGGCACGGTCGCCGCGCACGTCTCGGAGCTGCGCAAGCACTCCCCGGCCTCGGTGGCCGGGTACCTGGCGATGGCCCGCACCACCGCCGACCGGGCCCTCGCGCACGGCCTCCTCAAGCCCGAACTCGCCGAGGACCTGCTCGGCGTGCTCGCCGATCCCGAGGGTGGGGACCAGTGACCGATCTGCTGCTGATCGACACCGCGGAGGAGCTGCACGAGCTCCCGCGCACCGCCGATGGCCCCCGCGCAGTCGTGATGACCATGGGCGCCCTCCACGAGGGCCACGCCACGCTGATCCGCACGGCCCGCGAACAGGCCGGGCCCCAGGGCCAGGTCGTGGTCACCGTCTTCGTGAACCCGCTGCAGTTCGGGGCGAACGAGGACCTCGACCGCTACCCCCGCACGCTCGACGCCGACCTGCAGATCGCCCGGGAGGCCGGCGCCGACGCGGTGTTCGCCCCGGCGGTCGACGAGGTCTACCCCGGCGGCGACCCCCAGGTCCGGGTCAGCGCCGGCCCGATGGGCGAGCGCCTCGAAGGGGCCACCCGGCCCGGCCACTTCGACGGCATGCTCACCGTCGTCGCCAAGCTGCTCCACCTCACCCGCCCCGACCTGGCCCTCTTCGGCCAGAAGGACGCGCAGCAGCTCGCCCTGATCCGGCGGATGGTCACCGACCTGAACTTCCCCGTCGAGGTGGTCGGCGTACCGACCGTCCGCGAGGAGGACGGGCTCGCGCTGTCGTCCCGCAACCGGTACCTCTCCGCCCAGGAGCGCCGTACCGCCCTGGCCCTGTCGCGCTCCCTGTTCGCCGGGCAGGACCGGCTCGCCGCGCAGGCCGCGCTGCTCGCCCGCGCCGAGGCCTCCCCGGCCAGCGACGAGCGGGCCACCGCCCTGGCCCGGCTCGGCGAGATCCGGGCCTCCGCCGACGCCCACGCCGTGTCGGCCGCGTCCGCCGCCGGCACCGGCCTGCCGGAGGCCGTACGGGCCGCCGCCCGGCACGTCCTGGAGGAGGCGGGCCGGCACGACCCGCCGCTGCTGCTGGACTATCTGGCACTGGTGGATCCGCAGGACTTCACCGATGTCGGCCCCGACTTCACCGGGCAGGCCGTGCTGGCCGTCGCCGCGAAGGTGGGGACGACCCGGCTGATCGACAACATCCCATTGGAGTTCGGAGCACACACGTGAGCACCCCAGGCACAGGCACCGCCGGTACCGGCATACGGCTGCACGCCCCCGCCCCCGGCTGGGCCGTCGACGCCGACGTCGTGGTCGTCGGCTCCGGCGTCGCCGGCCTGACCGCCGCACTGCGCTGCGCCGCCGCGGGCCGCCGTACGGTCGTGGTCACCAAGGCCCGGCTCGACGACGGCTCCACCCGCTGGGCCCAGGGCGGGATCGCCGCGGCGCTCGGCGACGGCGACACCCCCGAACAGCACCTGGACGACACGCTGGTCGCGGGTGCCGGGCTGTGCGACGAGGCCGCCGTACGGCTCCTCGTCACCGAGGGACCGGACGCCGTGCGCCGCCTCATCGCCACCGGGGCCGTCTTCGACACCTCCGCCGAGACCGGTGAGATAGAGCTGACCCGCGAGGGCGGCCACCACCGCCGCCGGATCGCGCACGCCGGCGGCGACGCCACCGGAGCCGAGATCTCCCGGGCGCTGGTCGAGGCCGTCCACGCGGCCGGCATCGAGACCGTCGAGAACGCGCTCGTACTGGACCTGCTGCAGGACGCGCAGGGCCGTACGGCCGGTGTCACCCTGCACGTCATGGGCGAGGGCCAGCACGACGGCGTCGGCGCGGTCCACGCGCCCGCCGTGATCCTGGCGACCGGCGGCATGGGCCAGGTCTTCTCGGCCACCACCAACCCGTCGGTGTCCACCGGCGACGGCGTGGCGCTCGCCCTGCGGGCCGGGGCCGAGGTCTCCGACCTGGAGTTCGTCCAGTTCCACCCGACCGTGCTCTTCCTGGGCCCGGACGCCGAGGGCCAGCAGCCCCTGGTGTCGGAGGCGGTCCGCGGCGAGGGCGCCTACCTGGTCGACGGCGACGGCGTCCGCTTCATGGCCGGGCAGCACGAGCTGGCCGAGCTGGCCCCGCGCGACATCGTCGCCAAGGGCATCATGCGCCGCATGCAGGAGCAGGGCGCGCAGCACATGTACCTGGACGCCCGGCACTTCGGCGCGCAGATGTGGGAGCAGCGCTTCCCGACCATCCTCGCCGCCTGCCGCGCGCACGGCATCGACCCGGTGACCGAGCCCATCCCGGTCGCGCCCGCCGCGCACTACGCCTCCGGTGGCGTACGGACCGATCTGCACGGCCGTACCACCGTGCCCGGCCTGTACGCGTGCGGCGAGGTGGCGTGCACCGGCGTGCACGGCGCGAACCGGCTGGCCTCCAACTCCCTGCTGGAGGGGCTGGTCTTCGCCGAGCGCATCGCCGACGACATCGTGGCGGGCGCGCCCGCGGGCAGCGGCCCGGGCATCCCGGTCCCCGCGACCGGCCCGCTGCAGCCCGCCGAGGCGCGGTACGAGGTCCAGCGCATCATGACGCAGGGCGCGGGCGTGCTCCGCTCCGCCGAGTCCCTGCGCACGGCGGCCGCCGCCCTCGAGGACCTCTACGCGACGGCGCTGACGGCGCTCGAGAACGACGGCAAGACCGCCGTGCCCGGCACCGAGACCTGGGAGGCCACGAACCTGCTGTGCGTGGCCCGGGTACTGGTCGCCGCCGCCCTGTGCCGCGAGGAGACCCGCGGCTGCCACTGGCGCGAGGACCACCCCGACCGGGACGACGCCGCCTGGCGCCGCCACCTCGTCGTCCGGCTGTCCGCCGCCGAGAAGCGGGCCCTGGTCGTCACCCCCACCGACTCCGCGGGCTTTCCGTCCGTACAGCACCCTTTGAGCCAGGAGCAGTCATCGTGAGCACCCCCGAACAGCACGACCACGAGCACGAGCACGCGGAGCTGCCGCTCCTCGACGAGTCCGCGGGCGGCTGCGGCGACGACTGCGGCTGCGGTGACGGCGAGGAGAGCGGCCTGGACCCGGCGCTCGCCCAGCTGCTGGCCGACGCCGGCCTGGACCCGATCGAGGTCGAGGACATCGCCCACATGGCGATCTCCGAGGACCTGGACGGCGGGGTCGACGTGACCACCGTGGCCACCGTGCCCGAGGACGCCGTCGCGCACGCCGACTTCACCGCCCGCGAGGCGGGCACGGTCGCCGGCCTGCGCGTCGCCGAGGCCGTGCTCTCGGTGGTCTGCGAGGACGAGTTCGAGGTCGAGCGGCACGTCGAGGACGGCGACCGCGTGCAGCCCGGCCAGGTGCTGCTGACGGTCAAGGCCCGTACCCGGGACCTGCTCACCGGCGAGCGCAGCGCGCTGAACCTGCTGTGCCTGATGTCGGGCATCGCGACGGCGACCCGCACGTGGGCCGACGAGCTGGAGGGCACCAAGGCGAAGGTCCGCGACACCCGCAAGACCACGCCGGGCCTGCGCTCCCTGGAGAAGTACGCGGTGCGCTGCGGCGGCGGCGTCAACCACCGGATGTCGCTGTCGGACGCGGCGCTGGTCAAGGACAACCACGTGATCGCGGCGGGCGGTGTGTCGGAGGCGTTCAAGGCCGTCCGCGAGCAGTTCCCCGACCTGCCGATCGAGGTCGAGGTGGACACCCTGCAGCAGGTGCGCGAGGCCCTGGACGCGGGCGCGGACCTGATCCTGCTCGACAACTTCACGCCGATCGAGACCGAGGAGGCCGTCGCGCTGGTCCACGGCCGCGCGGTGCTGGAGTCCTCGGGCCGCCTGACCATGGCCAACGCCCGCACGTACGCGGAGACGGGCGTCGACTACCTCGCGGTCGGCGGGCTCACGCACTCGTCCCCGATCCTGGACATCGGCCTGGACCTGCGCGAGGAGCGGTAATGCTGCTGACCATCGACGTCGGCAACACCCACACCGTGCTCGGCCTGTTCGACGGCGACGAGATCGTCGAGCACTGGCGCATCTCCACCGACCCGCGCCGCACGGCCGACGAGATGGCCGTCCTGATGCAGGGCCTGATGGGCATGCATCCGATGCTCGGCAGCGAGCTGGGCGACGGCATCCACGGCATCGCGATCTGCTCGACGGTCCCGTCGGTGCTGCACGAGCTGCGCGAGGTGACCCGCCGCTACTACGGCGACGTCCCCGCGGTGCTGGTCGAGCCCGGCATCAAGACGGGCGTGCCGATCCTGATGGACAACCCCAAGGAGGTCGGCGCGGACCGCATCATCAACGCGGTCGCCGCCGTCGAGCTCTACGGCGGCCCGGCGATCGTGGTCGACTTCGGCACGGCGACCACGTTCGACGCGGTGTCCGCGAAGGGCGAGTACGTGGGCGGGGTGATCTCCCCGGGCATCGAGATCTCCATGGAGGCCCTCGGCGTACGGGGCGCCCAGCTGCGCAAGATCGAGCTGGCGCGGCCGCGCAACGTGATCGGCAAGTCCACGGTCGAGGCGATGCAGTCGGGCGTGGTCTACGGCTTCGCCGGGCAGGTCGACGGGGTCGTCACGCGGATGGCCAAGGAGCTGGCCGGCCCGCAAGGCGACCCGAGCGACGTCCGGGTGATCGCCACGGGCGGCCTGGCGCCGATGGTCCTCGGCGAGTCCTCGGTCATCGACGACCACGAGCCGTGGCTGACGCTGATCGGGCTGCGCCTGGTCTACGAGCGCAACGCGCCGAACTTCGACTGAGGCCCCGCGACGCCGCCGCCCGCCGGGCGGCGGCGTACTGCGTCGTCTCACTCATCGCCGTTCTGAAGACTCGGGTTCGACCTGATGAATTAGCTTGGGCCCAACTCGTCGACAGGCACAGGACGGCTCATATGGCCCGGGACACGGCGTACTTGAAGGTGGCCGACGCGCTGCGCGCGCGGATCCGGGCCGAGGAGTGGCCCGTCGGCTCCAAGCTGCCGTCCCGGTCCCGGTTCGCCGAGGAGTACGCGGTCGGGCAGAGCGTCACGCAGCGCGCGCTGGAGCTGCTGATCATCGAGGGGCTCCTGGAAGGCCGCGCCGGGTCGGGCACGTACCGGTGCGAGCCGCGCGAGCGGCTGCGCATAGTCCGCTCCCGGCGGCGTCGGCTGGCCGGGCTCGGCGGCGCGGGCGTGACCTGGGAGTCGCATTCCGCGGCCCGTACGCCGGCACCGGAGCGGATCGCGGAGCGCCTCGCCGTCCCGCCGGGCGACCCGTGCGTGCTCACCACGTACGAGTTCCTGTCCGAGGGCCGGCCCGTGGAGATCTGCGAGTCCTGGGAGCCGATGGCGGTCACGAACGGCACTCCGGTCGTCCTGCCGGAGGCGGGCCCGTACAAGGGCGCCGGGGTCATCGAGCGGATGCGCTCGATCGGCGTGCTGGTCGCCTCGTCGCTGGAGGTCCCCCGCCCGGCGCGGGCGAACCAGCGGCAGGCCAATCTGCTCGGCATCAGCGTCGGCGACCTGATCACCGAGATCGAGCGGACGTACTACGCGACGGACGGCCGGGCGGTGGAGACCGCCGACATCGTGGTCGCCGACCGCCGCTCCGAGATCGCGTACGAGATCGACTTCCACCCCGGGGACCGCTGAGCGGGCCGCATCACGTGCGCCCGGGTACGTGGGCCAGCCGGCACAGCGCGGCCCACCAGGGGTGGCGGGCCGCCCGGCCGTCGAGGACGGCCTGGAACTGGGCGTACGTACGGGCCGCCCGCAGGACGGCGACATCGTCGCGGCCCGGCGGCGGGGGCATCGGGGCGCCGTGCTGGGAGGCCCGGTAGGTGTCGATGAGGTACTGCTCGATCGCTGTCATGACTCCACCCTGAACCTGCCGGGGCCACCCCGCACGACGATTGACGCTCCTCGTCAATTGATCCGTGTCAGTCCAGGTCACAGGGGTTCGACAGGTCAGAATGGGCCGATGAGCGTCACCATCGACATCGCCGGGCTCCCCGCGGAGCGCATCCGTTTCGCGCCCTCGCCGCTCTCCGAGCTCTGCATGACGCTGCACGCGCTCTCGCAGCCCGCCCACCACCCCGGCCTCGCCTCCTGGACCACCGCCACCTCGGCCGCGCTCGACCCGTGCCTCGCGGACCGGCTGCTGGAGGGCGACTTCATGTGGCGCAGCTCGTTCTCCGACATCTTCATGGCCTTCGCGGGCATCCCCGGCGGCAGCGGCCTGCCCGCCGCGACCCTGGCCGAGGAGCTCGACGTACTCGACCGGATGGATGACGAGCGGTTCGTGATGGCCGCCCTCGAGCACTGCTGGCTGGCGCTGTACAACGAGGGCGGCGGGCCCTCCCCGCTGAAGAACCCGAAGGCCCGGGCCAAGGCGCTGGAGACGGCCGCCGCGCGCGGTCCGCGGCAGCTGGACTTCTCGCTGCGGCTGCTGGACGACACGGCCTCCGTACGGGTGTGGCTGCGGCGGCTCCTGGAGGACTGCGACGAGGCGTTCTTCGCGGAGACCTGGCGGCGGATCGAGCCGCAGCAGAGCGCCGATGCCCGGCACAAGACCGAGGTCCTGCGCCGCAAGGGGCTGGCGGCGACGCTGAACGAGGTGTCGACGGCGCTGAGCGTCGACGAGGCCGCCACCACGATCACCGTGGACAAGATGGTCCACGGCTCGGCGACCGCGACCGATCCGGAGATAGGCCCCGGCCTGGTCTTCGTGCCGACGAACTTCGGCTGGCCGCATCTGCTGGTGCTGCACGCGCCCGGCTGGATGCCGGTGGTGCACTATCCGCTCCGCTCCCCCGAACTGCCCGAGCCGGGTTCGGTGGAGCTGCTCCAGCGGCGGATGGAGGCACTGGCCCATCCGATGCGGATGATGCTGTGCCGGAGTCTGGCCCGGGCCCCGTACACGACGAGCGAGCTGGCGACCGTGCACGGGATCACGGCGCCGGAGGTGTCGCGGCACCTGTCGGCGCTGAAGAAGGCGGGCCTGTTGCACACCTGGCGCCAAGGGCGTTACGTCCAGCACCAGTTGGACCTGGGCAAGGTCGCCCGGATCGGCTCGGAGTTCATCGAGGGCATCCTGCGCTGACGGCTCCCCGCGGCACAACAGGGCGGACGGTGGCCGGATTTCGGCGGCGCAGACTCACCGATATGCGGAATTCATCAACCGGAAACAGCGAAAACTCTGGCCAGATCGGCCACCTGGTCTATACCGTGCGTCCACCGCTCACCCACGTACCGCGCACCGCTTCCGTCTGTCTGCTCGTACTTGCCGTGGAAGGACCTTCATGCCCTCACGCCGTATAGCCGCAGCAACCGCCGCCCTGGCCGCCGCGGCCCTCGTCTCCCCGCTCGTGCTCGCCGGGCCGGCCGGTGCCACCGGCAGCCCGCAGAGCGACGCCGCGCGGGGCGACGCACTGGCCAGGAAGCTGGTCAAGGACTCCACCGGCAAAGGCGCCAACAACCACCTGAAGGTCTTCCAGGCCATCGCCGACTACAACAAGGGCACCCGCGTGGCCGGTTCCAAGGGCCACGTGCAGTCCGCCCAGTACGTCGAGGCCGTGATGCGCGCGGCCGGCTACAAGGTCTCGAAGAACGAGTTCGAGTTCGTGTACGTCGAGACGATCGCCGAGACGCTGAAGGTGAACGGCGCGGGCGGGCGCGACGTCCCGATCAAGCTGATGACGTACACGGCGAGCGGCCCGCAGGACGGGGTGAAGGCGCAGATCGCCGTCGCCCCGGTGGACGCGGACGGCACGAACGGCTGCGAGCCGGGCGACTTCGCCGCGGGCGCCTTCACGGGCAAGATCGCGCTGGTCAAGCGCGGCGGCTGCACCTTCGCGGCCAAGCAGGCCAACGCGGCGGCGGCCGGCGCGGTCGGCGCGATCATCTACAACAACACCGAGGGCGCCCTCAACGGCACCCTGGGCGCGCCGGACGCGGGCAAGGTCCCGACCGGCGGCGTCACCCGGGCCGAGGGCGAGCGGCTCGCCGCCGAGGCCGCGGCCGGTCCGGTCGAGGTCACCCTCGACATCCGCGAGTTCCGGGAGAACCGCAAGACGTACAACATCATCGCGGAGACGCGGGGCGGCGACGAGAACAACACCGTCTTCCTCGGCGCGCACCTCGACTCGGTCGCGGCGGGCCCCGGCATCAACGACAACGGGTCCGGCTCGGCGGGCATCCTGCAGGTCGCGCAGCGCCTCGCGAGCAGCCAGAACAAGATCAAGAACAAGGTCAGGTTCGCCTGGTGGTCGGCGGAGGAGTTCGGCCTGCTCGGCTCCGAGGCGTACGTCGGCGGGCTGACGGACGCGCAGAAGAAGCAGATCAGGCTGTACTTGAACTTCGACATGATCGCCTCGCCGAACGCCGCGTACTTCGTGTACGACGGCGACGACTCGGACAAGGTCGGCTCGGGCCCGGGGCCCGAGGGCTCGGCGCAGCTGGAGAAGGGCATCACCGACTTCCTCGACGCGCAGAAGATCCCGCACGAGGGCTCGGACTTCACGGGCCGCTCGGACTACGGCCCGTTCATCGAGGCGGGCATCCCGTCCGGCGGTACGGACACCGGCGCCGAGGGGATCAAGACGGCGGCGCAGGCGGCGAAGTTCGGCGGGCAGGCGGGTGTCGCGTACGACGTGAACTACCACGGCAAGGGCGACGACATCACGAACATCGACCAGAAGGCGCTGGACATCAACGTGGACGTGATCGCGAACGCGGTCGGCCACTACGCGTTCGACCTGGCCCCGCTGTCGAGGCCGGTCGCCTCGGCGCCGACCACCGGCGGCAGCACGGGCGGCGGCCTCCGCCCGGGCCACGACCACGAAGCCACCGAGTAGCGGGTCAGGCCGGCCAGGGTCAGGCCGGCCAGGGTCAGGCCGGCCAGGGGGCGGCGGCGACCGGCTGGATCAGCCAGCCGAAGTCGCCCAGACCGCCGCGGGCGGTGAGTTCCGCCGCCTCCCCGGCCGCCGCGAGCGCGCGGACGTACCCCGCGGGGTCCGTGGACGCCATCGCCAGCGGGGGGCGGGTCCCCGCGACGCCGAGGGCGGTCAGGGCTTCGCGCTGCGAAACGAGCACCGCCCCCGGCCCGGCGCACGCGTCCAGCGCCACGTGGGCCGTCACATCGCAGGTCCCGTCCGGCACCGGCGCCACCTCCCGCCCCCCGCGGAACCCCGTCAGGGTGCCGTACGGGGGGCGGGCGTCGACCGTGTGCGCGTAGTCCACCGCCACCGCCAGCCCCCGGTCGAGACTGGCAACGGCCGCGGCCCACGCCTCGTCCCGCGCCCGCCCGATCTCCACCCGGCCGGGCCCCGGCCACCACCGCTCCAGCCACGCCAGGTCCGCGCCGTCCACCGCCGGCCCGCGGCTCTCCGTACCGTCCCGGGCGACCAGCACGTAGTGCCCGTCCTCCGCGATCTCCAGCGGTACGTTGTCCAGCCATTCGTTCGCGAACAGCAGGCCCCGCGCCCCCTCGGGCGGCTCGGGCACCCACCGGATCCGCGGATCGAGCGCGTCCGGCCGCTCCGCCCGCTCCACCGCGTACGGCCGCACCCGCGCCGCGACCTCCGCCGGGAGCGCGCCCAGTACCCCGGTCAGCAGCTCCCCCCGCCCGGCCCCGACGTCGACCAGGTCCAGCCCCTGCGGATGCCCCAGCTCGGCGTCCACCCACTGCAGCAGCCGGGCCACCGCCCCCGCGTACAGCGGCGAGGCGTGCACGGAGGTGCGGAAGTGCCCGGCCGGGCCCGGCCCGCCCGGCCGCACGTAGAACCCGTCCGGCCCGTACAGCGCGGCCTCCATCGCCGTCCGCCACCGGATCGGAACCGGAACCGGAACGAGATCCACGACTTCTCCCTGAGTGCTCATCCCCGAAAGGTTAAGCTCGGCCTCCACCTTGGGGAGTACACCTCCGTCGCACGGATCGCACCTGTGGTTGACTCCAGCACCTATCTCTTTTGCCTACTCTGGGTTACGTGCAGCGCCTCTACGACTTCCTCCGCAGACACCCGACGGGCGTCGACAGCTTCTGGGCTGTCCTCCTGTTCGGGATCGCGATGCTGGAGGTCGCCGACAACGGCGCCAACAGCGCCACGACGAAGTTGATCGCCGTCCCCTCCGTGATCGCGATGGGCCTCGTCGTGGCCCTGCGCCGCAAGTGGACACTGCCGATGTTCTGGCTGGCCGTCGGCGCCGGCGTCTACAAGCTGCTCACGCACACCGACACCAACATGGCCGACTTCGCGATGCTGATCATCCTGTACACGGTCGCGGCCTCGGCCGAGATCTCACGCCGGATGTCCCGTACCGCGCTCGCCATCGGGTTCACCGCCGCCCCGCTCTACGCCCTGCGCTTCCACGTGGACAAGGGCGAGACCTCGGACAACGTCTTCTTCACCCTGTTCGCCATCGTCCCGTTCGTCCTCGCCTGGGTGCTCGGCGACTCCCTGCGCACCCGCCGGGCGTACTACGCCCAGCTCGTCGAGCGGAACCAGCGGCTGGAGAAGGAGCGCGAGGCGCAGGCCAAGGTGGCAGTCGCCGCCGAGCGCGCCAGGATCGCCCGCGAGCTGCACGACGTCGTCGCGCACAACGTCTCGGTGATGGTGGTCCAGGCGGACGGCGCCGCGTACGTCATGGACGTGGCCCCCGAGCAGGCCAAGGAGGCCCTGCAGACGATCTCCGGCACCGGCCGCCAGGCCCTGGCCGAGATGCGCCGCCTGCTCGGCGTCCTGCGCACCGGGGAGCCCCAGGAGTCCGAGGACTACGTGCCCCAGCCGGACGTCGAGCAGATCGAGGTCCTGGTCGAGCAGGTACGGGCGGCCGGCCTCGCGGTGGACTTCGAGGTCGAGGGCGCACCGCGCCGGCTGCCCAGCGGCGTCGAGCTCACCGCGTACCGGATCGTGCAGGAAGCGCTGACCAACACCCGCAAGCACGGCGGCCCGGACGCCAGGGCGAGCGTCCGGCTGGTCTACTTCGACGACGGGCTCGGCCTGCTGGTCGAGGACGACGGCCGGGGGGCGGCCCACGAGCTGTACGAGGACGGCGGCGCCGACGGCGCCGGGCACGGGCTGATCGGCATGCGCGAGCGGATCGGCATGGTCGGCGGCACCCTGGACGCGGGCCCGCGGCCCGGTGGCGGTTTCCGGATCAGCGCACTGCTCCCGCTCAAGACGAGATGACGAGGTCGAGGTAACTGATGTCCATCCGAGTGATGCTGGTCGATGACCAGGTGCTGCTGCGCACGGGCTTCCGGATGGTGCTCGCCGCCCAGCCGGACATGGAGGTCGTCGCCGAGGCCGGCGACGGCCTGGAGGCGCTGGAGGTGCTGCGGGCCACCAAGGTGGACGTGGTGCTGATGGACGTCCGGATGCCGAAGCTCGACGGGGTCGAGGCCACGCGCCGGATCTGCGAGCGCGACGAGCACCCCGACGTGATCATCCTGACCACCTTCGACCTGGACGAGTACGCCTTCTCGGGTCTCAAGGCGGGCGCGAGCGGGTTCATGCTGAAGGACGTGCCGCCGGCGGAGCTGCTGGCCGCGATCCGCTCGGTCCACAGTGGAGACGCGGTGGTGGCCCCGTCCACGACCCGGCGCCTGCTGGACCGCTTCGCGCCGATGCTGCCGACGACCACGCAGGAGCCGCAGAACAAGGAGATCGAGCGGCTGACGGAGCGCGAGCGCGAGGTCATGCTCCTGGTGGCCCAGGGCCTGTCGAACGGCGAGATCGCCGCCCGCCTGGTCCTCTCCGAGGCCACGGTGAAGACGCACGTGGGCCGCATCCTGACGAAGCTGAACCTGCGCGACCGCGTACAGGTCGTGGTCCTCGCCTACGAGACGGGCCTGGTCCGCGCCGGCGGCGCGTAGCCTCCGTCAGCCCTCCCCGGGCCGCCGCTCAGGTCATCCAGCGGTCCGGGCGGGCGTCCGCGCGGGACGTGCGGGAGCGGGCCGCCTGGGCGTCCAGCAGCTCGGCGGCCTCGGCGGCCGGCCGCAGGCGGGCCGTGACCGTGCCGTTCGCGCCGGTGTCCACGTGCACGTCCGCCACGCCCCGGGCACGCTCCCACGGGCCCTGGGTGAGCCGGACGCTCTGCACCTTGGCGTGCGGGACGATCTCCGTACGGCGGCACAGCAGCCCCTTGCGGGCGGCGAACACGTCCGCCGAGACGGCCAGGGCGTAGCCCTTCCACCACACCGGGACCACCCACCGCGACCCGGTCTTCGGGGACCGGCCGAAGGCGAGGGCCGCGAGGTCCACGCCCGGCAGCACCCGGGCGACCACCGCCTGGGCGGCGGCCCGCGAGGCCACCGGGACCAGGACCTCGTTCTTCGAGCCGGCCACCGCCAGCTCCACGCGCACCCAGTCCCGGCGCCGCCACAGCAGCGGCTCCACGATCCGTACGGTCTGCACCCGCCCCGGCGGCACGGTCTCGTGGGCCCGGTCCAGCAGCCCGTGGTCGAGGCGCAGCCCGTCCGGGGACTCGGCGACCCGCCAGTCGAACTCGGCGAGGAAGCGCCCGGCCGTACCCGACCAGAGCCCGCCCAGCATGGGCAGCAGGGTGGCGATCGTCGCCCAGGGATTCCCGCTGAACCACCACACGGCGACGGGGGCGAACAGCCCGGCGGCCAGGGCCGCCCACGCCGAGAGGGTGAGCAGCAGCGACACGGCCAGGTCCGCGGGGCGGACGCGCAGCAGCTCGCGCTGCGGGGCCTCGCCGAGCGCCACGGCCTGCGCGGGGGCGAAGCCGGCGGCCCGGGCCAGCAGCTCGGCGCGCAGCGCCACGGCCTCCCGCTCGTCGAGGAAGGCCAGCTCGTCCTTGTCCTCCGTGCCGATCACGTCGAGCCGCAGCTTGGCGACCCCGGCCACCCGGGCCAGCAGCGGCCGGGTCACGTCCACCGCCTGGATCCGGTCGAGCCGGATGTGCGCGGTGCGCCGGAAGAAGAGCCCGCTGCGGATGCGCAGCTCGGTGTCGGTCACCGCGTAGTGGGTGAACCACCAGCTCAGGAACCCGTACAGGCCGAACACCACGACCAGGCCGGCCAGGATCAGGGCGCGCAGGCCGGACGGCACCCCGCGCACCCACCGCTCGACCTGCTCGCCCTGCTGGACGACGACGCCGACGGTCGCGGCGATCGGCACCCACGCCCGGCGCAGCGGCGTGAGCACGTGCAGTCGGCGCTCCGCGGCGGGCGCGCCTGCGGATTCGGCGGCGGCTCCGGCGGGGGCTCCGCCTGCGGATTCGGCCGCGGATTCGGCGGTCACAGGCCCGCGGACCTTGCCTCGCCGAGCTCCGTCAGCCGGTCCCGCAGCCGCTGCGCCTCGGCCGGGACCAGGCCCGGGATCTTGGCGTCCGTGGCCGCGGCCGCCGTGTGCAGCTGCACGGAGGCCAGCCCGAAGCGCCGCTCCAGCGGCCCCGAGGTCACCTCGACCAGCTGCATCCGCCCGTACGGGACCACCGTCTGCGCCCGCCACAGCACCCCGCGGCTGATGAGCAGGTCGTCGGCGCGCTCGGCGTACCGCCAGGACCGCCAGTTGCGGCCGAGCAGCACCCAGCCCCAGGCCAGGCCCCCGAGCCAGAACGCCCCCGCGGCCGCCCAGGCCGGGCCGGCCGTCAGCCCCAGCAGCACGGCCGTGCCGGCCGCGAGCGGCACCGTCCAGATCACCAGCAGCAGCCGCCGCAGCGTCAGCAGCCCGCCCGGCAGCCCCACCCATTCGGGCCTGCTCGTCCCACCCGTGGTCCCCGTTTCCATGCGTTCAGAGTAGGGCTGCGACAATGCGGCCATGACGGAGACCACGGTCGGCATCGGCGGTGCGGCGGAGAGCACCGACATGGTGCTCAACATCGGACCCCAGCACCCTTCCACGCACGGCGTGCTGCGCCTGCGCCTCGTCCTCGACGGCGAGCGGATCGTCAGCGCCGAGCCGGTCGTCGGCTACATGCACCGCGGCGCCGAGAAGCTCTTCGAGGCACGCGACTACCGGCAGATCGTGATGCTCGCGAACCGCCACGACTGGCTGTCCGCGTTCTCCAACGAGCTCGGCGTGGTCATGGCGGTCGAGCGGATGCTCGGCATGGAGGTCCCCGAGCGGGCCGTGTGGATGCGGACCCTGCTCGCCGAGCTGAACCGGGTGCTGAACCACCTGATGTTCCTCGGGTCGTACCCGCTCGAACTCGGCGGAATCACTCCGATCTTCCACGCGTTCCGCGAGCGCGAGGAGCTCCAGGCGGTCATGGAGGAGATCTCCGGCGGCCGCATGCACTACATGTTCAACCGAGTCGGCGGCCTCAAGGAGGACCTCCCGGCCGGCTGGCTCGGCCGGGCTCGCGCCGCGATCGCCGACGTCCGCACCCGCATGGACGTGTACGACAAGCTGGTCCACGGCAACGAGATCTTCCGCGGCCGCACCCGCGGGGTCGGCGTGCTCTCCGCCGAGGCGGTGCACGCGTACGGGGTCTCCGGCCCGATCGCCCGCGCCTCCGGCGTCGACTTCGACCTGCGCCGCGACGAGCCGTACCTGGCGTACGGGGAGCTCCAGGACGTCCTGAAGGTGGTCACCCGCACCGAGGGCGACTGCCTGGCCCGCTTCGAGTGCCTGCTGGACCAGACGCACAACGCGCTCGACCTCGCGGTGGCCTGTCTGGACCGGATGGCCGAGCTGCCGCCCGGGCCGATCAACCAGCGCCTCCCGAAGGTGCTGAAGGCGCCCGAGGGGGCCACGTACGCCTGGACCGAGAACCCCCTCGGCATCAACGGCTACTACCTCGTTTCCAAGGGCGAGAAGACCCCGTACCGGCTGAAGCTGCGCTCCGCCTCGTACAACAACATCCAGGCCCTGTCGGTGCTGCTGCCCGGCCAGCTGGTCGCGGACATGGTCGCGATCCTCGGCTCGCTGTTCTTCGTCGTGGGCGATATCGACAAGTGACAAGTCGCGGGAACTCCCGCCTTCGCGCGGGAGTTTTCTGCTTAGGGTGCGGGGATGACCCCTGGCGTTTACGACGGCTACCTGCGGCGGCTCGGCTTCCCCCGGCCGCCCGTGCCCACGGTGGAGGCACTGTTCGCGCTCCAGCGCGCCCACCTCGAGCGGATCCCGTACGAGAACCTCGACATCCAGCTCGGCCGGCCGCCCGGCATCGACCCCGAGCTGTCCGCACGCCGCATCGCGGCCGGACGCGGCGGGTACTGCTTCCACCTCAACGGCGCCTTCGCGCTGCTCCTGGAGACCCTCGGCTTCGAGGTGACCCGGCACGTCGCGGGTGTCCTCGCGGCGGCGGAGCGCGAGCGCCACGACGTCAGCGGCGACCACCTCGCGCTGACCGTCCGGGTCGGCGGCGAGGAGTACTTCGTCGACGCCGGGCTCGGCGACGGCCCGTACGAGCCGCTGCCGCTGCGCGCCGGCAGCCACCGGCAGGGGGAGTTCACGTACGGGCTGGGCCCGCTGGAGGGGGACGCGCCCGGCTGGAGGTACATCAACGAGGCGAGCCCCTGCCCGGCGGTCAACATCCTCTCGGCGCCGGCGGCGACGGCCGATTTCGAGGCCACGCACGTGCGGCTGTCGACCTCGCCGGACTCCGGCTTCGTACGGACCCTCGCGCTGCTGCGGCGCGACGCGCACGGGGTCGACACGCTGCGCGGGCGGGTGCTGAGCCGGATCGATCCCGTCAAGGGGACGAGCGAGCGGGTCCTGGACACGCCCGGGGAGTTCTGGGCGGTGGTCGGCGGGCTCTTCGAGCGGCAGCTCGACGACCTGACACCGGCGGACCGGGCGGCGCTGTGGGACCGGGTGTGCGCGGCCCACGAGAAGTGGCTGGCCGACCGGGCGCAGGCGGGCGCGGCCGCCGCCGGGGCGGCGCGGTCCGGGAACTGACGGCGGCGGCGATGCCGATGTCGGTGCGGGAGTGCAGACTTGGGGCATGTCCCACTCCCCCAGACGGGCCTGCCCCGCATGCGGGCGCGACTGCGCCGTGACCGCCGGCCGGATCGCCCGCCACGACCCTCCCGCCGGGCGGGGCCGCGGCGATCTGGTGTCCTGCCCCGGGTCCCGGGCGCGGGTGGTGCTCGGGGCCTCGGCGCCGGTGCTCGACGGGTTCGTCCTGTCGGAACTGCCGGGGCAGCTACCGCTGTTCTGAATGCGCCGCCCGGCCGGCGGCCCGGCCCGCAGCCCCGTCGGCAGCCGCGCTAGGAGATGGCCGAGCGCAGCCGCACGACGTCGATCGGCTCGGTCTCGTCGTGCGCCGTCAGGTCGATGACCTGGCCCACCGCGCGCTGCTCGGGGGTGGCCGGCTTGAAGCCCTGCTCCTTGACCGGCGGCTCGGCGGCGGCCCGGGCCGTCTCCGCCTTGTGGACCGCGAGGGCCTCCGCGCCGACCACGTCGGCCAGGTCCTCGTTCTGGACCGACTCGATCACCGCTCGGGCCTGGGCCGCGGTCTTGGTGCCGAAGAAGTCGAAGCCGCCCTCGACGCGGGACGCCGAGCGGCGTGCTGCCGAGTACGGGGCCACCGCCGCGGCCGGCCGGCGCGCCGGGACCGCCGCCGCCCCGGTGCCCGCGGCGCCGTCCGTACGGGAATGCGGTCCGCCGGACGACGACCCGGCCTCCAGGGCCCTGGGCTCGGCGCTCCTGCCCTCCGGCTCGTTCGGCTGGTCCGGGTCCGTCTCCGCCTTGCGGGCGAGCGCCTTCATGGCCGCGTGGGCCCGGGCGTAGCCGACGCTGGTGGGCGCGCCGCTCGAGGTGCGCTCCTCGGAGACGGGCGGGAGCTCCTTCGGCGCCGCCGCCGGGGCCGCGGAGGCCTCGATGGCGAGCAGCCGACGGCCCTCCAGGGCGCTGGCCCGCTCGGTCTCGGCGGTCGCGTACCGCCGCAGCAGTGCCGCGTGTTCCCCGCGCAGCCCCGCGAGTTCGACGCGCTTGGCGCGCAGCTTCGCGTCGAGCTTGGCGCGCAGTGCGCGGGCCTCCTCGAGGTCGGACTCGAGCTCGGCTATCCGCTCCTCGGTCTTCCACTCGTCCTTGACCCGTTCGCGAGCGAGTTCCGCGACGCGGCGCCCGGCCGAGCGGTCCCAGGCGCGCATGACGACGGCGCCGGCCACGCCCGTGGCCGCCGTGAGGGCCACGAGCAGGCGTAGCGGCAAGGGTTCCGCGATCAGCCAGGCCGCGGCCGCACTGGCGACGGAGACTCCGGCCACGGTCGTCGGCGTGAGCAGCCGGTGCAGGGGTTCGGGATTGCGGTGGCGTCCACGGGGCATGGCCTGAAATTTACAGGGCGTGGGGGTCCAGTGGGGTAACTGCCCGGCAATCTGTGGCCGGGCAGTTACCCGTCATTTCTCCACCAAACCCGTAGCTACTCCTACTTCGTCAGGCCCTTCGCCTTCAGATAGGCCTTGGCGGCATCCGCCGGCTTCTCGCGCTGCGCGTCCACCTGCTTGTTCAGCTCGACGAGGTCGGCGGTCGTCAGCACCTTGGTCAGCTTGTCGAGGGCGGCCGCGATCTCCGGGGATCCCGCGTCCTTGGCGTTGACCACCGGCAGCACGTTGTCGGCGTTCTGGAGCTTCTTGTCGTCCTCCAGCAGGACCAGCCCGAAGCTGTCGAGGGTGGCGTCGGTGGTCGTGGTGAGCGCCAGCTGGTCCACGCCGTCCTTGACCGCCTGCTTGGCCTGCGGGGTGCCGACGCCCTTCGGGTCGATCCCGGAAACGTCGATTCCGTACGTCTTCTTCAACCCGGGCGCGCAGAAGGGCCGTACGGCGCATTCGTCGCCCGCCGCGATCTTCACCTTCAGACCCGACTTGCCGAGATCGGAAAGGGTCTTCAGGTTGTTCTTCTGGGCGAATTCCTTCGATACCGCGAACGCGTTCTGGTCGACCGCCGCGCCCGCCGGCAGCACCTTCAGGCCGAGGGGGCCCGCCAGCTTCTCCAGCCCCGCCGCCGTCGCCGCCACGTCGCTGGAGGCGACCGGCTTCTCCTCCGGCGCCTTCGGCCCGTTCACCTTGGCGTTGAGGAACTCCGCGAGGGTGGCCGCGTACTCCGGGACGACGTCGATCTCGCCCTTCTCCAGCGAGGGCTCGTACAGCTCGCGGTTGCTCACCGTGGTGATCGAGGTGCTGTAGCCCGCGTCCTTGAGGAGCTGCGCGTACAGCTCCGCGAGCACGTTGGACTCGGTGAAGCCGGCCGCACCGATCACGACCTTGCCCTTGCCCGAGCCGGAGTCCGAGGGCGCGGACGCACCGGCGTCCTTGCTCTTCTCCAGGCTGTCTCCGCCGCACGCGGTGAGCGAGGCGGTCAGGGCCACCGCCCCCAGTACGGCGCCGAGGACGCGCGTGGACTTGCTCATCTTTGCTCCTCCAAGGGAGTGGGTACGACGGACGACGGGGAAGGGAAGGGCCCGCGGGCCGGCCGGAGGGTCAGCGCGCCGCCGGCCGCGGGAACAGCCGGTCCGCCGCCACCAGGGCGCCCTCGACCAGCAGGGCGAGCGCCGCCACCAGCAGGGCTCCCGCGACGACCTGCGGGGTGTTGTACGTGTTGAAGCCGGCGGTGATGATCCGGCCGAGGCCTCCCTGGCCGACCATGGCCGCGATCGTGGCCGTGGCGATGACCTGGACGGCGCCCGAGCGCAGCCCGGTCATCACCAGCTCGCGCGCCAGCGGCAGTTCCACCCGCCAGAAGAGCTGGCCGCCGGACATGCCCATGCCCCGGGCGGCCTCCACCACGGAGCGGTCGACCTCCCGCATGCCGACGTACGCATTGGTCAGCAGGGGCGGCAGGGCGAAGAGCACAAGGGCGGCGATGGTGGGCAGGTAGCCCGCGCTGCGCAGCGGCGAGACCATGAACAGGGCCAGCACCGCGAAGACGGGGACGGCCCGCCCGACGTTGGACACGTTGACGGCGAGCGCCCCGCCCTTGCCGATGTGGCCGAGCCACAGGCCGACCGGGAGGGCCACCGCGCAGGCGATGGCGAGGGAGATCCCGCTGACGTAGACGTGCTCGCCGAGCCGGTGCCACACGCCGTTCTCCCCGGACCAGTTGGCTCCGTTCGCCAGCCAGTCCCAGGCCTGTCCCATCACACCCACCGCCTCAGGCCCCCTTCGCCGTCGGGGTCATGCGCACGGCCCGCCCGGCCCGCGGCGTCCGCACCGCCCGGGTCGCCCGTGTCCACGGCGTGAGCAGCCGCTGCACGCCGAGCAGCAGCAGGTCCGCCACGAGCGCGAGCAGCACGCACAGCACGGAGGCGGTGAGCACCTGGGCCTTGAAGGAGCTGTTGACCGCGGGGGCGATGAGGTTGCCGAGGCCGCCCTTGCCCACGATGGAGCCGACGGTGGTCAGCGCCACCGTGGACACCGTGGCGATCCGCACCCCGGCGAGCAACGCGGGCAGCGCCAGCGGCAGTTCGACCTGCCACAGCAGCCGCGCGGGCCCGTAGCCCATCCCGCGCGCGGCCTCCCGCACCTCCTCGGGGACGGCTTCCAGGCCGGCCATCGCATTGCGGACCAGGATGGTCAGCGAATACAGCACCAGACCGGTCACCACCAGCGAGGCCGACAGCCCGAACAGCGGCAGGAGCAGGGAGAACATCGCGAGCGAGGGGACCGTGTAGAGCAGGGTGGTCAGGCCCAGCACGGGCGCGGCCCAGCGCCGGCCGCGGCGGGCCAGCAGGGCCAGCGGGAGGGAGACGGCGAGGCCGATGAGCACCGAAACGGCCGTGATCCACACGTGCTGGACCGTGGCGTCGGTGAGCTCCTGGGAGCGGGAGGTGACGTACTCCCAGCAGATCCAGTCGTTCGCCACCAGGCAGCTCTGCCCTGCCATGCCCTCACCTCCCCTGCCACCGCTGCGTACACCCGTCCGAACGGGCGCGGCCAAGAGCGACCCTAACCCCCGGGGCCGACAATGGCCGGAATCCTTCGCAGGCGGGTAATACTCCCGTCACAATCAACGCCGCGCCCGTGGGGGAGGATGGGCGGGTGATCCGATTCGAGCATGTGACCAAGCGCTACCCCGACGGGACGACGGCCGTCGAGGACCTGTCCTTCGAGGTGGCGGAGGGCGAGCTGGTCACCCTCGTGGGCCCGTCCGGCTGCGGCAAGACCACCACGATGAAGATGGTCAACCGGCTCATCGAGCCGACCTCCGGCCGGATCCTGCTCGGCGGCGAGGACATCGCGAACGCCGATCCGGTCGAGCTGCGCCGGCACATCGGGTACGTCATCCAGCAAGTCGGGCTGTTCCCCCACAAGACGGTGCTGGAGAACACCGCGACCGTGCCGCAGCTGATCGGCACCCCCAAGGCCAAGGCCCGCGCCCGGGCGGCCGAGCTCCTCGAACTCGTGGGGCTGGACCCGGCCGTGTACGGGGGCCGGTACCCGGAGCAGCTCTCCGGCGGCCAGCGCCAGCGCGTCGGCGTCGCCCGCGCCCTCGCCGCCGACCCGCCCGTGCTGCTGATGGACGAGCCGTTCGGGGCGGTGGACCCGGTGGTCCGCGAGCGCCTCCAGAACGAGTTCCTGGCGCTGCAGAAGACGGTGCGCAAGACGATCCTGCTGGTCACGCACGACCTGGAGGAGGCGGTCCGGCTCGGCGACCGCATCGCCGTCTACGGCGCGGGCACCATCGAGCAGTTCGCCCGCCCCGCCGCGGTGCTGGGCGCGCCGGCCACCGACTACGTGGCCTCCTTCGTCGGCGCCGACCGGGGCCTGAAGCGGCTCGCGGTCACCCCGGTGGGGCAGGCCGACCTGGCGGAGGCGGACGGGAAAGCCCCCACCGCCGAAGTGGCGCTGGGGGCGAGTCTGCGCGAGGCGCTCGCGCTGCTGCTGCAGGAGGACTCCGGCCGGATCGGGGTCACGGATCCGGACACCGGCGCCCTGGTCGGCGTACTGACCCCGGAGGGCGTCCACCGGGCCCTGCGCCGGGCCCAACTGCAAGAAGCCTAGGCCTGGGAGGACCCGGGCCGGGCGTCGGGCTGCAAGGGCCAGGCGTCAGGCCTGGATGCGGTTGCTCATCCACACCAGCATCGGCGGGATCTCGCGGCGCCACGTGTTGAAGTTGTGGCCGCCGCTGTCGAGGATGATCGAGGAGACCCGGTCCGGGCCCTTGACCAGCTTGATGAACTTCTTGGTGTCGCCGAGGTTCGGCTCGCCCTGCTCGCTGCTGGTGACCAGGAAGGACGTACCCGACGGCTGCTTGTGCTCGATGCTCTGGAGGACGTCCGCACGCTTCTTCAGCTTGTCGTCGCCCTGGAACAGGTTGCCCGTCGTCGCGTCGTTCGCAGCGTCGTAGTACGCGGACAGACCCGCGGCGGCGCCGAAGGTCTGCGGGTAGTGCGCGGCGATCTTCAGGGCGCAGTAACCGCCCGTGGAGTTCCCGATGAAGCCCATGTTCTGCGGCTTCTTGCCGACCCGGAAGGTGTCCTGGATGGCCTGCGGCAGGTCCTGGCCGAAGAACGTCTCGGTCTGCGGTCCGCCGGGTATGTCCACGCACTCGGTGTCACGCGGCGGCGCGATCGTCGGGCGCAGCATGACCAGGATCATCGGCTTCATCTTGCCCGCTTTGGCCTGCTTGAAGGCCGTCATCGGGTAGTTCAGCCCTTTGATCAGGTTCTCGGCGGTGCCCGGGTAGCCCGTCAGCACGATGGAGGCCGGAAAGTTCTTGTCCTTGTGCTGCGGCTGGAAGTACTCCGGCGGCAGCCACACGTACCCGGGGCTCGTTATTTTCGACTTCTGCCCGGTTATGGCAACCTTCAGGATCTGTCCCCCCACCTGGGGCTGGGCGCCGCCCGGCACGTCGAGCTTCTGCTTGTCGACGACCTTGATGTCCTTGCTGCTCATCGAGTGGTCCACGACCTTGCCGACAGATGTCTGCTGGCCGAACAGGTCCGCCCACGAGCCGTAGAAGGAGAAGGACTTGTTCGCCGCGAGGCCGACGGCAGAGAACAGCGCAAGCTGGGTCGCGAGCAGGAGGCCGATCCGGCCGAGCAGCGCACGCCAGGTGCGGCCCGAGAGCCGGGGCCAGAACCACACCGTGGCTGCGAACAGCAGCACACCGGCGACGATGGCCAGCGCCAGGACCGTATTACTGGTGAGACCCATGAGCAGTCAGTCGACTTTCTGATGGCAGGACTAGTTTTTCTCGGCGGAAGAGTGAACCCGCTCGACCCCGATGTCGTCCTAGTGGACGCACCACACTCCGGAGGCTGTCGCGGCCTTCGGCCACATGATCTCTCGCGGAGCAACGGGAAGCGATGTCTAGCAGGATAGATGGCGATAAGTCGGGACAGGTTCCGAAGCAGGTCCGCCGAATCTTCCGCGGCCCACGACCGGAGTCGGTGCCCGGCCTGGTAGGTACGGCCGTCATGATCGTCGGCCTTCTGGACGTCGCGGCGGGCGTGTTCCCGCGGTTCCGGCACAGCCGGATCCACGCGGTCACCGAGGTGCTGCCCGGTTCGCTGGGCCCGTTCGCAGCCGCCCTCGCCATCAGCGCGGGCGTCCTGCTCCTCCTGCTCGCCCACGGCCTCAAGCGCCGCAAGCGCCGTGCCTGGCGGGCCGCCGTCGTCCTGCTCCCGGCCGGAGCCGTGGCGCAGTTCACGTACCGGCACTCCGTCATCGGCGTGGTCATCGCGGCGGTCCTCCTCGGGCTGATCGTGCGCCACCAGAGTGAATTCAAGGCGCTGCCGGACCCGCGCAGCCGCTGGAAGGCGCTCGCCAACTTCGTGCTGATGAGCGCCGGCTCCATCGGGCTCGGTCTCGTCATCGTCAACTCCCACCCGGGCCGCGTCGTCGGCCATCCGGGTATTTACGAGCAGATCAGCCACGTCGTGTACGGCCTCTTCGGCTTCGAGGGACCCGTCGACTACGCCGGCCGCGTCTCCTGGACCGTGGGCTACTCCCTCGGCGCCCTCGGCATGCTGACCGCGCTCACCACGATCTACCTGGCCTTCCGCCCCGAGCACCCGGCCGCGCAGCTCACCGCCGACGACGAGACCAAGCTGCGCGAGCTGCTGGCCAAGCACGGCGGCCGCGACTCGCTGGGCCACTTCGCGCTCCGCCGCGACAAGGCCGTCGTCTTCTCCCCCAGCGGCAAGGCCGCCGTCACCTACCGCGTCGTCTCCGGCGTGATGCTCGCCTCCGGCGACCCGATCGGCGACGTCGAGGCCTGGCCCGGCGCCATCGAGCGGTTCATGGAGGAGGCCAAGGCCCACTCCTGGACCCCGGCCGTCGTGGGCTGCAGCGAGACCGGCGGCGAGGTCTGGACCCGCGAGACCGGGCTGGACGCCTTGGAGCTCGGCGACGAGGCGATCGTCGACGTCAAAGACTTCTCCCTCTCCGGCCGCCCCATGCGCAACGTCCGTCAGATGGTGAAGCGCATCGAGCGCAACGGCTACACCACCAAGGTCCGCCGCGTCAGCGAGCTGACCGAGGAGGAGCTGGAGCAGGTGCGCGGCGCGGCCGTCGCCTGGCGCGGCACCGACACCGAGCGCGGCTTCTCCATGGCCCTGGGCCGGGTCGGCGAGGAGGGCGACGGCGACTGCTTCATCGCCACCGCGCACCGCGTGGAGGAGAACGACCCCAGCCCCTTCGGCGACCTCAAGGCCATCCAGCACTTCGTGCCGTGGGGCAAGGACGGCATGTCGCTGGAGATGATGCGCCGCGACCGCTCCGCCGACCCCGGCATGAACGAACTGCTGATCGTCGCCTCCCTGCAGCAGGCGCCCGACCTGGGCATCGAGAAGGTCTCCCTGAACTTCGCGATGTTCCGCGCGGCCCTGGCCCGCGGCGAGAAGATCGGCGCCGGCCCGGTCCTGCGCATGTGGCGCAGCCTGCTGGTCTTCCTCTCGCGCTGGTTCCAGATCGAGTCGCTGTACAAGTTCAACGAGAAGTTCCGCCCCCGCTGGGAGCCGCGCTTCATGGTCTACCGCACCAGCAGCGACCTGCCCCGCATCGGCTTCGCCGTGATGCAGGCCGAGGGCTTCGTGACGGTGGCCCTGCCCCGGCTGTTCGCCAGCCGGCGCCGGCCCAAGCCGGTGCGCACCTGCGCCCACGCGCACGTGACCGCCAAGGTCCCCGCGCAGGCGCAGCCCGAACGCGAGGTCCAGGTCGCATAAGCCCCACCCGGGGGGATCGCCCCCGGACCCGGAGCCCGGTCCGCCGCATCCCCGGCGGACCGGGCTCCGTCGTATGCACCGGCTCCGGGACCGGGCGGCCGACGGTCACGGGCCCGGCACCCGGGGCCCGGCACCCGGGGCCCGGCCGGCCCAGGGGCCCCGGAGCCGGCGGCCCGGACCCGCCCCCCGCCCCACCAGGGCAGCGCCCGTTCCCCACGTTCCGCCCGGCCAGGACCGCGGCCCTACCCTGGAGCCATGAACATCAAGCGCGGGGCCGCCGGCAGGGGCCGGGTCGCAGGCCTGCCGGAATGGGACCGCTGCGGGGTCATGGGCGTCGTCAACGTCACCCCCGACTCCTTCTCCGACGGCGGGCGCTGGTTCGACACCACCGCCGCCGTCAAGCGGGGCCTCGACCTCGTCGCCCAGGGCGCCGACCTCGTGGACGTCGGCGGCGAGTCCACCCGCCCCGGCGCCTCCCGCGTCGACGAGGAGGAGGAGCTGCGCCGCGTCGTTCCCGTCGTGCGCGGCCTGGCCTCCGAGGGGGTCACCGTCTCCGTCGACACCATGCGCGCATCCGTCGCCGCCCGGGCCGTCGCCGCCGGCGCCCTGCTGGTCAACGACGTCAGCGGCGGGCTCGCCGACCCCGGCATGATCCCGGCCGTCGCCGCCGCCGAAGTGCCGTTCGTCGTCATGCACTGGCGCGGCTTCAGCGACGACATGAACCGCCTCGCCGTCTACGAGGACGTCGTCGCCGAGGTCACCGCCGAACTCCGCGCCCGCATCGACGCGGTCGTGGCCGGCGGGATCGCCCCCGAACGGCTCGTCGTCGACCCCGGCCTCGGCTTCGCGAAGATGGCCGAGCACGACCTCGCCCTCGTCGCCCACCTCCCCGAGCTGCGCGCCCTCGGCTTCCCGCTGCTGGTCGCCGCGTCGCGGAAGCGTTTCCTCGGCCGGGTCCTGGCCGGCGCCGCCGACGCCGCACCGCCGCCCGCCCGGGAGCGCGACGCCGCCACCGCCGCCGTTTCCGCCATCGCCGCCCACCAGGGCGCCTGGGCCGTACGGGTCCACGAGGTACGGGCCACCGCCGACGCGGTTCGGGTGGCCCGCGCCGTGGAAGGGGCCCTGTGATCCGCCCCGCCGGCGGTGCGACCCGTACAGCAGCCAGGAGAGGGGAACGGTGAGCCGCAGCGACATCGAAACCGTCGAAGAGGTCAACACGGCCTTCTACGAGGCCATGGAACGGGGGGACTTCGACGCGCTGTCGGCGCTCTGGCTCGAGGACGAGATCTCCTGCGTGCACCCGGGCTGGCCGGTGCTCTCGGGCCGCGGCGAGGTGCTGCGCTCGTACGCGCTGATCATGTCCCACACCGACTACATCCAGTTCTTCCTCACCGACACGAAAGTCGCCGTCATAGGCGACACCGCACTGGTCACGTGCACGGAGAACATCCTCAGCGGCGGGCCCGCCCAGGACGGCGGAGAGCTCGGCCCGCTCGTCGGCCAGCTCGTCGTCGCCACGAATGTGTTCCGACGCACATCCGAAGGCTGGCGGCTCTGGTCCCACCACGGTTCTCCCGTCCTGACGGACTCCGACGAGGACGAGGAGGAGGGCTCAGCCTGACCCCTCCGGCGGGATCCGAGGTCTTTCGCAGGTAAATTCGAAGACGGACGACGCCGACCGCACTCGGCGTAGGCCCATGGATCCGGGGAGTCCCGGACCGGAAGCACCTACGAAAGCAGGAGTGATTCGCGTGGATCGTGTCGCGCTGCGCGGCCTCAAGGCTCGCGGGCACCACGGCGTCTTCCCCCGGGAGCGCGAGGAAGGCCAGACCTTCATCGTCGACCTGGTGCTGCACATCGACACCCGCCCCGCGGCGGCCGACGACGACCTGGCGAAGACCGTGCACTACGGGGTCGTCGCCGAGGAGGTCGTCGACGTGGTCCAGGGAGAGCCCGTCGACCTGATCGAGACCCTCGCCGAGCGGATCGCCCAGCAGTGCCTCAAGCACGAAGCGGTGGCACAGGTGGAGGTCGTCGTCCACAAACCGGACGCCCCCATCACCGTCCCCTTCGACGACGTGACCATCACGATCACCCGGAGCCGCGTGTGAACAACGGACTGAACGCCCAGAGCGACCCCACCGTCCAGCCGGTGCCCGCATCCGTCGTCGAGGCGGTGGACGCGGCCGACACGACCCTGTCCAACCCGAAGTGGGCCGTGATCGCGCTCGGCGCGAACCTCGGCAACCGCCTGGAGACCCTCCAGGGCGCCATCGACGCCCTCGGGGACACCCCGGGCCTGCGCGTCAAGGCCGTCTCCCCCGTCTACGAGACCGAGCCGTGGGGCGTCGCGCCCGGCTCCCAGCCGTCGTACCTCAACGCGGTGGTCCGCGTACGGACCACCCTGCCCCCGTCCTCCCTGCTGGAGCGCGGGCACGCCATCGAAGAGGCCTTCGACCGCGTCCGCGACGAGCGCTGGGGCCCGCGCACCATCGACGTCGACATCGTGTCGTACGCCGAGGTGGTCTCGGACGACCCGGTCCTCACCCTCCCGCACCCGCGGGCACACCAGCGGGCCTTCGTCCTGGCCCCGTGGAACGACATCGACTCCGAGGCCCAGATCCCCGGGCACGGCCCCGTCGCGTCGCTCCTGGCCGGAATCGGCCTGGCGGGCGTCACGCCGCGCCCGGACCTGGAACTCCGCCTCCCCGAGTAGTCGTTAACCTGGGGCTGAGGCCGACGAAGCGGCGGCGCGGAAAGCGGGGAACGGGCACGTGAAGCAACTGAGGCCGACGGTCCTGGCGGGGATCTTCGCCGTCGCCGGGGTGCTGTCCTGGGCGGGCGCCCGGCTGTGGAACGCGTACGGAACCCTGCCGGGCGTCCCGCTGGCCGCGCCCATCGTCCTCGGTGCCATCGCGGTCGTCCTGCTGGCCACGGCCCTCTCGCTCCGCTCCCGCCTCAAGGCCCAGCGCGAGCGGCGGCCGGGCGCCAAGGGCGTGGAGCCGCTGATGGCGGCCCGCGCGGTCGTCTTCGGTCAGGCCAGCGCCCTCGTGGCGGCCCTCGTGGCGGGCATGTACGGCGGCGTGGGCGTCTTCCTGCTCACCGACGGCCTGGAGGTGCCCGCCCGCCGCGACCAGGCCTGGTACGCCGCCTTCTCCGTCCTGGCGGGCGCGGCGGTCATCGCCGCCGCCCTCTTCCTGGAGCACGTCCTGAAGCTCCCGGAAGACGACGACACCACCCCCCACGCCCCCTCCCGCGCCTGAGCGACCCGGCCGGTCAGCCTATCTCTGCGAGCTCTGCCAGGAACTGGACGTTCGCGCTGGTGAGGACGCGCGCCGGCCAACGGGGGATCCTGCACCCGTCCCCGTCCTCATATCCGTCCAGGAACCCGCCGAAAGTCTCCTCGTCCCTGAGCACCACTCTGGGGAACCTCTGGCGCATGTGGTGGGCGTCGCCGCCCACGTACTGCCGCATGAGGTCCGCGAGGTAGGAGGAGACGACTCGCACCCGAAAGCCGGGTACGTCCCTCCCGAGATACCCGGAAGGCCTGGTGACGGCTTCCAGCCGCGCCGAAAGGCCGGTGGCGACGGTCAAGGAGCGCGCGTACTTCGTGGCGAACTCCTCGTCGTTGGCCACCAGGGACACGTAATTCCTGCCCACCGTGCCGTCAGAGCAGGTCGCCCCCACCAGGTACCCGAACTGGTAACCCGGCATGATCGACAGCCGTTCCCGGCACAGCTTGCGCGGGTGGGCCCAGGCCAGCATCGTGCCGACGGCGTCCCTCGCGTGCGTCCACCCGTCGGGCGTCCCGAGCAGCTGATCGGGAGCAGCGGCGAACGTCGCGTGCCCGTGGTCACCTCCACGATGGCGCGCGTCCGGGCCGTGCTCACGTCGACGACCTCGGTCTGTTCGGTGCGACCGTCCCGGAGCGTCCACAGACGGTCGCCCGGGCGGACATCGCAGGCCCGAAGCCGCCCGCCCACGGCATTGACCGTCTGCCTGCTCGGAAACCCCAAAAGCATCGGTCCCCCTCTGCAACGAGAAGTAACAGAGGGGGACCGTAGCGGACCCCACGGACCATGGCCCGCAGGAGCCTGCGCCTAGCGGGCGAGGATGAGGCTCATGGCCTCACTGCGCGTCGCGGGGTCACGCAGCTGGCCGCGCACCGCGGACGTGGTGGTCTTGGCACCCGGCTTGCGGATCCCGCGGACCGACATGCACATGTGCTCGGCCTCGATCACGACGATGGCCCCACGTGCCTCCAGGATCTCCATGAGGGAGTCCGCTATCTGCGTCGTGAGACGCTCCTGCACCTGCGGGCGGCGGGCGAAAACGTCCACGAGGCGGGCCAGCTTCGACAGGCCGGTTATCTTTCCGCTCTCCGCCGGGACGTAGCCGACATGGGCGACACCGTGGAACGGCAGGAGGTGGTGCTCGCACAAGCTGACGATTTCAATGTCCTTCACCAGGACCAGCTCATCGTGCCCCAGGTCGAACACCGTCGTCAGGACGTCCTCGGGCTGCTGCCGCAGACCGGCCAAAATCTCCTTGTACGCCCGCGCCACGCGCGCCGGGGTTTCGAGGAGGCCTTCGCGGTCCGGGTCCTCGCCGACCGCGATCAGAAGTTCGCGGACCGCCGCCTCGGCGCGCTTCTCGTCGAACTCGCCGATCGTGCCCTCGTCACCGGTCAGGGTCACTGGGTCGGTCATCTCTGCCTCGTTCCTGTGTGCACTGGCGCTCGCGGGCACGCAAAAGTGCCGCGCCCCCCAGGCTAGAACCTGGGGGGCGCGGCATCCATTCCGGGACGGTCCGGCCGAAGGCTACTCGGCGCGGTCCTCCGGCGCGGGGTCCTTCTCCACGGACACGGCCGGGGTGCTCGCCGACGTGCCGTTCGCCGAGTTCGTCAGCTGGAGCTCCTTGGGAGAGAGCACCGGCGGACGGGTCGACGGGGTGCGGTGCGAAGAGCCGGTCCACGCCGGGCGGGCCGGGCGCTTCACGATCGTCGAGAAGACCTCGGCGATCTCCTCCTTGCCCAGCGTCTCCTTCTCGAGGAGCGCGAGGACCAGGTTGTCGAGGACGTCGCGGTTCTCGACCAGGATCTCCCAGGCCTCGTTGTGCGCCGTCTCGATGAGCTTCTTGACCTCTTCGTCGACCAGCGCCGCGACCTCTTCCGAGTAGTCCCGCGGGTGCGACATCTCGCGGCCCAGGAACGGCTCGGTGTTGTCCCCGCCGAACTTGATCGCGCCGAGGCGCTCGGTCATGCCGTACTGGGTCACCATCGCGCGGGCCGTCGCCGTGGCCTTCTCGATGTCGTTCGCCGCGCCGGTGGTCGGGTCGTGGAAGACCAGCTCCTCGGCCGCGCGCCCGCCCAGCATGTAGGCCAGCTGGTCGAGCATCTCGTTGCGCGTGGTCGAGTACTTGTCCTCGTCGGGCAGGACCATGGTGTAGCCCAGGGCCCGGCCGCGGGACAGGATCGTGATCTTGTGGACCGGGTCGGAGTTCGGGGAGGCCGCCGCGACCAGGGCGTGTCCGCCCTCGTGGTACGCGGTGATCTTCTTTTCCCGGTCCGACATGATCCGGGTCCGCTTCTGCGGGCCCGCCACGACGCGGTCGATGGCCTCGTCCAGCATGTGGTTGTCGATCAGCTTGCGGTCCGAGCGGGCGGTCAGGAGCGCCGCCTCGTTCAGGACGTTGGACAGATCGGCACCCGTGAAGCCGGGGGTGCGGCGGGCGACGGCCGAGAGGTCGACGTCCGGAGCGACCGGCTTGCCCTTCTGGTGGACCTTGAGGATCTCCAGGCGGCCCTGCATGTCGGGACGGTCGACCGCGATCTGCCGGTCGAAGCGGCCCGGGCGCAGCAGCGCCGGGTCGAGGATGTCCGGGCGGTTCGTGGCGGCGATCAGGATGACGCCGCCCTTCACGTCGAAGCCGTCCATCTCGACGAGCAGCTGGTTCAGGGTCTGCTCGCGCTCGTCGTGGCCGCCGCCGAGGCCCGCACCGCGGTGCCGGCCGACGGCGTCGATCTCGTCGACGAAGACGATCGCCGGGGCGTTGGCCTTGGCCTGCTCGAACAGGTCGCGGACACGCGAGGCACCGACACCGACGAACATCTCGACGAAGTCGGAACCGGAGATCGAGTAGAACGGAACGCCCGCCTCGCCGGCGACGGCACGCGCCAGCAGGGTCTTGCCGGTGCCGGGCGGGCCGTAGAGCAGCACGCCCTTGGGGATCTTCGCCCCGACGGCCTGGAACTTGGCCGGCTCCTGCAGGAACTCCTTGATCTCGTGGAGTTCCTCGACGGCCTCGTCCGAGCCCGCGACGTCGGCGAACGTCGTCTTCGGGGTGTCCTTGGTGATGAGCTTGGCCTTGGACTTCCCGAAGTTCATCACCCGGGAGCCGCCGCCCTGCATCTGGTTCATCAGGAACAGGAAGACGACGACGATGAGGACGAAGGGCAGCAGGGAGAGCAGCACGCTCAGGAACGGGCTGGTCTTGTCCGGCGAGACGGTGTACCCGTTCGGGATCTGACCGGCTTCGTACTTGGTCTGGAGGTCCTTGGCGAGCGAGACGCCCTGGTCCCCGATGTAGTTGGCCTGGAACTTGGTGCCGTCGTTGTCGCCGAGCTTCTGGTCCTTCTTCAGCTCGATCTTGATCATCTGGCTGTCACCGGTGGTGAGCTTGGCGCTCTGCACCTGGCCACTGTTGATCGCCTTGATGACCTCGCTGGTCTCCACCGACTTGTAGCCGCCGCCGGAGCCGACGACGTTCATCAACACGACCACGGCGAGGACGGCCAGCACGATCCACATGACCGGCCCACGGAAGTATCGCTTCACGTCCATCCATACGGGGCGCCAGGCGCCCCGTCCCTCCTGCCCGTAGGTAAATGCTGCTGTGAGTAAAGACTGTTCTTCGGAATGTACCCCTGTATTGTCACCCGCGGCCTCATGGGACGGCTGACAGAACTGCTTTCCCCTGCTCCAACGGCAGGAATCGTTCCAGGGTTCCCCTGCGCGGGCCCCGACCGGGGCCCGCTGCGTCAGCCGCCGTAGACGTGCGGGGCGAGGGTGCCGACGAACGGCAGGTTGCGGTACTTCTCCGCGTAGTCGAGGCCGTAGCCGACGACGAACTCGTTCGGGATGTCGAAGCCGACCCACTTCACGTCGATCGCGACCTTGGCGGCGTCGGGCTTGCGCAGCAGCGTGACGACCTCGAGCGAGGCCGGCTGGCGGGAGCCCAGGTTCGACAGCAGCCAGGACAGCGTCAGGCCCGAGTCGATGATGTCCTCGACGATGAGGACGTGCTTGTCCTTGATGTCGGTGTCCAGGTCCTTGAGGATCCGGACCACACCGGAGGACTGGGTCCCGGCGCCGTACGAGGACACCGCCATCCAGTCCATGGTGAGCGGGGTGGACAAGGCACGCGCCAGGTCCGCCATCACCATCACCGCGCCCTTGAGGACGCCGACGATGAGCAGGTCCTTGCCCGCGTACTCCGCGTCGATCTTCGCGGCCAGCTCGGCCAGCTTCGCGTCGATCTCTTCCTTGGTGATGAGCACCGACTGGAGGTCGCTGCCCATGTCCTTCTCGTCCACCCGCATCACTTTCGTTGTCGGCCGGGGCTCCGGGGGGTACCCCCCGGAGGACTCAGCCGTGTTTCAGCACCAATCAGCCCTGCCGGATGACAAGTCTGCCACCCTGCCGCTGGGCTTCGACCCGGCCGGGCAGGTTGATGGCGCCCTGACCCCGCCATCCGGTGATGAGCCGGTCCACTTCCTCGATGTGGCGGGCGAAGAGGGAGCCTGCGGGGGAACCGGCCGCGACCACGGCCCTGCGCAGTACACGGCGGCGGACGGCCGGGGGCAGGGCGTACAGCTTGGCGCACTCCAGGCGGCCGTCCTCGTCCCGTACGCCGGCCTCGGCCTCGGCGGCCCAGGCGTCGAGGGCGTCGGCGTCGTCGCGGGACAGCTGGGCGGTGCGGGCCAGCGCCTCGACCACGCCCTTGCCGAGCGCCTTCTCGAGGGCGGGCAGTCCCTCGTGGCGGAGCCGGGAGCGGGTGTAGGCGGGGTCGATGTTGTGCGGGTCGTCCCAGACGGGCAGGGACTGGACCATGCAGGCCTTGCGGGCGGTCTGCCGGTCGACCTGGAGGAAGGGGCGGCGGTAGCGGTGGCTGCGGCCCGGGCCGCCGGAGACTTCGGCCATGCCGGACAGCGAGCGGATGCCGGAGCCGCGGGCGAGCCCCAGCAGGACGGTTTCGGCTTGATCGTCCCGGGTGTGGCCGAGCAGTACGGCGGCGGCGCCCAGGCGGTCCGCGGCCTCGTCGAGGGCGGCGTAGCGGGCGTCGCGGGCGGCGGCCTCGGGTCCGCCGTCGCGGCCGACGCGCACGGCGACGGACTCCACCGGGTCGAGGCGGAGTGCGGTCATGCGGGTGACGACCTCGGCGGCGCGCAGGTCGGAGCCCACCTGGAGCCCGTGGTCGACGGTGATGCCGCCGGCCCGGATGCCGAGCTTGGGCGCCTCGAAGGCGAGGGCGGAGGCGAGCGCCATGGAGTCGGCGCCGCCGGAGCAGGCGACGAGTACGAGTGGCGGGGAGCCGGCCGCGGGGGCGGGGGTCCCCCCGCGCGGAGCCGTGGCGAGGCCGGCGGGACGGTCGGTGAGGTCGGTGAGGACGTCGTGGAGTACGCGGCGGACCGCCAGGCGTATCGCCGCGACCGCAGGATGGGGACCCATGTCCGGTGCCCTTCGGTGGAGTTCGGATGCCTCGGGGGCTCCCCCCGGCCGACGCCGGGAGGTTTCCCCGCTGGGGTGTGGTGCTGGAACGGCTGCTGTTCGGTGCTGTTCGACGCTGCCCGGTGCCCCGGCCCCGTGAGGAGCCCCCGCCGGGAGCCCCCGCGAGATGAGGGGTTGTCACTCAGAGTGCGTCGATGGTGACAGAACCGAGCCGTTCCCTGAGCATCGCACGGCGTTCCACGCCTCACGGTCCCTCGGACGGGTGACGCTGCTTCCCCCAGTGAGACATGTTTACGCCCCCTGAGTCACTCCCCTTCGCTTCTATTCGCCCTTGCGGTGCACCCGCGCGACCCAGTCCGCGGGCTTGGCGATCTCCGCCTTCGTCGGCAGCGTGTTCGGCGAGGTCCAGACCCGGTTGAATCCGTCCATGCCGACCTGACCGACGACGGCCCGTACGAACCGCTCGCCGTCGCGGTACTGGCGCAGCTTGGCGTCGAGCCCCAGCAGCTTGCGCAGCGTGGCGTCGAGGCGCCCCGCGCCGCTGGCCCGGCGCTGCTGGAACTTCTCCCGGATCTCGGCGACCGAGGGCACCACCGCGGGGCCGACCCCGTCCATGACGTAGTCGGCGTGGCCCTCCAGCAGGGACATGACGGCGGTCAGCCGGCCGAGCACCTCGCGCTGTTCGGGGGTCTGGACGAGCTCGACCAGGGAGCGGCCCTCGTCGCCCTGCTCGGAGTCGGGGCGGGCGCCGGCGAAGGACTGGGCGGCCTCGCGCAGCCGCTCGAGGATGGTCGCCGGATCCATCTCGGTGGCGCCGAGGAACGTCTGGATCTCGCCCTCGAGGTGGTCGCGGAGCCAGGGCACGGCCGTGAACTGCGTGCGGTGCGTCTCCTCGTGCAGGCAGACCCAGAGCCGGAAGTCGTGCGGGCGCACGTCCAGCTCGCGCTCGACGTGCACGATGTTCGGGGCGACGAGCAGCAGCCGGCCGCCGCCCGCGGCCGAGCCCGGCAGGTCGCGGACGGCCGGGGCGAAGGTCTCGTACTGGCCGAGCACGCGGGAGGCCAGGAAGCTGAGCAGCATGCCGAGCTCGACGCCGGTGACCTTGCCGCCGACCGCGCCGAGGACGGCGCCGCCGGGGGCGCCGGCGCGGCGGTCCTGCATCTTGCCGAGCAGGGGGGCGAGGAGCTCGCGGAACCCGGCCACGTTGGCCTTGACCCAGCCGGCCCGGTCGACGACGAGGACGGGGGTGTCGGGGACGGCCGCGCCCTCGGGGATCATCCGGGTGAACTCGCGTACGTGGCGTTCGGAGGTCCTGGCATGCCTGCGCAGTTCCGCCACCACGGCCCGGGCCTCGTCGCGGCTGACCTCGGGACCCGGCCGGACCAGCCGGGTCGCGGTCGCCACCGCGAGATTCCAGTCGACCATCTCGGCACCACCGATGCTCGTCATGCGTCAACGGTACGTGGACCGGCGCCGGTGCGGAGCCCCTCGGAATCCTTACGAGGAGCGGGCGACGGCCGCTGCGAGCTTGTCGAGGCCCTTCTCCGCGGCCCCCGCGTCGGTGGTGTTCGCGGTCAGGAACGCGAAGGCGAGGAGTCGGCCGGAGGGGTCGACGACGGTCCCGGCGAGGGAGTTCACCCCGCTCAGGGTGCCCGTCTTGGCCCTGACGAGGCCGGCGGCCGGGGAGCTGCCGGCGTTGCGGGTGCGCAGGGTCCCGGTGAATCCGGCGACGGGCAGTCCGGTGAGCACGGGTCGCAGCTCCGGCCGCTGCGGGTCGGCGGCCTTGGCCAGGAGGCCCGTCAGCAGGCCGGTGTTGATCCTGTCGGCGCGGTTGAGGCCGCTGCCGTCGGCGAAGCGGGCGCCGGCGGTGTCGATGCCGAGGGCGGTGAGCCGGTCCTTGACGGCCTTCTCGGCGCCCTCGAAGCTGGCGGGCTGTCCGGAGGCGAGGGCCGTCTGGCGGGCCAGGACCTCGGCGATGTCGTTGTCGCTGTTGGTCAGCATCCGCTCGACGAGCCCGGCGAGCGGGGTGGAGAGGGTGGTGGCGAGCGGCTGGGCGCCGGCGGGGGCCTTGGCCTGGGCGGGGTCGGCGGTGACCTTGATGCCGCGTTCCTTGAGGAGGGCGGCGAAGGAGCGTGCGGTCTCCTTGGCGGGGTCGCCGACCCGCTCGACGGGGCCGGAGGTGGAGTCGTCGGGACGGCCCTCGTCCGCTGCCAGGGCCGTGATCAGCGCGATGTTGGGGTTCTCGCCGATCGGGTGGAGGGCGGGCCCGGTGAACAGGGTGTCGTCGTAGCCGAGGCTCACGGTGTCGGTGCCGGCGGCCTTGAGGGCCTGGGCGGTGTCGGCGGCGAGCGCGACGAGGCTGCCGCCCGATCCGGCGGGGCTCTTCTTCTTGGCGGTCAGGGAGGGGTCGCCGCCGCCGACCAGGACGATCTCCCCGGGGCCGGCGCCGGGGACCACGGTGGTCCGGATCCGGTGCTCGGGGCCGAGCGCGGCCAGCGCGGCCGTCGCCGTGGCGATCTTGGTGGTGGAGGCGGGGGTCATGGCCTCGCGCGGCCCGGACTCGAAGAGCACTTGACCCGTGGCGGTGTCGACGACGGACGCGCTACGGACGGTCCCGAGCGCGGGGTCGGCGAGGAGCGGCTTCAGGACCGCGGCGAGCCGCCCGGGATCCGCGGCCGCGACCCCGCTCCCGGCCTTGACCGCGACGCCCGGCCCGATCCCCGGGAGCACCCCGGGGGCACTGGGCGCGGCCTGCGGCAGGGCCCCGCCGCCGTGGTCCGCACCGTGATCTGCGCCACCCGTAAGGCCCCAGGAGGCGGCCCTGTCCCGCTCGGCCTTACGCTGGCCGGAGTCCCAGGGACCGGCAGCGGCCACCGCAGCCACCGACAGGGCGAGGCCGGCGACGGCCGACACCGCGATGAGCTGCCACGTCTTGACCAATGGCACCTCGGACCAGCCCCTTTCGCGATCACACATATGCGTGAGGGACACTTAACCACTGCGTCTTGCCGCGAGCATGGCACCCCACCCGGCTGGGCTGGGGAGGACGCGCGCGCAGCCGAATCGACGCAGTCTCGAAGCAATGAAGCTGATCATGGAGGAGCAGGACGTGGAGTTCGACGTCACCATCGAGATCCCCAAGGGTTCGCGGAACAAGTACGAGGTGGACCACGAGACCGGCCGGATCCGTCTGGACCGTCGCCTCTTCACCTCGACCAGCTACCCGGCGGACTACGGCTTCGTCGAGAACACCCTCGGCGAGGACGGCGACCCGCTGGACGCCCTCGTCATCCTGGACGAGCCCACCTTCCCGGGCTGCCTGATCAAGTGCCGCGCGATCGGCATGTTCAACATGACCGACGAGGCGGGCGGCGACGCCAAGCTGCTGTGCGTCCCGGCCTCGGACCCGCGCGTGGAGCACCTGCGCGACATCCACCACGTGTCGGAGTTCGACCGCCTGGAGATCCAGCACTTCTTCGAGGTCTACAAGGACCTGGAGCCGGGCAAGTCTGTCGAGGGCGCGAACTGGGTCGGCCGCGCCGAGGCCGAGGCCGAGATCGAGGCCTCCTTCAAGCGCCTCGAGGCCCAGGGCGGCCACTGAGCTTGCCGCTCGGTGACGGGTGAGCGGGCTCTCCCGCCGCCCCTGTGACACCTGCGGGCGGTACCCCTTCGGCGGGGTACCGCCCGCTGTCGCGTTGTCAGGGCACCGCAGGCGTGCTGCGGGCCGGTATCGCCGCGGATGTAAGCGTTCCGCATACTGATACCCCGGGTGATCACGGACTGGAGGGACGCGTGGCGGAGGCCGATGGGGCCGAGGACGGCAAGCCCCAGTCCGACGAAGCGCACAGCGCCTTCGCAGCCCCGCCCGGGATGGAGCCGGGGGTTCCGGAGGACGACCAGCCCACCTCGGAGTTCGTCCGCCCGGCGGGCGCCGAGATGGCACAGCAGGAGCCCGAGGGCTCCGCGTTCGCGCCGCCGGCCACCTACAGCGGCCGGCAGTCCCCGCCCGCCTACACCCCCGGCCAGGGCTTCCCCGTCTCCCTGATGAAGGAATCCCCCTGGCAGGACCGCATGCGCACCATGCTGCGCATGCCGGTCGACGTACGGCCCGTCCCCGAGGCCGTGCACAAGCACAGCGAGACAGGGCCCGCCGTGGGCCGCGTGCTCGACCTGACCCTGCGCATCGGCGAGCTGCTGCTCGCGGGCGGCGAGGGCGCCGAGGACGTGGAGGCCGCGATGTTCGCGGTGGCCCGCTCGTACGGGCTGGACCGCTGCGAGCCCACGGTCACCTTCACCCTGCTGTCGATCACCCACCAGCCCTCCCTCGTCGACGACCCGGTCTCGGCGAGCCGGACCGTGCGCCGCCGCGGTACCGACTACACCCGCCTGGCCGCCGTCTACCAGCTGGTCGACGACATCAGCGCGCACGAGATCGAGCTCTCGCTGGAGGAGGCCTACCGGCGCCTCGCCGAGATCCGCCGCAACCGGCACCCGTACCCCTCCTGGGTCCTCACGGCCGCCGCCGGGCTGCTCGCCGGGGCCGCCTCCACCCTGGTCGGCGGTGGCGTGGTCGTCTTCTTCGCGGCCGCGATCGGGGCGATGCTCGGCGACCGGCTGGCCTGGCTGTGCGCCGGGCGCGGGCTGCCGGAGTTCTACCAGTTCGTGGTGGCCGCGATGCCGCCCGCCGCGATCGGCGTGGCCCTGAAGCTGGCCGAGGCCGACGTGCGCGCCTCCGCGGTGATCACCGGTGGGCTGTTCGCGCTGCTGCCGGGGCGGGCCCTGGTCGCAGCCGTGCAGGACGGCCTGACCGGCTTCTACATCACCGCTTCCGCCCGGCTGTTGGAGGTCATGTACCTCTTCATCGGCATCATCATGGGCGTGCTGGTCGTGCTGTACCTCGGGCTCCAGCTCGGCGCTTCTCCGAAGCCGGAGGAGGTCCTCCAGATCACCCAGCGGCCGCTGATCCAGATCGCGGCGTCGATGGTGCTGGTGTTCACGTTCGCGATCCTGCTCCAGCAGGAACGTTCCACCGTGTGGATCGTGACGCTGAACGGCGGGGTCGCCTGGGTGACCTTCGGGGCCCTGCACTACGCGGGCGGCATCCCGCCCGTACCCTCCACGGCGATCGCGGCCGGGCTGGTCGGCCTGTTCGGCCAGCTCTTCTCGCGCTACCGCTTCGCGTCGGCCCTGCCGTACACGACGGCGGCCATCGGCCCGCTGCTGCCGGGCTCGGCGACGTACTACGGGCTGCTGCTGATCGCCGAGAACCGGCTGAACGAGGGCCTCGGCTCGCTGGTGAACGCCGCCGCCATCGCGCTGGCCATCGCGATCGGGGTCAACCTCGGCTCGGAGACCTCGCGGCTGTTCATGCGGATCCCGGGGGCCGCCAGCGCCGCCAAGCGCCGCGCCGCGAAGCGGACCCGCGGCTTCTAGCGCCTTTTCCCTCAAGCTGACCGCTCGACGGCATCCCGGTTTTCCGGAGGCCGTCGCCGCGGCATGGGCGCCTTTCCGGAAAACCGCAGTGCGGGTTCCGAGAAATCAAGCAATGCGTCGAATCAACCTGTCAAGTCCCGAATTCCCGGGACGTGTCCTCGTGCGTTCACCCGCGCTTACTTGAGGCACGGGCCGATCAGGTTCGTGACATCCCGACGCCGGTCCGACCAGGGCTGGAGCCGGGATGCACCCTCTCGACGCACAAGGAGAATCCCATGCCGAAGACAGCCTTGACCCGGCATTTCGTGACGTTGGCGACGACGACCGCCCTGGCGGCCGGAGTCGTGGCGCTACCCGCGAGCGCATTCGCCGCGACGCCGCACAAGACTGCCGCAGCCAGTCACACCGACCTCGTCAACGACAAGAACGACAGCCGGAACAAGAACAGCAACGGAAAGCACAACAACAAACAGGGGAAGGGAAAGGGGAAAGGCGGGCACAATAAGAATCCGTCGCCGCCGAAGCTTCCGCTGCCGCCGCTCCCGCCGAAGCTGCCGATCCCGCTGCCGCCGGTGCCCAAGCTCCCGCTCCCGGTGCCGCCGGTACCGAAGTTCCCGATCCCGCTGCCGCCGGTACCGAAGCTGCCCATCCCGCTGCCGCCGGTGCCCAAGCTCCCGCTCCCGGTGCCGCCGGTACCGAAGTTCCCGATCCCGCTGCCCCCGGTACCCAAGCTGCCCATCCCGCTGCCCCCGGTACCCAAGCTGCCCATCCCGCTGCCCCCGGTACCCAAGCTCCCGATCCCGCTGCCCCCGGTACCCAAGCTGCCCATCCCGCTGCCCCCGGTACCCAAGCTGCCCATCCCGCTGCCCCCGGTACCCAAGCTGCCCATCCCGCTGCCGCCGCTGCCCAAGCTGCCCATCCCGCTGCCCAAGATCCCGAACCCGCTGCCGATCCCCCTGCCCTGGCCCTTCTGATCGCTACCGCGACGGTTCGAGCCGACCGCAGGACCAGCGGCAAAAGCCCGAAGGCGGGCACCCGTGAGGGTGCCCGCCTTCGGCACGTACGGCGGCCGGAGTCCCGGCCTGCGCTCTACCGCTTGGCGTGGCGGCGGCGCTCCCCGCCGGCCGGCGCCGCCTCGGCGCCACCGTTGGCCTTGGCCTCCTTGCGGGCCTTCAGCACCTCGAAGATCACCGGGATGAGCGAGAGGAGGACGATCAGGACGAGGATCGCCTCGATGTTGGTCTTGATGAAGGCGATCTGGCCGAGCCAGAAGCCCGCAACCGTGAGCCCGGCGCCCCAGGCGACACCGCCGATGACGTTGTACGTCAGGAACGTGCGGTACTTCATCGAGCCGGCGCCCGCGACCATCGGGGCGAACGTGCGGACGATCGGCACGAAGCGGGCGAGCACGATCGCCTTCGGGCCGTGCTTGTCCATGAACTCGTGCGCCTTCTCCAGGTTCTCCCGCTTGAAGAGCTTCGACTTCGGGCGGTTGAAGAGCTTCGGCCCGAAGACCTTGCCGATCATGTACCCGACCTGGTCACCGACGATCGCGGCGACCGAGATCAGGGTGCAGACCAGCCACAGCGGCTGCTTGATGTACTCGCCGTTCGCGACCAGCAGGCCCGCCGTGAACAGCAGGGAGTCGCCGGGCAGGAAGGCGAACAGCCCGGACTCCGCGAAGACGATGACCAGGATGCCTATCAGGCCGTAGTGCGAGATCAGATAGTCCGGGGACAGCCACTCAGGGGCGAGCGCAAGCGTGTACACGAGTTCCGGGCTCTCCTGGATCGGGGGTATCGCGGCGGGCGTCCGCGGGTGCATCGGACATGACGGCGGTTTCAATTATCAACGCACAGGACCCCCTCCCGGTTCCAGTCACCGGGAGGGGGCCGTGTGGGGAACATCCGGCTGTCTACACCTTGCGGACGGCGTTCGCGACGATCGCGTCCCGCACGAACACCGCCAGGCCGGGGCGGATCGCGTCGTAGTAGGCCGTGAACCGCTCGTCCGCGACGTACATCTCGCCCAGGCACGTGTGCATCTCGT
This sequence comes from Streptomyces sp. NPDC002209, assembly GCF_042890265.1. Taxonomy (NCBI): domain Bacteria; kingdom Bacillati; phylum Actinomycetota; class Actinomycetes; order Kitasatosporales; family Streptomycetaceae; genus Streptomyces; species Streptomyces sp. NPDC002209. Next base: position 125,372 of record NZ_JBIARX010000012.1, on the reverse strand, counting down.
GCGAGCAGGTGTAGGAGTTCCGGTCGATCCAGCCGCGGTGCTCCTCGGCCACGTCCATGGCCTCGTCGGATTCCGCGGGCGCACCGGCGTCCATCAGCTCGGCGAACCGCCGGTTGATCTCGTCCGCCTCGGCCTGGAAGCGCTTCCAGTCCTCCTTCGTGTAGGCGGCCGTCCGGCGCGCGGACTCCTTGTACGCGTCCGTGCCGCCCCAGCGCCGGTACGCCTCGTCCGCGTACTGATCGGGGTCGAAGTCCCCGAAGACCTCGAACTTCTCCTCGGGCGTGAGGTTGATGCCCATTCTCTGTGCCTCCATGGCGTGCTCCACGGCCTCGGCCATCTGCTGGAGCCGGGCGATCCGGTCGGACAGGAGGGCGTGCTGCCGGCGCAGGTGCTCCCTCGGGTTCGACTCCGGATCGTCCAGCAGGACCGCGACCTCTTCGAGCGGGAAGCCGAGCTCCCGGTAGAACAGGATCCGCTGCAGCCGGTCGAGGTCGGCGTCGTCGTAACGCCGGTGACCCGCGCCGCTGCGGGTGCTCGGGGAGAGCAGGCCGATCTCGTCGTAGTGGTGCAGGGTGCGCACCGTGACCCCGGCGAATCCGGCGACCTGTCCCACGGAGTAGCCCATCGTTTCCGCTCCTCTGGTTGGGTACGCCCTTCACTCTGGGTCCTCACGCCACGTGAGGTGCAAGTCCGATGCCAAAACCGGGGGCGAGACGCCCCCGGGGGCTATCCCATCGCCTTGGTGCCGTCGATGGACTCCCGGATGACGTCCGCGTGGCCGGCGTGCCGCGCGAACTCCTCCACCAGGTGCAGCAGCATCCAGCGCATCGAGACCTTGCCGTTCTCGGGGGACCACGGCGCCGGCGGCAGCGGGAAGGTCTCGTCGAGGCTGGGCAGCTCCCGGACGAAGGCCGTCAGCTCTGCCGTGACCCCGTCCCAGAAGGCCTGGACGGACGCGACGGTCTCGGTCTCCACGAGGACGAAGGCCTCGCCCCAGGTCTCGCGGTCGCGCTGGATCTCGTTGGGCCGCTGCTGCGCCATCCTCAGCCAGCCCAGCTCGACCTCGGCGACGTGCTTGAGCAGCCCGGACAGCGACAGCTCGCTGGCGCTGGGACGGCTCGCCGCCTGCTCCTCGGTCAGTCCCGCCAGCGATTCGCGGATCGCCGTGCGCTGGGATTCCACGAAGAGCAGGAGCGTGCCGCGCTCGTCGCCCGCGATCTCTTCGGAGAGGTGAGCCATGACCTACCGCCTTTTTCCGTGGGTGTTCCTGCTGACAAGAACGACGGTACGGGCGATTGAGGTCAGCTCCTGTCCTAGTTCCCGCCTCAGTTTCCGGCGTCGTCCGGCCGGATCGCCGGCAGCGCCGTCTGCGGCTTCGGGAGCAGGGCCTTGGACAGGTCCTGGCTGCCCTTCTCGTCGAGCCCGTACATCGCCTCGTAGATCTTGCGCACGGCCGGCCCGGAGGCCCCCGAGCCCGTACCGCCTTGGGAGATCGTCATGACGATCGAGTAGTCCTCGGTGTACGAGGCGAACCACGAGGTGGTCTGCTTGCCCTGGACCTCGGCGGTGCCGGTCTTCGCGTGCATCGGGATCTGCTTCTGCGGCCAGCCGCCGAACCGCCAGGCCGCGCTGCCGGTGGTGGCCACCGCGGCGAGCGCGCCGTCGATGTCGTCGCGCAGCTCCGCGTCCATGGGCAGCCGGCCCTGCTCCTTCGGCGCGATCTCCTTGACCGAGGTGCCGTCGGCGCTGACGATCGCCTTGCCGATGCTCGGCTGGTGCATCATGCCGCCGTTGGCGATGGCCGCGTAGATCGACGCCATCTGGATCGGGGTGACGAGGGTGTCGCCCTGGCCGATCGAGTAGTTGATCGCGTCGCCCTCGCGGAGCTGGTTGCCCTGGCGGCAGTTCTCGTACGCGATCTTCTCGGCGTACGAGCCGTCCTTCTTGCCGTCCCGGCACCAGGCGGCCTTGTTCGCCTCGAAGAAGTCCTTCTTCCACTGGCGGTCGGGGACCCGGCCGTTCACCTCGTTCGGCAGGTCGATGCCGGTCGCCTTGCCCAGGCCGAACTCGTGGGCCGTCTTGAGGAACCAGTCGCTCGGGTCCTTCCTGGGGTTGATCCCGCCGTCCTTCTTCCACTCCTTGTCCGCGAGGGCGTAGTAGACGGTGTCGCAGGAGACCTCGAGGGCCCGGCCGATGGTGATGTCGCCGTAGCCCTGCGACTCGAAGTTGGTGAACGTCTGGCTGCCCACCGAGTACGAGCTGGGGCAGCCGTACCGCCCGTTGAAGGGGTACCCGGCGTTCACCGCGGCGGTCGAGGAGACGACCTTGAAGATCGAGCCCGGGGCCGCCTGGCCCTGGATCGCGCGGTTGAGCAGCGGGTAGTTGGAGTCCTTGTCGGTGAGGGACGCGTAGTCCTTGGCGGAGATGCCGCCGACCCACGCGTTCGGGTCGTAGGTCGGGTTGGAGGCCATCGCGACGATGCGGCCCGTCTTGGCCTCCATGACGACGACCGCGCCCGAGTCGGCCTCGTAGTTCTTGTGCGTGTTCTTGTCGTACCCCTTGCGGGCCTCGATCATCGCGTTGTTCAGCTCGCGCTCGGCCACCGCCTGCACGCGCGAGTCGATCGAGGTGACGACGTTCGAGCCGGGCGTCGGCTTGTCGGCCTGCGCCTGCCCGATGACCCGCCCGAGGTTGTCCACCTCGTAGCGCGTGATGCCGGCCTTGCCGCGCAGGTCCTTGTCGTACGTGCGCTCCAGGCCGGAGCGGCCCACCTGGTCGGAGCGCAGGTACGGGGAGTCGGTCTTCTTGGCCTTGGTGATCTCCGCGTCGGTGACCGGCGAGAGGTAGCCGAGCACCTGCGAGGTGTTGGCCCCGTCGGGTCCGGCGTAGCGGCGCAGGGCGGTCGGCTCGGCGGTGATGCCGGGGAACTGCTCGGCGTGCTCCCTTATCTCCAGCACCTGGTCCGTGGTCGCCTCGTCGGTGACGGGGATCGGCTGGTACGGGGAGCCGTTCCAGCACGGCTTGGGCGTCTTGGCGTCGCACAGTCGCACGCTGTTGACCACGTCCTCGGGGTTGAGGCCCAGGACGCCGGCGAGCCGGGTCAGGACGCCCTTGCCCTTGTCCTTCATCCTGGTGAGGTCGGTACGGCTGGCGGAGACCACCATGCGCGTCTCGTTGTCGGCGAGCGGGACACCGCGGGAGTCCAGGATCGAGCCGCGCACCGCCGGCTGGACGACCTGCTGGGTGTGGTTGTTCTTCGCCTCGTCCGTGTACTCCTGGCCGTTGCGCACCTGGAGGTACCAGAGGCGCCCGCCGAGGGTGAGCAGCAGCGAGAAGACGACCACCTGGATGACGACCAGGCGGTTCTGGACCCGGGGCGTGCGCCCCGTCTCCGGAATGTTGCTCAACTCAGGTCTCCCCCGGAACGCTGCCTGCCGCTGACTCGCACGAGTCTAGAGCGAGCTCGGAAGGGGGAACGCGGTCAGAAGGGGAAACTCGTCCGGCCGTGCTGCACCGAGATCCACTTCTGGGTGGTGAACGCCTCGATCGTGGCCTCGCCGTTCAGCCGGCCCAGGCCCGAGGACTTCTCCCCGCCGAACGCGGCGAGCGGCTCGTCGCCGATGGTCGAGTCGTTGACGTGGATCATGCCGGTCTCGATCCGCTGGGCGAAGCGCACGCCGCGCTCCACGTCCCGCGTGTGCACGGCGCCGCTCAGCCCGTACGGGGTCGCGTTGGTCAGCCGTACGGCCTCGTCCTCGCCGTCGAAGACCACCAGCAGCGCCACCGGGCCGAAGATCTCCTGGCCGAGCAGCGGGGAGTCCTCGGGGAGGCCGGCCAGCACGGTCGGCTCGACCAGGTTGCCGCGCGTAGATCCGCGGACGAGGGCCTGCGCCCCGGATTCCACGGCCTGGTCCACGAGCGCGGTCAGGGCGTCGGCCTGGAAGGAGTTGATCAGCGGGCCGATGTGGGTGTCCGCCTCGTGGGGGTCGCCGGTCTTCAGGCTCCGCACCCGGGCGGTGAACTTCTCGGTGAACTCCTCCGCGATCGAGGCGTCCACGAGGATCCGGTTGGCGGCCATGCAGACCTGGCCCTGGTAGACGAAGCGGCTGAAGACGGCCGCGTCCACCGCGTAGTCGAGGTCGGCGTCGTCGAGGACGACGAGGGCGCTGTTGCCGCTGAGCTCCAGGACGGTCCGCTTGAAGTGCCGGGCGGCGACGGAGCCGACGTGCCGGCCGACCCGGTCGGAGCCGGCGAAGGAGATGACCTTCGGGACGGGGTGCGTCAGGAGCGCGTCGCCTATCTCGGCGATGTCGGTGACCAGCACGTTGAGGAGCCCGGCCGGCAGGCCCGCGTCCTCGAAGATCTTGGCTATGACCCCGCCGCCGACCACGGGTGCGTTCTGGTTCGGCTTGATCACCACCGCGTTGCCCAGCGCCAGGGCCGGGGCGACCGACTTCAGGGTGACCAGGAACGGGAAGTTGAAGGGGCTGATCACGGTGACGACGCCGACCGGGAGGCGCTGGACCCGGTTCTCCTTGCCCTCGACCGGCGAGGCCAGGATCCGGCCCTCGGGGCGGATGGCCAGCTGGATCGACTCGCGGATGAACTCCTTGGCGAGGTGGACCTCGTACTCGGCCTTGGGACGGGTCCCGCCGAGCTCGTCGATCATCGCCTCGATGATCTCCTTCTCGCGCTCCTCGGTGATCCGCAGGGCGCGTTCCAGGACGGCGCGTCTGGCGTACGGGCTGGTGGCGGCCCACTCTCTCTGGGCGCGCTCGGCGCCGAGGTAGGCCCGGTCCACCTGCTCGACGGTGGCCACCGTGATGGCCGCGAGCTTCTCCCCGTTGTACGGGTTGACGTCGATGATGTCCCACGAACCGGTGCCGGCCAGCCATTCGCCGTCGATGTACTGGTGAGCCAGGTCGTCGAATATGGACATGCCATCCCTTACTGCGAGCGCGCACCCGTGCGCTGCACCGGAGACCGATCGGTCATCATGCACTGATCAGACGTCATACTACGTGCGAATCAAGACAGTTGGAGCAGGCCGCGGAGAAGATCCCGGGTCCGGTCGGGGTCGGGGCAGTCGGCCTGGAGCCGCTCCATCGCCCTTTCGTACTGCGCCACTTCCTCGTCTTTGTCCAGGTAGAGGGCACTGGTGAGCTGTTCCAGATAGACGATGTCCTGGAGGTCCGACTCCGGGAAGCGCAGCAGGGTGAAGGCTCCGCTTTCGCCTGCATGGCCGCCGAAGGAGAACGGCATCACCTGGAGCTGCACGTTGGGCCGCTGGGAGACCTCGATGAGGTGCTCCAACTGGCCGCGCATGACGTCGCGGTCGCCGTACGGGCGGCGCAGCGCGGCCTCGTCGAGGACGGCGTGGAAGACGGGGGCGCTCTCGGAGACCAGCACCTTCTGGCGCTCCAGGCGCAGCGCGACGCGGCGGTCGATCTCGGCTTTCGTGGCGCCGGGCATGCCGCGGCTGACGACGGCCTGGGCGTAGGCCTCGGTCTGCAACAGGCCGTGGACGAACTGGACTTCGTAGATCCGGATGAGCGAGGCCGCGCCCTCCAGGCCGATGTACGTCTGGAACCACCCGGGCAGCACGTCGCCGTAACTGTGCCACCAGCCGGCCGCGTTGGCCTCGCGGACGAGTCCCAGCAGGGACTCCCGCTCCGCGCCGTCCGTGACTCCGTAGAGCGTGAGGAGGTCCTCCACGTCCCTTGCCTTGAAGCTCACCCTTCCCAACTCCAAGCGGCTGATCTTCGATTCGGATGCGCGGATCGAGTAGCCGGCCGCCTCACGGGTGATGCCGCGGGATTCTCGGAGTCGCCTGAGCTGAGAGCCCAGGAGGATGCGGCGCACCACAGAACCGCTTGCTTCTGCGGTCACTAGTCCTGCCCTCCCCATCGCCATGTGTACGCGTGGTCTGCGCGTGGTGTGCGTCGCCGGGGCCCCCGCACCCCAGGCCCCGCAGTCTGCCACCAAAACGCATCGGTCCGTACTCGTTCTGTAACGGAATCCCGGCTCCCGGAAAAGAAGTCCGTAAGTATGCGTAGGAAGAAATGAGCAAGAACCATCACGGGAGTGGACAGGTCCGGCGCGTGCACGTGCATCTGCCCTTGCATCCAGCTTCTGCATTCGGAACGATGGTGCCGCGCACCTGCGTGCTCTTCGCGCCGGCGCCGGACCCACCCCGCAGTTCTTTCTGGACGGAGCGCGCCGCTCCGCCCGCGAATCCCGGGAGTGCCTCGCATGGGGACGAATGGATCGACCATGCTCGAGCCGTTACGGCAGGGGCTGCCCCCGGTCGACCCCACGGCTGTCTCCGGGTCCGCCTCCTGCGCTCTGCCCGCCCGCTTCGAGGCGGTGCGGGGCGCCCGTTCGTTCACCCGGTCCACCCTGTCCCAGTGGGGCCTCGACGACCGCTTCGACGACGTGGCCCTGGTGGTCTCCGAACTCGTCACGAACGCGCTGCGCCACGCCCTGCCCGAGGACACCAGGCCGGCGACCGGCGCCGCGGGCGAGCCGGAGGCCTCGGTACGGCTGCACCTGATGCGGTGGAGCACCCGGCTGGTGTGCGCGGTACGGGACCCCAGCGAGGACCGGCCGGGCGGGTCGTTCGCACCGGAGCGGACGCAGGAGAACTGCGACCTGGAGTCGGGGCGCGGGCTGTTCCTCGTGGACTCGTACAGCGACAGCTGGGGCTGGCATCCGCTCGCGGGACGGCTGACCGGCAAGGTGGTCTGGGCGCTGTTCATGCTGCACGAATAGGCAGCGGGTCGGCCGCGGGCGCACACGGGCATACGGGCACGCGGACATACGGGCATACGAAGACTGGCCGGGGTTGATCATTTCGATCAGTCCCGGCCAGTGCACGTGCATGGCTTGATCGGTGCGCCGTTCCTCGGGCGATCGGGCGGTGTGCCGATCGGTCGATCAGGCGATCAGGTGGTCGAACTCGCCGTCCTTGACGCCCAGCAGCAGCGCCTCTATCTCGGCCGGCGTGTAGACGAGCGCGGGCCCGTCCGGAAAGCGCGAGTTGCGCATGGCGACAGCTCCACCCGGCAGCTTGGCGAACTCCACACAGGAACCTTGCGAGTTGCTGTGTCTGCTCTTCTGCCAGGTCACTCCGTCGAGTTCTGCAGCTGCCATCCCGTTGTACGCGTGGTCCACAGGAAGCCCCCGATAGTGCAGATGTCAACTGCACCGGATCATAGCTGTGTTCATAAGCGCATGCATGGGCAGATGCACGTGCACGCGGAGGGTGCTCCCCCGATCACTGTCAGGGAAGAACTCGGGTGGATCAGGGGCGAATCAGACCCTTATAAGGATTGGATCAAGGAGCGGCGGAGGTCGTCTGCGTGCACGGCACGCCTTTCAGGACTCCTTCAGATTTGTACGGATGCGTGCGGAGCTGTTCGATGGTCGGGTCCATCCGAAACTCCGGTCTCCGCCCGAAGGTGGGAACGAGCATGCTCCGCAATGCCCTTGAGCCCTGGCACCTGATCCTGCTCCTCGTGGTCTGCGTGCTGGTCTTCGGTTCGAAGAAGCTGCCCGACATGGCCCGCTCCCTGGGCAGGTCGATGCGCATCCTGAAGTCGGAGACCCAGGCCCTGCGCAGCGAGGGCGGCGGCCGCGGCGACACCCCCTAGCGCGGCAGGGGGCGGCGCTCGGCGCCCACGTGGGCGCGGTCGGCGGCGGCCGTGCCGTCCTCCCAGCCCGCGTGGTCGGTGGCCCCGCGCAGCCGGGTGGTCGTGGTCCGGGGGAACATCTCGTCCGCCCGGGAGGTGACGGCGACGTCGCGGGCCACCAGGGCGGGCAGGTTGTCGGGGGCCTCGGCCACGGTGTGCTCGGCCGTCTCGGCGAGGCGCTGGCCGAGACGGCTGGCGTAGGCGAGCAGGAAGGACTGCCGGAACGTCTTGGTCCGCTTGCGCCCGCCCGAGCGCTGGGCGGCCTCGGCCCGGGTCATGGCGGCGGTCCCCTGCACGAGCAGGGACGTGTACAGCAGCTCGACGGCCTCCAGGTCGCTCTCGAACCCCACCACGGTGGAGAACTCGAACGCGCTGTTCCACACCGCCCGACACCGGTTGGCCCCGGCGACGGCATCCAGCAGCACGGCCTTGGCCTCCTCGTACGGCGCCTCGACCCCGATCCGGCAGGCCGCGGGCACCTGGGCGGGGCCCTTGCCGCTCGCCGCGAGCAGGGCCTCGTCGACGGTGTGCCGGGCCATCAGCTCCTGGGCCTTGGCGCTGAGCGCCTCCGCCTCCTCCGGGAAGGTGGTCGCCTCGGCCTTGGCGAGCAGGGCCCGGATGCGGCCGAGCATGCGCGGCTCGATGTGCGCGTGCTCCAGGGCATCGGCGGCCGGGTCCCCGGGAACCGGACCCACCGGTTCGATGGAGGGCAGCCGGATCAGCAGCCGGAACACCTCGAGCAGGGCGGTGGCAAGGCTGAACCGATCGGCCTTCTCCCGCCCCACGAGCCGTTCCCCGTAGGCGCCGTCGTCACCCCACCACACCTCGGCGTCGGTCCACCGCTCCGGCAGCCGGGCGTACCGGCGCGCCTCGGCGGCGATCAGGTCGCGGGTGATCCGCAGATGCCGGTCGCCGAGGTCCCGCCCCACCAGCCGGAGCACGTCGGCGGGCTGCCACCCCCGCTCCCAGGCCTGCCGTACGTACGCCTCCCCGCGCACCAGCAGCTCCCGCGCGACCCCGCCCCACTGCCCACCGTCCCCGACGAGCACCGAGGCCCCGGCATCCAGCCCGGCATCGTCCTGGCTGTAGAGGGCGGCTTCACAGGCACGATCGACAATCTCTCTCACCCCCTCAGCTTTGCACGCCCCCATCGCGCCGATCCCGGCCCCGCGGGGTCCGGGGGCGGAGCCCGGCGGCGGCACGGCCCCGCCGCCCAGCAGAACCGGACCCCGGAGTGCCGGGCGGCGGGCTGTCAGACCCCGGTGGGACACTCGCACCCATGAGCGACCCCACCCCCCACTGGGCCCTCGCCGAAGCCGGCGACGGCCTCTGGCACGCCACGCCGCTCACCCCCGGCCCCGCCCCCACCCCCACCCCCGGCAGCCGCCCCCTGACCGTGCGCGACCCCGCGGACGCGATCCGCTCCGCCCCCGCCACCACCCGCTGGATCTGGCGGAGCACCACCGCCGTCTACCCCCGCCTCCTCGCCGCCGGCACCCGCGTGGAGCGCTGCCACGACATCGAGGACGCCGAGCTCCTCCTGCTCGCCCACGAGGGCCGCTCCGGCGAACCCCGCTCGGCGGCAGCCGCCTGGGCCCGCCTCACCGGTGCCCCCGTACCCCCCGATCCGCCGCAGCGCACCGCCACACCCACCACCCAGGACTCCCTCTTCGACCCCCAGCCCGCCTCCGCCCCCGTCCCCCTCGACGCGCTCCTCGCCATCCACCACGACCAGGCCAAACGCACCGCTGCCACCGCCCACCCCGACCGCCTGCGCCTGCTCATCGCCGCCGAGTCCGCCGCCTTCCTGATCGCCGCCGAAATGCACCGCTGCGGCCTCCCCTGGCGCGCCGACGTGCACCGCGCACTGCTCACCGAGCTCCTCGGCGAGCGCTACGCCGGCGGCGGCGAGCCCCGCCGCCTCGCCGAGCTGGCCGACGAGATCTCCGCCGCCTTCGGCCGCCGCGTGCGCCCCGAGCTGCCCGCCGACGTCGTCAAGGCCTTCGCCGAGGCCGGGATCCGGCTCAAGTCCACCCGTCGCTGGGAGATCCAGGAGCTCGACCACCCCGCCGTGGAGCCCCTCCTCGCGTACAAGAAGCTGTACCGGATCTACACCGCCCACGGCTGGTCCTGGCTCCAGGACTGGGTGCACGACGGCCGCTTCCGCCCCGAGTTCGTCCCCGGCGGCACCCTCACCGGCCGCTGGGTCACCAACGGCGGCGGGGCCCTGCAGATCCCGAAGGTGATCCGCAGGGCCGTCGTCGCCGACCCCGGCTGGCGGCTCGTCGTCGCCGACGCCGACCAGATGGAGCCCCGCGTCCTGGCCGCGATCTCCCGCGACCCCGCCTTCATGGAGGTGGCCGGGCGCCCCGAGGACCTGTACACGGCCATCTCCCGCCAGGGCTTCTCCGGCGACCGGGACATGGCCAAGCTCGCCGTCCTCGGCGCCGTGTACGGGCAGACCTCCGGCGACGGCCTGAAGAACCTGGCCGCGCTGCGCCGACGCTTCCCGCAGGCCGTGGCGTACGTGGACGACGCCGCCAGGGCGGGCGAGGAGGGGCGCCTCGTACGGACCTGGCTGGGCCGGACCTGCCCGCCGCCGGTGGGCGCCGACGAGGACGGCGAGGCCGGGATCCCGCAGGACAGGGAGGACGGCTGGACCCCGGGCTACGCCTCCACCAACACCCGGGCCCGCGGCCGGTTCACCCGCAACTTCGTCGTCCAGGGCAGCGCCGCGGACTGGGCCCTGCTGCTGCTCGCGGCCCTCCGGCAGGCCATCGCGGGCGCCGGGATGCGGGCCGAGCTGGTGTTCTTCCAGCACGACGAGGTGATGGTGCACTGCCCCGCCGAGGAGGCCGAGGCCGTCGCCGAGGCCATCCGCGCCGCCGGCGACCGGGCCGGCCGGATCGCCTTCGGTGACACCCCGGTCCGGTTCCCGTTCAGCACGGCGATCGTGGAGTGCTACGCGGACGCCAAGTAGGACCGGACGTCACGCACGAGCGGATGCCGTCTGGGAGCGGATGCCGCGCAGGAGCGGCCGGCCCGGTGATCAGCCGAACCACTTCGGGTCGAGCGCGATCTGCTTCAGCTGCTCCATCGTCAGGATCGGCTTGTCCCGGGTCGCGGGCTTGTTCTGGTTGCCGGTGTTGAAGGCGGAAACCACCACGCGCCGGCCGTCCGGCCGCAGCGTGTCGACGGACCACCAGACGACGTTCGCGCCGCCCTTCTCACCGCCCTGCACCTCGGACTTCACCATCGTGCCGTCGGGCTGGGTGACGGCCCCGGCCCCGAAGTGGCCCCGCAGCGCATCCCCCATGCCGGTCTGCACGTTGACCTGCACGAGCGACTTGCCCTTGCCGTCGTCGAGCACGGCATAGCCGTACTCCCCCCCGCCGCCCTTGCTGTCGACCGTGATCCCGGTCTTCGGCAGCAGGGACTCCAGTACCGCGCCGGCGCCCGGTGCCGTGGCCGTCGGCCCGGCCGCGGCGTCCGGCTCGGCTGCCGGCAGGTCGCTCAGCGCCGGCTGCCACAGCGGCGAGGTCGCGAACGCCTTCAACTTGGCCGGGGACAGCGGCGGCTCGGTCCGTGAAACGGGCTGCCCCTTCTCGGCCGGAGCGTTCCACTCCTGTACGTCCACCTGGTGGCCCTGCGGGGTCACCAGCACGGCCCGCCACAGCTTCGTGGGCTCCCGGCGGTCGGGGTATTCGTAGCCCTGGAAGACCATGAGCTTCGAGCCGTCCGCGAGCGTCTCGGCGGTGCAGCCGTCGAAGTCCTGGAGGTTCTTGTCGGGGCAGGTCACCGACTGGGCCGCGGTCCGGCCCTTCGGGTCGACCCGCGAGAGGCCGACTCCGAGGGCCGCCGGGCCCTCCCCGTCGTCGTAGAGCCCGGAGACGATCGGGGACGCCGTCTCGCCCGTACCGCGCGCCTTGGCCCCGGACACCGTGCCGCCGGGCAGCAGCTGCCTGAACACGCCGATCAGCTGATCGGCGGAGACGGCGCCGCCGCCGGTCCTCTCCTTCGGCCCGGGCGGCGCCGTCGGGACGGCCGGAGGCGCGGCCACCGTCGTGCCGGAGCCGCGCGCGCCGTCGAAGAGGCCGCCGGTGTAGGCGCTGCCGGCGGCGATCACCGCCAGGGCCACCACCGATCCGCCGACCACGGCGGCCCTGCGGCGCGCCACCAGACGCCGTCCGCGCTGTTCACCGGCGGAGACGAGGGCCTGCGGGTCGGGCGTGAAGCCGTCCCCCGTACGCCGCAGGGCTTCGCTGAGCTCATCTTCAAAAGGCATGCGGAACCAGACCTTCCATCGAGTGGCAAGGGCAAGAGACGATCGAGGTGGCGATGAGGGGGTCAGAGACCGGCGAACTCGCTGAGAGATCCGCCCAGTTGGTCCCGCAGCCGGCCCAGCGCCCGCGTGGTGCGCGTCCGTACCGCCGCCGAGCTGGCGTTCATCGCGTCGGCGGTCTCCTCCACGCTGCGGTCCTCCCAGTACCGCAGCACGAGCACCGCCCGGTCCTTGGGCGCCAGCCGCCCCAGCGCCTCCAGCAGCGTCAGCCGCAGCGCCGGATCACCGCCGCCGGCCGCCGGCGCGCCCGACTCGGGGAACTCCCCGACCGGGCGCTCCCCCGCCGATCTGCGCCGCTGGTGCGTCAGGAAGGCCCGTACGAGCACGGTCTGCGCGTACGCCGCCGGGTTGTCGATACGGGAGATCCGCCCCCAGAGCAGGTACATCCGCCCCAGGGTCTCCTGCACCAGGTCCTCCGCGAGGTGCGTGTCCCCGCTCGTCAGCAGACAGGCCGACCGGTACAGATGCCCCGACCGGCCCGCCGCGAACTCGCGGAACCCGTCCCTGCGCCCCTCCCGCATTCGCTCCCCCTCGCGTCCGTCTCACCCCAATGACGCGACGGAGGTGCCGGAATGTTTCACCCCAATCCGTGGAAGTAGACGTGGAACGCGTCGCGTTCGAAGCCCTCCGCCTCGTAGAGGCCCTGCGCGACGTGATTGTCGTACGCGGTCTCCAGCTGCACCCCGGCCACCCCGGCCTCCCTGGCCCGGCGCAGTACGTCGCGCAGCAGCGCCCGCCCGGCGCCGCTGCGGCGGCCGGACGGGTCCACGTACAGGTCGCTCAGGATCCACACGGGCCGCAGGGCGAGCGACGAGAAGGTCCGGTAGACCTGCGCGAACCCGACCGTGCCGGCCTCCGGCACGTCGGCCAGCAGCACCAGGGACTCGCCGGCCCGGATCCGCTCCGCGAGGAAGGCGCGGGGCCGCTCGGGGTCCTCGACCTTCACCTCGTAGAAGTCGAGGTACCCGCCGAACAGCGCGCCCGCGACCTCGATGTCCCCGTCCCCGGCAACGCGCACCACCACATTCACATCATCCATGCACTCAGTGTCCGGTAACGGGCTGGGCAGGCAGGCTGAACACGTGGTCCGGGGTGACGATCTTGGTGATCGCCTCGCCGAACAGGGTGCTGGGCTCGGAACCCTCGTAGGAGATGTCCGTGTTCAGCGTCAGCGTCAGCGTGGCCTTCGCCTGCGGCAGGTACACGACCAGCGCCTGGTAGCCGGGCAGCGAGCCGTTGTGGCCGATCCAGCCCTGGACGTTGAAGATGCCCAGGCCGTAGCCGGTGCCGGGCAGCGCGTCGACGACGTCCAGGCGCTCGGCCTGGGTGGCGGGCTTCAGCAGCGTGCCCGTGGCCAGGACCCTCGCCCAGGTCTTCAGGTCACCGAGATCGGAGATCATGGCGCCGGCCGCCCAGCCCCAGGAGGGGTTCCAGTCGGCCGCGTCCTCGACCTTCCCGGTGGCGGTCTGGTCCGTGTACCCCTGCGAGTGCGGACTCGGGAACTCCGCACCGACGGGGAAGAACGTGTGCCGCAGGCCGGCCGGGCGGACGACCTTCTGGTTGATGTAGTCGTTGAGCCTCTGCCCGGTCTGCTTCTCCACCACCAGCCCCAGCAGGATCAGGTTGGTGTTGCAGTAGTAGAACTTCGCGTTGGGCTCGAACAGCACCGGGTGCTTGAAGGAGTACGCGAGCAACTCCTGCGGGGTGAAGGGCCGTCGGGGATTGCTCGTCAGGGCCTTGAAGAAGCCCTCGTCCGCGGAGTAGTTGAACAGCCCGCTCCGCATCCCGGCGAGCTCGCGCAGCGTGATCCGGTCCCCGTTGGGCACCCCGGACACGTACTTGCCTATGGGGTCGTCCAGCCCGACCTTGCCCTGGTCGACGAGCTGGAGCAGGGCGGTCACGGTGAAGGTCTTGGTCACGCTGCCGATGCGCATGTACATGTTCGTGCTGATCGACTGGCCGGTGGCCTTGTCGGCGACACCGAAGGCCCGCACGTACTCGCCCTTGCCGGGGGCCGAGAGCGACACCATCACCCCGGGTATCTTCGCCTCGCTCATCACCTTCCGGACGGCGTCGTCCAACTGCCGCGCCACGGCGGGGGTGAGCTGCGGAAACTCCCCGTCGGCGGCGGTCGGCCCCGAAGGGGAGGCGCCGGGAGCAACGGGGGCCGAAGCCGCTGCACCGGAGGCCGACGACCCGTCCAGGGCGTACCCCGCCCCCGCCCCCAGAGGCACCACGACCAGGCCCACTGCGGCCATCCCCACCGCCACTTTGCGCAACCGTGTCGACATCCCGGCCTCCTGCCACGCGTCGCCCAGGTCCAGCCTTCCCAACCTAGCCCCGCCCCGCCCCCCCGAGCGACCGGACCTTCTCCGGCCCCCCGAAGCCCCAGGTCACACACCCGCGACGACTTCGACGCCCGCACCCGCCGGGCCCGCGATCCCACGGCGCCGGCAGCCACGCCGGCCCGAGACGGCCACCACCAGCCACCCGCATCAGGGCAAAGCAAAAGCCCCAGGTCACGGCGAGTGAGTCCTGGGGCTTCTACAGAGCCGCCTTCGGGATTCGAACCCGAGACCTACGCATTACGAGTGCGTTGCTCTGGCCAACTGAGCTAAGGCGGCACCGCTGGTCAGACAAGTGTTCCCTCGGAGAGGAGCTCTCATCAGCAGCGGCGCCAAGTCTACAGGCTGAAACGGGGTGCCCTGAACCACGTTGTGGAGGGGTGGGACGTGTGGCTCATATCGGGATCAATCGGTGGCGTCCGGCGGTCTGGCGCGCCCGGGCGATCGGCGGGGCACGGCTTCAGGTGCACTTCTTGCCGTCCTTCGGCGCGGTTCCCGTCAGCAGGTACGTGTTGATCGCCGTGTCGATGCAGGCACTGCCGCGGCCGTACGCCGTGTGTCCGTCGCCGTCGTACGTGAGCAGGACGCCCGAGTCGAGCTGCTGCGCCAGCGCCTGGGCCCACTTGTACGGGGTCGCCGGGTCCCGGACGGTGCCGACCACCACGATCGGCGGGGCGCCCTTCGCGGTCAGGGCGCGGGCCGTTCCGGTGGCCTTGACCGGCCAGTACGTGCAGTTCAGCGAGGCCCAGGCGAGGCCGGCGCCGAACACCGGCGAGGCCTTCTCGAAGGAGGGCACTGCTGCGTCGACCGCCTCCGGGCCCGTGAAGGCGGGGGGCTGGTCGAGGCAGTTCACCGCGGCGTTCGCGAACATCAGGTTCGCGTACTTGCCGTCCGGCTCCCGCTCGTAATAGCTGTCGGCGAGGGAGAGCAGGCCGGACCCGTCGCCGTTCATCGCCGACGTCAGCGCCTCGCGCAGCTGCGGCCACGCGGTCTCGTCGTACAGCGCCGCGATCACCCCGGTCGTGGCGAGGGACTCGCCCAGCGGGCGGGCCGGATCGCCGCTGGGCACGGGCTGGGCGTCGGCCTTGCGGAAGAACTCCTGGAGCTGCTTCGCCATCGCCTCCGGCCCGCCCTTGCCGAGCGGGCAGTCGGGCTGCTTCGCGCAGTCCCGGGTGAAGGAGCGCAGGGCCGTCTCGAAGCCCCCGGTCTGGTCCCGGTTCAGGTCGAGCGCCGGACGGGAGGGGTCGATCGCGCCGTCCAGGACGAGCCGGCCGACCCGGCCGGGGAAGAGCTCCGCGTACGTCGCCCCGAGGAGGGTGCCGTACGAGGCGCCGACGTACGTCAGTTTCTCGTCGCCCAGCACCGCCCGGAGCATGTCCATGTCGCGGGCGGCCTCGACGGTGGAGACGTGCGGCAGGACCCGCTGCGAGCGGGTCTGGCAGCCGGCTGCGAACTCCTTGAACGCGGCCACCAGCTCGGCCCGCTCCGCCGCGTTGTCCGGCGTCTGGTCCACCTGCGTAAACTTGTCCATCTGCGGCCCGGTCAGGCACTGGACCGGGCTGCTGCGGTCCACCCCGCGCGGGTCGAAGGACACCATGTCGTACTGGGCGCGGACGGGCGCCGGGTACCCGATGCCCGCGTACGCCTGGAGGTAGCCGATGCCGGAGCCACCGGGGCCGCCCGGGTTGACCACGAGCGAGCCCAGCCGCTTGCCGGGGCCGGTGGCCTGGCGGCGGGCCACGGCGATGTCCACGTCCTGGCCGGACTCGGGGTGCGCGTAGTCCAGCGGGGCCTTCATCGTGGCGCACTGGAACCCGGGGACACCGCAGTCGCGCCAGCTGAGCTTCTGTTCGTAGTACGGGCGCAGCGCGGCCGGGACCGCGGTCGGGGCCGCCGACCGGGCAGGGCCCCCCGCCGAGGACGCGGCGGCACTGGGCCCCCCCGATCCGGCCGAGGTGCACCCGGAGAGCAGCAGCCCGGCAGCTGCGATCACGGTTCCGGTGGTACGCAGCAGGCGCCTGGTGTCCATCCTCGGAGCCTACGTCCTGCCGGGCGACCCGGCCCGGGCGTGCTCGCGCCGACCGGGTGCCCGCCGCCCGGGGGCGCGCCGCGGCCCGCCCTGATCCCGCAGTACCCTGCCCGACCTCGGCGGATCGCTCATACGGGTGAAACGGTCAACGGCGGTTGAGGGCGGGGCCGCCCCGGTGCGAGGCGGCTCAGCCCGCGCGGAGGGACATCGTCATCGCCTCGACCGCGAGGAGCGGGGCCACGTTGCGGTCCAGGGCGTCGCGGCAGGCGATGATCGCCTCGATCCGGCGCAGGGTGCGCTCCGGTCCGGACGCGCGGGCGATCCGGTCCAGGTCGGGCCGTATCTCCTCGTTCGCGATCGCCAGCGAGGAGCCGAGCTGGAGGGCCAGCACGTCCCGGTAGAAGCCGGTGAGGTCGGTCAGCGCCAGGTCGAGCGTGTCGCGCTGGGTCCGGGTGCGGCGGCGCTTCTGCCGGTCCTCGAGCTCCTTCATCACGCCCGCCGTGCCGCGCGGCATCCGGCCGCCGGTACCGGCCCCGGCGCCGAGCGCGGCCCTCAGGTCCTCGGTCTCCTTGGTGTCGACCTCCTCCGCGACCTGCTTGGCGTCCTCGGCGGCGGCGTCGACCAGCTCCTGGGCGGCCTTGAGGCAGCCGCCCACGTCGTCGATGCGGAGCGGGAGCTTCAGGACGGCGGCGCGGCGGGCCCGGGCGGCCTCGTCCTGCGCGAGCCGGCGGGCCCGGCCGATGTGGCCCTGCGTCGCGCGCGCCGCGGCGGCTGCCACGGCGGGCTCGATGCCGTCGCGCCGGACCAGCACATCGGCGACGGCGGAGACGGGCGGGGTACGGAGCGTCAGGTGGCGGCAGCGGGAGCGGATGGTGGGCAGCACATCCTCGAGGGAGGGCGCGCACAGCAGCCACACGGTCCGCGGCGCGGGCTCCTCCACGGCCTTCAGGAGCACGTTGCCCGCGCCCTCGGTCAGCCGGTCGGCGTCCTCGAGGACGATGACCTGCCAGCGGCCCACGGCCGGGGAGAGCTGCGCCCGGCGGACCAGCTCGCGGGTCTCCTTCACGCCGATGGACAGCAGATCGGTACGGACGATCTCCACATCGGCGTGCGTACCGACCACGGTGGTGTGGCAGCCGTCGCAGAACCCGCAGCCCGGCTCGCCCCCCAGGGCGCGGTCGGGGCTGGTGCACTGCAGGGCGGCCGCGAAGGCCCGGGCGGCGGTGGACCGCCCGGATCCGGGCGGTCCGGTGAACAGCCAGGCGTGGGTCATCTTGGACGCGGCGGGCGGCGGCGTCCCGGCCTCGACGGCGGTGACCAGGGCGTCGGCGTCACGGGCGGCGGCGGCCAGCTGCGCCTGAACCCGCTCCTGCCCCACCAGGTCGTCCCATACGGGCATCCCGCCCACCGCCTTTCACCGGCCGTCTTCCGTCGGCCGTCCGTGCCGCTCGTCCTGCTCGTGCCCGCCCCCAGTGTGGCGTGCGCCACTGACAATCCCCGTCAGCGGCGGCGGCGCGGACCGCCCTCTTCGTCCTCGTCGTCCCGGCGCGGGCCCAGCAGTTCGTCCGCCAGGGTCGGCAGATCGTCCAGCGGGGTCTCCTCGGCCCAGGCGGGCCGCGGCCGGCCCGACCGCGGCGGCTGACCCGGCCCGCCCTGCGCGCTCTGCCCGCTCGGGCCGCCGTCGGCGCCGAGGAGCGGGAGCTCGCGGGTCACGTCGTCGCCGGAGTCCCGGAAGATACCCGGCGGCACCCGGTCGGCCGGGCTCTCCTCCGGGCGCCGGGCCGTCGGCCGCGTGGCGGAGCGGGCCGGACCGGCCGGAGCCTGACCGGCCTGCTGACCGGCCTGCGGGCTCGTACGGGACGGGCGTACGGGCGGCAGGACCGCCGTCTCGTCGGCCGGGCCGGCCGCCGGGACGGCGGGCAGCACCGAGGTCTCCGCCGCCGGGTCGATCTTCGGGACGGGAACCGTCTGGGTCACGTCGTCCGGCTGGACGACCCGCTTGACCAGCGGGGTCTCCACCGTCACGGCATCGTCCGGGAGCGGCGCCTTGGTCATCGCCACCTTGGGGGCGGGCGGCGCAGCAGGAGCAGCCGGGGAGGGCGCCGGAGCCGGGGAGGGCGCGGGCGCCGGAGCCACGGCAGGGGCCGAAGCCGCCGTAGCCGCTGCGGCCTGGGCAGCCGCCGCGGCCGCCGAGGCCTCCGCCAGCCGGCGCGCCTCCTCGGCCCTGAGCAGGGCCTCCTCGGCACGCCGCTGCTTCTCCAGCCGCCGCTCCTCGGCCTCGGCACGCAGCCGGGCCTCTTCCTCCGCCTGCTTGCGCAGCCGCTCGCGCTCCGCCTCGCGGGCCTTCTCCTCGGCCTCCACGCGCAGCCGCTCGGCCTCGGCCCGGGCGCGGGCCTCCTCCTCGGCGCGCAGCCGCTCCTCCTCCGCCCTGCGGGCGGCCTCCGCCTCGGCCTTGATCCGGGCGGCTTCGGCCTCGGCCTTCAGCCGGGCTTCCTCCTCGGCCCGGAGCCGCTCCTCCTCCGCCTTGCGCGCCGCCTCTTCCTCGGCCCTGCGCCGGGCGTCCTCCTCGGCCTTGCGCCGGGCCTCGGCCTGGGCCGCGACCTCGGCCTCCGAGAGCGGAAGCATCCGGTCCAGGCGGTGGCGCACGACTGTGGTCACGGACTCCGGGTCCTGGCCGGCGTCGACCACCAGGTAGCGCCCGGGGTCGGCCGCGGCCAGCGTCAGGAAGCCGGCCCGTACCCGCTGGTGGAACTCGGCCGGCTCCGACTCCAGCCGGTCCGGGGCCTCGGTGAACCGCTCGCGCGCCGCCTCGGGCGACACGTCGAGCAGCACGGTCAGGTTCGGGACGAGCCCGTCGGTGGCCCAGCGCGAGATCCGGGCGATCTCGGTCGGGGACAGGTCGCGCCCGGCGCCCTGGTAGGCCACGGAGGAGTCGATGTAGCGGTCGGAGAGGACGACCGCCCCTCGCTCCAGGGCGGGCCGGACGACGGTGTCCACGTGCTCCGCGCGGTCGGCGGCGTACAGCAGCGCCTCGGCGCGGTTCGACAGCCCGGCCGAGGAGACGTCGAGCAGGATCGAGCGGAGCCGCTTGCCGACCGGGGTGGCCCCGGGCTCGCGGGTCACGACGACCTCGTGGCCCTTGCCCCGTATCCAGTCGGCCAGCGCCTCGACCTGGGTGGACTTGCCGGCGCCGTCGCCGCCCTCCAGGGCGATGAAGAACCCGGCGTCGGACGCGGCCTGCACCGGCTCCCCGCCGCGCAGCGCCTCGCGCAGGTCGCGGCGCAGCGGTACGCCGCTGCGGTCGTCGGCCTTGGCGAGCACCACGACGGCGACGGGCAGCAGCAGGGCGCCGACCAGCATCAGGGTGAAGGCGGCCCCGCCGTGCGCGAAGACGATGTCCCCGGCGGCCAGCCGGTGCGGGCCGATCCCGGCGGCCAGGACCGGGGCGAGGACGGCTCCGACGCCCACGGCCACCCGTACGACGGCCTGCAGGTGCTCGGTGACCCGGGCCCGGCGGAACTCCTCGGTCTCCTGGTCCAGCAGGGTGTGCCCGGTGTTGGCGGCCACGCCCGCGGCGGTGCCGGCGAGCAGCGACAGGAACAGCACGGTCGCCGTGTCCGGGACCAGCCCGGTCAGCAGCAGCGCGAGGCCGGCCACCGCGATGGCCAGGGCCAGCAGGCGGCGCCGGGAGAGCGCGGGGAGCACCTTGCCGGCCTGGGCGGCGCGGATGCCGATCGCGGTGCCGCCGAGCAGGGCCAGGACGAGCAGGGCGAAGGTGGCGGGACCGCCGCCCAGGTCGAAGGCGTGCAGGACGGCCACGGCGGCGGCGCTGGACACGGCTCCGGCGACCGCGGCGCAGGCCAGGACGAGCAGCGCAATGGCCCCCGTACGGCCCTTCTCCGGGCGGTCCCCCACCTTGGGGGCCCGCAGGCCCTCCAGCGGGGAGCGCGGGCGCGGGGTCTTCGCCGCGGGCAGTACCAGCGGCAGCAGCAGCGAGACGGACGCCGCGAAGAGGCCGGAGGCCACGTACGAGCCGAGGGCGGCCTGGTTCTCGGCGAACCAGTCCACGCCGAGGCCGAGGGCCTTGCCGACGAGGGTCGCGGCGAGCAGCACGGCGGCGGCGACGGGCATCGCGGCGAAGGACGTCCGCAGGGTCAGCCGGCGCAGTGCGTCGAGGTGGTCCGGCAGCGGGCGTACGGTCGCCCCCTCCGGCGGCGGCGAGGGCAGCAGGGCGGGAGCCGCGCTGTCCTTGGCCAGGGTCCACAGCCGCTCGGCGACGCCGGAGACGAAGACGGTGGCCAGCAGCGCGGTCAGCGCATGGGCCGGGATCCAGTCGAGCCAGAGCGGGGCGACGACGAACAGGCCGAGCCGGATCCCGTCCGCGCCGACCATCGTCCAGCGGCGGTCCAGCTTGCCGCCGGCCTCCTTGGGCGCGAGGAGCCCCGCCAGCGGACCGAGCAGTACGGCGCCGAAGAGCAGGGTGGCGAGGATCCGGACCGCGAAGACGGCGGCGACGGCGAGGGCCCAGCCCTGGTAGCCGCCGCCGAAGGTCTCCTCGGAGACCGCCGCCTGGAAGGCCAGCAGCACCAGCACCAGCAGCGCGAGGGCATCGCCGATACCGCTCACCAGCTGGGCGCTCCACAGCCGGCGCAGCCTGGGGGTGCGCAGCAGTGCGCGCACCGCACGCTCGCGGGAATCCGCGGCGAGGGCTTCGTCGTAGGTGGGGTTCGCGGGGGCGGTCACGACCGTTGGCTGCTCGGCTCGCGTCATCCGCCCAGCCTATCCGCTGTGCTTGGCGGGTGCGGAGCCCTGTGGACAACCATCCGGTGTGACCCCGGCCCCACTGCCGCCGCCCGGGTCGGCCGGGATGGTTCCGGGTCTGCGCCCCGCCGCTCCGCTGCGCGAAAACGGACAGGGCCCGCGCCGTGGGCGCGGGCCCTGTCCGTGTGCAGCCGGAGGCTAGTCGTCCGACGCCGCCGGGGCGGCCGCGGCCGTCTTCTTCGTCGCCGTCTTCTTGGCGACGGCCTTCTTCGCGGTCGTCGCCTTCTTCGCCGTCGTCGTCTTCTTCGCCGTCGTCTTCTTCGCCGTCGTCTTCTTCGCCGCAGCCGTCTTCGTCGCCGTGGCCTTCTTGGCCGGCGCCTTCTTGGCCGGGGCCTTCTTCGCCGTCTTCTTCGCCGGGCCCTTCGCCCGCTTCTCCGCGAGCAGCTCGTAGCCCCGCTCCGGCGTGATCGTCTCGACGTCGTCGTCCCGCCGCAGCGTCGCGTTCGTCTCGCCGTCCGTCACGTACGGCCCGAAGCGGCCGTCCTTGACCACGACCGGCTTCTCGCTGACCGGGTCCGTGCCCAGCTCCTTCAGCGGCGGCTTGGCCGCGGCCCGGCCGCGCTGCTTCGGCTGCGCGTAGATCGCCAGTGCCTCGTCCAGCGTGATCGAGAACAGCTGGTCCTCGGTCTCCAGCGACCGCGAGTCCGTGCCCTTCTTCAGGTACGGGCCGTAGCGGCCGTTCTGGGCCGTGATCTCCACGCCCTCGGCGTCCGCGCCGACGACCCGCGGCAGGGACATCAGCTTCAGTGCCTCGTCCAGCGTGACCGTGTCCAGGCTCATCGACTTGAACAGCGAGGCCGTCCGCGGCTTCACCGCGTTCTTGCCCGTCTTCGGCGTGCCCTCGGGCAGGATCTCCGTCACGTACGGCCCGTAGCGGCCGTCCTTCGCGACGATCTCGTTCCCGCTCACCGGGTCCTTGCCCAGCTCGAACTCGCCGCTCGGCTTCGCGAACAGCTCCTCCGCGTACCCGATCGTCAGCTCGTCCGGCGCGAGGTCGTCCGGCACGTCGGCCCGCTGGTGGCCCTCCGCGTCCTTCTCACCGCGCTCGACGTACGGCCCGTAGCGGCCGACGCGCAGCACGATGCCCTCGCCGACCGGGAAGGAGGAGATCTCCCGGGCGTCGATCGCGCCGAGGTCCGTGACCAGCTCCTTCAGGCCGCCGAGGTGGTCGCCGTCGGCCGGCACGACCTCCGACGCGTCCTCGGAGCCGAAGTAGAACCGCTTCAGCCACGGCACGGACTGGGCCTCGCCCCGCGCGATGCGGTCGAGGTCGTCCTCCATCTTGGCCGTGAAGTCGTAGTCGACGAGCCGGCCGAAGTGCGTCTCCAGCAGGTTCACCACGGCGAACGACAGGAAGGACGGCACGAGCGCCGTGCCCTTCTTGAAGACGTACCCGCGGTCCAGGATCGTGCCGATGATCGACGCGTACGTCGACGGGCGGCCGATCTCCCGCTCCTCGAGCTCCTTGACCAGCGAGGCCTCGGTGTAGCGGGCCGGCGGCTTGGTCGAGTGGCCGTCCGCCGTGATCTCCTCGGCCGACAGTGCGTCGCCCTCGGCGACCTGCGGCAGCCGCTTCTCGCGGTCGTCGAGCTCGGCGTTCGGGTCGTCCGCGCCCTCGACGTACGCCTTCATGAACCCGTGGAAGGTGATCGTCTTGCCGGACGCGGTGAACTCGGCGTCCCGGCCGTCCGAGGCCCGGCCGCCGATCTTGACGGTGACCGAGTTGCCGACCGCGTCCTTCATCTGGGAGGCGACGGTCCGCTTCCAGATCAGCTCGTACAGGCGGAACTGGTCGCCGGTCAGGCCCGTCTCGGCCGGGGTGCGGAAACGATCACCCGAAGGACGGATCGCCTCGTGCGCCTCCTGCGCGTTCTTGACCTTGCCCGCGTAGACGCGCGGCTTCTCCGGCAGGTAGTCGGCCCCGTAGAGCTGCGTGACCTGCGCGCGCGCCGCCGACACCGCGGTGTCGGAGAGCGTGGTGGAGTCCGTACGCATGTAGGTGATGAAGCCGTTCTCGTACAGCTTCTGCGCCACCTGCATCGTCGCCTTCGCACCGAAGCCGAGCTTGCGCGAGGCCTCCTGCTGGAGCGTCGTCGTACGGAACGGGGCGTACGGGGAGCGGCGGTACGGCTTGGACTCGACCGACCGGACGGCGAACGAGGTGTCCGCCAGCGCGGCGGCAAGCGCCCGGGCGTTCGCCTCGTCGAGGTGCAGCACCTCGCTCTTGAGCTGCCCGTTCGAGCCGAAGTCGCGGCCCTGCGCGATCCGCTTGCCGTCCACCGTGTTCAGGCGGGCGACCAGGGTCGACGGGTCGGAGGCGTCACCGGCGCGGCCGGTGGAGAAGGTCCCGGTCAGGTCCCAGTACTCGGCGGAGCGGAAGGCGATGCGCTCGCGCTCCCGCTCGACGACGAGGCGGGTGGCGACCGACTGGACGCGGCCGGCCGACAGCCGCGGCATGACCTTCTTCCACAGGACCGGCGAGACCTCGTAGCCGTAGAGGCGGTCGAGGATGCGGCGGGTCTCCTGGGCGTCGACCATGCGCTGGTTCAGCTCGCGCGGGTTGGCGACGGCGTCGCGGATCGCGTCCTTGGTGATCTCGTGGAAGACCATCCGGTGGACGGGGACCTTGGGCTTGAGGACTTCCTGCAGGTGCCACGCGATGGCTTCGCCCTCGCGGTCCTCATCGGTGGCGAGGAAGAGTTCGTCGGACTCGGCCAGCAGCTCCTTGAGCTTCCTGACCTGGGCCTTCTTGTCGGCATTGACGACGTAGATCGGCGCGAAGTCGTGTTCGACGTCCACGCCGAGGCGGCGGACCTCGCCCGTGTACTTGTCGGGGACCTCGGCGGCGCCGTTCGGGAGGTCGCGAATGTGCCCGACGCTCGCCTCGACGACGTATCCCGGGCCGAGGTAGCCCTTGATCGTCTTCGCCTTGGCAGGGGACTCGACGATGACGAGTCGGCGGCCGCCCTTTGCGGTCTCGCTAGTCGGGGACAACTTGGCTCTTCTCTCCGGTCGGCACTCGGTCGCGGTACGGCGACGCTGCGGAGTGTGACGGTACAACCCGCCCCCGTGTCAAACGGCAGAAGCCCGCAACGGCCACTCGAACGGTAACCCGACAAGTGCCATTTCTGCCGCCCGGATACCGCGCCGGACCCGTCGCGATCACCGGGCCGAGTGGCCAGGGGGCCGTCTGGCCCCGCCCTCGCACCCTGTCTGACGTCCTGTTTTCCGACGCGGATCCGGGTCGGTCGGCGCGTCGGCGACCAGCCGGCCACCAGCCTGTGATCAGCCAGTCACCCGGCCCGCGATCAGAGCCTCGCGAGGCACCACACGCCGAGCGCCAGGGACGCCCCGGAGGCGAGGAGCGCCAGCGGTACGGCGACGGCGGGGCGCACACCCTCGGCCACCGGCGCGCGGTGCAGGGCGCGCGCCCCCGTCCAGCCCAGAAGAGCCGCCCCGAACAGCAGGAACACGGTCGCCGCGAAGACCGCCGGACCACGCTCCATGCCGTTCCCCCCTTACCCTCGGGCCGCTCTCGGCGTGCGGACGGATCCCCCCGAATCCGCCGGCCGGCCCCCCGGCCGCCCCCCTGCGCGGGAGCCTGCCAGCCGAGGGGGAACGGCAGGCGAACCCCGGGTTACATCACGGATCCGGCCACGGCCTGCCCGCCGCCGTCGGGTCCCCGGCAGCGCCGCCGGGAGGGTCCGGTCAGCTGTCCGCCGGCTCCAGGAATCCCTGCTCGACCAGCATCCGGATGGACCCCGGAGTCCGGTCCCGCAGGACGACGGGATCCTCCTGCACCAGGTGCGCGATCGCGTCCAGGATCCGGCCCGCCGTGAGTGAGCCGTCGCACACTCCGGCGAAGCCCGCCCCGACCGTGTCGACCTTGGTCGCGCGCCGCATCCCGCGGTTCTGCCGCAGCACCACGTGCTCCGGGTCCTCCGCGCCGGGCGCGCCGACCTGCTCCTGGACGACCTCCGCCGCCAGGACGAAGCGGGCCTCCAGCAGGGCCGCGTCGTCGTGGTCCCGCAGGTAGTCCTGCCGGGCGAAGTGGTCCACCACGGCGTCGCCGAGCGGCTGCTCCACCGAGTGCGGCCACTCCTCGACCACGATCGACGGCTCCGCGGCGTCGCTGCGCCGCAGCGTGATCCAGCCGAAGCCGACGGCCTTGGTCTTGCGGGCCTCGAACTCGTCCAGCCAGTCCTCGTAGCGGCGCGCGTACTCGGCGGGGTCGGTGCGGTGGTCGCCCGCGTCGCGCAGCCACAGCTCCGCGTACTGCGTGACGTCCTGCACGTCACGCTGCACGATCCACGCGTCGCAGCCGCGCGGCACCCAGGCGCGGACCCGGTCGTGCCAGTCCTCGCCCTCCACGTGCTGCCAGTTGCCGAGGAACTGCGCGTACCCGCCCGGGTTGAGGTGCGCCCCTGCCTCCTCGACGAGGGTCCGGCACAGGTCGTCTCCGCCCATCCCGCCGTCGCGGTACGTCAGCCGGGCGCCGGGAGAGATCACGAACGGCGGATTCGAGACGATCAGGTCGTACGTGGCCTCGCCGACCGGAGCGAACAGCGACCCGAGGAGCAGCTCGGCCTCCTGGGCGCCGGACAGCGCCAGGGTCAGCCGGGTGAACTCCAGGGCCCGCGGGTTGACGTCGGTGGCGGTGACCCGGGTGGCGTGCTGGGCGGCGTGCAGCGCCTGGATGCCCGATCCGGTGCCGAGGTCGAGGGCGGTGGCGACCGGGGTGCGGACGGTGATCCCGGCCAGGGTGGTGGAGGCCCCGCCGACGCCGAGGACCACACCCTCCTCGCGGCTGCCGATCCCGCCGGCCCCGCCGACGGCGCAGCCGAGGTCGGAGACGATGAACCAGTCCTCGCCGTCGGGGCCGCCGTACGGGCGCACGTCGACGGTGGCGTGCACCTCGTCACCCTCCCGGCGCAGCCAGCCGTCGGCCAGCGCCGCCTCGACGGGCAGCGCCTCGGCGGCGTGCACGTACGGCTCCGGCTGCTGGAGCAGGAACAGCCGGACCAGGCTCGCGAGCGGGCCGTCGCCGCGGCCGCGGGTGGCGCGCAGGGCGGGGACCGTCTCACTGCGGGCCAGTGCGGCGTAGGCGGGGGCGCCGAGCAGGTCGAGCAGGCCGTCGGCGGTGAAACCGGCGGCGAGCAGGGCCGTGCGGAGCTCGGCGGCGCGGTCGGGCGAGGGAAGGCTGGTGGTACTCACCGGTCCATTGTGTCGGCTGGCGCCGCAGATGCGTGCCCCGCGCGGCCGGTGGCCCGGCACGGAGCAGGGCGGCCGGGTTCCTCGAACCCGGCCGCCCTGCTCCGCGTACCGCCCGCCCCGGTCCGCCTGCTGCCGCCCCGGCCTGCGTGCCGCTGCCTCCGTCGGCGGGGGCGGGCGCCGGCTAGCTCACTTCGCCGACGGCGACGGCGCCGCGACCTGGCAGCCCTTCTGGGTGTTCATCGCCTTGTCCAGGCCACCGGACTTGAGCGTGTTGAGCGCGTTCTTGCCGCCCTGGGTGGCCGCCTCGAGTCCGCCGGCCACCTCCTTGAGGCCGGCGGCGAACTTGGTCTGGTCCTGCGGGTCCAGGCCGTCCATCTTCGTCTTCAGGTCGGCGTAGCCCTTGGACGTCTCCTCGAAGCCCTTGATCGCCGCCGCCTGGGTCGTCTGGCCGTCCTTGACCGGCGGAACTCCCGCCCCCTGCAGGGCGGTGCCCATCGCCTTGTACGACTCCGACATCGTCCCGAACGCCGCCGAGTCGGTCGTCTTCACCTCGTCGGGCTTGCTGGTCTCGGTCGCCACGCGCTTGATGTCGGTGTTGGCGGTCTCGATCTTCTTCAGCTCGGGCTGCCACTTGTCGCAAACCTTCTTGGCCCAGGCGTTGGCCTTGTTGTCCGTCTCGTCGCCGCCGCAGCCGGACAGCACGAGCATCAGTACCGCACCGCCGGACACCGCGGCCGCAAACTTCTTGTTCACCGGATTGGTCCCTTCGAAGGTTCTCGGCCCGGAAGATACACGTCCGTCATCCGGGCACGCAGAAAGGCGGACAGACGGCGCGTCAGTCCGCGCCGCCTGTCCGCCGTTCGGTCGTACCTTCGACTTCGGGCCGTCCGGCCTTCCGGCTGCTCCGAGGGTCGCCCCCCGGATCACCCGTCGGGTCAGGAGACCACCGCGGGATCGGCCTGCTGGGCCACCCGCTCCGCGGGCTCCGGGCCGTCGCCCTCGTCGCCGACGGCGATGCCGCGGCGCTTGGAGATGTACACCGCGCCGATGATGACGGCGATGGCGATGACGGCGACGATCGCGCGCACGGTCGCGCTCGCGTCGGCGCCGTAGCTGAACTGCACGACCGCCGGGGCGATCAGCAGCGCCACCAGGTTCATGACCTTGAGCAGCGGGTTGATCGCGGGACCGGCGGTGTCCTTGAACGGGTCGCCGACGGTGTCGCCGATGACGGTCGCGGCGTGGGCCTCGCTGCCCTTGCCGCCGTGGTGGCCGTCCTCGACGAGCTTCTTGGCGTTGTCCCACGCGCCACCGGAGTTGGCGAGGAAGACGGCCATCAGGGTGCCGGTGCCGATGGCGCCCGCGAGGAACGAGCCGAGCGCGCCGACGCCGAGCGAGAACCCGATGGCGATCGGGGTGAGCACGGCGAGCAGGCCGGGCGTGGCGAGCTCGCGCAGCGCGTCCTTGGTGCAGATGTCCACGACGCGCCCGTACTCGGGCTTCTCGGTGTAGTCCATGATCCCGGGGTGCTCGCGGAACTGGCGGCGCACCTCGTAGACGACGGCGCCCGCGGAGCGGGAGACGGCGTTGATGGCGAGGCCGGAGAACAGGAACACGACCGCCGCGCCCAGGATCAGGCCGACCAGGTTGTTGGGCTGGGCGATGTCCAGGCTGAGGTTCATCTCCCCGGCCTTGGCCCCGACCTGCTTGATCGCGCCCGCGATGGCGTCGTTGTACGAGCCGAACAGCGCGGCCGCGGCGAGCACGGCGGTGGCGATCGCGATGCCCTTGGTGATGGCCTTGGTGGTGTTGCCGACGGCGTCCAGGTCGGTCAGCACCTGTGCACCGGCGCCCTCGACGTCGCCGGACATCTCGGCGATGCCCTGGGCGTTGTCGGAGACGGGCCCGAAGGTGTCCATGGCGACGATGACGCCGACGGTGGTGAGCAGGCCGGTGCCGGCCAGGGCCACCGCGAAGAGCGCCAGCATGATCGACGTACCGCCGAGCAGGAACGCCCCGTACACGCCGAGGCCGATGAGCAGCGCCGTGTAGACGGCGGACTCCAGGCCGACGGAGATGCCGGCGAGGACGACGGTGGCCGCGCCGGTCAGGGAGGACTTGCCGATGTCCCGGACGGGACGGCGGTTGGTCTCGGTGAAGTAGCCGGTCAGCTGCTGGATCAGGGCCGCGAGCACGATGCCGATCGCGACGGCGACGAGGGCCAGGATGCGCGGGTCGCCGGAGTGGCTGGTGATCGAGGCGTCCTCGACGCCGACCAGGTCCTTGTAGCTCGCCGGCAGGTACACGAAGACGGCGACGGCGACCAGCGCCAGCGAGATCACGGCCGAGATGAAGAAGCCGCGGTTGATGGCGGTCATTCCGCTGCGGTCGGCGCGGCGCGGGGAGACCGCGAAGATGCCGATCATGGCGGTGATGACGCCGATGGCGGGGACGATCAGCGGGAAGGCCAGGCCCAGGTCGCCGAAGGCGGCCTTGCCGAGGATGAGCGCGGCCACCAGGGTGACGGCGTACGACTCGAAGAGGTCGGCCGCCATACCGGCGCAGTCGCCGACGTTGTCGCCCACATTGTCGGCGATGGTCGCGGCATTGCGCGGGTCGTCCTCCGGAATGCCCTGCTCGACCTTGCCGACCAGGTCGGCGCCGACGTCGGCGGCCTTGGTGAAGATGCCGCCGCCGACGCGCATGAACATCGCGATCAGGGCGGCGCCGAGGCCGAAGCCCTCCAGGACCTTGGGGGCGTCGGCGGCGTAGACCAGGACGACGCAGGAGGCGCCGAGAAGGCCGAGGCCGACGGTGAACATGCCGACGACGCCGCCGGTGCGGAAGGCGATCCGCATGGCCTTGTGGGCGACGTCGGTGAGGTCCTTGGCGGGCTCGCCCTCGGCGGGGGTGGCCTCGCGTGCGGCGGCGGCGACGCGGACGTTGGCGCGGACCGCGAGCCGCATGCCGATGTAGCCGGTGGCCGCCGAGAAGATGGCGCCCACGAGGAAGAAGGCGGAACGTCCCGCCCGCTGGGTCCAGTCGTCGGCGGGCAGCAGGAAGAGCAGGAAGAACACGACGACAGCGAAGACCGCGAGGGTGCGCAGCTGCCGGCCGAGGTAGGCGTTGGCGCCTTCCTGAACGGCTGCCGCGATCTTCTTCATGCTGTCGGTGCCCTCGTCCGCGGCGAGGACCTGGCGGACCAGGATCTGCGCGACGACGAGTGCGGCAAGTGCCACGGCCGCGATCACCATGACGATGAGCCGATTGTCATCGGTGAGTACTGCGGCTGCCAGATCGGAGTTTCCGATCGGCGCGTTGGGGGTGAAGAGCCCCGTCATTCGTCCTCCTTGACGTGATGAGCTCAAGATGTGGACGGATTGTAGGGAGCTCTTCCCGATCAAAACAGTGCGCGGGAAACGGAATTGGCCTGCTCTTGCTCCTCAGCAATAGATCGCGTCACTCCATTACCCCCGAAAGAGGTAATGGGACAAAGGCATTGACGCCCGGTCATTGATCTAGGAAATGCCGTGGGGGTATGAAAAAAGGCCCTGCTCAGCAGGGCCTTGAATAAGATCGGAAAAATCTCCCGCACCGACTGCGACACCCACGGCGGCAGCTACAGCGGCACCGACTGCTGGCTACGGGACCGCAGAGCGACGGGCGACGGGCGACGGGCCGACCGCGGGACCGCCGGGCTACGGAAGATCGGACGCGCCGGACACCGGCCAGCTCATCCGGATGGTCCCGCCCGACTCCCCGCTCGTCACCTCGACGTCGTCGACGAGCCCGCTGATCACCGCGAGACCCATCTCGTCCTCGGTGTCGGTGTCCGGGTCCAGGGCGGCGTCGAGGCCGGGCACGGCGCCCGTAGGGCCGCCGGCCGGTCCGGGCACCTCGTCGCCGACCTCGATGGAGAACAGCTTCTCCTCCTCGGTCAGGACCACCCGGACGGGCGCGGTCAGCCCGTTGCTGACATGCAGACCGACGGCGCGCGAGCAGGCCTCGCCCACGGCGAGGCGGACCTCGTCGAGCACGGCTTCGTCCACGCCGGCCCGCCGTGCCACGGCGGCCGCGACCAGGCGGGCCGTCCGGACGTGTTCGGGCTGGGCGCTGAAGCGCAGTTCAACGATGGCCATGCGCGTCCCCCTCGGACTACGGGCGTGCCTTACAGGGGCCCGGACCGCTTCGGCCCGCGCCCCCGCTCCTCTTCGGCTCCCTCCGCGGCGCCCTGCGGCGCCGCGGACGGCGAGCCGTCAGTCGGTGGCGGCGACGGCGTCTTCCACCGTCGTGTGGATCGGGAACACCTTGGTCAGACCGGTGATGCGGAAGATCTTCAGGATGCGCTCCTGGTTGCACACCAGCCGCAGCGAGCCCTCGTGCGCACGGACGCGCTTGAGACCTCCCACGAGCACACCAAGGCCGGTGGAGTCGAGGAAGTCCACTCGCTCCATGTCGACAACCAGGTGGTAGCTGCCGTCGTTCACCAACTCGACCAACTGCTCGCGCAGCTTGGGCGCGGTATACACATCAATCTCGCCACCGACTTCCACGACCGTGCGGTCGCCGACAGTGCGAGTCGACAGGGACAGGTCCACGGATCCTCCAGCACCTTGCTATCGAGCGGCGCCCCCCAGGGGCCTCCCCACCCGTAGGCAGAGGAGGGATTGGCTGCCGCGATGGCATTCAATCACTTACCGGCAGGCGCGCACGACGCCTTCGGACCATTGTCCCGCACGCCGGTGACACACTCGCTTCCAATGGCCAATACTCACCGTCCCGGTCAGCCCACGGCACCCGAGGACCCACGACCCACCCCCGGCACGGTTCTGGACCGCCTCTCACGGGGGCCTTCTCGAGCTGCGCGCATCACCCATACGGAGCACTTGCCCCCTCGGGCGGGTCGTCATGCAGTCTGGCCCGACCGCATCCGAACGGATGTCGTAGCCGCAATTCAGGCCGCCGGGATCGACCATCCGTGGGAACACCAGGCCGCGGCGGCCGAGCACGCCCTGGACGGCGAGTCGGTGGTCGTCGCCACCGGAACCGCCTCGGGCAAGTCGCTGGCGTACCTCGCGCCCGTGCTCTCCGCCCTCGTGGACGGCGCTGCGGCGCCGAACGGGCGGGGCGCGACCGCCCTCTACCTGGCCCCGACCAAGGCTCTGGCAGCCGACCAGCGGCGCGCCGTACGCGCGCTGGCCGCACCCCTGGGCAACGCCGTGCGGCCCGCGGTCTACGACGGCGACACGCCGGTCGAGGAACGCGAATGGGTGCGCCAGTACGCGAACTACGTCCTCACCAACCCCGACATGCTCCACCGGGGGATCCTGCCCGCCCATCCCCGCTGGTCCTCCTTCCTGCGCTCGCTGCGCTACGTGGTCATCGACGAGTGCCACACCTACCGGGGCGTCTTCGGCTCCCACGTCGCCCAGGTGCTGCGCCGGCTGCGGCGGCTGTGCGCCCGCTACGGCGCCGATCCGGTCTTCCTGCTGGCCTCCGCCACGGCGAGCGACCCGGCGCTCGCGGCGTCCCGGCTGACCGGCGTGCCGGTCACCGAGGTCGCCGACGACGCCTCCCCGCGCGGCGAGGTGGTCTTCGCCCTGTGGGAGCCGCCGCTGACCGATCTGCGGGGCGAGAAGGGCGCCCCGGTACGCCGCACCGCCACGGCCGAGACCGCCGACCTGCTGACCGACCTGGTCGTCCAGGGGGTCCGTACGGTCGCCTTCGTCCGCTCCCGGCGCGGCGCCGAGCTGATCTCGGTGATCGCCCAGGAGCGGCTCGCCGAGGTGGACCGGTCCCTGCCCCGGCGTGTCGCGGCCTACCGGGGCGGCTACCTGCCCGAGGAGCGCCGGGCCCTGGAGCGGGCCCTGCACTCCGGCGAGCTGCTCGGCCTGGCCGCCACCACGGCCCTGGAACTGGGCGTGGACGTCTCGGGCCTGGACGCCGTCCTGATCACCGGGTACCCGGGCACCCGGGCCTCCCTGTGGCAGCAGGCGGGCCGCGCCGGGCGCTCGGGCCAGGGCGCCCTGGCCGTACTGATCGCCCGGGACGACCCCCTGGACACCTATCTGGTCCACCATCCGGAGGCCCTGTTCCGCCAACCGGTGGAAGCCACGGTCCTCGACCCGGACAACCCGTACGTCCTGGCCCCGCACCTGTGCGCGGCCGCCGCCGAGCTCCCGCTGACGGAGGCGGACCTCGCCCTGTTCGGCCCGGCGGCCGCGGAGCTGATCCCGCAGCTGGAGGCGGCGAAACTGCTGCGCCGGCGGGCCACGGCCTGGCACTGGACCCGCCGGGAGCGGGCCTCGGACCTGACCGACATCCGGGGCGAGGGCGGCCGCCCGGTGCAGATCGTCGAGGCGGCCACCGGGCGCCTGCTGGGCACGGTCGACGAGTCGGCGGCCCACACCGCCGTCCACGACGGGGCCGTCCACCTCCACCAGGGCCGCACCTACCTGGTGAAGCACCTGGACCTGGAGGATTCGGTCGCGCTGGTCGAGGAGTCCAGCCCGCCCTTCTCGACCACCGCCCGTGACACCACCTCCGTCTCCGTCCTCGAGACCGAGACCGAGATCCCCTGGGGACCGGCCCGGCTCTGCTTCGGTTCGGTCGAGGTGACCAACCAGGTCGTCTCGTACCTGCGCCGCAAACTGATCACCGGCGAGGTGCTCGGCGAGGCCAAGCTGGACCTGCCGCCCCGCACCCTGCGCACCCGGGCCGTGTGGTGGACCGTGACCGAGGACCAGCTCGACGAGGCCCGGATCAACCCGGAGATCCTCGGCGGCGCCCTGCACGCCGCCGAGCACGCCTCCATCGGCCTGCTGCCGCTGTTCGCCACCTGCGACCGCTGGGACATCGGCGGGGTCTCCGTCCCGCTGCATCCCGACACCCTCCTCCCGACCGTGTTCGTGTACGACGGCCACCCCGGCGGCGCCGGCTTCGCGGAGCGCGCCTTCCACACGGCCCGCGCCTGGCTGACGGCGACCCGCGATGCGATCGCGGCCTGCGAATGCGAGGCGGGCTGCCCCTCCTGCATCCAGTCCCCCAAGTGCGGCAACGGCAACGACCCCCTCCACAAACGCGGCGCGATCCGCCTGCTCACCCGCCTCCTGGCGCAGGCCCCACCCTCCTGAGCCCGGGGCGGGGTGCGGCCCAGGAAGCCCGCGAGGGCCTCGTACGGGGCCGGCCCTCACCCTCCCGACCCCCTGGCAGGTGCCCGCCCGGGGAGCCCGCCAGGGCCTCGTACGAGGCCGACCCTCACCCTCCCGCTCCCCGGGGCAGGGGCACGCCCGGCAAGCCCGCCAGGGGCTCGTACGGGGCCGGCGCTCAGCCTCCCGCCCCCCTTGGCAGGTGCCCGGCCGGGAAGCCCACCAGAGGCTCGTCCGTGGCCGGTCCTCAGCCTCCCGAGCCCCGGCGGGCGCCCGCCGGGAGAGCCCGCCGGGGCTCGTCTGTGGCCGCTGCTCAACCTCCCGCCCTGGCAGGTGCACGGCCGGGAAGCCCGCCAGAGGCTCGTCCGTGGCCGGTCCTCAGTCGGCGGGCGGCAGCGGCGGCCCCGCTCGGGCGCTGATCGTCGGGGCGAACGGGCCCGTGGCGGGGCCGGCCGACACCTCGGCCACCTCGCCCTGGACGGTGCAGGCGGTCACGGCCGCGCTCTGGGCCCCGGCGACCCGGCGGGCCGCGGCGCAGGCGGCCTCCGGGCCGTGGGTCCAGGTCGCCGCCGCCGCGAGGGCCGCCAGATCGGCGGCCGCCGCCGCGCGGTGCCGGGCTACGACGGCCTGCCCGAGCAGCAGCACACCGCCGAACACCGCCCCCAGCACCGTCACCACCAGCGCCGCCCACACCGTCGCCGAACCCCGGTCCCGGCTCATGGCGGCGGCCCCACGCTGTCCTCGGCCAGAGCCACCGCCTGCGCCCCGAGCCGCACCGGCAGCCCGCCCGGGCCCGGCGCCGGCGCCGCCACCCGGACCCGCCACAGGTCCCCCTCGCGCTCCACCCCGACCTCCGCCCCCGGCGGGGCGGCCGCCCGGGCCGCGGCCACCGCCACGCCCTGCGGCTCCGACCGGACCGCCGCCCGGGCCCCCGCCCGGGCCGCGTCCACACACCGGATCTGCGCGGCCGCCGCCATCAGCGCCCACACCAGCAGGGCCGCGAACAGCACCAGCGCGGGGATCACCAGGGCGGCCTCCGCCGTCACATATCCCCGGTCGCCCGGGCCCCCTCGTCTTTCCTCAGAACGGCACATCGAGTGCCTTTCCGATGGTCGACTGAAGTGCCGTGGAGACCACCTCGCTCGTCACCACCTTGTACAGAACGGCGGCGAATGCACACGCCGCGATCGTGCCCATGGCGTATTCGGAAGTGGACATCCCCGCGTCGTTCGCCCGACCGCTCACCGCGGACCGCAGGCGAAACCAGATGATCCTCATGACGACCTCCCGTTGATTTTCTTCTTGACGTGATCTCAGTTGTGATTTCAGGCTCGGAGTTGAGGTTCGAAGTCGGGGTCCGAGTTCATGCAGTGACTTCAGGTGCCCGAGAGGAGGCCGGAGGCCATTCCGATCACCACCGGGGCCACTCCGACCGCGAGGAACGCGGGGAGGAAACACAGCCCCACCGGAGCGGTGACGAGCACCGCCGCTCGCTGGGCGCGGGCTCCGGCCTGCCGGGCCCGGTCCTCGCGGAGGGCGGTCGCCAGGCGGGAGACCGGCTCCGCGGCCGGAGCCCCGGTCCGGGCGGCCCGCTCCAGGCACTCCGCGAGCACCCGGGCACCCGGTATCTCCGCCAACCTCCCCCACGCATCCCCCGGTTCGCCGCCGAGCCGCAGCTCCGCACCGGCCAGCGCCAGCCGCTCGCCCACCGGGCCGCCCAGCGACTCGCCCACCACCTCCGCGGCCTCCACCGGCGCGGCACCGGCCGCGAGGCAGGCGGCCAACAGATCGGCTGCGAACGGCAGCTGACGCTCCACCTCCTGCGGATCCACCCCGGCCGGCGGCCGCGCCCGCCGCAGCCAGCGCCACACCCCGATCGCCGCACCGCAGCCGGTCAGCACCCCCGGCACCCCGCCGACCAGCACCCAGGCCGCCAGCAGCGCCCCGGTCGGGCCGGCCCATGCGGCCACCGCCGTCCGTATCGCGGACCCGAACACCGGCGCCCGCCTCTCCGGTTCCGCCGACAGCAGCGCGCCGATCCTGCGCCGGGCCGCCCGCGCCCGGACCTGCGCCACCACCGCCGAGGCCGTGCTCAGCACCGCCGCCGCGACGCACACCGCCATCCCCAGCCTGTGGATCGCGAAGCCCCCCATCACCGCTCCCCCGCCCGTACGATCCGCCGGCACCACAGCAGCCCCAGCGCCTCCAGCACCCCGCCCGCCAGCAGGCAGCCCCACCCGACCGGGGTGTGGAGCAGCACGTGGAGCGGATCCGCTCCGAGCCCGGTGCCGATCAGCAGGCCGACCAGCGGCAGCAGGGCGAGCACCGCCGTCGTCGATCTGGCCCCCGCCAGCTGGGCCCGCAGCGACTCCTGCCGGTCCCGCTCGGCCCGCAACGCCCCCTCCAGCCGGTCCAGTCCGGCGGCGAGCCCCGCGCCCCCGTCCACCGAGATCCGCCAGCAGGCGGCCATCCCGGCCAGCCCTTCCGCACCGGGCTCGCGCGACGCCTGCCGCAGCGCTGCCGACACGTCCCCGCCGAACGCCGCGGCGGCCAGCACCCCCGCCTCGGCCGCGCCCGGCCCGCCGGGGCCGGCGGCCGTCCGCCGCATCGCCGCCGTGAGCGCCTGCCCGGGCTGGGCGCCCGACCGGAGCTCGCCCACCGCGGCCCCGCACAGCGCGATCACCTCGGCGGCCCGTGCACTGCGCGCCCGCTCCCGCTGCCGGACCCGCAGCCACCGCCGCACCAGCGGCAGCGCGGCCGCACCCGCCGCCAGCGGGATCACCGACCCGCCCAACACCGCGACCACGAGCCCGGCCCCGAGGCAGGACCACTCCCGCCACCGCGCGGCCCGCACCCGTACGGCGATCACCAGCCGCTCGCGGCGCAGCGGACCGCTGGGCACCAGGGGCCCGCCCCCGGCCAGCACCACCCGGGCCCGCCGGGACACCCGGTCTCCCCCGCCCAGGGCCCAGGCGGCCGTCCCGGCGCACAGCACTCCGGCGAACAGCGGCACCGGCACCGCGGCCACGCCGTTCACCGCGCACCCCGCAGCAGCGGACGCAGCCGCTCCCAGCCCCGCTCCCGCGCGAACCCCCGGGCGGACCAGCGCAGCGCCGGTACGGTGACCACCAGCCCGGCGGCATCCCGTTCCAGTACGTGCACCTCGGCCACCCGGCGGCGCCCGGCCCGGTCCCGGACCAGATGGACCACCAGGGTCAGCGCGGCCGCCAACTGGCTGTGCAGGGCGGCCCGGTCGAGCCCGGCGCTCGTCCCGAGCGCCTCCAGCCGGGCCGGCACGTGCGCGGCCGCATTCGCATGGACCGTGCCACAGCCTCCTTCGTGGCCCGTGTTCAAAGCCGCCAGGAGATCGGCCACTTCGGCGCCCCGGACCTCGCCGACGACGAGCCGGTCCGGCCTCATGCGCAGCGCCTGGCGGACCAGATCCGCCAGCGTGACCAGGCCCGCCCCCTCCTGGTTGGCCGGTCGGGTCTCCAGCCGCACCACATGCGGATGGTCGGGCCGCAGCTCGGCCGAATCCTCGGCGAGGACGATCCGCTCGCCGGGGCCCACCAGCCCCAACAGGGCACTGAGCAGGGTGGTCTTGCCGGTGCCTGTCCCGCCGGAGACGAGGAACGACAGCCGGGCCTCGACCATGTCCCG
The DNA here is from genome assembly GCF_042890265.1 of Streptomyces sp. NPDC002209. Classification (NCBI taxonomy): domain Bacteria; kingdom Bacillati; phylum Actinomycetota; class Actinomycetes; order Kitasatosporales; family Streptomycetaceae; genus Streptomyces; species Streptomyces sp. NPDC002209. Next base: position 88,122 of record NZ_JBIARX010000012.1, on the reverse strand, counting down.
GAGCAGTGACTGACCGCCCGGCGGCAGCGTGCCCGCCTCGACCAGCTCCTCCAGCGTGAACGCCCGCGGCCTCACCACCCGCAGCGACAGGCAGGCCGAGCCGACCGCCACCGGCGGCAGGACGGCATGCAGCCGGGTGCCGTCCGGCATCCGGGCGTCCACCCAGGGCCGGGCGTCGTCCAGTCGCCGGCCGGCGACGGCCGCCAGCCGCTGGGCGAGCCTGCGCACGGCATCGGCGTCGGCGAACGTCACCCCCGTCAGCTCCAGCCCGCCGCCGCGGTCCACCCACACCCGGTCCGGGGCGGCCACCAGGACATCGGTGGCCTCCGGGTCGGCGAGCAGCGGCTCCAGCGGGCCGGCTCCGACCAGTTCGGACCGCAACTCGGCCGCCACACCCAGCACTTCCGCATCGCCGAGCAGCCGGCCCTGCGCCCGCAGGGCCGCCGCCACCCGGGCCGGGGTCGGCTCCGCCCCGCTCTCGGCGAGCCGCTGCCGCACCGCGTCCAGGAGCACGGCGCTCATGCCGCCACCCCCTGGGCGGGGCCGAGCGCCCGCCGCCAGAAGCCGTCGCAGAACCGGGCCAGCGCGCCCCGCCCCTGCCCGCCCGGCGGTTCCCCCTCGGCGACCCGCCCCGGCAGCCCCACCTCGACCGGCACTTCGCCGGCCAGCGGGACCCCCAACAGCCCGGCCACCGACTCGGCATCGAGCCCGCCCGGACAGCGGCCCCGTACGACCACGCGGACATCCCGGGCCACCATCCGCACCCCGGCCGCGACCCGTCCCGCGGCGGCCACGGCCCGCAACTCGCCCGGCACCACCATCAGCACCAGGTCCAGCTGCGCCAGCGCCTCGGCCACGGCCTCGTCCACCCGCCGGGGCAGGTCGACCACCACGACCCCGCCCCGGCGGCGCGCGGCGGCCAGTACGGAGCGCATCGCCGCGGGCGGCACCACCACCCGGTCCCCGCGGTCCCAGCTGAGCACCCGCAGGGCATGCAGCTCCGGCAGGGACTCCTCCAGCGCGCCGGCGGCCACCCGGCCCCGCGAGGCCGCGAAGTCCGGCCAGCGCAGCCCTTCGGCGCCCTCGCCGCCGAGCAGCACATCCATGCCGCCGCCGAGCGGGTCACCGTCGATGAGGATGGTCCGCTCCCCGGCGCGGGCGGCCCGCAGGGCGAGGGCGCACGCGAGGGTGGAGGCCCCGGCCCCGCCGCTGCCGCCGATCACCCCGACGGCGAGGGCGGGTTTCCCGGCTCCCTCCACCACATCGGCGATGCGGTCGACGAGCCGGCTCTCCGCGTCGGGCAGCCGGAGCACTTCCTCGGCGCCGATCTCCACCGCCCGCTGCCATACGAGGGGGTCGTCCAGATCCCTGCCGACGAGCAGCACCCCGCCGCGGCGCGGAGCACCGCGCACCCGGCGGGCGGCATCGTCCCCGACGAGCACGAGCGGCGCGGACTCCCATCCGACGCTTCCGCGCGGCTCCACGGCGTCCCCGTCACCGCTTTCACCCCTCCCGCCGCTTCCGCCACCGCCCCCTCCGCTTTGCTCCGGCACCGCATGGTGCACATGCGGCTCGGCGCCCGCAGCCGCGCACAGCCGCAGCAGATCGTCGAGCAGCAGCGGGTCCTCGGTGATGATCAGCGGCCGCCCGCCGGCGGGCACCAGCCCGCCCGGAGCGCCCAATGGCCTGATTCCGCCTGCTTCCGCGCGCTCCGGCACTTCACACGACTTCGATCCAGCCACGATCTCCGCCCCCTTCTCACTGCAAATCCCAGCACCGCGGACTTCGCGGCTGGAATCACCGTGCAGCGATCCGGAAAAAGAAGTGGATCTTGCCTCAAAACTGTGGACAACAGGCGCCCTGTGAATAACTCCATCACCCCGACAGGTGAGTTCCAGAGCGCGGCGGAACGACTACGCTCCGTCACGCGTCCGAGGGGGTGAGGGCCTTCGCCACGCACGGCCCGCCGAGGAAGGAGGGCTGCAGGAATGGTCACTTGGGGCCGAAGGCAGGGACGCGAACCGCGTCCGGACATGCGACGACCCCCGCCGGGGGGGAGAGCGGGGGTCGTCCCCACGGTCCGACTCGGGGGGGGAGGAGCCAGACCGGGTTAGCACGGTCGCGAACGATCCGTGACTTCCATGGTGTACCCGAGAGCCTTCTCAGGCAAACCCACGCGCCACACCTTACGCCGAATGGTGGGCGCATATGCTCGGGGCGTGGAAATCCAGCCCTTGCCGCACTCGTCGCCCCGCACCGCAGCCTTCTTCGACCTGGACAAGACGGTCATTGCGAAGTCAAGCACTCTGACGTTCAGCAAGTCCTTCTACCAGGGCGGCCTGATCAACCGCCGAGCCGTGCTGCGCACTGCGTATACCCAGTTCATCTACCTGGTCGGCGGCGCCGACCACGATCAGATGGAGCGGATGCGTGAGTACCTGTCCTCCCTCTGCAAGGGGTGGAACGTCCAACAGGTGCGGGAGATCGTCGCCGAGACCCTGCACGACCTCATCGACCCGCTGATCTACGACGAGGCCGCGTCGCTGATCGAGGCGCACCACACCGCGGGCCGCGATGTGGTGATCGTGTCGACGTCGGGCGCGGAAGTCGTCGAGCCGATCGGCGAGATGCTCGGTGCGGACCGGGTCGTCGCCACGCGGATGGTCATCGGCGAGGACGGCTGCTTCACCGGCGAGATCGAGTACTACGCCTACGGGCCCACCAAGGCCGAGGCCGTTCGGGAACTCGCGGAGTCCGAGGGGTACGACCTCTCGCGGTGCTACGCGTACAGCGACTCGGTGACGGACATCCCGATGCTGGAAGCGGTCGGGCACCCGCACGCCGTCAATCCCGACCGGGCGCTGCGCAAGGAGGCGGTGGCGCGGGAGTGGCCGGTGCTGGTGTTCAACCGGCCGGTGCGGTTGAAGCAGCGGCTGCCCGGGCTGTCGATGCCGGCGCGGCCGGCGCTGGTCGCTGCGGCGGCGGTGGGTGCGGCTGCGGCTACCGCCGGGCTGGTCTGGTACGCCAGCCGGCGACGGGCGACTGCCCTGGCTGCCGCCGCGTCTGCCTGACCGGGCCCCCGGGGCTGCCGCCCCGATCCCGGCGGGTGGCCAGTTCCCGCCAGGCGGCGGCAGGTTCCCGCCGCCCCGCTGGCCGTCGTCAACAGGGCGCTGCCCCGGCCCCGTCCCCGACAGCCCCGCCAAGGGCGGCAGGTGCCGGCCGAGTGGCGGCCGGACCCCGGCGGGCGGCGCGTCCTTGCACGCTGCCGGTGCGTGCCGCCTGCCGCTGCGCGGGGCTTCTCTCCCCGCCCCGCCCTTCTCCCGTTCACCGGGCTCTGCCCGGACTCGCCCCTCAAACGCCGGGAGGGCTGAAAGACCCCCGGGCGGAGGCCCCGCGGGGGCCGGGGCGGGGGCTGCGGCGGGGTGGCTTACCGGGGTTGAGCTGCGGGGATGCGGGGTGTCCAGATCGTTCCGAGACGTCCCGGAAAGTAAAAAAAGTGGGTAGGGGTTCCGCTTGTCACCGAAGCGGAGTACAAAGGAGTCAACGGCCCGCGAGACCAAAGAACATCCGAGAGGATCATCTTTAAAACGCAGTAAGGCCCACGGACCGAAGCATGAACGCCGAGCACCCACGCGACGTCGACCCGTCGATTACGGGCCAGCCGCACCAGGTGACGGGCAAAGTCCCCGACCTGATGGGCAACTATCGAGGACGCTTGGTAACTGGGCGTAAATGCCAGCGGCGACACCAGAGCAAGACGGTGTCGCCGCAACCCTGTGTCCGGACAGGCCAGCCCCGGGGCCGTTACGCCGCGCCGCGCTGCAGGGCCTCGCAGACCGCCGTCGACTCGCGGACGCCGAGCTCGATCGCACGGCCGCAGTGCGCGATCCAGGCCGCCATTCCCTCCGCGGTCCCGGAGACGTAGCCCTCGAAGGCCGCCAGGTACGCGTCCCGACCCTGCTCCGCGTGACCGACCTCCGCCGGGCAGATCGCCTTCGGGTCCAGACCGCTGTTGATCAGCACGATCCGTTCCGCCGCCCGCGCGACCAGCCCGTTGTACGAGCCGAACGGACGCAGCGCCAGCAGTTCGCCGTGCACCACCGCCGACGTGACCAGCGCCGGAGCCGAGCCGCCCGCGATGATCAGCCGGGACAGGCCGTCCAGGCGGCCCGCCACCTCCTCCGCGCTCGGGAGCGGAGCGGTGATCAGGGGTTCGTCCACCGGTTCGCCCGCCAGCCGCGGGCGGCCCACCACGTCGCCTTCGGCCGTGGACCCCGACGCGACCAGGTGCAGGCGCGCCAGCACCCGCAGCGGCGACTGGCGCCAGATGCTCAGCAGCTGCCCGGCCTCCGCCGTCAGGCGCAGGGCGGCGCCCACCGTGCGCGCCTGCGCCTCCGCCCCGAAGTCGGTCCGGCGGCGCACCTCCTCCAGCGCCCAGTCCGCCCCGGACAGCGCGGCGCTCCCACGGGCCCCGCGCAGCGCGGCCTCCGAGGTGATCTCCCCGCTGCGCCGGCGCATCACCCGGTGCCCGTAGACGCGGTCCACGGCCTTGCGTACGGAATCCACGGATTCGGCGACGCCCGGGAGCGAACCCAGGGCGGCCAGCGGGTCAGAAGCGCTACTCATAAGTAAGGAGCCTACGCACTGGACGTCCTCGTCACCGAGCCCTCCTTGGAGTGGTCTTCTTCACTTACAAGGGCCACGGAAAGCGACCGACAGACTACGCTTGGTGAACATGAAGATCGCTTTCGTGGGAAAGGGCGGCAGCGGCAAGACGACCCTGTCCTCCCTCTTCATCCGCCACCTCGCAGCCAATGAGGCCCCCGTCGTCGCGGTGGACGCCGACATCAACCAGCACCTGGGCGCCGCGCTCGGACTCGGCGAGGACGAGGCCGCCGCGCTGCCCGCCCTGGGCGCGCACCTGCCCCTGATCAAGGAGTACCTGCGGGGCTCCAACCCGCGCATCGCCTCCGCCGACACGATGATCAAGACCACTCCGCCCGGCGCCGGATCGCGCCTGCTGCGGGTCACCGAGGACAACCCGGTGTACGAGGCCTGCGCGCGCACGCTGCTGCTCGACGGGGAGCCCGTACGGCTGATGGCGACCGGGCCGTTCACCGAGTCGGACCTCGGCGTCGCCTGCTACCACTCCAAGGTCGGGGCGGTCGAGCTCTGCCTCAACCACCTGGTCGACGGCCCGGACGAGTACGTCGTGGTCGACATGACCGCAGGCTCGGACTCCTTCGCCTCGGGCATGTTCACCCGCTTCGACGTGACCTTCCTGGTCGCCGAGCCGACCCGCAAGGGCATCTCGGTCTACCGCCAGTACAAGGAGTACGCCCGGGACTTCGGCGTCGCGCTCAAGGTCATCGGCAACAAGGTGCAGGGCACGGAGGACATCGAGTTCCTCCAGGACGAGGTCGGGGAGGACCTGCTGGTCACCGTCGGGCACTCCGACTGGGTGCGGGCGATGGAGAAGGGCCGGCCGGCGGCGTTCGAGCTGCTCGAGGCGAGCAACCGGCTGGCCCTGCAGGCCCTCCAGGACGCGGCCGACGACTCGTACGCCCACCGCGACTGGGAGCGGTACACCGAGCAGATGGTCCACTTCCACCTGCGGAACGCGGAGAGCTGGGGCAACGCCAAGACCGGGGCCGACCTGGCCGCCCAGGTCGACCCCGATTTCGTCCTGCGGGAGACCGCCGGCGGTGCGCCGGCGGCCCCGGACCTCGTCAGTCCTCGTCCGCACCCTCTTCGGCCGGCTCCGCAGCCGGCTTGACCCCGGCGGGGGCGGCCGGCTTGGCCGGCGGCCCCGCCGTCAGGAACTTGGTCCAGCCCTCCTTGGGCGCCTCGCCGACGTCGAGGCCGCGCATCCACTCCAGGACCTTCGGGTCCTGCGCGTCCAGCCAGTCGACCAGCTCGCGGAACGGCACGCAGCGGACCTCCTTCTGCGTGCACATCGACTGGATGGAGTCCTCGACGGCCTTCATGTACGTGCCGCCGTTCCAGGACTCGAAGTGGTTGCCGATGATCAGCGGCGCGCGGTTGCCCTGGTAGACCCGGTCGAAGGCCTGCTGGAGGCCTTCGCGCATCTGCTCGCCCCAGTACGCGTGCTGCGAGGGGTCGCCCTGAGTGGTCGTCCCGGACTGGTTGACCAGGTAGTTGTAGTCCATGCTCAGGGTGTCGAAGGCGCGGCCCGGCATGGGCACCAGCTGGAGCGGGACGTCCCAGAGCCCGTCCGTCTTCTTCGGCCAGATCTGCTTGCTGATGCCGCTGGAGTCGTAGCGGAAGCCCATGTCCTTGGCCGCCAGCATGAAGTTCTTCTGGCCTTCGAGGCACGGGGTGCGGGCGCCGATGAGCTCCTTGTCGTAGTCGAACGGGAGCGGCTCCAGGCCCTTGAGGTCCGGCGTGTTGGTCTTCCAGTTCTTGACGAACGACTTGGCCTGGTTGATCTCGCTCTTCCACTCCGGCACGGACCAGGTGCCGACGCCGCCGTCGGGACCGCAGAAGTGGCCGTTGAAGTGGGTGCCGATCTCGTTGCCCTCGAGCCAGGCCGCACGGACCTGGGTGGCCGTGTCCTTGATGCCCTGGGGATCGCCGAAGCCGATGTCGGAGCGGCCCGACTCGTGCTGCGGGGCCGTGTAGAGGGAACGTTTCTCCTCAGGGAGCATGTACACGCCGCTGAGGAAGTACGTCATCCGGGCGTTGTACTTCTTGCCGACCTCGCGGAAGTGCGAGAAGAGCTTTTGGCTGTCCTCGCCGGCCCCGTCCCACGAGAACACCACGAACTGCGGCGGCTTCTCGCCGGGCTTCAGTTTCTGCGGCTTCGGCACGTTCGGCTGCGCACCCGTGTACGCGGTCGAGCCGTCGCCGATGAGCCGGTTGAGGCTGCCGGGGGCGGCCTCCGGGGCGGCGGCGCCCTTCTTGCCGTTCGGACCCCCGGGGGACGGGGGTTTGGCACCTTCGGAGGTGCTGCACCCGGCGACGCCCAGCACCAGCGCCGTGGCGACCAGGCCGCCGGCGATCTTCTTCGTGGCGGCGATCATCCGTCCACCTCTCCTCGCGGTTCCATTGCGGGTCTTCCGCGCCGCAACGTCCCATGCGGTCCGCCGTGAAGATGATGTGACAAGCCGGACAAAATGCTTAATCACCCTTGAGTGCTATTTCGTAGACCGTTTGCCCCCATTACCGCCCGAGATCCTTTACTCTCCATTACCTTTCATTTACTGAGTGTTGAGACTCCCGCCGCTTCATCCCTCCGTAGAGGAGACGGGACCTATGACAGCCACCTCCCCCCTGCCCGCAGCCGAAGAACTCGACAGCACGCCCGGCGGCAACCCCTCCGGCACGCCCGACGCCACGCCCGGCAGCACGCCCGGCGGCAACGCCGGCGACACGGCCGGCAGCACAGTCGGCACCAAGGCCGGCGGCGCGCCCCGCCGCGGCCACCGCGCCGACTTCCACGCCGATCTCTCCGCCTCCCTGACCGTCTTCCTGATCGCCCTGCCGCTCTCCCTCGCCATCGCCCTGGCCACCGGTGCCCCCCTCCAGGCGGGCCTGGTGGCCGCGGCCGTCGGCGGGATCGTGGCCGGGCGCCTGGGCGGAGCCCCCCTCCAGGTGAGCGGGCCCGCGACCGGACTGACTGTCGTCACCGCCGAGTTGATCCAGCGCTACGGCTGGCGCACCACCTGCGCCGTCACCGTGCTCGCCGGCTGCTGCCAGCTCGGGCTCGCCGCGCTGCGCACCGCCCGTTCGGCGCTCATGGTCAGCCCGGCCATCGTGCACGGCATGCTCGCGGGCGTGGGCGTCACGATCGCGCTCGCCCAGCTGCACATCGTCCTCGGCGGCACCCCGCAGAGCTCCGCCCTCGCCAACGTCACGGGGCTGCCGGGCCAGTTGGCCCATCTGCACCCGGCGGCGCTCGGCGTCAGCGCCGTGACCCTCGTCGTCCTGCTCGGCTGGCCGCGGCTGCCCGGGCGGGTGGGGCTCGCCCTGCGCAAGGTGCCGGCAGCGCTCGCCGCCGTCGCCACCGCCACGGCCTTCGCCGCACTGGCCGGGCTCTCGCTGCCCCGGGTGGACCTGCCGTCCTGGAGCAGCCACGCCCTGCCCGAGCTGCCCGAGGGCCCCGTTCTCGGCATCATCGCGGCCGTCCTGACGGTCACCCTGGTCGGCAGCGTGGAGTCCCTGCTGTCCGCGGTCGCCACCGACAAGCTGATCGCCACCCAGCGGCGTACGGGCAACCGCCCTCCGCGCGCCGACCTCGACCGGGAGCTGCGCGGCCAGGGCGCGGCGAACATCCTCTCCGGAGCGCTGGGCGGGCTGCCCATCGCGGGCGGCGCGGTCCGCAGCATGGCGAACGTCAAGTCCGGGGCCGCCGGCCGGCGGTCGGTCATGCTGCACGGGCTCTGGATCCTGCTCGCGGCCGGGCTGCTCGTCCCGGTCCTCGACCTGATCCCGCTCGCCGCGCTGGCGGCCCTGGTGATGGCGGTGGGCGTGCAGATGGTGAACGCCACGCATCTGCGGACGGTCACCCGGCACCGCGAGATCCTGGTCTACGCGACGACGATCGCGGCGGTCGTACTCGGCGGGGTGCTGGCGGGCGTCGCCATCGGCATCGCCGTGGCCGTCGCGATGGCCCTGCACCGGCTGGCCCGGACCCGGATCACGGTCGAGGTGCACGGCGGGGTCCACCGGGTGTGTGCGCGCGGGCAGTTGACCTTCCTCGCGGTGCCGCGGCTGAGCCGGGTGCTGAACCAGATCCCGCCGGGCGGGCGCGTGGTGGTCGAGCTGGACGGCTCGTTCATGGACCACGCGGCGTACGAGACGCTCCAGGACTGGCAGGACTCCCATCTGGTGCACGGGGGCTCGCTGGAGGTCACCGGCCGCTCCACCACGAGGACGGCCGGGCTGAACCGGCCGGACCTCGCCGCCCGGGCGGACCGCGCGCCGGACCACGCCGAAGAGGCGGACCGCGCCGACCGGGCGGACCGGGCGGACCGCGCCGAGAGGTCCCCGCGCGGCGGGCACCACTGCTGCCGCCCCTGGACCCCGTGGAAGAACCACTGCGACCACCGGCCGGAGGGCGAGCCTACGATCCCCGGCGCGGCCACGGCCCCCGATGCGGCGGAGGTGGTGGAGGCGGCGCCGCCGCGGGCCCCGCGCCGCCGCGGCGCCGGCCAACTGGCGAGCGGGATCAGCGCCTTCCAGCGGGACACCGCGCCGCACGTCCGCGACGAGCTGGCCCGGCTGGCCCGGGAGGGGCAGCGGCCTTCGCAGCTCTTCCTGACCTGCGCGGACTCACGCCTGGTGACCAGCATGATCACGGCCAGCGGCCCCGGCGACCTGTTCACCGTCCGCAACGTCGGCAATCTGGTCCCCCTGCCGGGCGCCGAGTCCACGGACGATTCGGTCGCGGCGGCCATCGAGTACGCCGTGGACGTCCTCAAGGTGGACAGCATCACGGTGTGCGGGCACTCCGGGTGCGGGGCCATGCAGGCGCTGCTGAACTCCACTCCCGGGGCCCCGATGACCCCCCTGCGCCGGTGGCTGCGGCACGGGCTGCCCAGCCTGGAGCGGATGGCGAGCCGCCACCACGCCTGGGCCCGGATCGCGGGCCGGCTCCCGGCGGATGCCGTGGAGCAGCTGTGCCTGACCAACGTGGTGCAGCAGCTGGAGCACCTGCGGGCGCACGAATCGGTGGCCCGGCGGCTCGCCGAGGGCACGCTGGAGCTGCACGGGATGTACTTCCACGTGGGCGAGGCGCAGGCGTACCTGCTGTCCGAAGGCGAGGACTTCTTCGACTGCCGGGTGTTCGACAGCGTCGGACTGCACGTCTGAATGATGACCGGATGATGACCGAATCGCCGTCGCCGACAGATCCTGATCAAGGTCGAGGCTGAACCGGTACCCTCCGGTATCCGTGCCACTGAGTGGCCCCTTTCCGCACCCTGCAGCGGGAAGGGGCCACTCTGCGCGTGGGCCGACGCGGGCCCGGCCGCACTATAGGTCTAAACCAATTTTCGGCTACCCCTTGTCACCGGGGCCGCCGACTGATGAGCTATGCCCCGGGGACACAACGGACACCCTGGGAAAGGGAGATGTCGTGAGCAATGAAAGCCTGGCCAATCTGCTCAAGGAGGAGCGGCGGTTCGCACCGCCTGCCGATCTGGCCGCCGCCGCCAATGTGACACAGGCTGCGTACACCGAGGCCGAGGCGGACCGGCTGGGTTTCTGGGCCGCCCAGGCCCGTCGCCTGACCTGGGACGTCGAGCCGACCGAGACGCTCGACTGGACCAACCCGCCCTTCGCCAAGTGGTTCGCCGACGGCAAGCTGAACGTCGCGTACAACTGCGTGGACCGCCACGTCGAGGCCGGCAACGGCGACCGCGTCGCCCTCCACTTCGAGGGCGAGCCCGGCGACAGCCGCGCGATCACCTACGCCGAGCTCAAGGACGAGGTCTGCAAGGCCGCCAACGCCCTGACCGAGCTGGGCGTCCAGGCCGGCGACCGGGTCGCGGTCTACCTGCCGATGATCCCCGAGGCGGTCGTGGCGATGCTCGCCTGCGCCCGTATCGGCGCCGCGCACTCGGTGGTCTTCGGCGGCTTCTCCGCCGACGCCGTCGCCTCCCGCATCCAGGACGCCGACGCCAAGCTGGTCATCACCGCCGACGGCGGCTACCGCCGCGGCAAGCCCAGCGCGCTCAAGCCCGCCATCGACGAGGCCGTCGCCAAGTGCCCGCAGGTCGAGCACGTGCTCGTCGTGCAGCGCACCGGCCAGGACACCGCCTTCACCGAGGGCCGCGACGTCTGGTGGCACGAGATCGTCGGACGCCAGTCCGCCGAGCACACCCCGCAGGCCTTCGACGCCGAGCACCCGCTGTTCATCCTCTACACCTCGGGGACCACGGGTAAGCCCAAGGGCATCCTGCACACCTCCGGCGGCTACCTCACGCAGGCCGCGTACACGCACCACGCGGTCTTCGACCTCAAGCCGGAGAGCGACGTCTACTGGTGCACCGCCGACATCGGCTGGGTGACCGGGCACTCGTACATCGTCTACGGGCCCCTCGCCAACGGCGCCACCCAGGTGATGTACGAGGGCACGCCGGACACCCCGCACCAGGGCCGGTTCTGGGAGGTCGTGCAGAAGTACGGCGTCACCATCCTGTACACCGCGCCCACGGCGATCCGTACGTTCATGAAGTGGGGCGACGACATCCCCGCGAAGTTCGACCTCTCGAGCCTGCGCGTGCTGGGCTCGGTCGGCGAGCCGATCAACCCCGAGGCCTGGATCTGGTACCGCAAGCACATCGGCGGCGACCGCTGCCCGATCGTGGACACCTGGTGGCAGACCGAGACCGGCGCGATGATGATCTCCCCGCTGCCCGGCGTCACCGAGACCAAGCCGGGCTCGGCGCAGCGCGCACTGCCCGGGATCGGCGCCACGGTCGTGGACGACGAGGGCCACGAGGTCCCGAACGGCGGTGGCGGCTACCTGGTCCTCACCGAGCCGTGGCCGTCGATGCTGCGCACCATCTGGGGCGACGACCAGCGGTTCATCGACACCTACTGGTCCCGCTTCGAGGGCAAGTACTTCGCGGGCGACGGCGCCAAGAAGGACGAGGACGGCGACATCTGGCTGCTGGGCCGGGTGGACGACGTGATGCTGGTCTCCGGCCACAACATCTCGACCACCGAGGTCGAGTCGGCGCTCGTCTCCCACCCGTCGGTCGCCGAGGCGGCCGTCGTGGGCGCGAACGACGAGACGACCGGCCAGGCCATCGTGGCCTTCGTGATCCTGCGCGGCAGCGCCTCGGAGACCAACGGCCTGGTCTCCGAGCTGCGCGACCACGTGGGCGCCACGCTCGGCCCCATCGCCAAGCCGAAGCGGATCCTGCCGGTGCAGGAGCTGCCGAAGACCCGATCCGGCAAGATCATGCGGCGTCTGCTGCGCGATGTCGCCGAGAACCGGGCGGTCGGCGATGTCACCACGCTCGCGGACTCCTCCGTCATGGACCTGATCCAGAGCAAGCTGCCCAGCGCTTCCAGCGAGGACTGACAGGCCCGGTTCCGGGTGGTGGAGGGTGTCCGGCGCATGACGCGCCGGACACCCTCCACCCGTTTAAGGTGAAGATCACCGGATACGACGGCGCGGACCCTGTAAAGTAAGAGAAACGTCAATATTTGACGTACTCAATCTCTCAGGGTGCGCCGGGAAGTCTGGTCGGCAACAGCGTTCGTCATGCCGTCGACCACCCGGAGGTGTCCCACCGTGGCCACGCCCAGCCCCACCGACCGCCACAGCCGCAAGTTCCTCGGCATGCTCTCGCTGCCCGAGCGGCGTTTCGTGGCCGACGCCCTGCGCGCCGAGACCGTCGGCGGCGTGCTCCTGCTCGTGGCCGCCATCGCCGCCCTGCTCTGGGCCAACATCCCCGCTCTCTCGGACAGCTACGCCGACGTCCGCAACTTCCACATCGGCCCCGCCTCCCTCGGCCTGGACCTCTCGCTCCAGCACTGGGCGGCCGACGGCCTGCTGGCCATCTTCTTCTTCGTCGCCGGCATCGAGCTCAAGCGCGAGCTCGTCGCGGGCGATCTGCGCGACCCCAAGGCCGCCGCCCTCCCGGTGATCGCCGCCGTCTGCGGCATGGCCGCGCCCGCGCTGGTCTACGTACTGGTCAACACCGTCGGCGGCGGCTCCATGGACGGCTGGGCCGTACCGACCGCCACCGACATCGCCTTCGCCCTCGCCGTCCTCGCGGTCATCGGCACCTCGCTGCCGTCCGCCCTGCGCGCCTTCCTGCTGACCCTCGCGGTCGTCGACGACCTCTTCGCCATCATGATCATCGCGGTGTTCTTCACCAGCGAGATCGACTTCCTGGCCCTCGGCGGCGCGGTCGTGGGCCTGGTCCTCTTCTGGTTCCTGCTCCGCAAGGGCGTCCACGGCTGGTACGTCTACGTCCCGCTCGCCCTGGTCATCTGGAGCCTGATGTACAACAGCGGCGTCCACGCCACCATCGCCGGCGTCGCCATGGGCCTGATGCTCCGCTGCTCCCGCAGGGAAGGCGAGCGCACGTCCCCCGGCGAGCACATCGAGCACCTCGTCCGGCCCGTCTCGGCCGGCCTCGCCGTCCCGCTCTTCGCGCTGCTCTCCGCCGGGGTCTCGCTCTCCGACAAGGCGATCGCCCAGGTCTTCACCCGGCCCGAGACCCTCGGCGTCGTCCTCGGCCTGGTCGTCGGCAAGGCCGTGGGCATCTTCGGCGGCACCTGGCTGGCCGCCCGCTTCACCCGGGCGGAGCTCAACGAGGACCTGGCCTGGCCGGACGTACTCGCCGTGGCCTCCCTCGCCGGCATCGGCTTCACCGTCTCGCTCCTCATCGGCGAACTCGCCTTCACCGGCGATCAGACCCTCACCGACGAGATCAAGGCCGCCGTCCTGTTCGGCTCCCTCATCGCCGCCGTCGTCGCGAGCGTGATGCTCAAGCTGCGCAACCGCACGTACAGGGCGCTCACCGAGGACGAGGAGCGCGACGAGGACCGCGACGGCATCCCGGACGTCTACGAGCAGGACAAGCCGGAGTACCACCTGCGGATGGCGAAGATCTACGAGGAGAAGGCCGCGGAGCACCGCCGCAAGGCCGAGACCGCCGCGGCCGCCGCGCTCGAAGCGGCCACCGGGTCCAGCGCCGAGGGCGACCGTCCGGCATGATCTGAACTGACGCTGTGACGGGCGCAGGACAGCCGCCGCCCACCGCGTCGACAGCAGACGACGTCAGACGACGGCAGATGACAGAGGGAGAGAGCGATGAGCGCAGTGGACCAAGGGGCGCAAGGAGCCGAGCGCACACTCGGCCAGCTGGTCGCCTCGGCCACCGCCGAGATGTCCGCCCTGGTGCACGACGAGATCGCCCTCGCCAAGGCGGAGATCCGCCAGGACGTCAAGCGCGTGGGCATCGGCGGCACCGCCATCGGGATCGCAGGAGTGTTCGCCCTGTTCTCCCTGCCCGTGCTGAGCTTCGCCGCGGCGTACGGGATCCACAACCTCGGGCTCGGGCTCGCCTGGTCCTTCCTCATCGTCGGCGTGGCGTTCCTGCTGCTCGCGGGCCTGCTGGCGCTGATCGCCGTGTCGAAGTTCAAGAAGGTCAAGCCGCCGGAGAGGACCATCGCCTCGGTCAAGGAGACGGCCGCGCTCGTCGGGACCGTCAAGCCGCACCCGCGGTCGGTGAGTGACCAGGCCGTGGGTGTGGCACGCTCGTCCTCATGACAGCGCCCTCACCGGACTCCAGCACTGCGCCCACCGCCGCGACGGCGGTCCGGATCGACGTGCCCGGCGGGAGGGCGGTGACCCACCGGGACGTCGCGGCCAACGGGGCCCGGTTCCACGTCGCCGAGCTCGGTGACGGACCGCTGGTGCTGCTGCTGCACGGCTTCCCGCAGTTCTGGTGGACGTGGCGCCACCAGCTGACCGCGCTCGCCGACGCCGGGTACCGGGCGGTCGCGATGGACCTGCGCGGGGTGGGCGGCAGCGACCGCACCCCGCGCGGCTACGACCCCGCGAACCTGGCGCTCGACATCACCGGAGTCGTACGGTCCCTCGGCGAGCCGGACGCCGCCCTCGTGGGACACGACCTGGGCGGGTACCTCGCCTGGACCGCGGCCGTGATGCGGCCCAAGCTGGTGCGCCGACTCGTGGTCTCCTCGATGCCGCACCCGCGGCGCTGGCGCTCGGCGATGCTGTCCGACTTCGGGCAGACCCGGGCCAGTTCGCACATCTGGGGCTTCCAGCGGCCGTTCATCCCCGAGCGGCAGCTCGTCGCCGACGACGGGGCGCTCGTGGGGGAGCTGATCCGGGACTGGTCCGGGCCCGTGCCCCCCGAGGAGGCCGACCTCGACGTGTACCGGCGGGCGATGTGCATCCCGTCCACCGCGCACTGCTCGATCGAGCCGTACCGCTGGATGATGCGGTCGATGGCCCGGCCGGACGGGCTCCAGTTCAACCGCCGGATGAAGCGGCCGGTGCGGGTTCCGACGCTGCATCTGCACGGCTCGCTCGACCCCGTGATGCGGACCCGGAGCGCGGCCGGCTCCGGGGAGTACGTCGAAGCCCCGTACCGGTGGCGGCTGTTCGACGGCCTCGGGCACTTCCCCCACGAGGAGGATCCCGCCGCGTTCTCCACCGAGCTGGTGAACTGGCTCAAGGACCCCGAGCCGGACCGCTGACCGCGCGAACCGCCTGACCGACCGTCAACACGACGGCCGGTACGACCGTCTTACGACCATTCAATTGCCTGGCGCATAGGCCAATTGGCCGCCCTGGACGGGGTTACCGACCTTGGGGCCCGGGCACAGCTCGTTGTATGGGCTGGACGCACGACTACGGTGACACCGCACGCGAACGCCGCCCGGCAGCGACGCCGGGCACACACGGGAGGTCGGGCCGGGACGGCCACGACCCCCGTCTCGGGATCCCACGCATCCTGCGCCGCCGGGCCCGCTGGGTCTCGGCCCGCCTGCGGCATCCACGGACGTAGCCGGCGCGGCGCCCCGTTCCGTCCGGGCAAGGTGCCCGGACGGATCAGAGGGCGCAGCCCTGGCTGTCGGCCCGCCGGTCGGAGACCTTGCCGATCCGGATGTCGTCGCGGACCTCGTCCGCCGTCAGCGCGTACCCGGTGTTCGGGTCGTCGAGCGACTTCGCGAAGACGACCCCGTACACCTTGCCGTCGGGCGTGAGCAGCGGGCCGCCGGAGTTGCCCTGGCGGACCGTCGCGTACAGCGAGTAGACGTCGCGCCGGACGGTGCCGCGGTGGTAGATGTCCGGGCCGTTGGCGTTGATCCGGCCGCGGACGCGCGCCGCGCGGACGTCGTACGAGCCGTTCTCCGGGAAGCCGGCGACGATCGCGTCGCTGCTGCTCGCCGCGTCCTTGTCGGTGAACTCCAGCGCGGGCGCCTTCAGCTTGGGCACGTCCAGGACGGCGATGTCGCGTTCCCAGTCGTAGAGCACGACCTTGCCGTCGTAGAGCTTGCCCTCGCCGCCGATCTGCACGGTCGGCTCGCCGACCCCGCCGACGACGTGCGCGTTGGTCATCACCTTGCCGGGCGCGAAGACGAAGCCGGTGCCCTCCAGGACCTTGCTGCAGCTCGGCGCGGTACCGACGACCTTCACGATCGAGCGCTTGGCCGCCTCGGCGACGGGGCTGCGGGCGAGCGCCGGGTCGGGCGCCTTCACCTCGGTGATCGGCTCGTTGGAGAACGGGCTGAACACCTGCGGGAAGCCGCTGCGCGCCAGGGTGGAGCTGAAGTCCGAGAACCAGGTGTTGGCCTGCGCGGGCAGCACCCGCGAGACGCCCAGCAGCACCTTGGAGTTGCGGACTTCCTTGCCCAGCGTGGGAAGTGACGTCCCGGCGAGCGCCGAGCCGATCAGCCACGCCACCAGCAGCATCGCGACGACGTTGACCAGGGCCCCGCCGGTCGCGTCGACCACGCGGGCCGGCGACCACGTGATGTGGCGGCGCAGCCGGTTGCCCAGATGGGTGGTGAAGGCCTGCCCGATCGAGGCACAGACGATGATCACGACCACGGCGATCACGACGACCGTGGTGGACACCTGGGTGCCGTTGTCGGTCACCCGGTCCCAGATCAGCGGGAGCAGGGACACGGCGATGAGACCACCGCCGAGGAAGCCGATCACCGACAGGACGCCGACGACGAACCCCTGGCGGTAGCCGACGATCGCAAACCAGACGGCGGCGACCAGCAACAGGATGTCCAGCACGTTCACGAGGGTCACCGTCTCATGCGCGCCAGTCGAGCGGGACCTGCCTGGATCGGTCCCAGGGGCGCTCCCACCCCGCGAAATGCAGCAGCCGGTCGATCACCCCGGCGGTAAAACCCCAGACCAGAGCCGATTCGACGGTGAAGGCGGGGCCCAGGTGGCCGCTCGGGTGGACGGCCGTGACCCGATGATCGGGATCCGTGAGATCGGCCACGGGAACCGTGAAGACGCGGGCGGTCTCGGCCGGGTCCACGGCGCCGACCGGGCTGGGATCGCGCCACCAGCCGAGCACCGGGGTCACGACGAACTCGCTGACAGGGATGTACAGGCGCGGCAGGACGCCGAAGAGCTGGACGCCGGCGGGGTCGAGCCCGGTCTCCTCCTCGGCCTCGCGCAGGGCGGCGCGCAGCGGGCCGGTGGTGTGCGGATCGCCGTCCTCCGGATCGAGGGCGCCGCCGGGGAACGAGGGCTGGCCGGGGTGCGAGCGCAGGCTCCCGGCGCGCTCCATGAGCAGCAGCTCGGGGCCGCGCGGGCCCTCGCCGAACAGGATCAGCACGGCGGACTGGCGGCCCCTGCCGTCCTCGGGCGGCAGGAAACGGCTGAGCTGGGTCGGCCGGACCGTCCGCACGGCCTCCACGACGGGATCGAGCCACCGGGGCATGCCCTGGCTGCTCACGCGCGGGCCGCCGGGGTCCTCGTACGGGCCGACCCGGGGCGCGGCCTGCGACGCGCCCGGCGGGGTGCTGTGCGGCTTGCCCTGCTGCGGCGGCGCGGCCGCCTGGGCCACGCTGCTCTCGTCCCGCGCTCCGCGCGTCATAGGCACCCCTGCTCCCTGCCGTTGCCGACACCGTTGCCGTCCCGATACCGGGACAACGCAGCCCCGGGCCGGATTCGTTCCTCCCGCGGGCCGCTGTGTGGCGGCCCGCGGCCGTGCTGCGTGCTCGTACTGCGTCCTCGTACTGCGTGCTCAGGAGGCGGTGGAGGCCTCCTGGCCACCGCCCAGCGGCAGGGCCGGGAGGCCCGGGTAGTCCGGCGGCGGGCTCAGCCGCTGGCCGGGCTGGCCGCCCTTCTCGTACTTGAGCAGCTTCTTCGCCTTCTCCGGGTCCGTCTCGCCCTCCCCGTACGCCGGGCAGAGCGGGGCGATCGGGCAGGCGCCGCAGGCGGGCTTGCGGGCGTGGCAGATCCGGCGGCCGTGGAAGACGACGCGGTGCGAGAGCATCGTCCACTCGCTCTTCGGGAAGATCGCGCAGATCTCCGCCTCGACCTTCTCCGGGTCCTCCTGCTCGGTCCACTTCCAGCGGCGGACCAGCCGGCCGAAGTGCGTGTCCACGGTGATCCCCGGGACGCCGAACGCATTGCCGAGCACCACGTTGGCCGTCTTGCGGCCGACCCCGGGCAGCGTCACGAGGTCCTCGATCCGGCCCGGGACCTCACCCGCGAAGTTGTCCCGCAGGGCCTGGGAGAGGCCGAGGAGGGACCGTGACTTGGCCCGGAAGAACCCGGTCGGCCGGATGAGCTCCTCCAGATCCTCGGGGACGGCCGCGGCCATGTCCTCGGGGGTCGGGTAGGCGGCGAACAGGGCCGGGGTCGTCTGGTTCACGCGCAGGTCCGTGGTCTGGGCGGAGAGGACCGTGGCGACCAGCAGCTCGAAGGGATTCCGGAAGTCGAGCTCGGGATGGGCGTACGGGTAGAGCTCGGCCAGCTCGCGGTTGATGCGGCGGGCACGGCGCACCATCGCCAGGCGCGATTCCGTTTTCTTGGCCGAAGCTTTGCCCTGGGGGCTCGGCGGGGCCTTCCGGGGCTTCCCGGGCGCCTTCTCGGGGGCTTGTTCGCCCACAGCTGAATTCGGGGCGCCCGTCACTCCTGCGGACCCCTTGGCCTGTGCTCTCACCGGCTTATTGGACACCCGGCCAGCCTAAGGCCGGGCGCTGACACCCGCCTGGACCTCAGGTAACACCACTCCGATTGGCCTCTCGCCGCACAGCACGCCCGTACGTCCGGCATCCTTGTGATTGATCGCACTGTTTGAGCCGTCCGGCAAAATGGGGAGCACGGTCCCCTGAGCTGGTCGACATAGGAGAGAGACTCGTGGACGACGTTCTGCGGCGCGCCCCGCTCTTCGCGGCGCTCGATGACGAGCAGGCCGCGGAGCTCCGCGCCTCGATGGGCGAGGCGACCCTCGCACGCGGCGACGCCCTGTTCCACGAGGGCGACCCCGGCGACCGGCTGTACGTCGTGACCGAGGGCAAGGTGAAGCTGCACCGCACCTCCCCCGACGGTCGCGAGAACATGCTGGCCGTCCTCGGCCCCGGCGAGCTGATCGGCGAGCTGTCGCTCTTCGACCCCGGCCCGCGCACCGCCACCGCCACCGCCCTGACCGAGGTCAAGCTGCTCGGCCTCGGCCACGGCGACCTCCAGCCCTGGCTCAACGCCCGGCCCGAGGTCGCGACCGCGCTGCTGCGCGCCGTCGCCCGGCGCCTGCGCAAGACCAACGACCAGATGTCCGACCTGGTCTTCTCCGACGTTCCCGGCCGTGTGGCGCGGGCGCTCCTGGACCTGTCGCGCCGCTTCGGCGTGCAGTCGGAGGAGGGCATCCACGTGGTGCACGACCTCACGCAGGAGGAGCTCGCACAGCTCGTCGGCGCCTCCCGCGAGACCGTGAACAAGGCCCTGGCCGACTTCGCGGGCCGCGGCTGGCTGCGCCTGGAGGCGCGTGCGGTCATCCTGCTGGACGTGGAGCGGCTGGCGAAGCGGTCCCGCTGACGCCTTCGGCTTCGCGGAGGGGTCCTGCCCGGTCGGGCGGGGCCCCTCCGCCGTTTCCGGGTGCGGCGGCGCGGCTCGATGTGGAGGGACGGTCATGGAGCGCAGAGGGCTGGACGCCCAGGGGTACTTCGAGCGCGAGGGGTCGCTCGGCCGGGTGCAGGGTGCTTTCGAGCCGGTCGTCGCCGCCGCGCGCGAGCGGATCGGCGAGGCGTACGGGCAGCGGCTGCACAGTGCGTACCTGTACGGGTCCGTGCCGCGCGGGACGGCCCGCCCTGGGCGCTCCGACCTCGACCTGCTGCTCGCCCTGCACCACGAGGCCGCCGACGAGGACCGGGACACCGCCGAGGTGCTGGCGCGCGGGCTCGACCAGGACTTCGCCGAGATCGACGGCGTCGGCATCCTGCTCTACGGCAAGGACACCCTGCTGAGCGAGCGCGAACGGTGCGACCTGGGCTGGTTCCTCGCCTGTCTGTGCACCCCGCTGCTCGGCGCCGACCTGGCCGAGCACCTCCCGCGCTACCGCCCGGACAGCCTGCTCGCCCGTGAGACCAACGGCGACCTGGCCGCCGTACTGCCCCGCTGGCGGGCCAGGCTGGAAGCCGCGTCGACCCCCGACGAGTACCGCAGGCTCAGCCGGCACTTCTCGCGGCACCTGGTGCGCACCGGGTTCACCCTCGTGATGCCCCGGTGGGGCGGCTGGACGAGCGACCTCGCCGAGTCCGCGGAGATCTTCGGGCGCTACTACCCGGAGCGCGCCGCGCAGATGCGGGCCGCGGCCGCGGTGGCACTGGATCCGGCCGGGGACCCGGCCGTGCTGCACGCGTACCTGGAGGACCTCGGCCCGTGGCTCGCGGACGAGTACACGGCCCGGCACGGCACCAAGACGCCCCGCTGAAGGCGGGCTCAGACGCCCGTCAGGGCCTCGACCGCCTGCTTCGCCTCGAGCAGGTCCGCCCCGGTGACACGCCGGTAGACGCGGATGGCCTCGATCGTGCGGCCGTCGCGCACCAGCGCCCGGACCTCGTCCAGTCCGGCCGGTTCCGGCTCCTCGATGCCGAAGTGGTCCAGGACCAGGCCCAGCCGCCGCTCCAGGCGCTCCGAACGCCGCTCGAGGGCCTTCATGCGCAGGGTCACCGTCGAGGTGATCCACGCGGCCGTGGCGAGGAGCGCGAGCAGCAGGTACAGCGTGGTCATTCGGGCCCTCCCGGGATCAGTCCGTGATCTTGAAGGTACTCGAGCTGCGCGCGTACGGACCACTCCGCCGCCGGCCACAGCGAGCGGTCCACGTCCGCGTAGACCTGGGCGACGACGGCCTCGGGGGTGACGAAGCCGTTCTCCACCGCGGTCTCGACCTGGGCGAGCCGGTGCGCGCGGTGGGCCAGGTAGAACTCCACCGCACCCTGTGCGTCGTCCAGGACCGGTCCGTGCCCCGGGAGCACCGTGTGGACGCCGTCGTCGACCGTCAGCGAGCGCAGCCGGCGCAGGGAGTCCAGGTAGTCCCCGAGGCGGCCGTCGGGGTGCGCGACGACGGTGGTGCCGCGGCCGAGGATCGTGTCGCCGGTCAGGACGGCCCGGTCGGCGGGCAGGTGGAAGCTGAGCGAGTCGGCGGTGTGGCCGGGGGTCGGGACGACGCGCAGCTCGAGGCCGCCGGTCCGGATCACGTCACCGGAGGCCAGCCCCTCGTCGCCGAGGCGCAGGGCGGGGTCCAGGGCGCGGACCTTGGTGCCGGTGAGCTCGGCGAACCGGCCGGCGCCCTCGGCGTGGTCGGGATGGCCGTGGGTGAGGAGGGTCAGGGCGATCCGCTTGCCCGCCTGCTCGGCGGTCTCCACGACCGTGCGCAGGTGGACGTCGTCGAGGGGGCCGGGATCGATGACGACGGCGAGCTCGGAGTCCGGCTCCGAGACGAGCCAGGTGTTGGTGCCGTCCAGGGTCATCGCCGAGGCGTTGGGGGCCAGGATGTTGACCGCGCGGGCGGTGGCGGGCCCTGAGGTGACGATTCCGCGGGGCTGTCCGGGCAGAGCGGCAGCATTCGTCACGGGGTCCCTCCGGGGCGGACGCGCTTGGTGAACTCGTCGTGGCCCGGCCAGCTGAGCACCAGTTCGCCGTTCTCCAGCGAGGCCTGGGCGAGTACGGGGGTCAGGTCCTGGGCGGCGGCCGCGGTGAGGGCGTCGACCGCGCTCCCGTACGGCTCGAGGGAGCGCAGGGTGGAGATGGTGGGCGGCATCATCAGCAGCTCGCCCTTGTCGTAGCCGTCGGCGGCGTCCGCGGGGCGGATCCAGACGGTCCGGTCGGCCTCGGTGGAGGCGTTGCGGGTGCGCTGGCCCTCCGGGAGGGCGGCGACGAAGAACCAGGTGTCGTAGCGGCGGGGCTCGAACTCCGGGGTGATCCAGCGGGCCCAGGCGCCGAGCAGGTCGGAGCGCAGCCGCAGGCCGCGGCGGTCGAGGAACTCGGCGAAGGACAGCTCGCGGGCGACGAGGGCCGTACGGTCGGCCTCCCAGTCGTCGCCGGTGGTGTCGCCGACGACGGTGTCGGCGGTCTCGCCGGCGAGCAGGACGCCCGCCTCCTCGAAGGTCTCGCGGACGGCGCCGCAGACGATGGCCTGGGCGGTCCGCGGGTCGGTGTCGAGGCGAGCGGCCCACTCCTCCCGGCTCGGGCCCGCCCAGCCGACCTGGTGGTCCTCGTCGCGGGGGTCGACCCCGCCGCCGGGGTAGGCGTACGCGCCGCCCGCGAAGGCCATGGAGGCCTTGCGGCGCAGCATGTGCACGACCGGGCCGTCGGGGGTGTCGCGCAGCAGCATGACGGTGGCGGCGCGTCTGGGCTCCACCGGGGTGAGGGTGCCGTCCATGAGCGCCCGGATCCGGTCGGGCCACTCGGGCGGGTACCACTGGCCCCCGGCGGGGGTGCCGCCGTGCGCACCGGAAACTCCGGGTGTCTGCTGCTGTCCCTGCTCACCGTTGGGCATGGCGGGATGCTACGGCCATCCGGCCCGATGTTCGAGGCCCACTCCCCTGCCCGAGGCCGCGTCCCGCCCGACCGGGCCCGCAACCGAGGACCCGCAGGCGCGTGCAGCCCCCGCCGGAAGTCGGCGGGGGCTGCACGGGGAGTCGTACGGGTCAGGCTGCGGGAAGGATCTCCACCTGGATCTCGACCTCGACCGGGGCGTCCAGCGGAAGGACCGCCACGCCGACGGCGCTGCGGGCGTGGACGCCCTTCTCGCCGAGCACGGCACCCAGCAGCTCGCTCGCACCGTTCAGCACGCCCGGCTGGCCGGTGAAGTCGGGGGCGGAGGCCACGAAGCCGACGACCTTCACGACTCGCGCGATCTTGTCGAGGTCGCCGATCACGGACTTCACCGCGGCCAGGGCGTTCAGCGCACAGATCGCGGCCAGCTCCTTGGCCTGCTCCGCCGAGACCTCGGCGCCGACCTTGCCGGTGACCGGCATGCTGCCCTTGACCATCGGGAGCTGTCCCGCGGTGAACACGTACGCACCCGAGCGCACGGCCGGCTGGTACGTGGCCAGCGGCGGGACGACCTCGGGCAGGGTCAGGCCGAGCTCGGCCAGCTTCGCCTCGACAGCGCCGCTCATGCCTTCTCCCGCTTGAGGTAGGCCACGAGCTGCTCGGGGTTGTTCGGGCCGGGTACGACCTGGACGAGCTCCCAGCCGTCCTCGCCCCAGGTGTCCAGGATCTGCTTGGTGGCGTGGACCAGCAGCGGGACCGTCGCGTATTCGAACTTCTTGGTCATGGGGGCGAGCGTAACGCCTGACGGCGTGGGGGTGCCCCCGGCCGAAGCTTGGGGGAGGCTCATGCACAGCCCGAGGGGCGAGTGGTTAGGCTCAGACGCTGTGAGCAGGCTCCAGGTGGTCAGCGGCAAGGGCGGAACCGGAAAGACCACGGTCGCCGCGGCACTCGCGCTCGCCCTCGCGCGCGAGGGCAGGCGGACGCTTCTGGTGGAGGTCGAGGGCAGGCAGGGGCTCGCGCAGCTCTTCGGGGCGGAGGCGCTCCCCTACGAGGAGCGGAAGATCGCCGTCGCCTCGGGTGGCGGGGAGGTGTTCGCCCTGGCCATCGATGCCGAGCGGGCCCTGCTGGACTACCTCCAGATGTTCTACAAGCTCGGCTCCGCGGGCCGCGCCCTGAAGAAGCTCGGCGCCATCGACTTCGCGACGACCATCGCGCCCGGACTGCGGGACGTACTGCTGACGGGCAAGGCGTGCGAGGCGGTCCGGCGCAAGGACAAGGCCGGCCGGTTCGTCTACGACCACGTGATCATGGATGCTCCGCCGACCGGGCGGATCACTCGTTTCCTGAACGTCAACGACGAGGTGGCGGGGCTGGCCCGGTTCGGGCCGATCCACAACCAGGCGCAGGCCGTCATGAAGGTGCTCAAGTCCCCGGAGACGGCCGTCCACCTGGTCACGCTGCTCGAGGAGATGCCCGTCCAGGAGACCGCGGACGGGATCGCCGAACTCCGGGAGGCCGGACTGCCCGTGGGGCGGGTCGTCGTCAACATGGTGCGGCCGCACCACCTGGACGAGGACACCCTGCGCGCCGCCGCCGGGGAGCGCCGCGCGGAAGTGGCCAAGGCCCTGTCCCGGGCGGGCCTGGGCGGCGCGCGCCGCGGCGGGCTCGCGGAGCGGCTGGTGGACCCGCTGCTCGTGCAGGCCGCCGAGCACGCGAGCCGCGTGGAGCTGGAGCGCGCGCAGCGCACCGTACTGGGGCAGCTGGACGTGCCGACGTACGAACTCCCCCTGCTCGGCGCGGGGATGGATCTGGCCGGGCTGTACGAGCTGGCCTCGGAGCTGCGGAAGCAGGCGGGCGAGGAATGAGCGGGGCCACCAGGCGTACGGATGCGGGCACGGGTACGGCCGTGAGCGCGGGCGTGAAGGGGGGCATCGGCATGGACACTCCGCCGCGGCTGGCCGTGGACCGGCTGCTGGACGACCCCGGGACCCGGATCATCGTCTGCTGCGGTGCGGGCGGGGTCGGCAAGACGACCACCGCCGCGGCCCTGGGCCTGCGGGCGGCGGAGCGCGGGCGGAAGGTGGTCGTGCTGACCATCGACCCGGCGCGGCGGCTCGCCCAGTCGATGGGGATCGACTCGCTGGACAACACCCCGCGCAAGGTGCGGGGGGTCGACGGCGGCGAACTGCACGCCATGATGCTCGACATGAAGCGGACCTTCGACGAGATCGTCGAGGGGCACGCGGACGCCGAGCGGGCGGAGGCCATCCTCGCCAATCCCTTCTACCAGTCCCTGTCGGCCGGGTTCGCGGGCACGCAGGAGTACATGGCGATGGAGAAGCTGGGCCAGCTGCGGGCCCGGGACGACTGGGACCTGATCGTCGTGGACACCCCGCCGAGCCGGTCCGCGCTGGACTTCCTCGACGCACCGAAGCGGCTGGGGTCCTTCCTGGACGGGAAGTTCATCCGGGTGCTGATGGCTCCGGCGAAGGTGGGCGGCCGGGCGGGGATGAAGTTCCTCAACGTCGGCATGTCCCTGATGACCGGCACGCTCAGCAAGCTGATGGGGGCCTCGCTGCTGAAGGACGTGCAGACCTTCGTGG
Organism: Streptomyces sp. NPDC002209; assembly: GCF_042890265.1. Classification (NCBI taxonomy): domain Bacteria; kingdom Bacillati; phylum Actinomycetota; class Actinomycetes; order Kitasatosporales; family Streptomycetaceae; genus Streptomyces; species Streptomyces sp. NPDC002209. Next base: position 63,030 of record NZ_JBIARX010000012.1, on the reverse strand, counting down.
CGGCGATGGACACGATGTTCGGCGGTTTCCGCACCCGTGCGGACGCGACGTTCCGGCTGCTGCAGGCTCCGGGTACGGCCTTCCTGGTGGTCGCGGCGCCCGAGCCGGACGCGCTGCGGGAGGCGGCGTACTTCGTGGAGCGGCTGGCCGCGGAGCAGATGCCGCTGGCCGGGCTGGTACTGAACCGGGTGCACGGCAGCGGTGCCGACCAGCTGTCCGCAGAGCGGGCGTTGGCCGCCGCAGAGAATCTTGAAGAAGGCGGCATTGTCGATCAGGAGTCCGGGAAAGCTGGACTTCGTGACTCGGCCGCGGAGGCCGCCGACGCCACGGAAACTCCCGGGAGCGGGACCGAGACCGGCTCCCCCGATGCCGATGCCCGTGCCGACGCCCATGCCCACGCAGACTCAGACCCCGAAGCCGACCCCGACGCCGATGCCGACGTGGACGAGATCACCGCAGGACTGCTGCGCCTGCACGCCGAACGGATGCAGGTGATCGCGCGCGAACAGCGCACACGCGATCGCTTCACCTCGCTGCACCCCGAGGTGGCGGTGGCCGAGGTGGCCGCCCTGCCCGGCGATGTGCACGACCTCGCCGGGCTGCGGGCCATCGGAGAGCGACTCGCGGCCGGGGTTCCGGCCGGAGCGTAGGCGTTCGTACGACGAATGCCTCCGGGTGCGGGGGCAGTCGTACGCGGGACCGCGCGGGTGGGTCTACCCGGCTGCCGCGTACGTCTCGTACGGAACGTCGATCTCCGCATCGACATCCACGGTGAGGATGCCCGTACTGCGCTCGTACTCAGTGCGGGCGGTTTCGAGCAGCCGTCGCCACGAGGTGACGGTGGGACGCCGGCGCAGCAATGCGCGACGCTCCCGCTCGGTCATTCCGCCCCACACTCCGAACTCGACACGATTGTCGAGCGCGTCGGCCAGGCACTCGGTCCGCACCGGACATCCGGTGCACACCGCCTTGGCCCTGTTCTGTGCCGCTCCTTGAACGAACAGTTCATCCGGATCGGTAGTGCGGCAGGCTGCCTGCGCACTCCAGTCGGTAACCCAGCCCATCCCGGCGCCGTCCTCTCCCGAATCGAGGCTCCCCCACGGCGGTAGCGGCATATTCACCGCTGCCAGTTGAGGACGTTACGGAAGGCGGGGACAGTGCAACACCCCCGACGGGCCCAATCTTGAATGGTCCGAACGGACTATGGGTAAGCGGCAGATCACCCGACGGAGTGATCCGGCGACATGCCCGACCATTCCGGCAATTCGGGTGGAATCGGCGGACCATGGACGAGCGACCGTCAGAGTGAGGGGTGAGATTCGGACATAAGTCCACCCCATTCGGGAAGGGTGAAAATCAAGCCGAGGGGTTGATGTCGCACCGCACTGCTGTGACAGTTGGGGACAGCTTAGGCCAAGGCATTCGCGCGTGTCCGGCGAATGAGAACGTAGGCTGCCCTCCATGGGAAAGAAGCGCTCGGGCGCCGGGCTCACGGGGCCGCAGCAGGCCGCCAAGTTCCTCGGGGTGTCCGTTCTCTCCGGAGTTGTGCTGGCCGGCATCGCGATCCCGGGCGCAGGCGCCCTGGGGCTCGCCGCCAAGGGCACGGTCGAGGGATTCGACGAGATCCCGGCCAATCTCAAGACACCGCCGCTGAGCCAGCGCACGACGATTCTGGACGCCGAGGGTGGCTTGATCGCCACGGTCTATTCACGGGACCGGCAGGTCGTGCCCCTGACGGCCATCTCCCCGTACATGCAGAAGGCGATCGTCGCGATCGAGGACTCGCGTTTCTACGAGCACGGCGCGATCGACCTGAAGGGCATCCTGCGCGCGGTCAACCGCAACGCGCAGGAAGGCGGAGCCGCGCAGGGCGCGTCGACGCTGACGCAGCAGTACGTGAAGAACGTGTTCGTCGAAGAGGCCGGCGACGACGAGACCAAGGTGCGCGAGGCCCAGGAGAAGAGCCTCGGCCGCAAGATCCGCGAGCTGAAGTACTCGATCCAGGTCGAGGAGGAGCTCGGGAAGAAGAAGATCCTCGAGAACTACCTCAACATCACTTACTTCGGCCAGCAGGCATACGGAATCGAATCCGCCGCTCAGCGCTACTTCAGCAAGCCGGCCAAGGACCTGACCCTGGACGAGTCGGCGCTGCTGGCGGGCGTCGTGCAGTCGCCGAGCCGGTTCGACCCGGTGAACGACGCGCAGGAGGCGATGAAGCGCCGCAACGTCGTCCTCCAGCGGATGGCCGACATGAAGGACATCTCGCAGACCGAGGCGGACGAGGCGAAGAAGAAGCCGGTGACGCTGAAGGTGACGCGGCCGAAGAACGGCTGCATCACCGCGGTCAAGGGCGCGGGCTTCTTCTGCGACTACGTCCGCAACACGTTCCTGACCGACCCGGTGTTCGGCAAGACCCGCGAGGAGCGGGCCAAGCTCTGGAACCAGGGCGGCCTGACCGTGCGTACGACGCTGGACCCGCAGTCGCAGGAGTCCGTCAACGAGTCGATCAAGGACCACGTCAACCAGGACGACAAGGTCGCCACGGCCGTCACCCTGGTGCAGCCGGGCACCGGCCGGGTGCTCGCCATGGGCCAGTCCAAGCCGTACGGCTTCGGCAAGAACGAGACGCAGATCAACTTCTCCGTGGACAAGCGGATGGGCGGATCGAACTTCGGCTTCCCGACCGGTTCGACCTTCAAGCCGTTCGTCGCGGCCGCGGCCCTGGAGCGGGGGGTGTCGGCGGGCAAGACGTACCTGTCCCCGCACGACATGGAGTACCCGAGCCCGGTGCAGACCTGCGGCGACAAGCCCTGGGTCAACACCTCGCACGACCGGGTGGAGAACGAGTCGGAGTCCGAGGTCGGCCCGTACGGCATGCGGGACGCGATGGCCAAGTCGGTCAACACGTACTTCGTGGAGATGATCTCCGACAACGCGCTCGGGCTCTGCCCCGTGACCGAGATGACCACCAAGCTCGGCGTGATCCCGGCCGACGGCACGAAGCTCCCCGAGGTCCCGGCGATCGCGCTCGGCACCGAGGGCATGTCCCCGCTGACCATGGCGAACGCGTACGCGACCTTCGCCAACCGCGGCGTGTACTGCACCCCCGTCGCCCTGGAGTCCATCACCGACGCGCACGGCAAGGCACTGGCCGTGCCGAAGTCCCAGTGCGACCGCGTGATGGCGGAGAAGACCGCCGACACCGTCAACACGCTGCTGCTCGGCGTGATCGACTCCGGTACGGGTACCGCCGCGGGTCTGACCGACCGGCAGAACGCGGGCAAGACCGGCACCACCGACAGCCGCTACAACGCCTGGTTCGTCGGATACACGCCGAACATGGCGGGCGCGACGTGGGTCGGCTCGGGCGGATCGAAGCAGGTGTCGATGGAGAACATCACCATCGGCGGCCAGTACTACGACAAGGTCTACGGCGGCGGGCTGCCCGGCCCGATCTGGAAGCAGGCGGTCTCGGGCGCGCTGGAAGGCCGGGAGGCGCCGAACTTCACCACGGTGACCATCCCGGAGAGCGGGATCCCGGCCGGCGGCGGCCGCCCCACGCCGACGAACCCGAACCCGAACCCGAACAAGCCCGGGAAGCCCGGCAAGCCGGGCGGCGACGGCAAGCCGGGCGGCCGGCCCGGCGGCCAGACGGCAGCCGGCGCCACGGGCGGCGCGACGGGCGGCAACACCCCGACGAACCCGTTCCCGGACATCAGCCTGGAACCGGGCTTCGTCGGCGGCCCCGAGGGACCGTAGGCGACGCGGACAAGAGGGAGGGCCCCGCTCCGCGCATCGCGCGGAGCGGGGCCCTCCCTCATTTCCGTCCTGACTTATGCGAGGTGCTTCTTGACGGCGGCGGCGACGCGGCCGCCCTCCGCCAGCCCGGCCACCTTCGGGTTCACGATCTTCATGACGGCGCCCATGGCCCGCGGCCCCTCGGCACCCGCGGCCCTGGCCTCCTCGACGGCCTGCGCCACGATCGCGCCGAGCTCCTCGTCGCTGAGCTGCTTGGGCAGGTAGGTGTCGAGGAACTCGCCCTCCGCCGTCTCGCGCGCGGCCTGCTCGGGACGGCCGCCCTGCGCGAAGGCGTCCGCGGCCTCGCGGCGCTTCTTCGCCTCCTTGGCGATCACCTTGAGGACCTCGTCGTCGGAGAGCACGCGCGCCTCCTTGCCCGCGACCTCCTCCTTGGTGATGGCGGCGAGGGTCAGGCGCAGCGTGGACGAGTGCAGCTCGTCGCGCGCCCTGATGGCGGTGGTGAGGTCTTCCTGGAGCTTGGCCTTGAGCGTGGTCATGACCTGAGTCTGCCAGGTGGAGCGGCAGTGGCGCCCGCCGGTTTTCCGGGTCTGAGACCATGGGGCCATGCGTGCGCGTTACGGAGTACCCCTGAAGGTCACCGCTTCGATCGCGGCGGTCGGGGCCGCCGGTGTGGCCTATGCCGCCGGTTTCGAGGCGCGGTCGTTCCGGCTGCGCCGGATCACCGTGCCGGTCCTCCCCGCCGGGATGCGCCCGCTGCGCGTGCTCCAGGTCTCGGACATCCACATGGTCCGCGGGCAGCACAAGAAACGCGCCTGGCTCCAGTCGCTGGCCGGCTTGCGCCCGGACTTCGTCGTGAACACGGGCGACAACCTCTCCGACACCGAGGGCGTCCCGGAGGTACTGGACGCCCTGGGCCCGCTGATGTCCTTCCCCGGCGTGTACGTCTTCGGGTCGAACGACTACTACGGGCCGCGGCTGCGCAACCCCGGGCGCTACCTGATCGAGAAGGTCCAGGGGCGGCACGGGCTGAACGGCAACAAGCCGGTCGTCGGCGCCGTGCACAACCCGTGGGAGGAGATGCGGGACGCCTTCGACGCGGCGGGCTGGGTGAACCTCACCAACACGCGCGGGCGCCTGAAACTGCCCGACCTGGAACTGGCCTTCACCGGCCTGGACGACCCGCACATCAAGCGCGACCGCTACGAGCGGGTGGCGGGCGGGCCGGAGGCCGACGCCGACTTCTCGATGGCCGTCGTGCACGCCCCGTACCTGCGCGTCCTCGAGTCCTTCACCGCGGACCGCTACCCGCTGATCCTGGCCGGGCACACGCACGGCGGCCAGCTGTGCATCCCCTTCTACGGGGCGCTCGTCACCAACTGCGACCTGGACACGAAGCGGGTGAAGGGGCTCTCCACGTACGAGGCCGACGGCAAGCGGGCCTACCTCCACGTCTCGGCGGGCTGCGGCACGAACCGCTACACGCCGGTCCGCTTCGCCTGCCCCCCGGAAGCCACCCTCCTGACCCTCACCCCGAAGGCCTAGCCCCCGCCCGGGGCCCGCCCCGGGTCACGGCGGACGGCCCGCGCCGCACCCCTCGCGAAAACCGGATTTCGTCTCCGGCCGAGGGTCCGCTAAAGTAATCGATGTCGCCAGGACAGCAAACGCTGCAAGGCGGCGATCGGGGTGTAGCGCAGCTTGGCAGCGCGCTTCGTTCGGGACGAAGAGGTCGTGGGTTCAAATCCCGCCACCCCGACTTCGTAAGACCAGGTGAGAGCCGGTGCAGAGCAATCTGCACCGGCTCTTTCTGCGTCTGGGTGACTGACTGAGCGACTACAGGTTCGAAGCGGCGGCGCGCCGGCAGGGCGATCGTGCGGCGCGGCTTCTTGGTCTTGGTGCCCCCGGTGGAGCGGGCCGCCTTCGGGACCATGACGACGGCCTAGCGATCACGCCGAGGTCCGGCCGCTGCCGCGTTTCCCGATGCGCCTGGCGCTGGGCCGAGCTCCAGGCTTGCACCGGCACACCGCACCGGACGTCCGAATCAGCGTGAACGCGGATGGGCCCGCGTCATCGCCCGGCCCACCATCACGGCCGAACTCCGGATCCACACCCGCCGACCACGACCGCCCGCAGCCACAACAAGGCCACGGGCGCCTCGCCGCATTCATACCTACAGGTGGTTGCAGGTGGCGAGCCCGCAAGGCCGCGGTACTCATCCCTCATGCCGGAAAACAGCAACACAACGAACGACGGAACCCGCGAACGGCAGACACAACGGGCAACCATCCTCGCCGCCCTCGGAGGAGCCCTGATCGGCGCCCTCGCCGGTCTCGGAGGAAGCGTGCTCGTCTACACCGAAGCCAAGCACGCACGCCAGGATGAAGCCGAGGCGCGACAAACGGAAGCCGATGAACGACGGGCGGACATCCGACGGGGGGCCTACGTCGACCTCTCCACGAGCACGACCAGATTCATCATCCAGGCCTCCGACCTGCTGATCATGAGCCTCGACCCCAGCAAGACAGACAAGGACAGGACCCGCCTGTTCGATGAGAAGTACGCACCGGCCAACGCCGACCTCGCACGGGCAGTAACGACAGTGCGCCTCGTGACCACGGAGGCCGGCAAGCGCGACCTGGATGAGATCGGCATCCACTACATCCATGCGGGAAAGCTGGTGAATGACACCTACGCCGCCACCAGCCTCGAAGGCATCGACGCCAAAAAGACGCACGAAGAGTTCCTCGAGGCGGTACGACAGCATCTGGCGGCGTTGAGGAAATTCATGGACAGGGCAGCAGGCGAGTCGCTGTAAGAGGTCCCAACACCCGCGCCCGCCTAGCCGATGTCCACGTTCGACGCTTCGTAGATCTTCGGCTTGGCCCTCGGCATACCGTTTGCCTCGAAGATCGTCGCCGCCTTCTCCATGAACGCCCCGAGAGCCGCCTTCGTCTCCCAGAGGTCGACCACGAGCCAACCGCCGTCCGCCGGGGCCCCCGCGTGGGAGATGAAGCCCGCCGCCGGCCACCACGGTGCCGCGTGGACGTCCGCGTGGTTGACCTGGTACTGCTCCGCACACCCCTCCGCACCGCGACGGGAGCCGGCCGGGCTACGCGCCTGACGCCAGCGGAGACTCCCGCAGCGCGCGACGTCCACCGGCTTCGCCCCCGGGCCGCGCGCCGCCCCGTTCGCTACGGCGTGCGCGCTGAACAGGTAGCGCAGCTCGCAGGCCCCTCGGCACCTCCGGTCCGTTCGTGGCATCGTGGCGGCTCGCCAAATCCGGCCCGCGGAACCGCCGTTCCTCAAATTCTGCGCGGAACCAGTCGAGTTGGTCGATGGATTTGCGGTCTCATCACCCGCGTCCGCCTCGGCCTTTTGATGGAGCGGACAACGAACCGCACGGCCATCCTCGCCAGGACACCGAAGAGTTGCGAGCGTACGCTGAAAGAAATAGCAGTCATTTCTGGGCGGCGTCCGGGGGGTGGAGCGCCCACAGTTTCACCGGCTCGTTGAGCGTGGGGCAACGAGCGTCGCAGCACGTCGACATTCTTCTGCCGGCCGCCACCTCTTGCAGCTGCCGCCGGACTGCCAGAGGTCAGTTCGGGTGCAGCGCAGTAGATAAGGGGCGAAACCATGCGCCGCCTTGTGCGTCTTCTCTTTTCGATCACCTTTCTTGTGTGCGCATCCCTCAGCGGCACGGCGCTGGGTGCGCCCCTCGCCCCCGGGGGTGCCGCCCCGCAACCAGGCCTACCGACCGCCATCGGCGCCGACCTGGCCGCGGAGACCCGCGATGCCATCGAGGTCACCGATGGGTTCTGGGTAAAACATTGGCCCGATTTCTTCACCGAAACCTACCAGCCGCCCAAAATCTACGGCCCTCTCGGTTTCTATGATGTGGAAACCGGAGATTTCCAAAGATGCAACGGCGAATACCCGGATAAATACAACGCATATTATTGCCCCGATGGGGATTATCTCGCCTGGAGTGCACAGATCATGGACTTGGGGTTCAACATGATCGGCGACTCGTGGGTCTATCTCGTAATATCTCACGAATGGGGTCACGCAATCCAGGCCAGGCTGAATTCAAACCTGCAGGCCATAGAAAAGGAGTTGCAGGCCGATTGCCTTGCCGGCGCGACGCTGCAAGGCGCCACCGATGACGGCACCCTGGTGTGGGAGCCGGGTGACACCGAAGAAATCGTCAGTGCGCTTCAAAAATTCGGCGATACCACTCCATGGTCAAATCCTGCTGACCACGGTGACGCATCCCAGCGAATGGGCTTCTTCACACAAGGCCTGCGCGACGGGGTGAAGGCCTGTCTACCCGGGTGACAACGACTCCTGACGAACGGAGCGGGCTGCACGGTGCTGAGCGAGCACCGTGCGGCCCGCTCCCCTGCGGCCGGGCCCCGAGACCGCCCGCGCGGGCCGGGACGCCTGGGCGCCACCCTCGCGCCACCGGGGCAACACCGGGGCGGTGGATGCTCTTCAACAGCAAATGACCACTGACGCCGAGCGGAGGTGAAAGAAATGAAGGTTTACATCAAGCCGGAGGCCAAGAAGGTCGACCAGGGCACCATCGTCGCCGCTGTCCGCTAGTAGCGACCCACATGCCACGCCTCCCGGACCGGGGGGCGTGGCATGTCCGCTCCAGTCACCACGTCACAGGGGAATCGGAAGCCATATGTGCGGAATTGCAGGATTCGCCCACACCGACGGAAGCGCCCTCGCGGGGTCGGCCGACGCGATTCTCCGCGACATGGCCCATGCCCTGCGGCCGCGCGGACCGGACGACATGCAGTTCCACCACACCGGGCAGGCGTGCATGTCCTTCACCCGGCTCGCGCTGATCGACCCCGAGGGCGGTCGGCAGCCGTTCATCAGCGAGGACGGGAACGTCATCCTCGCGGCGAACGGCGAGATCTACAACTACCGGGAGTTGCGCAAGGGGTTCGAGGGGCGGGTTCGTTTTCGGAGCGAGTCCGACTGTGAGGTCCTGCTCCATCTGTATTTGGAGAAGGGGCTCGCGTTTCTCGACGACGTGCGGGGGATGTTCGGGATCGCCGTCATCGACCTGCGCGAGCAGCGGCTGCTGCTCGCCCGTGACCGGCTCGGCATCAAGCCGCTGTTCGTCCACCGCAACCGCGACACCGTGCTCTTCGGCTCCGAGGTCAAGGCGCTCTTCGCGCACCCCGACTGCCCGCGCGAGCTCGACTGGGCGCGCGCCCTCGCCGACCAGGGGCTCAGTGCCGCGCCCGTGATGACCGACGACGAGCCCGTGACCTGGTTCAAGGGCGTGGACCACGTGCCCTCGGGGGCGATCGTCGACATCAGCCTGCGGGACGGTGCGACCCGCGTGCACCGGTACTGGGAGCTGCCCGCGCCCGCCGAGGCCGACGCGCTGCCCGAGAGCTTCTTCGTGCAGAGCATGGGCGACCTGCTCGCCTCCTCCGTACGGGAGTGCCTGATCGCCGACGCCGAGATCGGCGTCTTCCTCAGCGGCGGCCTCGACTCCGCGGCCATCACCGCCCTGTCGGCGCACACCGGGCTGCACACCTTCTCCGCGCTGACCGGCGCCACCGTCGTCAACAAGGACGCGCAGTACGCCCGCGCCACCGCCGACCTGCTCGGACTGCCCAACCACCAGGTGGCCTTCGGGGCCGACCGCGTGCCCTCGCCCGACGAGTGGCGGCGCCTGCTGTGGCTGATGGAGACGCCGCAATGCGGCCCGGAGCAGTTCTACAAGAGCGAGATGTATCGTTTCGCCCGCGCCGAACGGCCCGACCTCAAGGCGATCCTGCTCGGCTCCGGCGCCGACGAGTTCAGCGGCGGCTACAGCGTCGCCCTCTCCGGCGGCGGCGACTGGGAGGACTTCGAGGGCAACCTGCGGACGATGGCCCGCCGCAAGGCCCTCGGCTCGCAGTCCTCCGTCTCCGTCTGGTGGGAGGGCACCGACCTGCCGCTGCTCAGCGACGACGCCGTCGGCGCGTACGCCCCCGGCGCGGTGGACGACCCGTACGGCTCCTACCTGGCCTGGAAGTTCCGGGACATGCAGCAGTACAACTTCTGGGTAGAGGACCGCACCGCCTCCGGCAACGGCGTCGAGGCCCGCGTTCCCTTCCTGGACCACCGGATCATCGAGCTGCTGGCGACGGTGCCGCGCGCCTACCGCAAGCGGCTGTTCTGGGACAAGCAGGTCATCCGCGAGGCCGTACGGGACATCCTGCCCGCCGAGGTGATCAGCCGGCCCAAGCTCGCCTTCTACGAGGGCGAGGGCGTGCGCCACACGCACCGCACCTTCACCCGGATGCTCGCGCAGAACGGCGACGAGCTCGTGGAGCAGGCCCTGTCCTCGCCGCGCGCCGCCCAGTACCTCGACGGCGCGAACATCCACCGCGCGCTGCGCAGGCTGGAGCGGGACCAGAGCTCCGGGCACGTCGAACTGCTGCTGCGCGTGGTCAACCTGGGCATCCTCGACCTGATGGCCGTGGACGTCCCGGGCAGCCGGGCCCCGTCCGGGCCCGCCCCGTACGAGCTGCGCGTCACGGACTTCGAGGGCCCCGAGGTCCAGGAGCTGTTCCCGCAGGCACGGATCGAGGACACCTCGGTGTTCCGCCTCGCCGAGGGCGTGCTCGTACTCGACGACGTGCAGGAGGCGAACACCTCCTACGTCCTGGTCGACGGCGGGATCCGGTTCGTCATCGACCACCTGACCCACGCGGACTGGCTGCGGCTGCTGCGTGGTTTCGACGGGCGCCGGCCGCTGTCGGAGGCGCTCGCCGCCGCCGGCTGCGAGCTCGACGCGATGCGTCCGCTGCTGGACGGGTCGCTCGAGGCGGGCCTGCTGGAGACCGTCGACAGCGCCTGAGGGCGCGGTGCCGGCACCGCGCCGTTCGGTCCCCCCATTGGAAATCGGCATCCGGATGTGGATGTACGGAAGTAATCACGAGTGAGGTCACCCCGATGACAGCCCATCTCTACTGGGACGAGGTCTGGCGCACCGACAGCGGGCGCACAGGCGACTGGTCGCGGCCGCACCCGTGGGTCGTGGACGAGGCCGCCCGGCTGCAGAAGCTCGGCGCCGTGGACGTACTGGACCTCGGCTGCGGCGTCGGCCGGCACGCCCTGTGGTTCGCGGAGGCGGGGTTCACCAGCTCCGGCACCGACGCCAGCGAGGCGGCCGTCCTGGCGGCCCGGGACGAGAGCGTCAAGCGCGGGGTGCAGGTCGGCCTCGAAGTCGGCGACTTCGGCGAACTTCCGTACGCGGACGACAGTTTCGACTACGTCCTCGCCTTCAACGTGGTCTACCACAACGACGAGGCCGGCCTCGCGAAGGTGCTCGACGAAGTCCGGCGCGTACTGCGCCCCGGCGGTGTCTACCAGTCCACGATGCTCTCCAAGCGCAACGGCGAGTACGGGCGCGGCAACGAGGTGAGCCCGAACACCTTCCGCCAGCCCGGGGCCACCGACGACAAGGTGCACCCGCACATGTACGTGGACGCGGCCGACCTGCTGCGCCTGCACGCGGGATTCCGTCTGCTCAGCGCCACCGACGCCGAGCACGCCAAGGCGGGCTCCTTCCACTGGCACTGCGTCTTCGAGTTGCCCGGGGAGGACGTGGCCGGCACCAACCACGGCCGCTTCGCGCAGAGGGCCGGGGAATAGTGTCGAAGGCGGCGCGACTGCGCGAGTTGCTGGAGCGTAAAGAGATAGCGCGGATCGTCGGGTCCAGGGACGCGCTGACGGCCCTGCTCGTCGAGGAGGCGGGCTTCGACGGCCTGTGGGCGTCGAGTTTCGAGATCTCCGCGTCCCGGGCCCTGCCCGACCTGGGCCTGCTGACCATGTCCGAGCTGCTCGAGGCCTCCTCGCACGTCAACCAGGCGACCTCGCTGCCGCTGCTGGCGGACTGCGACACCGGCTTCGGCGGCAACATCAACGTCGTCCGTACGGTCCGCCAGTTCGAGGCGGCGGACATCGGCGGCATCTGCCTCGAGGACAAGGTGTTCCCCAAGCGGAACAGCTTCCTCGGCGGCGGCCAGAACCTGGAGGACGCGGGCGAGTTCGCCGGCCGGATCCAGGCCGCCGTACGGGCGCGGACCACCGGGGACTTCACCGTCGTCGCCCGGGTCGAGGCGCTCATCGCCGGGGCCGGGCTCGAGGAGGCGCTGCGCCGCGCCCACCTGTACGCGGACGCGGGCGCCGACGCCATCCTGATCCATTCCAAGGAGTCCACGCCGGCCGAGATCCTGGAGTTCCTCCAGGCCTGGCAGGCCCGTACGCCCATCGTCGTCGTACCGACGACCTATCCGCACTGGGACCTCGCGGAGGCCGAGGCGGCGGGCGTCTCGATGGTGATCTACGCGAACCATGCGCTGCGCGCCTCGGTCTCCGCCATGCGCGACGTCCTCGGGGAGATCCGGCTGCAGGGCGGGACCGGCGGGGTCGAGGACACCATCGCCCCGATGAAGGAGCTGTTCGGTCTCACGCAGGTCAACCGGTGGGAGGAGTGGAGCGCATGATCAGCGCCGAGTTCTTCTGCGCGGAGCTGGACCGCCGCGGGTACGGGTTCTTCAGCGGGGTGCCGTGCTCGTTCCTCAAGGGCCCGTTCGCGTTGCTGGAGCAGCGCGGCAGTTACGTGCCGGCGCCCAACGAGGGCATCGCCCTGTCCATGGCCGCCGGCGCCGAGCTGGGCGGGACCAAGGCCGTGGTGCTGGCCCAGAACTCGGGGCTGGGCAACCTCCTCGACCCGCTCACCTCGCTCACCATGGCGTACGAGATCCCGCTGCTGCTCTTCGTCAGCCTGCGGGGCTGGCCGAACGCCGAGGACGACGAGCCGCACCACGCGGCCATGGGTGCCGGGACCATCGGCGTACTGGAGTCCGTCGGGGTCGCCCACGGCATCCTCGACCCGGCCGAGGAGAGCCTGGCCGGGCTCCTCGACCGCGCGCAGGAGGCCCGCCGCGAGAACCGGTCGTTCGTCGTCCTCGTCCCGGCGAAGACCGTCGACGCGCACCCGGTGCCGGCGGCCGCCCCGGACGCGCAGATGGACCGGCGGGAAGCGGTCTCCGCGATCGCCGGGCACCTGGGCGACGCGCTGGTCTACAGCACCACCGGCATGATCAGCCGGGAGCTGTTCGGGATCGTCGACAACCCGCGGAACTTCTACATGCAGGGCTCCATGGGGCACGCCATCGGCCTCGGCCTGGGCACGGCCCTGAACCGCCCCGACCAGCAGGTCGTGGTCATCGACGGCGACGGCGCGGCGGTGATGCACCTCGGCGGGCTCGCGCTCGTCGGCGAGCGGCGACCGGCGAACCTGACCCACTTCGTGCTCGACAACGGCGCGTACGACTCCACCGGCGGCCAGCGCACCCGCGATGTGGCCATGCGCTGGGACGAGTTGGCGCTCGCGGCCGGATACCGCACGGGACGGGTCTGCCGTTCGGCCAAGGAAGTCACCGCGCATCTGGCCGAGATCGAGGGGCTGCCCGGCCCGCACCTGGTGGCCCTGCACATCGGCAGGGGTGGGGCCACCCCTCCGCGGGTAACGTCGGCGCACACCAACGCCGAGGTCAGGGCCCGCTTCCAGGCCGCGGCGACCGCAACCCGGAAGGAAGACCTGCCGTGACCACCGTCATCGCCCATGTCAGCGATCTGCACCTGGACCTCTCGGAACGCGCCACGGAGCGCGCGCTGACGGTCATGAACTACCTGCGCGACCTCCCCGGCCCCCTCGACGCCGTCCTGGTCTCCGGGGACATCGCCGACCACGGGACGGCGGACGAGTACGCCCAGGCCCGCAAGCTGTTCGACCTGCCGTACCCGGTGCTGGTGCTGCCCGGCAACCACGACAGGCGGGGTGCGTTCCGTACCGGCCTGCTCGACGGCGAGCCCGGGGACGAGGAGCTGAACCAGGTCGTCCGTACGCCCGGAGCCGTCTTCGTCCTGTGCGACTCGACGATCCCGGGCAGCGACGAGGGCCTGCTCAGCGACCTCACCCTGCGGTGGCTCGACGAGACGCTGACCGCCGAGGGCGGCGAACTGCCCGTCTTCGTCTGCTTCCACCACCCGCCCGTCGACCTGCACACCCCGTACGTGGACCGGGTCCGCCAGTTCGGCGAGGAGCGCCTCGCGTCGGTGCTGGAGCGGCACCCGCAGGTCGTGGCCCTGCTGTGCGGTCATGCGCACGTCGCCGCGGCCACGACGTTCGCGGGCCTTCCGCTGCTGGTGGCGCCCGGGGTGGCCTCGACCGTCCCGCTGCCCTTCGAGGGCCGGCCCGCCGTGGACTACGAGCTGGCCCCGGCGCTGGCGTTCCACGTGCTCGACGACCGGCGGCGGCTGGTCACGCACTACCGGGCGCTCGGCCGGCCGCATCCCGACCACTGAGAGAAGGCCATGAAAAGAGTCCTGATCGCCAACCGTGGTGCGATCGCGGCCCGGGCCGTCGACACCTTCCGCACGCTGGGATGGTCACCGATCGCCGTCGTCGCCCTGTCGGACCCCCAGCGGCTCCACACGCTCGCCGCGGACGGGTGCGAGTACCTCGAGGGCACCGGGCTCGCGGAGACGTACGACCACGTGGGCCGGATCGTCGAGGCGGCCCGGCGCTGCGGCGCCGACGCGGTCTACCCGGGCTACGGGGCTCTTGCCGAGGACCCGGAGCTGCCCCGGCAGCTCGCCGCGGCCGGGATCGCCTTCATAGGGCCGACGGCCGAGGTGCTCGCGGCGGCCCGCGACAAGGACCACGCGGTCGCCACCGCCGACCGGCTCGGCCTGCCCGTACTGCCGCACGCGACGGGGCACCGGCAGATAGCCGGGCTGGTCGAGGAGATCGGGCTGCCCGTCATCCTCAAGCCGGTCACCGGCTGCGGCGGTCTCGGCGTGCGCATCGTGCAGACGGAGGCCGAGGCGGAACGGGCACTCGCCCTGATCGCCGAGGACGCGGGCGAGGGTTCGGGTGACGGTTCGGGCGAGGGCGAGGGCACCGACTGGTACGCCGAGCGGTACGTGGAGCGGGGACGGGTGGTCGGGGTCACCGTCGCAGTCGACGACGCCGGCACCGTGCACCCGCTCGGCGAGCGGGAGAGCCTGCTGGTCGACGGCAGCATGAAGCTGCTGGAGGCCTCGCCGGTCCAGGGCGTGGCTCCCGAGCTGCTGGAGCGGATGCGCAGGGACACGGCCCGGCTCGTCACCGGGATGGGGCTGCGGGGCGTGGCGACCGTCGAGTTCATCGTCGGCGCCCGGGGCCACTACTTCCTGGAGGTCAACGGCCGGCTGCCGCTGGCCTACCGGATGTGCGAGGCGCAGACCGGCCTGGACGTGGTGGCCCTCCAGATGGAGCTGGCGCAGGGCGCGGTGCCCGCCCCCGGCCGCATCCGCGTCGACCGGGACACGCACTGTCTGGAGGCCCGCCTGTTCATCGAGCCGGCTCCGGGCGGGGCGCCCGGCCTGATCACCGCCCTGGAGCTGGCCCCGGAGCCGGGGGTGACGTACAACTGCGCCCTCGACGTGCGCAGGCCGGTCGTGCTCGACAACATCGTCACCCAGGTCCTGGCCTGCAGTGACAGCCGCGGCGCTGCTGCCGGGGCGGTGCTCCGGGCGGTCGGGGCGAGCGGGGTTTCGGGGGTCGCGCACTGCGCGGAAGAGATAGCCGTGTGGCTGCGCGGTTCGGGACTGGTCCCGGAACGTCTCGGCAGCCAGGCCTTGGGAGTCTGAATGAACAGCAACGATCCGTTCTCGACCGTCCGCCACCCCGTCGACCGCGCGCTGGCGACGGCCGTCGCCGAGAGCGGCGAGGACGACGTACGCGCCGACTGGTACCGGGAGTTCGGGCAGACCGTACGGCAGTACGTACGGCGCCACCTCGACGCCCGGCCCGGGTACTTCGTGCTCGGCGGCCTGGACCACCTCACCGAGGAGCAGGCGCGCCGGTTCACGGTGGCCGTCTCCCGGCTGGCCGGGGACCTGCTGCCGCAGGACGGTGCGGGAGCCCTGCTGCGGGACGTACGGGACCGGGGGGTGCGGCTCGGCGAGGGTGCGACGGGCCGCTACTCGGACAGCCGGCAGGGCGGCAGCCTGCACACGGACGCGGCGCACCGGCCGGGGCGGCTTCCGGACATTTTCACGCTGTTCTGCTTCCGGCAGGCCTCCAGCGGCGGAGCGCTGGTCACGGTGCACGTGAGCGACCTCCTGGAGATCCTGCGGGCGCACCCCGAGGAGCTCGCGGCCCTGCGGCTGCCCGTCCACTTCGACACCCGGGACGACACCCCGGGGGTGCCGCTGACGACCGAGCGTCCCGTCCTGGAGTTCAGGGGCGGCCGGGAGCGCATGTACTACCTGCGGGACTACATCGAGATCGGGCACCGGCACCCGCACGTACCGCCGTTGACGCCCGAGCAGGTCAAGGCGCTGGACCTGCTGGACTCGCTGCTGGACCGGCGGGACCTGCAGACGCACGGGCGGCTGGCGCCCGGCGAGATGATCTTCATCGACAACCGGTCGATCGTGCACGGCCGGACCGCGTTCGACGACGAGAAGCCGGTCGACGGCGGCCGGCTGATGCTCCGCACCTGGATCGGGCTCCCGGAACCGGGCGAGGGCGCGGCCGGGGCCGAGGCCGGGGCCGGGGCCGCGCTGTGACGCGGTTCGTCACCGCGCTCGAACGGACGGGACTGGCCGAGTTCCTGGCCGATTTCCCCGGCGACTCGGTGGACCGCCTCCAGTGGGCCGCCGCCGCCCGCGGCCTCGGCGGGGAGCTGCGCGCCCTCGCCGGGTTCCTGCTGCTCGGGGAGCCCCTGGCCGCCGACCGGCTGCCCCCCGCCCTCGCCGGGTCGCTGCCCGCCCTGGTCGAGAGCGGTGTCGCCGTCCGGCGCGGGGACGAGGTCCGGCTGGTCGACGTCAGCCTGTTCCGCTCCGCCGGGGTGTGGCTGTTCGCGGAGCCGCCGAGCCCCTTCCCCGTACGCCACTACTTCGGCCGGGACTCCGTCGCCCTGGCCCGGCGCACCGGCTGCCGGGCGGGGGACCGCGTCCTCGACCTGTGCTCCGGGCCGGGCTTCCAGGGGCTGGTGGCCGCGCAGCGGGGGGCCGGGGCCACGCTGGTGGAGCTGCTGCCCGAGACGGCCGAAGTGGCCCGGCTCAACGCGGAGATCAACGGGATGGGCGACCGGATCGAGGTCCTCGTCGGCGACCTGTACGACCCGCTGCCGGCGGGGGTGGAGCCGTACGACCGGGTCATCGCCAACATCCCCTTCCTGCCGACCCTCTCGGCCCGGGGCGAGGAGGCCGCCCACGAAGGCGGCGAGGACGGGTTCAGCATCGGCCGCCGGGTCCTCGCCGGACTGCCCCGGCACCTGGGAGCGGGGGGAACGGCCCATCTGACCGGGCTCCTCCTCCAGGCCGGCCACGAGCTCGTCATCGACGGCGAACTGCGCGCCTGGGCCGCGCAGAACGGCTACGGCCTCACGGTGACGCTGACCGAGCGCATGGCGGTGGACGCCGACTCCGACCTCGTCCAGACGACCGTGTCGGACCACCTGGAGACCGACCCGCAGGCCGACCCCGAGGAACTCACCGCCGCCGCCGTCGGCATGTACGCATGCCGCGGCGCGACCGCCGCCCGGCTCGCCTATCTGCGCATCGACGAAGGAATGGCCGACTTTCGCATCCTCGACCGGGCGCCCGGGTGAAGCTGACCTGCACGACCAGCGCATTCGATCACGATCGGGAAGGACGCACAGCGTGACGGCAGGGACGGACGGCGTGGCCGACGGTACGCAGGACCCGCAGGGCCCGGAGCTCGTCGAGCTCGCCTCGATACGCGACGCGGACGTCGACGAGTGGAACGCACTCGCCGGTGACTCCGCCCTCTATTCGAGCCACCGCTGGCTGCTCTACGGCGAGGAGCTGCACGATTCCGGCTCGCGGCATCTGGTCGCCTCCTCCGGTGGTTCGTACGTCGCCGGCCTGCCCACCCACCGCTTCACCGGGAAGGTCCCGCACTTCTACGATCCCGCCGTCCTGTTCCCCGGCGCCGCCGAGCCCGCCACGCCCGAGCGCCCGCTGCTCCTCGGCGGCACCCGCCTCGGCTACACCAGCGAGGTGATCGTCGCCCCGGGCACCGCCGAGCCGCTCGCCACGGCGGGCGTGCGCACCGTACTCGACCGCTTCCGCGCCCTGGGCGACGCCGACGGCGCGCTGGCCGCCCTGCTCTACCTCACCGACGAGTCGGTGGAGCGGCTGCTGCCGCTGCTGGGCCCCCGGGACCAGGTGGTGATGATGGACGCGACGGCGGTCCTGCCCGTCGACCCCGACGGCCTGGAGGGGTACCGCAGGCGGTTCACCTCCAGCCAGTTCACGTCCATCCGCCGGGAGATGCGCCGCTACACGGACGCCGGCTGCCACACCGAGGTCAAGCGCCTCTCCGAGTGCCACCAGCTGCTCGGCCCGCTGTCCGCGCAGGTCCTGATCCGCTACGGCCATCCCGTCACCGATGCGAGCGAGTCGGAGCGCTTCGCCCAGCAGGCCACCCTGTTCGACGACAACTGCCGGATCCTGGCGGCCTACCAGGGCGACCGGATGGTGGGCTTCACCCAGTACTTCTTCTGGGGGGACACCATGTACGCCCGCTCGCACGGGCTGGACGACTCCATCGCCCGCGAGGCGAAGCTCTACTTCAACCTCACCTACTACGAGGCCGTGCAGTACGCGGCGGCCCACGGCTACCGCTCCGTGGACCTGAGCTGCGACGCCTTCCAGGCCAAGGTGTCCCGGGCCGCCCGCCTCCGGCCCCTGTGGGGCATCGTCCTCGACGCGCCGTGGACCGGGCCGGTCCTGGACCGCGTACGCGCCGAGGAGAAGGCCCGGCGCACGGAGTTCGCCTCCCACGACCCGGGGATCGAGTCGCGGGTGGCGCAGCTGGTGGACGCGCGCGGCCGCTAGGGGTTCGTTCCCCAGGGGTTTGCGCACCCGCCCGAAGACGGCCCAGGCCGGCCGCGACGCTCACCCGGCCGGTCTGGGCTCCCGGTCCTGCTCCCGCAGGGCCCGGCCGCGTTCGGCGATCGCCGCCACCGGCGGCACCGCCGCCCCGGCCGTGACCATGATGGCGACGAGCGCGACCCACCCCAGCGGGCCCGCGCTCAGGCACAGCGCGTTCAGCACGGCCGGCGCCACGGCCCCGCCGATGCCGACCCCGACGGAGAACACGCCCTGGTACTCACCCTGGGCGTGCTCGGGGGCCAGCCCGAACGACAGCGCGTACTCCCCCGCCGTGAACAGCATCTCCCCGAAGGTCAGCGCCGCCGTGCCGATCAGGACCAGCCCCATCGCCGCGTACATCGGGACGTGCGCGGCGGCGAAGACCAGCCCCATGGCCAGTGCGATGACCGGACCGCTGCGCCGCATGGCCAGCGCCCCGTCGCGCGGGGTCTCGACCCCCTTGGCGACCTTGGTCTGCAGCAGGACGACGAGCGCGCAGCTGAGTGCGAAGACCAGCGACACCGTCCAGCGCGGCGCGTTCGTGTACTCGGCGATCCACACCGGCATCAGCACGGTCATGAAGACGTCGAACATGACGAGGGTCCCCGCGAGCATGCTGACGGCGAGGAACGGGCGGTCGGCCAGGGCGTAGCGCCGGCCGCCCCCCGGGTCCTTGGGCACCGGCGGCAGGTGCGGAAGCCTGGCCACCAGCAGCGCGGCGACGAGGTACGAGACGACGTCGGCGCAGATCGCGATCACATAGGCGGTCCGGGTGTCGGCCTGCAGCGCCAGCCCGCCGAGCAGCGAGCCGGAGACCATGGCGAGGTTCTGCAGGGAGTAGATCCGGGCCCGGTACGCGACCCGGTCCTCGCCGCCGACGTACGCGATCAGCGCCCCGCTGATCGCGGGGAAGGCGCCGCGTCCCAGGGCGATCAGGGTGATCACCACGAGGAACCCCGGCATGCCCTCCACCAGCAGCAGCGCGCCGGCGGCGCCCGCCTGGGCGACCAGTCCGGCGATGCCCACCTCGCGCGGCCCGAACCGGTCGGCGAGCCGGCCGACGACGGGCCCGGCGACCAGGCCCGCCAGCCCGGCCGCGGTCAGCCCCATGACGACGTTGCCGGTGGACAGGCCCACGGACCGGACGAAGAACAGGACTTGGAGGGGTGCCCAGCTGCCCGCCCCGAGGTAGCGGACGAACAGCGCGGCCGCCAGACCGCGCCGCAGGCCCTGCCCGTCGCGCAGCATCAGTGTCCGGCCGGGGCGTCGGCGGCCGCGGGACGGGGGTTGACCTCGACTCCCAGCTTGGGCGCGAGCAGCTTGCGCAGCTGCTGCGCCGCGGCCTCGGCCGTGTTCGCCCGTACGACGTCCCAGCCGCGCCGGTCCGCCCAGTCGAGCATGACCTCCCGGGTGGCGGCCTGGTGGGCCAGGAAGCGCTCCGGGCGGCACTGCGGGTCACGGCCGCACTCGTACGGGGTGATGTCGCCCTTCTTGCGGCGCAGCGCCTCCTCGGGAGTGACGTCGAAGAAGACGACGGTGTCCACCGGGGCCATGGCGTCGACGATCGCGTCCACGAGCGCCTGGGGGCAGCCCGCCAGCAGTTCGGTGGCGGCGTGCTTGACCCAGTAGCCGTCGAGGACGACGAGGTCCGCCTCGGCGGCGCGGGCGCGTTCCGCGGCCAGGGTGTTGAGCCAGCCGAGGAAGAGCATCCGGGCCGGGTTCGGCATCTCGGCGATGCAGACCCGCAGTTCGTCGAGGGTGGTGCCGCGCAGGAAGCGGGCCTGCGGTACCTCCGCCTCCTCGAAGACCTGCCACTTGCCCACGACGCGGAACGACAGGCCCTGGCTCTCGGCCCAGCTCCGCAGCCGCTTGACCTGCGTGCTCTTGCCCGCGCCGTCGGGTCCGTCCATCGCAACGATCACTGTTCAAATCCCTTCGGAAGGTCCGCCACGGGCCATCGCCGTACGGAAGTCATGCGGTGGTGCCGCGGGTGCCGGTCGTACTGCGGTGGTACGCCAGGGCCCGCTCGATCAGCGCCTCGGCGGCGCCGGTGTACTCGGCCGGGCTGAGCAGGCGCGCCAGCTCGCCGGCGGTGAACTCCGCGGCCAGCTCGGGCGCATCGGCGAGGAGCTTGTCCACGAGGGAGTCCGCGGCCCCGGCGC
The DNA here is from genome assembly GCF_042890265.1 of Streptomyces sp. NPDC002209. Taxonomy (NCBI): domain Bacteria; kingdom Bacillati; phylum Actinomycetota; class Actinomycetes; order Kitasatosporales; family Streptomycetaceae; genus Streptomyces; species Streptomyces sp. NPDC002209. The sequence continues at coordinate 42,136 of NZ_JBIARX010000012.1, read as the reverse complement.
CCACGGCCACCCGGCTCACCAGCCGCTTGGCGCCGGCCTTGCCGAGCACGGGGGCCAGTACGGCGGCCAGCCGCTCGGTGACCACCGCCCCGCCGGTGAGCCGCAGGTTGGCCTCCATCCGGGCCGGGTGCACCTCCAGCCCCTCGGCCAGCTCCGCCGCCGTGCAGGCGGCCCCGCCGACCAGCCGCAGCGCCTCGCGCAGCGGCTGCCATTCGCCGTGCCAGGCACCGGCGGGCCGCTCGTCCTCGGCGGCGGCCGCACAGTGCGTCAGCGTGAGGACCAGCGAGGGCACCTGGAGCGCGGCCGAGCGGATCATCGCGGCGAGCACCGGGTTGCGCTTCTGCGGCATGGCGGAGGAGACGCCCCGGCCGACCCCGGCGGGCTCGGCCACCTCGGCGAGCTCGGTGCGGGCCAGCGTCTGCACATCGGTGGCAAACTTGCCGAGCGCCACCGCGGCGTGCGCGAGGACGGCCCCGGTGTCGCTGATCGGGGTACGCAGGGTGTGCCAGGGCAGGACGGGCTCCGCGAGGCCCGTCTCTGCGGCGAAGAGGCTGATCAGCTCCCCGGTGTACGCGCCGGGGTCCTCGCCGGGCCGGCCGCCGCCGTCCGCTTCGGCGGGGGCCTGTTGCGCGTAGGCGAGGTAGCCCGCGAGGGTGCCCGCGGCCCCGCCGAGCTGGACCGGCAGCCCCCCGTCGAGGAGGGCCGCGACCCGGCGCCGTGCGTCGAGCACGGCGACGAGCCAGCCCGCCGCCTTGAGGCCGAACGTGGTGGGGACGGCGTGCTGGCCGAGCGTGCGGGCCGCCGCCGGCGTGCCGCGGTGCTCGTCGGCCAGCCGGGCCAGGGCCGCCGCGGTCCGGTCGAGCTCGCCGCGGACCAGGCGCAGGGTGCGGGCCGTGACCAGCATCGCGCCGGTGTCGAGGATGTCCTGGCTGGTGGAGCCGCGGTGCACGTACTCGGCCGCCGCGGGGTCCTCGGCCGCGACCAGCGCCGTCAGCTCCTCGACCAGGGCGACCACCGGATTTCCGGCGCCGCGCGCCCGTACGGCCAGTGCGGGCAGGTCGATCGCCTCGGCACGGGCGCACGCGGTGATGGTCTCGGCCGCCTTCGCGGGCACCGTGCCCAGCCGGGACTGGGCCCGGGCCAGGGCGGCCTCCGCGTCGAGCATCGCCTGCGCCCAGGCGCTGTCGGTCAGGGCCGCCTCGGTGGCGGTACCGGCCCGGACCGGCGAGAGCAGGCCGGTGTCCGCTCCGGCCTGCCTTCCGGTGCCGGGTCCGCGGTCCGGGGTCGTCTTCAGGCCGTCCATCACGTGCTCCTCGTCAGGGTGTCGAAGGGTCGGCCGCGGTCGGCGGCCCCGGAGGCGAGGCCGAGGATGCTGCGGGCCATCGCGTCGGAGTCGCCGAGGATCACCGAGTCGACGCCCGGCCGCGCCCCGGCGGCCGTCACCCAGTGAACGCCCTCCGTGGGCACCCCGTAGGCGAAGCGCCGCTCGTGCGGCACGCCCGCCGCGTCGATGATCCGGTAGGGGCGCTGCGTGACCGCGATCCCGCCGGTCCGGTACGGTCCGCGCTCGTCGTCGATCACGTACGGGGTGCACTGGCCCGTCGCGTACAGGTACCCCAGCAGCGGATCCTCGGTGCGCGCCACATCGGGTTCGGGCAGTCTCGCCTCGATGAACGCCCGGGCGTGCACCGCGCCTTCGCCCACCCGGGGCGAGCGGGCCGTGAAGCGGCCGGCGGCCTCGTCCGCGGCGAACTCGGCACCGGGGCCGAGCACGGTCAGTACGCCGGCCTCGATCAGCGCGATCGCCTCCTGGATCCGGCGGGGCGGCGGGCCGATGGACAGGTAGGCGTTCAACGGCCCGTACGAGCCGGTCAGTTCGTCGCGGTAGTCCGCACCGGATATCCCCCCGTGGTCGACCAGCAGCCGCACCTCGTTGCGCAGGTCCCGCAGCACGTCGAGCGCCGCCTTGTACGGCCCGTCGACGTTGCCCGCGTGCGCCTCGGCGACGTCCCGGCGCAGGTGTTCCAGCAGCCAGCCGGTGAACTCGGCGCGGTCGGCGAAGAAGCGGTACGCGCAGGGCCGGGCGACGCGCTCCCAGTCCCAGCGCCGCCCGGGCGGCACGCCCAGCGCGTCGAGCAGCCGGTCGCGGGCGTACGCCGTCCAGGGCCCGGAGGCGCTCAGCGCGAGCAGCCGCGCCGCGGCCCGGGGGCGGCCGTCGGCCCGCAGCAGCGCCGCGTAGTAGACGCTCTCCACCTCCTGGGACACCAGCGGCCAGATGTCGCGCCGGAACGACAGGCCGGGCCTGCGGCGCAGCCGGTCCAGCACGGCCGGGGTCAGGGCGAGGGGGACGTGCCGGCCGTGCGCGCCCTTCTGGTTCTCCCCGCGTGCCTGGTACGGCACACCGCGGCGCGATCCGGCGTACAGCACGGGCTCGCGACCGGAGCGGTGGTAGACGAGCCCGGTGTCCTTGGCTTCGAAGACCCCGCCGCGGCCCTCCGTCAGCAGGGACATGTGGTCGAAGAAGTTGAGTCCGAGACCGCGCAGCAGGACCGGCTCGCCCGCCCCGATCCCGTCCAGCCCGGCCTCGGCCGGGTTCCCCGGGGGCAGGTAGAACAGCCCCCGGCGGGCCGCGAACCGCGCGAAGGCGGCCTCGGCAGGGGTCGGGGAGACCGGCAGGTGCCCCTGGGCCAGCACGACCGCGTCCAGCCCGGACAGCACCGTGCCGTCGTCCAGGGTCACCCGGTCCCGGCCGTCCGCGCAGGCGTCCGGATCCGCGTCGAGCCGGACGGCGCGCGCGGCGTGCGTACGGACGTCCGCCGGGGCCCGCCGGACCACGCTGCGCAGCACCCACTCCAGGTAGCGCCCGTACAGGGCCCGGGTGGGATAGGCGTCGGGGCCCGGCCCCTCCTCGGCGGCGGCGGCCCATGCGGCCAGGCTGGGACCGGGCCGCACGGGGCCGTCCATCGTCACGCTGTCGTCGGTGAAGAGGGTCACCTGGGAGGCGACCGTGTTCATGAGCAGGAGCTCCGACTGGTCGGAGCGCCACACCTGCCCGCTGCCGGGCCGCGGGTCCACGAGGTGGACCCGCAGCCGCACCCCGGCGGGCAGCAGCTCGTCCGCGTTGGCCGCGAGCCGTTCGAGGACGGACAGCCCCCGGGGCCCGGACCCGACGATGCAGACGGTCCACCAGCCGTCCCCGGACGGGCGGGCGTCAGTAGGCGCCGAAGTACTCACGGTGCTCCCATACGGTGGTCTCCCCCGGCCCGGCGGGCCCCGCGGCGGCGAGCCAGTCCCCGAACCGGGACACCTCGCTGCGCTTGAGCTGCGCGAGGCAGTCGTGGAGCGGCTTGCCCAGCAGTTCCCGGGCCAGGGCGCTGCCCTCCATCGCGGCCACCGCCTCGGCCAGGTCGCGCGGCAGGGCCGCCTCCGTGGGGGCGTGCGGGTCCTGTGCGAGACCGCCCGGCCGCAGCCCGCGCTCGATGCCGTCGAGGCCCGCGGCGAGCTGCGAGCCGAGGTAGAGGTACGGATTGGCGCAGGGCTCGCCGAGCCGGTTCTCGAGGTGCGTGGACTCTTCGCCGGGTCCGCCGAGCACGCGGATCAGGGCGCCCCGGTTCTCGGCGCTCCACACGACCCGGTCCGGGGAGAGCGAGAACCGCTCGTCGAGCCGCCGGTACCCGTTGACGGTCGGGATGGCGAACAGCGCGATGTCCGCGGCGTGTTCGAGCAGCCCCGCGACGTAGCCGAGCCCCTCGTCCGACAGCAGGGCCGTGCCCTGCTGCGGTACGAAGGCGTTGCGGTCGGCGGCCGTGTCGAACAGCGACTGGTGCAGGTGCCAGCCGCTCGGGTCGAAGCGCTCCAGCCGGGGCAGCGCCATGAAGGAGGCGTGGTGGCCGAGGCGGGCGCAGACCTGCTTGGCGACCGTACGGAACAGCAGCATGGCGTCGGCGGCGTCGAGGCCGTCCATCGGGCTGAAGGTGAACTCCAGCTGGCCCGGCCCCGATTCGTGCTCGACGGTGCGCAGCGGCAGGCCGAGCTCGCGCAGGGCGCGCGCCAGCGGGGTGATGACGTGCATGAGGCCGTCGGTGAAGGTGTCGAGGTTGAACTGGTAGCCGCTGTTGACCGGTTCGACGGCGGGCGGTTCGCCCTGCACGCCGAACCCGCCGACCGCCGCGGCGGCCGTGCCCGGGGCGGCCGCCGGGCCGTGCTCCCGGGCACCGGCCAGCCGGGTCACGTACCACTCCACTTCCAGGCCGACGACGAAGCTCAGGCCGCGCTCGGCGGCGCGGGCGCACTGGCGGCGCAGCACGGCACGGCTGGAGAGCGGGTGGGCGCTGCCGTCGCGCAGGTACTCGTCGGCGATGACCCAGCCGGTGGCCGCCTCGGTGTACGGCAGCACCTTGAAGGTGAGCGGGTCGGGGACGATCAGGAAGTCGCCGGCGCCGGTCAGCTCGGGGATGCCGATGCCGCCGCCGGGCGCGAAGAAGTCGACGCCCACGGCGTGCCCGGTGTCGAAGACGAACGGGCCCGGGCTCATGTCGATGCCGTTGCGCAGCGCCGTGCGGAAGGCGTCGACCGTCAGGGTCTTGGAGCGCATCAGCCCGTGCGGGTCGCCGAAGCCGACCCGGACGAACTCGAGCCCCGGCAGGACCTCGTCCAAGGCGTCCGCCGCGGCCTGCTGGTCCGCGTTCCACAGGCCGTGCCGCTCGACGAAGCCGACGCTGCCGGTGGCGAAGCGGGCGTAGCGGCGCTCGCCGGCTTCCCGCGCGGTGGTGGGCTTCGTCATGTCGGTTCCCCTTCGGTTTCCGGGCTTCGTGCGGTGAGGGCTGCGTACTGGTGGTGCCAGGGGTGCGCCTGCTCCAGCTGGTACGCGGCGGCCAGGACCCGCAGGTCGTCGTGGCGCCCGCCCACGAGTTGCAGGCCGACGGGCAGGCCCCCGGGCGAGCGGCCCGCCGGGACCGACACGGCGGGCTGGCCGGTCAGGTTGAAGGTGTAGGCCTCGGGCGCCCACGCCAGCCAGGACAGGGCGCCCTTGCGCACCGGGTCGGGCGGCTCGTGCAGCTCGGCGGCGAACGGCTCGATGGCCACGGTCGGCATGGCCAGCAGGTCGTACCGCTCCATCAGGGCCTGGCTGCGGGCCCGCAGCACGGCGCGCGCCTCGTACGCCCGGGCCAGCCGGGCGGCGCTGAGCCCGCGCCCGTACCGGATGACCTCGAGGCGGCCCGGGTCGAGGCGGCCGGCGACCTCGTCCAGGTCGCCCGCGTGGGCGGCCGCCTCCCAGCCCGCCAGGATCGTCTCCAGCGCCGGGTACGGGTCCTCGAACGGCGGCGGGATCTCCTCGACCGTGTGCCCCAGGGCGGCCAGCGCCTCCACCGCCCGCCGGGCGGCGGCCGCGATGCCGGGCTGCGGCGCGGGATCCCCGAGCGAGGGGATCCAGCCGATGCGCAGCCGCGGGAGCCGCCCGGCGGCGGCCTCCGGGTCCCCCGTCGGCTCGCCGGGCACGCCGAAGGACAGCGGATCGCCCGGGTCGTAGCCGGACATCACCTGCGTGAGCAGGGCCGCGTCGGCCACCGTCCGGGTCAGCGGCCCCAGATGGGACAGCTCCTCCGGGCTCTGCGGCACGTACGGGATCCGGCCCAGGGAGGGCTTGAACCCGACGACCCCGCAGAACGACGCGGGGATGCGGATCGACCCGGCGCCGTCGGTGCCGGTGGCGCCCACGCCGATGCCCACGGCCACCGAGGCGGCCGCACCGGCGCTGGAGCCGCCGGGGGTGCGGGCCGGATCCCACGGATTGCGGGTCGGCCCTTGCAGCCGGTTCAGCCCGGCCGCGCTCCACCCGCCCTCGCTGGTGTTGGTCTTGCCGATGACCACGGCGCCCGCGGCCCTCAGCCGGGCCACGGCCGGCGCGTCCTGGTCGGGCACGGCGTCGGCGTGCAGCAGGGAGCCACGGGTGGTCCGGATGCCCTCCGTCGCCGTCAGGTCCTTGACCGAGACGGGCATGCCGAGCAGCGGCCGGTCCTCCCAGACGGCCTTTCCGTACCGGTGGAGCAGCCGGTCCGCGGCCTCGGCCTCGGCCGTGGCGCGCTCGCGGGCGAGCGTGAGGAAGGCCCCGATCCGCGGCTCCCACCGGTCCAGCCGAGCGAAGGTGGCGGCCAGGTGCTCCGAGGGCAGCAGGCTGCCGTCCCCGTACGCCGCGCGGAGGGTGCGGATGTCGGCGTGGGCCGGGTCAGCCGCCATGGAAGGCCCGGTACCAGCTGTTGTCGAAGTCGCCGATCTGAAGGCCCCGGTCGGCGGCCGCCTGGTGCAGCAGCGCCTGGACCCGTCCGGTCACCATGGCCGCCCGCAGGTGGGGCAGTTCGAACTCGGCGCCGGCGGTGCGCAGCAGGCGCAGGTCGTACAGGCCGGGGCGGTACGCGCCCTCCAGCACGATGCCGAGCGGGACGCGCAGGGCGTGCCGGACGCCGAAGGCGACGTGCCCGGTGTGGTGCTGGTCGGACCAGTTGGTGATGTCGGCCGTCATCGGCGCGAAGAACCAGTCGTCGCGGCCCGGCGACTCCTCGGTCCAGGACATGCTGTGCGGCAGGTAGTGCCAGGTGTTGTAGCGCATCCGCGCGCTGTACGCGGAGAGGGTCCGGGCGAGGGCGGCCCGGTCGTCGGTGAACTTCTGCGCGAAGGCGGTACCGGGCGCGACGCAGCAGTAGAAGTCGCGGGTGGCCAGGGCCATCCGGTCCTCGGCCGGGTGGTCGCTGTGCAGCACGGCGACGCTCTTGGGGCCGCGGCCCATCACGACGTCGCAGTCCAGGGCGTCGGCCAGCGTCTCGAAGAACCGGTGGAGGAACCCCTCGTACGCGCTGGTGAACCCGGCGGGCGGGGCCAGCCGTACGACGCGCTCCACGACCTCCTCGGCGTACGCCCGCACCGTCCCGGGCGTGGCCGCGACGGGAAAGTGCCGGCCCGCGACGCCGGAGAGCAGGCCCGCCACCGGCGCCGGGAGCTCGTCCCAGCCGAGGGGCTCGGCCATGATCCGCTCCCGTTTGTGCAGGGAGGCGCCGTTGATCTCGCGGTAGAACACGGCGCCGCGGCGTAACAGCTCCGCCCGTCCGCCGGAGCAGGCGGCGGCCAGGGCGTCGAGCGCGGCGCCCGTCGGCTCGCCGGCGAGGTCCGGGAGCTCGGCCCCGTACGCCTCGATGCGCTCGCGGAGGAAGTCCGCCAGCCTGTCCGGGGCCAGCTGTACCCCGTTGAACTCCTCGGCCCGGACCGGGGAGCCCGAGCTGATGAGCGCGTACATGCACACGACGAAGGTGGCGTCCTCGGGGGACCAGCGCGCGGCCGGGGTGTCGCGGAGCGCGGTGAGCACCGACCCTTCGGCGCCGGGGGCCATCGAACGCCCGGGCAGATTGCTGAACTTGCCGAGGTTGCTGTAGAAGCGGTCGCCGACGTACAGCAGCACGGGGGCCATGTGGACCAGCGCGTGGGCGACGGCGTCGATCCGCTCGCGGACCGGCTCGGCGCCCTGCTGCGCGAGCCAGCGGTGGATCTCCTCGAACTGCAGCCGCTGGACGTCCTGGGCCAGGGCCCACAGCCTGCCCAGGGATTCGGGCCGCGACTGCCACTTGAGGGTGCCGAGCGGCTCCCCGTCCTCGGTCCCGGCGGGCTGCGTGCCGGCCGGGACGACGCGCAGCCGCCCGGTCCCGGTCAGCATCAGCAGGTCTCCGGCGCCGCTGTCGGCCCCGGTGCCGGCTTCGGCCGGGGCCGGGGCACCGGCCCCGTCCTCGGCCTCGGGGCCGCCGGTCGGGGCGAAACCGGCCACCTGGGACTCGGCGATCTCCGTGTACACGCGCTCACCGAGCCCCATGGCCGCTCGGCCGACCTGCTCGGGGACCATCCCGTCGAGGGTGGCCGCTATCCGTATCGCGTCGGCGGCCAGGCCGCAGGCACGGGCCCGCTCGGCGGCCGCCTTGACCTGGGCATCGAATCCGGGCGTCTTCAGCTGCATTGTCGTCACCTACGGAACGTCATTCGACGGCGGTTCGGGATCGGGGAGGGACGGCCGACCCCGCGGGGCCCGGCTTCAGCCGAGCGCATCGAGGGTCCATGCGGACTCGTGGCGGGTGAACCCGATGTGCGGGTAGTAGGCGACGGCCGCCGGTGCCGAGAGCAGCACGAGCTTGGCCTGCGGCGCGGCCTCCCGGGTGGCCCGGATCAGGTCCCGGCCCACGCCCCTGCGCTGGAACTCGGCGTCCACGGCGATGTCGCTCAGGTACGTGACGTACGAGCCGTCGGTGATCGAGCGCGCGATGCCGATGAGCCGGCCGTCGAGGCGGGCCGTGATCACGAGGTTGGCACCGGCGAGCATGCGGGTGAACCGCTCGACGTCCTCGACGGGACGGCGCTCGCCGAGGGTGGACGCGCGGTAGAGGGCGGTGACTTCGGTGACGTCGAGGCTGGCACCGACGACGGGCTCACACTTCCACATGGTCTTGCAGCTCCTTGCTCAGTTCGATCAGTCGGGATTTCAGGTGGTCGCGGTTGCCGAGGAAGCGCCGCGGGTCCATGTGCTCGCCGGTGACGTCCACACCGCGGGAGCCGAGGCCCTCGGCGAGGCTCGTGCCGGTCTCCCACGCCTCGGTGGCCGCGGCCTGGACCAGCCGGTAGGCCTCCTCGCGGTCCCGGCCCCGGTCGACCAGGTCCAGGAACACCTCGGAGCTGTAGACCAGGCCCCGGGTGGCGTCGATGTTGCGCGCCATGCGCTCGGGGAACACCCGCAGCCCGCGCAGCAGCCCGGCGGCCGAGACGAGCTGGTAGTGGGCCACGGTCAGGCTGTCGGGCAGGATGACGCGCTCCACCGAGGAGTGCGCGAGGTCCCGTTCGTGCCACAGCGCGACGTTCTCGTAGGCGGCCCCGGCGTTGGAGCGCAGGATCCGGGCGAGGCCGCACAGCCGCTCGCTCGTCGTCGGGTTGCGCTTGTGCGGCATCGCGCTCGACCCCTGGTACGCGCTGGTCCGCGGCTCGTCGACCTCCCCGACCTCGGTGCGCTGGAGCATGCGCATCTCGAGGGCGAACTGCTCGACGACGGCCCCCGTCACGGCGAGCGCGGAGAGCAGCTCGGCGTGCCGGTCGCGCGCCACGACCTGGGTCGGCATCGCCTCGACGCCGAGCCCGAGCCGGTCGCAGACCCACTCCTCGACGTACGGGGAGATGTGCGCGTACGTGCCCACGGGACCGGAGAGGGTGCCCACGGCGACGGCGGCGCGGGCCGCGGTCAGCCGGGCGATGCTGCGGTTGAGGGCGAAGGCGTGCACGGCGAGCTTCTGCCCGAAGGTGGTGGGCTCGGCGTGGATGCCGTGGGTGCGGGCGATGCACACCGTGTCCCAGTGCTCCAGGGCGCGCTCCACGAGCAGTTCGGCGAACGTACGGGCGGCGTTCAGCACGAGGTCGCAACTGCGCGCCATGATGTGCCCGAGGGAGGTGTCGACGAGGTCGTAGCTCGTCATCCCGTGGTGCACCCACCGCGCGGAAGCGGGCGGCATCGTCTCCGTGTAGGCCGCGAGGAACGCGAGGATCTCGTGGTCGCGGGTGAGCTCCAGCTCCCGGATGCGGGCGACGGTGGGGACGGGGGCGCGGCGGATGTCGTCCAGGCTGCCCTGGTCCACGACGCCCAGTTCGACCTGGGCCGTGGTCGCGAGCACTTCGACGCGCGTCCAGGTCTCGTACTTGTGCTCCTCGGTCCAGAGCGCGGCCATCTCCGGAGTGGAATAGCGTTCGATCAACGTCGGTTCTCCTCGGATCTCCCCGCGGGCCGGGAACCAGGGGCGGACACACCTCGGGCGGCACGGCGGGGGACGGGACGTGGGGGGTGTGGGGATCGTGGCGTGTCGTGCGGTCGTGGGGACGTGCGGTCGTGGGGCTCAGGCGGTGAAGCCGAGCTCCGGTGGCAGGGCGGCGGGAACGGCTGCGGCGCGCACGGCCGGTCCGGTCGCGGGCGCAGCGGCCCGTAGCGGGACCAGCGCTCCGGCCGGCCTCGTGTACCAGGCGGCCAGCGCGTTCTCCACCGCGCCGTGCCGGCTCTGCATGGAGTCCACGTCGAACGTGAGCTCCCGGGCGTACAGCCGGACCAGCGGGTGGTACGAGAAGCGCACCCCGCTGCCCTTGACGAAGTCGGCGTCCAGCAGGTGCTGCGCGGTCAGCCGCTCGAGGGTCTCCTCCGCACGGTCGTCCGGCAGCCCCAGCGCGGCCGCGGCCACCCGTACCGGGAACGAGGCCATCTCCAGCAGGCTGAGCAGCCGGAACGCCCGCCGCTCGGGGGCGTCCAGGGCGGCGTAGCCGACCGCCAGGCTCTCGCGGACGCCGAGGTCGCCGACCACCAGCTCGTCGAGCCTCCTGCGGTCCGACTCCAGCCTCCGGGCGAGGGTCTCCAGGCGCCAGTGGGGCCGCTCCAGCAGCCGCGCGCCGACGATCCGGATGGCCAGGGGCAGCCGCCCGCAGTACCGCACCAGGTCCTGCGCGGCGCCCTCCTCGGCCGCCACCCGCTCGCGGCCGATGATCCGGGCCAGGATCTCCCGGGACTCCTCCGCGGACAGCAGCCCGAGGCGTACGTGCCGGGTGCCGCCCAGGGTGGACAGCATCTCCAGGCTGGTCACCACGGCCGCGCAGGTCGGCGAGGCCGGCAGCAGCGGCCGTACCTGGGCCTCGTCGCGCGCCCCGTCGAGCACGATCAGCACCCGCCGGTGGGAGAGCAGCCCCCGGTACAGGGCCACCAGTTCGGCGAACTCCGCGGGCACCGCGCCGGGGGCGACCCCGAGTGCGCGCACCAGCTCGCCGAGCACGTCCGCCGGCTCGCGGAAGCCGTCCCCGCGCTGGAGTTCGACGTACAGCTGGCCGTCGGGGAAGACCGCGCTGACGGCGTGGGCGACCCGGACCGCCATGGTGGTCTTGCCGACCCCGGCGGCCCCGTACAGGTTGAGCGTCTGCGGGGCGGTGCGCTCGGCGCCGTCCCCGGCGACGTCCCGCAGCCGCTGGATCAGCTCGGCCTCGATGCCGGGCCGGGCGAACTCCGCGAGGCGCGGCGGGAGGGTGTACGGGGAGGCCGCATGCTCGGCGGTGCCGGCGACCGGGCGCAGGCTCGCGCCACCGCCACCGCCACCGCCACCGCCGCCGTTGCCACCGCTGCCGGCTGCGGCGAAGGCTCGCGGCGCCGGATCCGGCTCCCCGTCGGAGCGGGCGGCGGGCCCGGCGAGGATCTGCCGGTGGGCGGCGCGGAGTTCCTCGCCGGGTTCCACGCCGAGTTCCTGCGACAGCAGGCGCCGGGCCTCCTGGTAGGTGGCGAGGGCCTCGCCCTGGCGGCCCGCCTTGTACAGGGCCGTCATCAGACGGCCCCACGCGCTTTCCCTGAAGGGGTGTTCGGATACCAGGGCCCTGAGCCGGGGCAGGACCTCGGCGCAGCGCCCCACCGCCATTTCGGCGTCGGCCCAGCTTTCCGTGGCATTCAACCAGCGTTCAAGCAAGGCTGCACCGTCGCCCTGGTGGAGGTATTCCGAGGGGATGTCGACGAGCGGGGTGCCATTGGTCTGCTCCAATGCCGACCGGAACAGCCGGGCGCGTTCGGCCGGTTCGGTGCAGAGTTCCGCCTTGTGCAGGAGGAGATTGAACCGGTCGAGGTCGAGCCGCTCGCCGTCGATCGCGATCGCGTAGCCGGAGGCCCGGCTGACGACCACGTCGGCGCCCAGCGCCTTGCGCAGGCGGGCGATGTACCCCTGGAGCGTCTTGCGTGCGGTCAGCGGGGGTTCGCCGCCCCACAGCTGCTGGATGAGCTCCTCCGCGGTGAGGGTGCGGTTGGCGCGGAGCAGCAGGGCCGCCAGCACGACCCGGTGTTTCGCCTGCGGAATCTCTAATAACTCGCCGTTCCGTCGAACGGTCAGCGGACCGAATACATCGAACTGGAGATCGTCCAGCATGTGATGCCCCCGAAATTTCAAACCCACGGGCAAATGTGCAGGAGGCGGTGACCCCTGGTGGAATTCAGCTCCGAGAATCGCCTTGCGCAATGTTCACGACATCGTGCTGTGCGAGTTCCGTGAAGAGCTCGACAATGTCTTGCACCACGGATTCCTGATCGATCTCGTATTCCTCGGCGATCAGCGCGGCGATGTCCCGCACGGTCCGCTTTCCGTCGATCTGCCGCCAGATGTGGGCGGCGGACGGGGTCAGCTCGAAGAAGTGCTCGTACCCGCCGACCACCGTCGTGCCGCGGTGGTTGCGGATCTTCACGTTCAGCGGCAGCGAGGCCACCGAACCGGGTCCCACCTGCATGTTTTCGTCGAGCGGCATCAGACCGACACCTCCATGGAGATCCGCTGGCAGACGGCGATGGTCTCCTCGACCCACTTCTGCGGGTTGTCCGGGTCGAAGGTGCGCATCGTCTCGATGGCCCAGTACGCGTCGAACGGCAGCAGCCCGGGGTTCAGGATCTCCATCCGCCGGGCCCGCCACTTCGGCCACAGGCTGCCGAACTGGCCGAGGCTCGCCTGCAGGGCGTCGACGGCGTGGTTGAAGGCGTTCTTGGTCGCGATGACCGCGCTGTACAGGTCGCCCCGGGCGATCTGGCCGGCCGCGTCCTCGGTGTAGCTGTCGGCCTGCTTGAGCGAGTTCACGATCAGCACCGACCGGTGCGCCGAGGCCGCGAGCCGCTCGCGGGTGGCCGCCAGCCAGGCGCCGTCGTCGGCTGCGGCGGCGTACGGGAGCCGCTCCAGCATGGCGATCTCGTGGTAGCTGAGGGTGCGCCAGGCGCCCTGATCGTCGGCGAACTGCTCCTGGGAGACCTTCGAGAGGACCTGCTCGAGCTGGGAGGAGGTCCAGTACTCGATGTCCCAGCGACGGCCGTCGACGAACGTTCCCTCGTACTGGAGCGTGTTCGGTTCGAGCGCGACGTGGTTGGTCTCGTCGATCGTGCTGACCCAGACGTCCCTGGTGACCACGTGGACGTCGAGGTCGCTGGTGGGGTTGCCCCAGCCTCTGATCAGGGAGCCGCTCGCGAACACCGTCTCGTACGCGTCCGGGAGCAGGTTGCGGCTCCCTAACTCGGCGATTACCCCGGAGGTGTCATACGTCATGAGGCACGGCCCTTCCCCGTCTCGGCCCGCCGCGGCCGAGATCATCGGCCGGCGGCGCGCTCTGGTTCCACTTGGGTCGCCGCCACGGAGTCCGAACGGGCGGCGCGCCTCGGAAAGGTGATCTCCGATCCCGAGGCCAATTCCGGCACACCCGAAAAATCGGCTGGCCATTTTTGGACTCTAGCAATGATCGTTAACGCCGCGGCAGTCCGAATGATGCGACGTCAGTCACATTACACAACTCTTGAACTTCCTTGCAGGCCAGCATATTGACGCTTCTTCAGATGCGTCCAGAAGCAACTCGTGGCGAGAATTGGACTTTACATTGAAGGCACCATGAGGTCTGTAAGGAGAGCATCAAGAATGCGGTGGGGGCCCGGCGACCCGCGGCGATCCGGGGGCGGACGGCGGGCGCAGCCCCGCCCCGGGCCCTGCGACGGCGCCGCGGTGAGCCCCGCGCAGGCGCGGACGGCGTACGGGCGAGTACGGGTTCTCGCCACCGGTGACGAGGATTCCGCGGGCGAAATCGGCGGGTTGGCCGGTCCTGGCCTACGTGCCGCTGCCGGACCCGGCGGCCAGGGCGGCGAGTTCGGCCCGGGTCAGCGCGAGAAAGGCGGCCGAGGCCCGGACCTCCACCCCGCGTTCCTGCGCCACCGCCCGGAGGCGGTCGAGGACCGCCCCGACCGTGGGAAGGGAGCCGATCGGGCGCAGCAGCCACAGGCGGCCCGGCGGCCGGTGCGGAAGACCGAGCTCCGTGAGGACCTCCTCCGCCTCCCAGTCGAGGTCGTGCAGGTCGGGCTCGGCGAGCGGGGCGGCCTCCACGTCGGTGATGTGCCCGTGGCCGTCCAGCCGGGTCTCCACCGCCCAGTGGGTGGAGCGGTCCGGGATCCAGGTCCGGGCGGCCGGGGGCCACACGTACGGGAGGAACACCCACAGCATGTCCTCGGGCGCGGGCTCCCAGCCGAGCACCTCCAGCTCCCGGACCTCGGGCAGCCGGTCCGGCTCCTGCTCGCTGCGGCCGGTGCGGCGCAGCGCGAGCGGGTGCGGTGTTCCGTCCTCGTCCCACGACATGCGCGCAGGCTACCGCCGCCGGGGGCGCGGGCCTACGACCGGCGGAAGTCGACCTCCGACGGCGGCTCCCCCGGCCAGTTCAGCCGGGTCGGCGCCGGCCGCGTCTCGGCGAGGACCGTCCCGTGCGAGACCACGTACCGCGGCCGGACCTGGCGGCGGAGCGCCTCGGCGGGGGTCTCGGCCGGCAGCAGCACGAAGGAGGCGGGCGCGCCCTGCGCGATGCCGTACTCCGAGGCCGTCAGCCCCAGCACCCGCGCCGCGCGCTCCGTCACCATGTCGAACGCCACCGGGATCTCGTCCGCTCCCGTGAGCTGCGCCGCGTACAGCCCGACGAGGGCGGTCTGGAGCGGGTCGGCGGTGCCGAGCGCGTTCCACGGGTCCATCACGTCGTCGTGGCCGAAGGCCACGTTGACCCCGCCCGCCAGCATCTCCTTGACCTGGGTGAGGCCGCGCCGCCTGGGGTAGCCGTCGAAACGCCCCTGGAGGTTGAGGTTCGCGAAGGGGTTGGAGACCAGGTTGATCCCGGAACGGGACAGCAGCCGCTGGAGTTTGAAGCTGTACGCGCCGCCGTAGGAGCCCATCGCCGTCGTGTGCGAGGCCGTCGCCCGCTCCCGCAGCCCCGTGCGCAGCGCGAGCGCGGCCAGCACCTCCACGAACCGGGACTGCTCGTCGTCGATCTCGTCGCAGTGGGCGTCCACGCGCAGCCCGTGTTCCTCGGCCACGGCGAAGGCGATGCCCAGCGACGCCACCCCGTCCTCGCGGGTGTCCTCGAAGTGCGGGATCGCCCCGACGACGTCCGCGCCGCGTGCGACCGCCTCGCGCAGCAGCGCCTCGCCGTCCGGGAAGGAGACGATGCCCTCCTGCGGGAAGGCCACGATCTGCAGGGTCAGGAACTCCCTGACCCGGTCGCGGACCTCCAGCAGCGCGTCCAGCGCGGTGAGTGCCGGGTCGGTGACGTCGCAGTGCGTCCGTACGTGCAGCACGCCGTGGGCCGCCTGCCAGCGCAGCACCTCCGTGGCCCGGGCGACGACGTCCTCGCGGGTCAGCGTCGCCTTGCGCTCGCTCCAGCAGGCGATGCCCTCCCACAGCGTCCCGGAGGCGTTCGGGCGCGGCTCGCCGGCGGTCAGGGCCGTGTCCAGGTGGATGTGCGGCTCGACGTAGGGCGGCGACAGCAGCCCGCCGTGCGCCTCGATCAGCACGCCGGTGGCCGGCGGCTCCTTCTGGTCGTCGTACGGGACCACCCGGGCGATCCGGCCGTCCTCGGCGACCTCGACGTCGTACAGGCCGTCAGTGTGCAGCAGCCGGGCACCCCGGACGATCATCCGCATGCGGCCACCCTACGACCGTGGCCTGTGGTTTCCCGGGGAAACCACAGGCCACGACCGGTGAATCGGCAACGGCAGCGGCTCAGCCACGCTTGGCCTGGGCCTTCTGCTGCATGCCCCTCGTCTTCGCCGAGACGGACTGCACGTCTCTGACCGCGGCCTTGGCGCGCGCCTCGGCCGCGGTGTTCTTCGCCCGCTCGTGCGCGCGCTCCGCGGCCTGCGCCGTGCCGGTACGAGCCTTCCTGGCCATGATCACTCCTCCTCGGGACACGCCGGAGGGCCTACGCCCTCCACTGTCCCTCCGTTCGCAGGAGGCGGCATCCGGGGCAGGGGGCCAGGGTCAGCCGCGCCCGCCCTTGCGGCGCTGCTCGCGCATCCGGTCTTCCTTCATGGCCTCCGTCTGGGCCTGTCGGACGTCCTCGATCAGCTGCGCCGGCTTCTGCGGGGTCCCGGACTCCGACGACCGAAGGTTCTCCTGAGTCGACTCCTTGCGCTTCTTCGCCATGATCGCTCCTCACTGGAAAACGGCTGGGTGGGACCCCGCCCACGCTGCCTCCTCCTGCCCTTCACGACCATCCGACAGCGCCAATCGGGTTACATGGGGGGTATGACTGACAACACGGCCATGCCGGACTGGGAGAAGCGCTTCCGGGCGCCGCGCGTCGGGCTGCCCGACTGGGCCGAGGACGCCCCGGACCGCTCGCTCTTCGTCTCGAACGCGACCGGGACGTACGAGCTCTACGCCTGGGACCGCGCCACCGGCACGCAGCGGCAGGCGACCGAGCGGCCCAACGGGACCACCGACGGAACCCTCTCCCCCGACGGCGAGTGGATCTGGTGGTTCTCCGACACCGACGGCGACGAGTTCGGCACCTGGGTGCGCCAGCCCTTCGCGGGCGGCCCCGACGAGCCCGCCACCCCCGGGCTGGAGCCCTCCTACCCCGGCGGGCTCGCCATCGGCCGCGACGGGACCTCGGTCGTCGGCCGCTCCACCGACGAGGACGGCTCGACCATCCACGTGGTGCGGCCGGACGGCACCGAGCCCGTGGTGATCTACCGGCACCGGGAGTCGGCCGGCGTCGGCGACCTCTCGCACGACGGCACCCTGATCGCGATCGAGCACACCGAGCACGGGGACGCCATGCACTCGGCCCTGCGCGTGGTCACCCTCGACGGCGCCACGGTCGCCGAGCTCGACGACTCCCGCGGCGGCACGGTGGAGCTGGGCCTCGAGGTGCTCGGCTTCGCGCCGGTCTCGGGCGACACCCGGCTGCTCGTCGGCCACCAGCGGCGCGGCCGCTGGGAGCCGATGGTGTGGGACGTGGCCACCGGCGCCGAGCAGGACCTGGCGATCGAGCTGCCGGGCGATGTGAGCGCCGAGTGGTACCCGGACGGTTCCGCCCTGCTGATCGCGCACGGCTTCGAGGCGCGCAGCGAGCTCTGGCGCTACGACCTTGCCGCGCAGGAGCTCACCAGGGTGGACACCCCGCCCGGTACGGTCTCCGGCGCGACGGCCCGGCCCGACGGCACGGTCGAGTACCAGTGGTCCTCGGCGGCCGAGCCCTCTTCCGTACGGTCCACCGCGGGCGGGGTCGTCCTGGATCCCCCGGGGTTCCGGCCGCCCGGCTCGGTGCCGGTGGAGGACGTGTGGGTGGACGGCCCGGGCGGGCGGATCCACGCACTGGCGCAGCGGCCCGAGGGCCACGGCGACGGCCCCTTCCCGACCGTCTTCGAGGTGCACGGCGGGCCGACCTGGCACGACAGCGACGCCTTCGCGGCGACCCCCGCGGCCTGGCTGGACCACGGCTTCGCGGTCGTCCGGGTCAACTACCGGGGCTCGACGGGGTACGGCCGCGAGTGGACCGACGCCCTCAAGCACCGCGTCGGCCTGATCGAGCTCGAGGACATCGAGGCCGTCCGCGCGTGGGCGGTGGCCTCCGGCCTCGCCGACCCGGAGCGCCTCGTGCTTTCCGGCGGCTCCTGGGGCGGCTACCTGACCCTGCTGGGCCTGGGCAGGCACCCCGGGGCCTGGGCCGTGGGCCTGGCCGCCGTACCGGTCGCCGACTACGTCACGGCGTACCACGACGAGATGGAGGCGCTGAAGTCCCTGGACCGCACCCTCTTCGGCGGTACGCCGGAGGAGGTCCCGGAGCGGTTCGAGGCGTCCTCCCCCCTCACGTACGTCGACGCGGTGAAGGCCCCCGTCCACATCGCGGCGGGCGTGAACGACCCGCGCTGCCCGATCCGGCAGATCGAGAACTACGTCGACCGGCTGGCCGCGCGCGGGGCGGTGCACGAGGTGTACCGCTACGACGCCGGGCACGGCTCGCTCGTCGTGGAGGAGCGGATCAAGCAGGTCCGGATGGAGCTCGAGTTCGTGCAGAAGCACCTGCCGCAGTAGCCCCTGACGCAGCCGGAGCGGCGGCCCCGGCCCCGGTGATCCGGTGCACCCCCCGTACGGTGGTGGGGTGCACCGGTTTCTCCTGACCCCGCGCTGGTGGGGGATCAACGTCTTCGTCGCGCTCGCCGTTCCCGTCTGCCTGTTCATGGGGACCTGGCAGCTCGGCCGGTTCGAGGACCGCGTCGACAGCCACAAGGAGGCGGCCGGCGCACGCCCCGCCGACCAGGTGGCCGCCCCGCTGGACTCGTTGCTCCCGGTGGACAGGAAGACCTCCGGGCGCCTCGCCTCGGTCTCCGGCGAGTACGCCGACCAGCTGCTCGTCCCCGAGCGGCGGCTCGACGGGAAGTCCGGCTTCTACGTGCTGACCCTGCTGCGCACCGACACCGGCAAGGCCGTCCCGGTGGTCCGGGGCTGGCTGCCGGGCGCGGCGGACGCGGCCCGGGCTCCGGCCGCACCGACCGGGCGGGTCGAGGTGACCGGCGCGCTCCAGGCGTCCGAGAGCGGCGGCAGCAAGGGCGTGTACGCCTCGGGCGGGCTCCCGGCCGGGCAGCTCGGGGTGATCGGGGCGGCCTCGCTGGTCAACCTCGTGCCGTACGGGCTGTACGACGCCTGGCTGACGGTGCAGACCCCGGCGGACGGGCTGACCCCGGTGCCCGCGCAGGCGCCGAGCAACACCGGGCTCGACCTGAAGGCCTTCCAGAACCTCGGCTACACCGGCGAGTGGTTCGTCTTCGCCGCCTTCGTGCTGTTCATGTGGTTCCGGCTCTACCGCCGCGAGGTGGAGACCCTGCGCGACGCCGAGGCGGGGCTGCTGGCGGAGCCTGCCGTACGGGAGTCGGCCGCCGCCCCGGCTACGGCTTCGGCGCGTCCAGCGGAATGACGCCCGTCCGGTAGACCGTCCCCCCGCACGCCGCGGGGATCGTCGTCTGCGTGGTCGGCGCCCCCGGCAGCGCCGTGTTCGGCGTGTGGGTCACCTCCACCCCGCTGCGGTCCCGGGCCGGACTGCCGCTGTCCGGCTCCGGGCCCGTCGCAGCGGCGCCCGACGCGCGCTGCCCGGTGTCCTGGGTGCCGTCCACAGGGGGCTTGGGCCCCGGGTCGGGCGAGGCCGCCGGGCAGGACTGCGCCGAGGGCACCCACGCGAAGCGGACCTCGTACGCCGTGTGCGGCTGGAGCAGCAGCAGCGGCGTCTCCGCCGACGGGTCGGGCAGCCCGGCCGCCGGGTCCCCCGCCATGTGGCCGACCACGGTGACCCCCGAGCCCTGGCCGGGCGCCGAGGCCGTCACCGAGGCCGCGGTCACGGTGTCCGGGCCGATGACGGTGCAGCCGCGCGCCGAGACGTTGGTGACCTTGAAGCTGCCGTACACCTTGCCGTCGGCCTCCGGGGCCTTGGCGGTGCCCTGCACTCCGAGCTGCTCCGCGCTGCACCCGGGCAGTCCGGACGCCGCTGCCGGGGGCATCGGGCCGGTGCCGGCCGAGGCGCCCGCCGAGGCTCCCGCGGTGGCCGGGCCGGCCGTACCGCCGCCGGTCGGGGATCCGCCGTGCTCCGGTTCCCGTTGCGCGCCGGAGCCGCCCGTCTCCACGCCCTTGCCGGCGGCCTCGGCGGACTTGGACGGGGAGCCCGAGCCGTTCTGGTGCGGGTCGGAGGTGCTGCCGCCCACCGTGGTGCCGGGCTCCTCGCCGTGCCCGGCCATGGCGGAGTTGTCGGCCGCGCCGCCCTCGCCGCCGGTGATGTGCAGGTGCAGGGCCGCCGGGATCGCCGTCCCGGCCAGCAGCACGGCCGCCGCCGCCGCGACGAGGGCCTGGCGCTTGCGGGTCCTGCGCACGGGGACGGCGTACCGCAGCCGCTCGAGCGCGCCCTCGGAGGGCTCCAGGCCCTCGACGGCCCCGCGCAGCAGGCTCCGCAGCGCCTGCTCCTCGTCCGCGCCGCCCGGCGGAGTGTGGTCGTCCATCATGACTGCGCAGCCTCCATCGCCACCCGCAGCGCGGCAATGCCCCGCGATCCGTACGCCTTGACCGAGCCGAGCGAGACGCCGAGCGTCTCGGCGACCTGGACCTCCGTCATGTCCGCGAAGTACCGCAGCACCAGCACCTCGCGCTGACGCCGCTGGAGTCCGCGCATCGCCTTGATGAGATCGTCCCGTTCCAGCTGGTCGTACGCGCCCTCTTCGGCACTGGCCATGTCCGGCATCGGCTTCGAGAGCAGCTTGAGGCCGAGGATGCGGCGGCGCAGCGCGGAGCGCGAGAGGTTCACGACGGTCTGGCGCAGATACGCCAGTGTCTTGTCCCGATCGCGAACCCGGTTGCGGGCCGAGTGGACGCGGATGAACGCCTCCTGGACGACGTCCTCGCAGGAGGCGGTGTCGTCGAGGAGCAGCGCGGCCAGGCCGAGCAGCGAGCGGTAGTGGGCCTGGTAGGTCTCGGTGAGGTGGTCGACCGTGGTGCCGGCGACGACGGCCGGCTCGGCAGCGGCCGGCTCTGCAGCGGCCGGCTCTGCAGCGGCCGGCTCTGCAGCGGCCGGCTCGGCAGCGGCCGGCTCGGCGGTGACCGGCTCGGCAGCGGCGGACGCCTCCTCCCCGCTTCCCGCGGCCTCCGCGCTATCGCGGGGCGCGGGCACGCGGCCGCCCCGGGTCGGTACGGCGGAGGGCGCGGCGATCGGCGCCGCCGCGGACGGCACGGCCGGAGGGACGGGAACGATCACCGGGAAGCCGCCGGACGCGGGCACACGGGAAGGCCGGCGCGGCGCACTGATTGCGCTGCGCGCCGGTACGACGGCGAAGTCGAGAAGTGCCTCTGCCACGCCAGTTGGACACGCGTCCCCCCACCAGGGTTGTACGCGTGAGGCAGCCTCGCCAGCAAAATCCCTGTTGCCCTCATGCGTACCCGCTCTTCCTGATTGCCCCGCCCGTCCCCAGGCGGCAGTCAGGCCATCACCTTGATCAAGGGATCAGCACTGATCCTACAAAGTGAATTACGCGAATTCACCAGCGATCAGTTCCGCGATCTGAGTGGCATTCAGGGCGGCCCCGTTGCGGAGATTGTCGGCGCACACGAAGAACTCCAGGGAGCGCGGATCGTCGAGCGAGGCCCGCAGCCGCCCCACCCAGGCCGGATCCGTCCCGGCCGCGTCCACCGGAGTCGGGAACTCCCCCGCCGCCGGGTCGTCCACGACCACCACGCCGGGCGCGGCCTCCAGGATCTCCCGGGCGTGCGAGGCGTCCACCTCGGCCTCGAACCGCGCCCGTACGCTCAGCGAATGCCCGGTCAGCACCGGCACCTGTACGCAGGTCACCGACACCGGCAGCGCGTCCAGGTGCAGGACCCGGCGGGTCTGCGCCCGTACGGCCAGCTCGTGCGAGGACCAGCCGCCGCCCCGCAGCTCACCGGACCACGGGACCACGTTCAGGGCGAGGGGGGCCGCGAAGGGGCCGGCATCCTCGCCGACGGCGCGCCGCACGTCCCCGGTCTGCTCCCCCAGGGAGGTCCCGGCGACCAGCGACAGCTGGCGGCGCAGCGCCTCGGAGCCGGCCCGGCCGGCGGCGCTCGCGGCCTGGTAGGAGGACACGGTCAGATCGGCCAGCGCGTACTCGGCGTGCAGCGCGCCCAGGGCCGCGATCATCGAGGCGGTGACGCAGTCCGGGCTCGCGACGATCCCGCGCGGCCGCATCCGTACGGCCTGCGCATTGACCTCGGGCACCACGAGCGGCACCTCGGGGTCCTCCCGGAAGGCCGCGGACTGGTCGACGGCGACGGCTCCGCGCGTGACGACGACGGGGGCCCAGCGGGCCGAGACCTCGGCCGGGGTCAGGAACAGCGCCACGTCGCCCTGCCCGAAGCCCTCGAAGGCGTCCTCGGTGAGGGCGAGCACCTCGCTCTCCTCGCCGCGCACGGCCAGCATGCGGCCGGCCGAGCGCGGGGAGGCGATCAGGCGTATGTCGCCCCAGACGTCCGCCCGCTGGGACAGGATCTGGAGCACGACGGAGCCGACTGCTCCGGTCGCCCCGACCACGGCGAGCGCCGGAGCCGGGGTCGACCGGGTCGCGGTCATCGTCCGGTGCCTCCGTAGACGACGGCCTCGTCGCTGTCGGAGTCGAGGCCGAAGGCCGTGTGCACGGCGCGGACGGCCTCGTTGACGTCGTCCTGGCGGGTCACGACCGAGATGCGGATCTCGGAGGTCGAGATCAGCTCGATGTTCACGCCCGCGTCGGACAGCGCCTGGAAGAACGAGGCGGTGACGCCCGGGTTCGTCTTCATGCCCGCGCCGACCAGGGAGATCTTGCCGATCTGGTCGTCGTAGCGCAGGGAGTCGAAGCCGATCTTGCCCTTCGCCTTCTCCAGGGCCTCGATGGCCTTGTGGCCCTCGGTCTTGGGGAGGGTGAAGGAGATGTCCGTCAGGCCCGTGGACGCGGCGGACACGTTCTGCACGATCATGTCGATGTTGATCTCGGCGTCCGCGATGGCGCGGAAGATCGCCGCGGCCTCGCCCGGCTTGTCCGGGACGCCGACGACCGTGATCTTGGCTTCGGAGACGTCGTGAGCGACTCCGGAGATGATGGCGTGCTCCACCTGCTCGTCCCCTTGCGGATTCTCGTTGCTGACCCACGTGCCCGGCAGTCCCGAGAAGGACGAGCGGACGTGGATCGGGATGTTGTATCGGCGTGCGTACTCGACACAGCGGTGCAGCAGCACCTTGGAACCGGAGGCGGCGAGCTCCAGCATGTCCTCGGAGGAGATCCAGTCGATCTTCCGGGCCTTCTTCACGACGCGGGGGTCCGCGGTGAAGACGCCGTCGACATCGGTGTAGATCTCGCAGACCTCGGCGTCCAGCGCCGCGGCGAGCGCGACGGCGGTCGTGTCCGAGCCGCCCCGCCCGAGGGTGGTGATGTCCTTGCTGTCCGCCGACACGCCCTGGAAGCCGGCGACGATGGCGATGTTGCCCTCGTCCAGCGCAGTGCGGATCCGGCCCGGCGTGACATCGATGATGCGCGCTTTGTTGTGGACCGAGTCGGTGATGACGCCTGCCTGGCTACCGGTGAACGACTGGGCCTCGTGGCCCAGGTTTTTGATCGCCATGGCCAGCAGGGCCATGGAGATACGCTCTCCGGCGGTCAGCAGCATGTCGAATTCGCGCCCGGCAGGCATCGGGGATACCTGCTCGGCGAGATCGATCAGCTCGTCCGTCGTGTCGCCCATCGCGGAAACCACGACGACCACCTGGTGGCCGTTCTTCTTGGCGTCCACGATCCGCTTGGCGACGCGCTTGATGCCTTCGGCATCGGCTACGGAGGAGCCTCCGTACTTCTGCACGACAAGGCCCACGTGCGCTCCTCGCTCAGTCCGTCTCATTGCTGGTGCAGTGTAACGAGCGGCCGCGATCCGACCGCTTCGTACCGCATCATGAGACGAAAAGATCAAAGCCCGGGTTCCCCGCACGGCTGGTTCGCGACGGGCCGACCGCCCGCCGTGGCCCTACTTCCCGTGCACACCCAGCCGCGCACCGATTTCCTCGGCCATCACCCGTCCGGCCTGCTCGGCGAGGTCGTCCTCGGCCAGGTCCTCGTCCGTGTCCAGACCGTCCAGGGCCTCCAGCGGCTGGTTCAGGCGTACGTGCGCCACCAGCGACTGCAGGGCCCGCAGGGTCGCCGAGGCCGTCTGGCCCCAGTTGGAGAAGTACGAGAACTGCCACCACCACAGCGCCTCGGTCGTCCGGCCCGCCCGGTAGTGCCCCAGGCCGTGCCGGAGGTCCGCCACCACGTCGGCCAGGTCGTCGGAGATCCGGTGCGCGACGGGCGCCTTGCGCGGCTCGTAGGGGTCGAAGACCTCGGAGTACACGTCGACCGGGTCCAGCATGTACGCGAACCGCTCGCGCAGCTCCTCCACGTCCGGCTCCGGGCCGAGGTCGGGCTCGTAGCGCTCGTCGGGCAGGACGTCCTGGTACGCGCCCAGCCGACCGCCCGCCAGCAGCAGCTGGGACACCTCCAGGAGGAGGAAGGGCACCGCGCTGTCCGGGTCCTCACCCTTGGCCACCTCGGTGACCGCGACGATGAAGGACTCGATCTGGTCCGCGATCTGGACGGCGAAGTCGTCCGGATCCTGGCCCAGGGCGTGCAGCGTTGCGTCAGACATCGAGAAGTCGCCTTCCTTCAAAGGCCCGCCCGAGCGTGACCTCGTCCGCGTACTCCAGGTCTCCCCCGACGGGGAGCCCGCTGGCCAGGCGGGTGACCTTCAGGCCCATGGGCTTGATCATGCGGGCGAGGTACGTGGCGGTCGCCTCGCCCTCCAGGTTCGGGTCGGTGGCGAGGATCAGCTCGGTCACCTCGCCGTCCGCGAGGCGCGCCAGCAGCTCGCGGATGCGCAGGTCGTCCGGGCCGACGCCCTCGATCGGGCTGATCGCGCCGCCGAGGACGTGGTACCGGCCACGGAACTCGCGGGTCCGCTCGATCGCGACGACGTCCTTCGGCTCCTCGACCACGCAGATGACCGTGGTGTCGCGGCGCGGGTCGCGGCAGATGTTGCACCGCTCCTCCTGCGCCACGTTCCCGCACACGGCGCAGAACCGGACCTTGTCCTTGACCTCCAGCAGCGCGTGCGCGAGGCGCCGGACGTCGGTGGGCTCCGCCTGCAGGATGTGGAAGGCGATCCGCTGCGCGCTCTTGGGCCCGACGCCGGGCAGCCTGCCCAGTTCGTCGATCAGGTCCTGGACCACGCCTTCGTACACGGACTGCCTTCTTTCGGTAGGGGTAGGGGTAGGGGAACTAGAACGGGAGACCGGGGATGCCGCTGCCGCCGCCCAGGCCCTGGGCCAGCGGGCCCAGCTTCTCCTGCTGCAGCGCCTGGGCGTTCTCGTTGGCCGCCTGGACCGCCGCGACGACCAGGTCGGCGAGGGTTTCCGTGTCCGCCGGGTCCACGGCCTTCGGGTCGATCACCAGTGCACGCAGCTCACCGGAACCGGTGACGGTCGCCTTCACCAGGCCGCCGCCGGCCTGACCCTCGACCTCGGCCTGCGCAAGTGCTTCCTGCGCCGCGGCGAGGTCCTGCTGCATCTTCTGGGCCTGCTGGAGCAGCTGCTGCATGTTGGGCTGGCCACCACCGGGAATCACAGGTCACTCACTCCGTAGCGTCGTCCAAGCCTGGGGCAGCTTGGTCAATCCGAGCCTACGTGCTCACCGCGCGGCGCGCCCTACGCCGTGAGGACCAACTCTTTCGAGTGAGAGACGGGGCGTGCGCGTACCTGATGGAGACCTCCTTGCGGGCGGAAAACCGGGGATTCGCCGCCCATCGACCGCCATTCGAAGGTAGGAAGAGCATGCGCATCATTGCGCACACGCGCACCACCACACGTCAGCGCAGGCAGAGGGAGTGCCGGGTGAGCCAGCCGGAGATGCAGCCCGAGGGGCCACCCCGGGATCCCCGGGAGCCCCGGGACTCCCGGGAGGAGGGCAGCGGACCGATGGCGGCGGGCGATCTGACCGGCGGGCCGTTCCCCCTCGGGGACTGGGGCGAGCCGGCCGAGCGGCTGGACGAGCTCTACCGGCGGGTCGAGGCCGATGCGCTGCGCACCGCGGAGTGGTATCTGTCCGACCGGGCGTGGAAGCGCCGGGGCGCGCGGGTCCTGCGGGTCGGTGCGGCGGTGGGGGCGATCACGGGTGCCTCGATGCCGCTGCTGGAGCTCACGGGAGCCGCCACGGGCGCGCTGCCGTACGGCTACCTGTCGCTGCTGCTGGCCGCGGCCTGCCTGGCCTGCGACCGCTTCTTCGGCCTGACCTCGGGCTGGATGCGGGACGTGGCGACGGCGCAGGCGGTGCAGCGCCGCCTCCAGACGCTCCAGTTCGACTGGGCCTCGGAGAACGTACGGGAGGTCCTGGGCCCCACGGAGGGCACGGCGAGCGAGGCGGCGGAGCGCTGCCTCACCGTCCTGCGGCGGTTCTCGGAGGACGTGACGGAGCTGGTGCGCTCCGAGACGGCGGAGTGGATGGTGGAGTTCTCCTCGGGTCCGGCGCCCCTGGTCATGCAGTCGCTCGGCGCCCCGTCGTCCCGGGCGGATGCGGGCCTGCCCCCGGCCCGCTTCCCGCTCCCCCCGGGCACCCGCCCCAACATGCCCCGCCAACGCCCCCCGGAACAGCCCCGCTGACCCGAATCCAGCCCCGCCGGCGCTTGAGGCGCAGGGGCGCGGGGGCAAGGGCGCCGCACCCGAATCCAGCCCCGCCGGCGTTTGAGGCGCGGGGGTGCGGGGGCAGCGCCCCCGCAACGGCGCCGCACCCGGACGCGGGGTCCGGGGCCCTGCCCCGGGACACGGAGAAAGGGCGGGGCGGGGAGAAGGCTCCGCGCAGCGGAACCCGGCACCCCCGCCCCGGCACATGCAGCGCTCAGCTGAAGATGATCATCGACCCCTGGCCCAGGCTCCGCGTCGCAGCGGCATGCAGCCCCAGCCAGACGTGCCGCTCCCGCGCGAAGGGACTCTCGTCGTAGGGGATCGGCCCGGCCGGCTCCTCCAAGGACGTGGCCCGCCCCGGCGCCACCGGAGCCACCGGCGGATTGCCCGGGTCGATCCCGATCGCCGGCGCGACCACCATCAGCTCCCGCAGCAACCCCTGCGCCGACCCCAGCGGCCCGCCCCCGGCCAACAGCTCCTCGTTGGCCAGCGGAACCGCAAAGTCCACCGGCACGTACGCCCCGGCATGGTCGTAGTGCCACACCAGATGCGACTGCTGTGCCGTCGGCTCGAACATCTCCAGCAGCTGCTCGTAGTCCCCGCCCAGCTCGTCCACCGGCGTCACCGGCAGGCCGCAGATCTGCAGCAGGTAGGCCCGCCGCAGGAAGTGCAGGGCGTCGTAGTCGAAGCCGGCGACGGGGGCCACGTCCCCGCTCAGACCCGGCATGTACGCGAACACGGGCACGGACGGCAGCCCCGCCTCGCCCAGCGCCTTGTCGTACGAGGCGATCTCTTCCGCGAAGGGGTTGTCGGGGCTGTGGCACAGCACGTCGACAAGGGGGACCAGCCACAGGTCACAGGCCACGCGGGCTCCGATCAGTCGGTGTCGCCGATTCGGCCAGCGTAGTGCGCCGAACACCCTCCGCGAAGGGCTGCGCAGAACCTGTGGCGGAACCCCGGGCGAACCTTCGGCGGCACACGTGCCCCGAACAGGCAGAACACGCTCCGGAGCCGCCCGCTACACCTGCCCCGGCCCCACCCTCCAGACCCAGACGTCCTGCACCTTCTCCGGCTGCCGCCCCAGCAGCTCGCTGATCATGCCCCGCAGCTCCGCGTCCCGGTCCTGGAACGGCAGCACGACCGCACCCGCCTTCCAGAACTCCAGGTCCAGCCGGGCCTGCTCCCGCCACTGCGGGGTGATCTCCGGCGGCTGCGCCCCGTACCGGACGTCCCGCAGGAGGTTCGAGAGGTGCCGCGGGGTGGCCCCGTAGATGCCGATCCGGTCAGGTCCCCACGGGCCGTTGAAGTAGCCGCCGGCCAGCCGGAAGCCGAAGTCCGCCTCGACCTGCCAGTGCAGCGCGTCCGCCTGGCCCGGGTCCGGCAGCGGTACCGGAACGAGCGCTTCGCCGTCCTTGACGTAGCCCTTCCACGCGCCCGAGGCGATGAACGCCGGCACCGGCGCCCGCTCCCGTACGGCCAGCGGCAGCGGCAGCACGGGGATCAGCGCGGCCGCCACCCCGAGCAGGCCGAGCGTGCGCAGCTCGCGCGTCCGGACCCGTACGATCCGGTCCAGCGCGAGCGCGAGCAGCACGCCCAGTACGGGGGCGCACACCATCGCCACGCGCCCCTCGATCACCGACTCGAACAGCGGCAGCTTCACCATCAGCCGCCAGGGCCCCGGCAGCACCACGTCCGTCCGCGGCACGGGCACCCACGGCCCCAGGGACAGCAGCAGCGCCACGGCGCCGGTGATCGCGAGGGCCCGGACGACCGTACGCCGCCACATCCACACGGACACGGCCACGCCGAAGGCCAGCAGGGGCCACCCGTAGAAGGCGTTCTGCTCGGTGGTGTTCAGCGAGAGCCGGCCCGCGGTCTCGGCGTCACCGAAGAGGGAGCGGGCGGCGTACTCGACCAGGGCGCGCGGGCTGTTCCCGGCGTTGTCCCCGTGCAGGACCGAGTGGTAGCTCTGCGGGCCGAAGAACTGCCAGTACAGCGGGAAGGCCAGCAGCGGCACGCAGACGCCGGCGGCGACGGCCAAGCCCAGTCCCAGCGGCCGCGCGGCCTCGAGGGCGCGCCGGCGGTCGACCAGCAGGTACGCGAGCGAGAAGACCAGCATGCCGAGCGCGGCGATGAGCAGCGGCTCCTCGCCCAGGAAGATCTGGTACGTGGCGAACAGGCCGAGCAGGACGCCGTCCCGGACCACGCGGCGGCCCTCGCACAGGCGCAGGGCCCGGTCGATGATCAGCGGGATCATGAAGAGGACGACGAAGTTCGGGTGGCCGTTCGCGTGCGAGACCATCGGCGGCGCGAACGCGGCGAGCGCCCCGCCCGCGGCGGCGGCCCAGCGGCTGTGCACGAAGCGGCGGCGGATCAGCCAGTACCAGGTCCAGGCGCTGGCGGCCATGCCGAGCGTGAGGACCAGCGCGAAGGTGACGGTCTCCCCGAACAGGAGCGTGACCGGGATCAGCGGGACGGTCAGGCCGAGCATGGTCGCGTTGGCCATCAGGTTCACGCCGTCGGGCATGCCCTGGGCGGTGGTGAAGAGCGGATTGCGCAGGTGGGTGATGTTGTCGGTGGCGACGCCGACGAACCACTCCCACTGGTTCTGGTCCTGGAGCGCGTCCTTCAGGTAACGGCCGTCGAGGTCCGCCCACAGGCCGTGGAAAACGTAGCCGGAGAGCACGAGGAAGACGGCGGCGACGGCGAGGCCGCCGGCGTTCAGCCGGAACAGCTCCGCGAGCGCGCGCCGCCGGTCCCCGGGGGCCCGGCGGGGCTTGGGCCCGGGAGCCGGCTGCGCGGTGCGGCGCACCGGTACCTCCGCCACGGGCCAGCCCTGGCGGCGCACCCAGCGCAGCACCTCGGCGTCGATGGCCGGGCCGTCGAGTACGGAGGCAGCGAAAGCGGCGCGCGCCCGGTCCCCGTCGAAGAGCGCGAAGCCGCAGGTGTCGGTGCGGAAACCGGGTATCCCGGGGATGCCCAGGGCGCGGACCAGGCGGTTTCCCGTCCGGCCGAGGGCGGCGGCCGCGGGCTCGCCGCCGTTCCGGTTCTCCCGGCCCTCCTGGCTCTCGTGGTTCTCCTGGTTCTCCCGGCTCTCCCGGCTCTCTCGGCTCTCCTGGCCGAGGGCCCGCTCCAGCCGGTCCAGCTCGGTCAGGGGCGTGCTGAGCCCGGCGTCGGTCAGCAGCACCCGCTCCCCGGCGCAGGCCAGTACTCCGGCGCGCAGCGCGGCGCCCCTGCCGCGGTGGTGCTCGGAGCGGACCAGTCGGATCCGGGGCTCGTCGGCGGCCGCGGCCTCGACGACGGCGGCCGTCTCGTCGGCGGAGCCGTCGACGGCGACGAGGAGTTCCCAGTCGCCGGGTCCGGTGCCGAGGCGGGCGTCGAAGTACTCGCGGACGGCGTCGAGGGTCGCGCCGATCCGGTGCCCGTCGTCGTGGACGGGGATGACGACGGAGAGCCCGACGGCGCCCAGCCAGGCCGGGGCTGCTCCGCTGCCGGTCGCGCCGGTGCCGGCGGTCGCGTCGGGCGCTGCCCGGCCGGTCATGCGCCGACCGCCTTCAGGCCCGCGGCCCAGTCCAGCCCGTGCTGGTTGTACGCGTACACGAGGCTGCGCACCTCGTCGGCGTCGGCGCGGGTCACCGCGTCGACCAGTTCGTTGTGGCCGGACCACAGTCCGGTGTGGAGATCGGGCGCCGCCTTCAGGTGCGGTACGGCGAAGACCCAGCACTGCACCCGGATCCGGTGCAGGAACTCCGAGATGTACGTGTTGCCGACCAGCCCGCTCAGCTCCCTCCAGAAGCGCAGGTCGTAGCCGATCAGCACTTCGAGCGAGCCGCTCTGCGCGGCCCGGCACGCCTCCTCGGCACGACGGCGCACCGACACCAGCATTTCGCCGGAGCCGGGCGCGGTGCCGCGCTCGACGAGCCGCCGGAAGATCCCGTCCACGATGAGCGTACGGGCCTCGATCATCCCCCGGTAGTCGTCCACGGTGTAGACACGCACGCGGAAGCCCCGGTGCTGGACCGATTCCAGCAGCCCCTGGGCCGCGAGGTCGACCAGTGCCTCGCGTACGGGGGTCGCGGAGACCTCGTACTGCTCGGCGATCTGCTTGACCGTGAACTCGGTGCCCGGTGGCAGGCGTCCCGCGAGCACCTCGTCACGCAGCGCGTCCGCGATCTGCTGGCGAAGTGTGTTGCGGGTGACAGCGCCGCTGCCTGACATAGGGGTCCGTCTCCTTAAGTGAACTTCGGACACCTTAGGCCAGGCAGCGCGGCCGAAACCGATCGAAGGCGGACGGTTTTCCGTCAGGCCGAGGTGGTGTGCCGGTCCGCGACCGTCAGCGCCTCGTCCAGCAGGGCCAGGCCCTCCTTGGCCTCCGCCTCCGTGATGGTGCACGGCGGGACGACGTGCGTCCGGTTCATGTTCACGAAGGGCCACAGGCCGGAGGCCTTGCAGGCCGCCGCGAACTCGGCCATCGGCGCGTTGTCTGCACCGGCCGCGTTGTAGGGGACGAGCGGCTCGCGCGTCTCCTTGTCCCGGACGAGCTCCAGGGCCCAGAAGGCGCCCAGGCCGCGGACCTCGCCGACCGAGGGGTGCCGCTCGGCGATCTCGGCGAGCGCCGGGCCGATCACGTTCTCGCCGAGGTGGGCGGCGTGCTGGACGACGCCCTCCTCCTCCATGGCGTTGATCGTCGCCACGGCGGCCGCGCAGGCCAGGGGGTGGCCGGAGTACGTCAGGCCGCCGGGGTAGGGGCGCGTGGCGAACGTCTCGGCGATGGCGCCGGAGATGGCGACGCCGCCGAGCGGCACGTAACCGCTGTTCACGCCCTTGGCGAAGGTGATCAGGTCGGGGGTGACGTCCCAGTTCTCGGCGGCGAACCACCTGCCGGTCCGGCCGAAGCCGGACATGACCTCGTCGAGGACGAAGACGATGCCGTGGCGGTCGCAGAGCTCGCGTACGCCCGCGAGGTAGCCGGCCGGCGGGGTCATGATCCCGGCGGTGCCGGGCACGCTCTCCAGGATGATCGCGGCGATGGTCGCCGGCCCCTCGAAGGCGATGGTGTCGGCGAGGTGCGCGAGGGCGCGCTCGCACTCCTCGGCCTCGGTGGTGGCGTGGAACGGCGAGCGGTAGAGGAACGGGCCCCAGAAGTGCACGACCCCGGCGGCGGCCGTGTCGGAGGGCCAGCGGCGCGGGTCGCCGGTCAGGTTGATCGCGGCGGCGGTGGCCCCGTGGTACGAGCGGTACGTCGAGAGCACCTTCTGGCGGCCGGTGTGCAGCCGGGCCATGCGGACGGCGTTCTCGACGGCCTCGGCGCCGCCGTTGGTGAAGAAGACCTTGTCCAGGTCGCCCGGGGTCCGCTCGGCGATGAGGCGTGCGGCCTCGGAGCGGACGTCGACGGCGAAGCCGGGCGCGAGGGTGCAGAGCCGGGCCGCCTGCTCCTGGATCGCGGCGACGACCTTGGGGTGCTGGTGGCCGATGTTGGTGTTCACCAGCTGGGAGGAGAAGTCGAGGAAGCGGTTGCCGTCGTAGTCCCAGAAGTACGACCCCTCCGCCCCGGCGACGGCGAGCGGGTCGATCAGGGCCTGGGCGGACCAGGAGTGGAAGACGTGGGCGCGGTCGGCGGCCTTGACGGCCGCGCCGTCGGCACGGGAGGCGCCGGCGGCGTCGGAGGCGACGTGAGGGGTCATGCGGCCACGCTAGAAGTGCGCAGGTGGGAAGGGATATCGGCGGACTGTCTGCGCGTGGGGGCCGGGTCTCGGCAGTCTGTCTGCACGTGTCTGCACATGTCTGCGAGGAAGGCACTGATTGACAGCGGCGATCCGCGGCGGTGACGACGGGAGTGATTGACAGCACACTGCCCATATGACAGCCTGCTGTCATACCCGATGAAGTGCAGACGGAGGAGGCGACGAGATGACCACTCCCACCACCAAGCCGGTCCACCTGGCGGTCTACGACACGTACGCGGACTGGGAGACCGGGCACACCACCGCGCACCTGGCCCAGCGCGGCCACCGGATCCGTACGGTCGGCTTCGCCGCCGAAGCACCGGTCACCACCATGGGCGGCGTCCGCATCCAGCCCGACGTGGCCCTCGCGGACCTCTCCCCCGAGGACTCCTCCCTCCTCATCCTGACCGGCGCCTCGCTCTGGGACTCCGGCGACGACCTGGCCCCCTTCGCGGCGAAGGCGCGCGAGTTCCTCGCGGCCGGGGTCCCGGTCGCGGCGATCTGCGGGGCCACGGCCGGGCTCGCCCGCGAGGGCCTGCTCGACGCCCGCGCCCACACCAGCGCGGCCCCCGTCTACCTGGCGCACCAGCGGGGCTACGCGGGCGCCGGGCGGTACGTCGAGGCCGACGCGGTGACGGACGGCGACCTGATCACGGCCGGCCCGACGGAACCGGTGGCCTTCGCCCGGGAGGTCTTCGCCCGGCTGGACGTCTACGGGCCGGACGTCCTGGACGCCTGGTACCGCCTGTTCCACGACTCGGACGCGAGCGCGTTCCCGGTCCTGATGGCGGCTGCGGAGCGCGGCGATGCCTGATTCCCCGCCGGAACCCCTGTCGGTACGGGCCCGGCAGGACCTGCTGAGCCGCACCGCGCTCGGGGTGTTCGGGCTGAACGGCCGGTTCCTCGCGCTCTCGGAGGAACTGGCCCGGCCGGCCGGGCTGACCGCGGCCTGGTGGCAGGTACTGGGCGCGGTGCTCCGGGAGCCCCTGCCGGTGGCGGGCATCGCCCGGGTCATGGGCATCACCCGGCAGAGCGTCCAGCGCATCGCGGACCTGCTGGCGGCCAAGGGCCTCGCGGAGTACGTCCCGAACCCGGCCCACCGGCGCGCGAAGCTGCTCCGCCCGACGGAGGAGGGCCGCGCCGCGGTCGCCCGCATCACCCCGGCCCACGCCGCCCTGGCCGCCCGCCTGGCCGACGAACTGGGCGAGGCCGCCTTCGCGGAAACGGTCCGGGTCCTGGACCGGCTCGCCGAGGCCGTGGACACGCTGCTGGCCGACGCGTGACGTGAACGCGGGGCGGCCCACGGCCGCCGCACCGGATTGTGTCGAGGTCAATAATCCTGCAGGCAAAGCTTGTTGGCCCGGCCGCCCCCATCGCACACTGCCCCCCATGGAGCCGCTGACCGTCATAACTCAACTGTGGGAGCGGATCGACGCCCGCGACTGGCCCGCCGTGGCCCGCCTCATCGCCGAGGACGCAGTCATCGAATGGCCCGTCAGCGGCGAACGCATCGTCGGCCGGGACAACTTCATCGCCGTGAACAGCGACGAGGCCTACACCGACGAGAGATCCGTCGAACTCCTGCGCATCCTCGCGGACGGCGACCTCGTCGTCACCGAAGTGGAGATCCCCCTGGAGCACGTCGTGTACCGCGCCGTGTCCCTGTGGACCGTCCGGGACGGAGAGATCGTCGGTGCCCGCGAGTACTGGACCAGCCCCGGCCAGGACCCGGCTCCCCGCTGGCGCGCGGCCCTCGTCGAACCGCTCGCGGAGCCCCTGGCGGCGGACTGAGCCACGGGCCCGCGCACCTTGGGGGCGTCAGCTGCCGGCCAGCCGATCCAGCTCCTCCCCGATGGCGACGCGCAGCGCGTCGTGCCGGTCCGCCAGCTGGTACCGGCTCCCCCTCCAGTACTCCTCCTGCTGGTACAGCCACACCGGCATCCGGACCATGTCGGCGGGCTCCCACGCGTAGCGCGGCCAGATGTGGGCGTGGAGGTACGGGTCGGTGTTGCCCAGGATCTCGATGTTCACCCGGCGGAAGGCCGGGTCGAGCCGGCGGCAGGCCCGTTCGACCGCTTCGGCGAGCCGGTCCATGTCGGCGAGGTATGCCGTCCTGCGCGCCCGGGGCAGGTCCGAGAGCCGGGTCACCGAGGGATCGTCGGTCAGCAGCACCGTGTACCCGGGGAGGAACT
This sequence comes from Streptomyces sp. NPDC002209, assembly GCF_042890265.1. Lineage (NCBI taxonomy): Bacteria > Bacillati > Actinomycetota > Actinomycetes > Kitasatosporales > Streptomycetaceae > Streptomyces > Streptomyces sp. NPDC002209. The sequence continues at coordinate 8,163 of NZ_JBIARX010000012.1, read as the reverse complement.
GCCGGTCGCCGATCACGGCGAATCCCTGGTCGAGGCGGCGCAGGACGGTCGGGTTCTCGCCCCGGTGCGCGCTGCCTATGCGGTCGCCCCGCCAGTCGGCGGGGCCACCGGCGCTGCGGTTCCCGTTGTTGCCGTTGGTGCCGTTGGTGCCGTTGTTGCCGTTGTTGCCGTTGTTGCCGTTGGTCATCCCGGGACCCTAGTCGACCATCTGCGGGATGGCTGCCGGGGGATGACCGCCCGCTGCGCGCGTGGCTCTCAGGTTTCCCCTGTCATACCTGAGAGCCATGCGCAAAGGCCGCTCCCCAGCGGGACGCCGACGATGCCCCTCAATTCCTAACTTCGGAACCGGAGAAGACGCGGGGTCAGCCCCTCGCGCGTTCAGCCCCTCCGGATCGAGCGAAGGAACAGGGACCCGCCATGACCCGCCTCGAAGGACGCCTCTCAGGACGCCTCTCAGGACGCACAGCAGGCCGCCCCGAAGGCGGCCGCGCCGGACGCCCCCGCGGCCGTCTGCGTCGCACCCTGCTGGCCGGCCTCGTCGCCGCGGCCGTCGTGCTGCCCGTGTCCGCCGCCGCCTCTCCCGACGTCCCCGCACCCGCGCCCGTCGCCTTCGCCGAACGCACCGCGCTCCCGGACCGGTACGCCGCCAACCGCGCCAACCTCGCGGAGGCGGCCCGCATGGCGCAGGACGCCGGCCGCACGGGCCGTGCCGCGAAGCTGCGCGCCATGGAGGCCGACGGGGCGGCCCGGTTCCTCGCCTTCGACGGCCGCGGCAAGGGGCGGGCCGTCGAGGTGATCGGCGATCTGGAGAGCGCCGACCGGGTCGCCGTCCTGGTGCCCGGCTCCGACACCACGCTGGACACCTACCAGAGGTTCCGTGCCGGGGCGGTCGCCCTGCAGCAGCGCCTGCGGGCCGAGCACCCGCGCTCCGCCGTGGTCGCCTGGCTCGGGTACGACACCCCCGGCACGGTCAGCGCGACCGTCCTGACCGCGGACCGGGCGGATGCGGCCGCCGCCGAACTGGGGCCCTTCCTCGAGCGCTTGGGGCAGGCCGCCGCTCCCGGTGCCCGGCTCTCGCTGCTGTGCCACTCGTACGGCTCCGTGGTGTGCGCCCGGACCGGCACCGGCCCCCAGGTCACCGACATCGCCCTGTTCGGCAGTCCGGGCACGGGCGCCGCAACCGCCGCCGAGCTGCCGACCGGCGCCCGGGTCTGGGCCGGGCGGGGCGGCGCCGACTGGATCGGCCATGTCCCCCATGTCCGCCTGGGCGGGATCGGCTTCGGCACCGACCCCGTCGACCCCGCCTTCGGAGCCCGGCCCTTCGACGCCGGCCCCGGCGGGCACAGCGACTACCTCAAGCCCGGCACCGCGTCCCTCGACAGCCTGACCCGAATCGCCCTGGCCACCACCGCCCCGACCACCCCGGAGGCACCCCGTGCGTAAGCTCCGCGCCCGCTGGTCCGTCCTCGCGGACCGCATCGACGCCGCCACACCGCCCGACCGGGACCGGACGGTGGATGCGCTGCGGGCCTTCGCCATCCTCGGCGTGGTGTTGGGCCACTGGCTGGTGACCGCCCTGACCACCGCCGACGGCGGCCTGAGCACCACGAGTCCACTGGCCCATATGCCCTGGCTGGCGCCGGTGTCCTGGCTGTTCCAGACGCTGGCCGTGTTCTTCCTGGTCGGCGGCCATGTGGCCGCCCGCGGCCACGCCTCGGCCCGCGAGCGGGGGATCCCGTACGGGGCGTGGGTCGGGCAGCGGCTGTCGCGGCTGTTCCGGCCGGTCGCCGCGGTGCTCGCCCTCTGGGCCGTCACGGCGGGCGGGATGCTGCTCGGCGGGGCCGAACTGGGCACCGTCCAGACCCTGGTCAAGCTCGTCCTCTCCCCCCTCTGGTTCCTCCTCGTCTTCGCCGTGCTCACCGCCGCCACCCCGCTCGTGGCCCGGCTCAATCCGCTGTGGCCGCTGGCGGTGGTGGCGGGCGTGGACGTGTGGCGGTTCGGCCTCGGCGGGCCCGAGTGGATCGGCTGGGTCAACGTGGCCGCCGGCTGGCTCGTCCCATACACCCTGGGCGCCGCCTGGTCCCGCGGGGCGTTCGCCCGGCGCACCCCGGCCGCGCTGCTGGTGGCCGGGGGCGCGGCCGCCACCTTCGGGCTCCTTGTGTGGGGCGGGTATCCGGCGTCCATGGTCGGTGTCCCCGGGGCCCCGATATCGAACCTGAACCCGCCGACGCTGGCCGCCGTCGCGTTCGGCCTGGCCCAGTGCGGGCTGGCCCTGCTGCTCCGCGGGCCGCTGGAGCGGGCCGTGCGCCGGCCCCGGGCCTGGGCGAAGGTGGCCCTGGTGAACCTGTCCGCGATGACCATCTTCCTGTGGCACCAGACCGCGATGATGGCCGTCACCGCCCTCGGGCTGCTGGCCCCCGCCGATCTGCCCGGACTGCACACCGTGCCCGACTCCGCGCAGTGGATGGCCGCCCGGCTGCTGTGGCTGCCGGTGTTCGCCGCCGCGCTGGGCGTCTGCTGGGCCGCGTTTCGCACGTACGAGCAGACCAGGCGGCCGAAGCGGACCACACCCTCCCGCCCGGTCACGGCCTCCCGGACGGCGCCCCGCGCCCGGATGGCACCCGACGAGGTGATCCACCATGCCTAGGGTGGACGGCGTGAACGAGCACAGCGAGCCGTCGGCCGAGTCCGCAGGACAGGGCCTCGGTCCGGGCGCGGTCAAAGCCCTGGCGCGGGACCCGCAGCCCGGCCGAGTCCCCGCGCCTCGGGGCGGGTTGCTGCGAGCCGTGGGTCAGGACCTGCTCACCCTGGAGTGGGACCCGCTGCCCAAGATGTCCCGGCCGCGTTGGCTGAACCGGCTGCCGCACGTCGCGGTCGGCTATGCCGCCCTCTTCTTCGGCTTCCTCACCACGGAGCAGCTGGGCGACCACTACGACGTCACCGGCGGTCCACCGCTGGTGGCGGCGCTCCTGACCGGCGCCTCCATCATGCTCGCGATGTTCCGGCCGATCGCCGGCTGGTGGCTCGGTCTGCTGGCAGGCGGGCTGAGCGCCTGGCTGATCCACGCCGACGTCGGTGCGGGACAGACCTGGCCCTGGACGGGCGGAGGGCTGATCGCCTTCGCACCGGTGCTGCTGCTGGTCGCCCTGCGCGTGCCGCCGCGGGTGACCGTCGCGGTCGTCGGTGTCCCCGTCGTCCTCACCGGTCTGGCCGAGGTGTTCTGGAAGCCGGAGCACGGCCAGAGCAGCGTCCTGGTGGCGCTCCTCCTCTACGGGTTCGTGGGCCTGCTCGGGTACGCCCTGCGGGCCACCCGCCTGGCCCGCGGCCAGCTCGTCGAGCAGGAGACGCTCACCGAGGAGGAGCGGGCCCAGCGCACCCTGCTGGAGGAGCGCAACCGGATCGCCCGCGAGCTGCACGACGTCGTCGCCCACCACATGTCGGTGATCTCCATCCAGGCGCAGGTCGCCCCGCACCTGGTGGACAACCCCTCCGAGGAGCTCAAGGAGAACCTGGCCGGCATCCGGGGGAACGCCCTGGATGCCCTGACGGAGCTGCGCCGGGTGCTGGGCGTACTGCGTTCCGAGCAGCCGGACGATCCGGCGAACCTTCACCATCCGCAGCCCACCCTCGCCGAACTGGACGGCCTCGTGGACAACGTGCGCGGTGCCGGGCTGGACGTCACCACCGAGATCGCGGGCATCCGGCGGCCGCTCGCCCCGGGCGTCGAACTCACCGCGTACCGGATCGTGCAGGAGGCGCTGAGCAACTGTCTGCGCCATGCGCCCGGTTCGCGGGTGGAGGTCGGCATCGCGTACGGGCCGCGGGAGCTGCACCTGTGCATCGCCAACAGCGCTCCGACCCGGCCGGCCCCGCCCTCGCACGGGACCGGGCACGGGCTGCTGGGGATGCGGGAGCGGGCGGGCATGCTGGGGGGCGAGCTCGCCGCCGGTCCACGGCCCGGCGGCGGGTACGAGGTGAGCGCCGTGCTCCCCATGGATCCCGGGACGAAGAAGGACGAAGAGGAAGCATGAGCACTCCGGCCGACCCGATCAGGGTGATGATCGCCGACGACCAGATGATGGTCCGGCAGGGCTTCACCGTCCTCCTCAACGCCCAGCCCGACATCGAGGTCGTCGGCCAGGCCGTGGACGGCGCCGACGCGGTGGCGAAGGTGGCAGAACTCGGCCCGGACGTGGTCCTGATGGACATCCGCATGCCCGGGATGGGTGGCATCGAGGCCACCTCCGTCATCACCGCCGCTCCGGACGCCACGGTCAAGGTGCTGGTGCTGACCACCTTCGACCTCGACGAGTACGTGTACGAGGCGCTGCGCGCCGGGGCCTCCGGGTTCCTCCTGAAGGATGCGTCGGCCGACCAGCTCGCGGAGGCGGTCCGGGTGGTGGCGGCCGGCGAGGCGCTGCTCTCGCCGAACATCACCAAGCGGCTGATCACGGAGTTCTCCCGGATGGGGGCGCCGAGGGCGCCCTCGAAGGCGAGGATCGACGAGCTGACCGAGCGGGAGACCGAGGTGCTGTCGCTGATCGCCCAGGGCCTGTCCAACGCGGAGATCGCCGCGCACCTGGTGGTGGCCGAGCAGACCGTGAAGACCCATGTGGGGCGGATCCTCGTGAAGCTGGGCCTGCGGGACCGCACCCAGGCTGCGGTGTTCGCGTACGAGACCGGGCTGGTCCGTCCGACGGGGTACTGAGGAACCCGTGTAGTACCTGAGAGGGAGGCCGGGATATCCCCTTCAGCGGCGACGCGGACGAGGGGGCGGCAGACCTACGGTGTGTGCATGAGCGAGACGACCTCCCGGGCGACCCCCCGGACACCCGAGTTCCGGATGGCCTCCGGCCTGGTGCAGAGCGTGCGCCGGGATCTGATCACGGACGCCCTCGCGTACCGGCCGCTGGCGCCGATGCGCACCGACGGGCCGGTGACGCGGCGGCTGCCGGAGCGGATACGGCCGACGCTGGCCCATCTGCCGCATGCGGTCGTGGGTTTCCTGGCGTTCCTCGTGGCGATGCTCACGGCCACCGACACCGGCGAGTTCACCGCACCGAGCAACTCGCTCATCATGGGGCTGATCGCGGCCACGCCGGTGCTGATGACCCTGGTGCGGCCCGTGGGGGCGTTCTGGGCGGCCGGGGCCGCCACCGGGGTGCTCGCGGTGGTCGGCTCCAGCAACGACGTGTGGCCCTGGTCGCCGGGTGCCTTCGCCTCGTACTTCGTCACGGTGACCATCGCGGCGATGCGGACCAGGCCCCGGGCGGCCGGCTGGATGTGGGTGATCACCCTGGGGGTCGGGCTCGCGGTACCGGCCGTGCTCGGCCGGGGGGAGCCCGTCGAAATCATGCCCATGGCCTTCCTCCTGGCGGTTTCCCTGCTGGTGGTCACGGTCCGCAACATCCGCCGGGAGGCGGAGCAGGTGGTCAGCGCGCAGCAGGAGGTGACGGCCGTCGAGCGGGACCGGCGGACGCTGTTGGAGGAGCGGACGACGATCGCGCGGGAGCTGCACGACGTGGTGGCCCACCACATGTCGGTGGTGGCGATCCAGGCGGAGGCCGCGCCGTACCGGGTGAAGAATCCGCCGCCGGAGCTGGAGGCGGCGTTCGTCACCATCCGGGAGAACGCGGTGGCGGCGCTGACGGAGCTGCGCCGGGTGCTGGGTGTGGTGCGCTCCGCGGACTACGAGGCGCCGGACGCCCCGCAGCCGACGCTGGCCTCGCTGGACGGACTGCTGGCCAATGTGCGGGAGGCCGGGCTCAGCGTGGAGAAGACGGTCACGGGTGCGGTGCGGGAGCTGCCGCCGGGCGTCGAGCTGTCGGCGTACCGGATCATCCAGGAGGCGCTGAGCAACACCTTGCGCCATGCGCCGGGGGCGGCGGCCTCCGTCGAGGTCTCGTACGTGCTGGGCGGGTTGGGCATACGGGTCGTCAATGCGGTGGCCACCGGGGACGTGCGGCCCTCGCCGGGCGCCGGGCACGGCATCACCGGGATGCAGGAGCGGGTGGCCATGCTGGAGGGGGAGATGACGGCCGGGGAGACCGCGGCGGGCGGGTACGAGGTGGCGGTGTTCATACCGGTGCGCGGGCGGCAGAACGGGGCGCAGGAGCCGGCGCAGGGGTCGGGACAGGAATCGGGGAAGTCGGCATGACGATCAGGGTCCTCATCGTCGACGACCAGATGATGGTCCGGGAGGGCTTCTCCGTCCTGCTGAACGCGATGGACGGCATCGAGGTGGTCGGCGAGGCGGTGGACGGCCGCGAGGCCATTGCCCAGGTCGCGGCGCTGCGGCCGGACGTGGTGCTGATGGACATCCGGATGCCGGTGATGAACGGGCTGGAGGCGACACGGGAGATCGTGGCCTCGGACACGGACGCGAAGGTGCTGGTCCTGACGACCTTCGACCTCGACGAGTACGTGTACCAGGCCCTGCGGGCCGGGGCCTCCGGGTTCCTGCTCAAGGACGCCTCGGCCCGGCAGCTGGCCGACGGGGTGCGGGTGGTGGCGTCCGGTGAGGCGCTGCTGGCGCCCACGGTCACCAAGCGGCTGATCCTGGAGTTCTCCAAGCTCTCGACCCCGCCGAAGCTCGCGGATCCGGCAGGGGTCGGGGAGCTGACGGAGCGGGAGACGGAGGTGCTGGTGCTGATCGCGCAGGGGCTGTCCAACGCGGAGATAGCGGACCGGCTCATCGTCGCGGAGTCCACGATCAAGACGCACGTGAGCCGGATCCTGGTGAAACTGGGCCTGCGCGACCGTACCCAGGCCGCGGTCTTCGCCTACGAGACCCGTCTGGTGACTCCGTCGTGAGCGGCATGACGATGCGTCACACCCGGTCACGGCACTAGGCTTCGGGGATGGGCTTTGATCCGTGGGACGCCGCGTTCGTCGCCGATCCGTACCCCGCCTACCGGGAGCTGCGCGAGCAGGGCCGTGCCCTGTGGTTCGAGGCCACCGGGCAGTGGCTGGTGCCGCACCACGCCGATGTGAGCGCGCTGCTGCGCGACCGCCGGCTGGGCCGGACCTACCTCCACCGGTTCTCGCACGAGGAGTTCGGGCGCGAGGCCCCGCCCCCGGAGCACGAGCCCTTCCACGTCCTCAACGGGCACGGCCTGCTGGACCTGGAGGATCCCGCCCATGCACGCGTGCGGCGGCTGGTGTCCAAGGCGTTCACCCCGCGCACCGTGGAGCAGCTCGCACCCGCGGTGGACCGGCTCGCCCGGGAGCTGGTCGGGCAGCTCCTCGCCGACGGGGGCGGGGACCTGCTGACCGTCGTCGCCGAGCCGTTGCCCGTGGCGGTGATCGCCGAGCTGCTCGGGGTGCCCGAGGCGGACCGGGCGCTGCTGCGGCCCTGGTCGGCGGACATCTGCGGGATGTACGAGCTCCGGCCGGACGAGGAGACCGCGCAGCGGGCGGTGCGGGCGAGCGTGGAGTTCAGCGCCTATCTGCGCGAGCTGATCGCGGAGCGGCGCAAGGAGCCCGGCGAGGATTTGATCTCCGGTCTCATCGCCGCCCACGACGAGGAGGGCCGGCTCAGCGAGCAGGAGATGATCTCCACCTGCGTGCTGCTGCTGAACGCCGGCCACGAGGCGACCGTGAACACCACCGTCAACGGCTGGTGGACCCTCTTCCGGCATCCCGAGCAGCGGGCCTCGCTCGATTCCGAAAAGTTGTCCACAGCTGTGGATGAACTGATGCGCTACGACACTCCCCTGCAGATGTTCGAGCGGTGGGTGCTGGACGACATCCGGATCGGCGACACGGTCGTCCCCCGCGGAGCCGAGGTCGCGCTGCTCTTCGGGTCCGCCAACCGGGATCCCGCCCGGTTCGACGACCCCGACGCCCTGGACCTCGCACGGGCCGACAATCCGCATCTGAGCTTCGGGGCCGGGATCCACTACTGCCTGGGTGCTCCGCTCGCGCGCCGCGAGCTGACCGCCTCGTTCGGGGCCCTGCTGGCAGACGGGGTCCCGCCCCTGAAGCTCGTACGGGAGCCTCGGTGGCGGGACGGGTACGTCATCCGCGGTCTGGAAGAACTCCTCGTGGAGTTCTGACGGACGCTCCTAGGTCGTCTCTTTCGGATCTTGCCGGTCAAGCCCGCGTCGTCCGGTGCCGTGCATCGCAAGGCGGAGGGGCGCCCGAGTACTGGACGTACTCGGG